>NZ_PNFU01000009.1:23441-128579 GCF_002871415.1 Microbacterium sp. UMB0228 | reverse complement strand
ATCCGTAAGCAACCGAAACCGCGTCACCGCTCCAGCGTCTCAACCGATCCCCTCAACCTTTGTCAGACACGCCCTAGCGCCTGATGCGGCGCGGAAGCTTGAGCCGACGTCAGACACGGGAGTGCAGGCTTCCGCCCGAGATCAGGCCAGGAGAGCCACGCCTGCCTGATGCCGCGCGAATGCCTGATGCCGCGCGAATGCCTGATGCCGCGCGCGCCTGATGCCGCGCGGGCCTGATGCCGCGCGGGCCTGATGTCGCGCGTGATCGATGCCGTCAGGCGAGGTGGAGGGTGTCGAGCAGCCAGGCGAGCTCGAACGCCCGCTCGCGCCAGGAGTTGTACCGCCCGCTCACGCCCCCGTGTCCCGCGACCATCTCGCACTTGAGCAGTACGTCCTTCGCGCCGGCCTCCCGCAGCCGGGCGACCCACTTGGCGGGCTCCACGTAGAGCACGCGGGTGTCGTTCAGCGAGGTCACCGCGAGGATCCGCGGGTACTCCACGCCGTCGCGCACGTTCTCGTACGGGGTGTACGACTTCATGTACGCGTACACCTCCGGGTCGTGCAGCGGGTCGCCCCACTCGTCCCACTCGATCACCGTGAGGGGGAGCGAGGGGTCGAGGATCGTGGTCAACGCGTCGACGAACGGCACCCCCGCGAGGATCCCGGCGAACAGCTCCGGGGCGAGGTTGGCGACCGCGCCCATCAGCAGACCACCCGCGCTGCCGCCCTCTGCGACGAGCTGGGCCGGGGTCGTGGTGCCCTCGTCGACGAGGTGCCGGGCGCAGGCGACGAAGTCCGTGAAGGTGTTCCGCTTGTGCAGGAGCTTGCCTTCTTCGTACCACTGCCGGCCCATCTCGCCGCCGCCACGCACATGCGCCACAGCGAAGACGACTCCGCGGTCCAGCTCCGAGAGTCGGGCGACGGAGAAGCCCGGGTCGATGGAGTGCTCGTACGAGCCGTAGCCGTAGAGGTGGACGGGCCGGGGCGTCGCGCCGGGCTCTCCGAAGGAGCGCTTCCAGACGAGGGAGATCGGCACGCGCGTGCCGTCCTCCGCGGAGGCCCATTCCCGCCGCTGTCCGTAGTCGGCGGGGTCGTAGTCGCCGAGCACCGTCACCTGCTTGCGGAGGACGAGTTCGCGCGTCGCGAGGTCGAGTTCGTACACCGTGCCGGGCGTGACGAACGACGTGTAGCCGAGGCGCAGGAAGGGGGAGTGCCACTCCGGGTTGCCGCTGACGCCCGCCGAGTAGAGGGGCTCGTCGAACTGCAGCTCCTCCACGGCGTCCGTCGCGTAGTTCAGGAGCCCGACCCGTTCGAGGCCCTCGCTGCGGTACTCCACCGTGGCGAAGTCGCGGAACGCATCCACCCCGAGCAGCCGTCGTCCCGGCTGATGCGCGACGACGACGCGGCGCTCGCCCTGCGGATCGTCTGCCGCCACGGAGACGAGCTCGAAGTCCAGGGCGTCGTCATTGTGCAGGATGAGCAGGCGGTCCTCGCCGTCCACGACCGCGTGCTCGAGCGAGTACTCCACGCCCTCCCGCCGCGGCCATACCGGACGCGGCTCCGCGGTGATGTCACCGGTCAGGTCGACGAGGTACTCCTCGCTCGTGATGCTGGAGCCCACGCCGATCACGAGGTAGCGACGGCTGCGCGTGATCCCGGCGCCGAGCCAGAACTTCTCGTCGGGCTCGTGGAAGAGCTGGATGTCGTCCGACACCGGGGTCCCGAGCCGGTGCAGCCACAGGGTGTCGGGGCGCCAGGCATCGTCGCGCGTCGTGTAGAGGATGCCGGTGCCGTCGGGGGTGAAGAACGCGCCCCCGGTGTCCGGGATCTCGTCGGCGAGCGTGACGCCCGTCTCCAGGTCGCGGACGCGCACGGTGTAGAGCTCGTCGCCCTCGAAATCGGTCGACCACAGCAGCTTCGTCGCGTCGTCGGAGGTGTCGAACGCGCCGAGGGAGAAGAACTCGTGCCCCTCCGCCTCGACGTTGCCGTCCAGCAGCACGACCTCGCCGGGTACCGGGACCCCCGGCTCGAGACGCGGGGGCGTCCAGTCGCCCTCGACGGCGGCGGCCCGGCAGTGGATGCCGTACTGCGCGCCTTCCTCGGTGCGGCTGTAGTACCACCACTCTCCGCGTCGCGTCGGCACGGAGAGATCCGTCTCCTGCACGCGGCCCTTGATCTCCTGGAAGAGCGTCTCGCGGAGCGCCGCCAGATGCGCCGTCTCCGCCTCGGTGTGCGCGTTCTCGGCCTCCAGGTGCGCGATGACCTCGGGGGAGTCCTTGGCACGCAGCCACTCGTACGGGTCGTCGACCGTGTCGCCGTGGTGCGTGCGGAGGGTCGAGCGGCGGGCGGCGATCGGGGCATCAGTCACCGTCCCACGCTATCCCAGGTCGAGTTTGACCGGCACGGGGGACGGTGGCAGGATTTACCGGGGCCGGTAAACGGAAGTCAAACCCACGGTGAACTCTTCGTTCGTCACGTCGATCCCGTCGACATCTCCCTCTTCCTCAAGACCGAAAGCGAACGGTGGAAACCGCAGCCCTCATCGTCGTGCTCGTCATCGCGCTGGCACTCTTCTTCGATTTCACGAACGGGTTTCACGACACCGCGAACGCGATGGCCACGCCCATCGCGACCGGGGCGCTCAAGCCCAAGACCGCGGTGCTCCTGGCCGCTCTCCTCAACCTCGTCGGCGCCTTCCTGTCGACCGAGGTGTCCAAGACCATCTCCGGCGGCATCATCCAGGAGGATGCGATCCTCGCCGCGGGGGCAGAGCTGTTCCTCTCACTGATCTTCGCCGGACTCATCGGCGCGATCACCTGGAACATGCTGACCTGGCTGCTCGGCCTGCCGTCCAGCTCGTCCCACGCCCTCTTCGGCGGTCTGATCGGCGCGACGCTCGTGGGAGCCGGCCTCGGCGGCATCGACTTCGGCGCCGTGCTGTCGAAGATCGTCCTCCCCGCTCTCATCGCCCCGATCACCGCCGGCATCATCGCCTTCGTGGCGACGAAGATCGCCTACTCGGTCACCCGGCGCTACGACGGCAAGCCCGACGGGCGCGACGGCTTCCGCTGGGGTCAGATCTTCACGTCGTCCCTGGTCGCGCTCGCCCACGGCACCAACGACGCGCAGAAGACGATGGGCGTCATCACCCTCGCGATGATCACGATCGGCTGGCAGTCCGGTGCACACCACGAGCCCGAGCTCTGGGTCATCGTCGCCTGTGCGTTCACGATCGCCCTCGGCACGTATCTCGGCGGCTGGCGCATCATCCGCACGCTGGGCAAGGGCCTGACCGACGTCAAGCCGGCGCAGGGCTTCGCGGCCGAGAGCTCGACGGCGGCGACGATCCTGGCCTCCAGCGCCCTGGGCTTCGCCCTCTCCACCACGCAGGTGGCCTCGGGATCGGTCATCGGATCGGGTCTCGGTCGCCGCGGCTCGACGGTCCGCTGGCGGACGGCCGGTCGCATCGGCGTCGGCTGGCTGCTGACCCTGCCCGCGGCCGGAGGGGTCGGCGCCCTGGCGGCGCTGCTCGTCGTCTGGCTCGGTCCCTGGGGTGTGGCCATCGATGCCGTGCTCGCGGTGGTGATCATCCTCGGGCTGTACATGCGTTCGCGACGCAACGCCGTCACGCCGGCCAACGCCATGAGCGATGTCGCCGAGTCCCACCTCGCGGTCGAGGTTCCCGAGACGCCGCCGCCCACGCGTCGTCAGCAGCGCATCGCCCAGGCGAAGGCGGAGGCGAAGGCCCGCGCCGAGGCCAAGGAGAAGGCGAAGGCCGAGGCCAAGGACAAGGCGAAGAAGAAGGCCAAGGCCAAGGCCGACGCGAAGGCCGCGAAGACCGGCAGCGCCTCCTCGTCCGACGCGTCGCAGAACGGGGATCCGGCATGAACGTCACGATCGACTGGATCGCCTTCCTGCAGGTGTTCGCCGCCGCGCTCATCGGCGCCGCCGCCATCGTCACCTTCTACGCCCTGGGTCTGCGTCTGCTCGTGCGCAGCGGACGGGCCCCCGTCGTGAGTCCGGCGGAGTTCACGGATGCCATCACGGTGATCTCCGAGAAGGAGCTCAAGCGGGCCGCCAAGCAGGCGGCGAAGGCGGCGAGGAAGAGCCCGCTCACCGAGGCGCAGAAGACCCTCGCCCTCGTGGGCGCTTACGGCTGCTTCGTGCTTTGCGGGGCCGCGGTCATCGCCGGCATCCTGCTCATCGTCGTCGGCCACTGAGCCTCCGGCGCGCCAGGAACGGGCGTCGGCACCCGCCCCTAGGCTGAGGGCATGTCCGCAACCAACGGAACGCCCCCGGTCTTCGGCCGATACGCCCCCGCGTCCCATGTCCTGATCCATGTCAGCGACCCGCACTTCCTGGCCGGCGGGGCCGCGCTGGGGGGACGGTACGACGTCGAGCACACGTTCGCGCGGACGCTCGAGGCGATCCGCGCCGTGCATCCCGCTCCCGCCGCCATCGTGATCACCGGGGACCTCGCCGACCTCGGCGAGCCGGATGCGTACCGCCGGCTGCGTGCGGCGATCGAGCCGGTCGCGGCCGAACTCGGCGCACCCGTGGTCTGGGTCGCGGGGAACCATGACGAGCGCCCGGCGCTGCGCGAGGCGCTCCTGGACGGCGAGCCCACCGAAGAGCCGGTCACCGGGGTGTGGGATCTCGACGGGCTGCGGCTCGTGGCCCTCGACACCAGCGTCCCGGGATGGCACCACGGCGACCTCGACCCGGCGCAGCTCGCGTGGTTGGCCGACGTCCTCGCGGAGCCCGCGCCGCACGGGACGATCCTGGCGATGCACCATCCGCCGCTGCCCAGCCACCTGCCGCTGTTCGACATCCTCGAGCTCCGTCATCAGGACGAGCTCGCCGCCGTCATCCGCGGCACCGACGTCCGCAGCATCCTCGCCGGCCACCTGCACTACTCCTCACACGGTCTGTTCGCCGGCGTCCCGGTGAGCGTCGCGTCCGCGACCTGCTACACCATGAACGTCGCCCGTCCGGCGGCGGAGGTGAACGGCATGGACGCCGCCCAGGCGTTCCAGCTCGTGCACGTGCGGCCGGAGACCCTCACGCACACGGTCGTCCCCGTGGTCGACGCGCCGACCGACGACTACTTCTCGGAGGAGTGGATCGCGCGGATGGCGGCGCTGACCCCGGAGGAGCGCCTGGAGGCGTTCTCCCGGAAAACCCCGCAAGGACCGGCGTAGACTGGTCGCATCCCCCACTTTTCCGTTCGCCACGACCCACGAGGATGTGACATGGCTTCTGCCGCGCCCGCCTATACCCGCACCGAGACCGATTCGCTGGGGAGCATGGAGATTCCCGCCGACGCGTACTGGGGGATCCACACCGCCCGCGCCGACGCGAACTTCCCGATCACGAAGCGCCCCATCTCGGTCTACCCCGAACTGGTGATCGCCCTCGCGATGGTGAAGCAGGCCAGCGCCAGGGCCAACAAGGAGATCGGCGTCCTCGACGCCGAGCGGGCCGACCTCATCGACCGCGCGGCACAGCGCGTCATCGACGGCGAGTTCCACGACCAGTTCACGGTCGGCGTCATCCAGGGCGGCGCCGGCACGTCGACGAACATGAACGCGAACGAGGTCATCACCAACATCGCGCTGGAGATGGCCGGACGCGAGAAGGGCGACTACGCCTTCCTCTCTCCGATCGACCACACGAACCGCAGCCAGTCGACCAACGACGTCTACCCGACCGCGGTCAAGATCGGCCTCTCGCTGACGCTGCGCTCGCTGCTCGACGAGCTGGACGCCCTGCGTGTGGCGTTCCTCGGCAAGGCGGGGGAGTTCCACGACATCCTCAAGGTCGGCCGCACGCAGCTCCAGGACGCCGTGCCCATGACGCTCGGTCAGGAGTTCCACGGCTTCGCCACGACCCTGGGCGAGGACCACAGCCGCCTCACCGAGAACGCCTCCCTCATGTTCGAGATCAACATGGGCGCGACCGCGATCGGCACCGGCATCACGACCCACCCCGACTACGCGCCCGCCGTGCTGAAGCACCTGCGCGAGATCACCGGACTCGACCTGGAGACGGCGACCGACCTCGTCGAGTCCACGAGCGACACGGGCGCCTTCATGTCGTTCTCCTCGTCGCTCAAGCGGAACGCCATCAAGCTCTCGAAGATCTGCAACGACCTGCGCCTGCTGTCGTCGGGTCCGCAGGCGGGCCTCGGCGAGATCAACCTGCCCGCACGCCAGGCCGGCTCCAGCATCATGCCGGGCAAGGTCAACCCGGTGATCCCGGAGGTCGTGAACCAGGTGGCGTTCGCGGTCGTCGGCGCCGACATGACCGTGACCATGGCGGTCGAGGGCGGTCAGCTCCAGCTCAACGCCTTCGAGCCCGTCATCGCGCACTCGATCTTCCAGTCGATCACCTGGATGCGTCAGGCCATGTGGACGCTGCGCGTGAACTGCGTCGAGGGCATCACCGCCAACCGCGACCGTCTGGGCGCGATGGTCGGCGCGTCGGTCGGCGTCATCACGGCGCTCACGCCCTTCATCGGCTACGCGGCGGCCGCCGCCCTGGCCAAGACGGCCCTACTGACCAACCGCAACGTCGCCGACCTGGTGGTCGAGGCCGGACTCATGTCCCGCGACGAGGTCACCAAGCAGCTGTCTCCCGCCCGTCTGTCGGGCCTGGAGGCGGTCACGGCGGCCATCCCGATCGTCACCCCCGACGACCTCATCCAGATCTGAGCGTCGACCGGATACGCGAAGGGGACGGGAGCTCACAGCTCCCGTCCCCTTCGTCGCGTCCGGGTCAGTCGAGGATGCGGCAGTGCGTCGTGAGCTCGCCGATGCCGTCGATGCCGACCGTGACGGTCGAGCGGTCGCGGAGGAAGATCTGCGGGTCGCGCGAGTAGCCGGCGCCGCCGGGGCTGCCCGTGGAGATCAGGGTGCCGGGGAGCAGGGTGAGCGACTGGGAGAGGTGGGCGATGAGCTTCGCCACCGAGCGCACCATCTGGTCGGTGCTGGCGTCCTGCACGGTGTGTCCGTCCACCACGGTCCAGATGTGGAGGTCCTGCGGGTCGGCGATCTCGTCGGCGGTCACCGCGAAGGGCCCGGTGGGGGTGAAGCCGTCGAACGACTTGCAGCGGGACCACTGCGCCTCGGAGAACTGGATGTTCCGCGCCGTGATGTCGTTGACCACCGTGTAGCCCCACACGTGCGTCAGGGCGTCCGCCTCCGGCACGTCCTTCGCGGGGGTGCCGATGAGCACGCCCAGCTCGGCCTCGTAGTCGACGGCCTCGCTGAGGCTCCGGGGCCAGGACGTGGTCTGGTCGTGACCGGTCAGCGAGTTCGGCCACAGCGTGAACACGGTCGGCGCGGCGTCGGTCTTGAGTCCAAGCTCGCTGGAGTGCGCGGCGTAGTTGAGACCGACGGCGAGCACGGCCGGCGGCGCGATCACGGCGGAGGCGAACCCCCAGCCGGTCAGCGGGTGGCGCGGGGCCGTGCTGTCGCGCAGGGCGGCGCGGAGCTCGTCGAGTCCGGCGTCTCCTCGCTCGATCAGCTGCTGCAGGGTGGCAGGCGCGTCGGACAGGAGATCGGAGACGAGGATGGCGTCCGAGCCCTCCACCACGGCGAGAACCGCCTGGGAGGAGTCTGGACGGCGCAGGTGAGCGAACCGCATGGTTCTACGCTACCGGGTGCGTGCGGCCGGTCGGGTGGAGGAAGCCCCCAGAGCCCGGCGCGGATGCTTGTGCCCCATAAGCTTTGAGCATGACCTTCGGAGGACCGTCCGACCCCCAGCAGCCCGCCCGGTACACGCCGCCGTCCGCGCCGCCCGCGCAGCCGAGTGCGTACTCCGCCGCGCAGTACGCACAGTCGCCGTATCTGCCGCCGTCGTTCGGACAGCAGCCGGGCTATGCGTCGGCCCTCGCGCAGCCGACGCCCTACACGCCACCGGCTCCCGTCGCGCCGTCGCCCGCCGAGTCGCTGCCGGCTCTCCCGGTGCCGAACAAGAAGGGCCGGACGATCTCGCTGTGGCTGTTCGGCTTCCTCGGGTTCCTCCTCCTGGCGCTCATCGGCTACTTCGGCTGGGCGCTCGGACCGACCGCCTCGGTGATCGGGCTCGTCCTGGCGTTGATCCCGCTCACGATCGTCTTCCTCGGGGTGCGCATGATCGACCGGTGGGAGCCGGAGCCCAAGCGTCTCGTGGCGTTCGCCATCGCCTGGGGTGCCGTGGCCGCGGTCGGCCTCACGCTCCTCGTCGACATCGGCCTCACGATGCTGTTCGACATCCGCTCCGAGGAGTTCTCCGCGGTGATCCAGGCGCCCATCGTCGAGGAGTTCTGGAAGGGCCTCGGGGTCTTCCTCATCTTCCTGCTGGCGCGACGATCCTTCGACGGTCCGATCGACGGCGTCGTCTACGGGGCGCTCGTCGGCGCGGGCTTCGCGTTCACCGAGAACATCCAGTACTTCGCCATCAGTCTGATCGAAGGCGGCGGCGAGCAGCTCGGCGTCACCTTCATCGTGCGGGCGGTGCTCTCGCCGTTCGCCCACGCGATGTTCACCTCGCTGACGGGGTTCGCGATCGGCCTCGTGGCGCGCCGGCACGCCTCCGCGGGAGCGGCCGCCGGCGCGGGCCTGGTCGGCATGGTCGGGGCGATCCTCCTGCACGGCCTGTGGAACGGGTCGGCGACCTTCGCCGACTTCTTCGGGCTCTACTTCACCCTGCAGGTGCCGCTGTTCATCGGCTTCATCCTCGGGATCGTCGCGCTGCGGCGAGAGGAGGCGCGGCTCACGCGGGCGCGCCTGGCCGAGTACGCGGCCGCCGGCTGGTTCACGCCGGAGGAGGTCACGATGCTCGCCACGCCCGCCGGGCGCAAGGTCGGGCTGGCGTGGGCGGCGCAGCTGCGCGGCGACCGCCGGCCGCTGATGCGTGAGTTCATCAAGGACGCGACGGCTCTGGCGGCGGTTCGCCAGCGGGCGATCACCGGTCGCGACCCGCTCGCGGTCGAGGACGAGCGTGCTCTGCTGATCCGCACGAGGGCGGCACGCGCCGCGCTGCTGGCCTACTGAGGGACCGCTCCGGACAGACTCAGCGCCCGGTGCTGCGGCGATGCCTGCATGTCTCCCGGGCGCTGAGTTGATCTGCCACCAGGGTGCACCCGGCCCCGGGGATGTGTCAAGGGTCTCCGCGACGGGCGGCCACGGCGGCTCGACGAGGTGTTCGCTGTGAGCAGGTGCGGTCGCGTTGACCGCGCGCGCGGCGGTCGGGTTGGATGGAGCCATGACTGATCGCACAAAGCCCGAGTTCGACGCCCCGACCGGCCCTGCCCCCGCAGAACTGGTCATCCGCGACATCATCGAGGGTGACGGTGCCGAGGCCAAGCCCGGCGACACCGTGACCGTCCACTACGCCGGCGTGGAGTTCGAGTCCGGCGAGGAGTTCGACTCGTCGTGGGGTCGCGGGGAGACCATCCAGTTCCCGCTCCGTGGCCTGATCCAGGGCTGGCAGGACGGCATCCCCGGCATGAAGGTCGGCGGCCGTCGCGAGCTGATCATCCCGCCGCACCTCGCGTACGGCCCGGCCGGGGGAGGGCACTTCCTCTCCGGCAAGACGCTGATCTTCATCATCGATCTCGTCGCTGTCGGCTGACATCCTCGTTCGGAAGCGCCCCGCACCCTGTGGTGCGGGGCGCTTTCGATGTCTCCGGACTTTCTGCTCGACACGGGAATACATGCGAATGAATGTATGTTGTCGGAAGGGTGCCGCGGACGATCGCGGTGCCATCCCTTCGCCGCCGCCGCGGCCGACGTCTCCTGAGGAGCAATCATGAGCAGCATCGACATCCCCGGTTACCGCCCCGGCACCTGGGTCCTCGACCCGTCCCACAGCGAGGTGACCTTCAGCGTCCGCCACATGATGATCTCGAAGGTGCGCGGCACCTTCGGCGTGAAGAGCGCGACGCTCGTGGCTCCGGAGAACCCGCTCGACGCCAAGGTCGAGGCCTCGGTCGACGTGACCTCCGTCGACACGAAGGACGAGGGCCGTGACCAGCACCTCCGTTCCGCCGACTTCTTCGACACCGAGAACTTCCCGACCATGGACTTCGTCTCGACCGGCGCGCGCGTCGAGGGTGGCGACTTCCTCGTGGACGGCGACCTCACCATCCGCGGCATCACCAAGCCCGTCACCTTCGAGCTCGACTTCGGCGGCTTCGGCAGCGACCCGTGGGGCAACTACAAGGCCGGCGCCTCCGCCAAGACGGTCATCAACCGCGAGGACTTCGGCCTCACCTGGAACGCCGCGCTGGAGACCGGCGGCGTGCTCGTCGGCAAGGACGTCACGATCACGCTCGACCTCCAGGGTGCGCTGCAGCAGGACTGACGCGCGCAGACCTCTCCGAACCCCGGGCCCGTCAGGGCTCGGGGTTCTCTGCGTCGTAGGCGCGGAACCGCGGGTGCCGACGGGCGAGGAGGGCGACGAGCACGATCACGAGGATGCCGCCGAGCAGCGGGGGGAACCACAGCGACGTCAGCGTCGCGAGGGTCCCGGCGTAGAGGGCGCCGACGCGGGGGCCGCCGGTCACCACGACGACGAAGAGCCCCTGCAGGCGTCCGCGCATGGCGTCCGGTACCGCGGCCTGCATCATGGTGTTCCGATAGATCGAGCTGATGTTGTCCGAGGCGCCGGAGAGCGCGAGCGCCACGCACGCGGCGACGATGAGCAGGACGTGCGGCCGGTCCTCGCCGGCGGGCGTCGCGGAGAAGGCGCCGATCAAGAGGACGACGCCGAACAGGGCGATCGCGGCGCCGTAGGCCTCGATGGCACGGGCGATCCCACGACCGTGCCACCGGTACTGCACCACGCGGCCGGAGAACAGGCTCGAGGAGAAGGTGCCGACGGCGACCGCCGCCGTGAGGATGCCGGTCGTGAACGCCCCGCCGCCGAGGATCACGGTGCCCAGCGCCGGGAAGAGCACGAGCGGCTGCCCGAAGGTCATCGCGATGATGTCCATGACGTACTGCATCCGGATGTTGCCCGCCCGGCGGAGGAAGCGCCAGCCGTCGACGAGTGAGGCGAGGCCGGGGCGCACGGTGTCGCCTTCGGGGCGCAGGGCGGGGAGGGTCCACAGTCCGAGGAACATCGACAGCATGAGCACGACGTCGATCGTGTACGTCCAGCCGTACCCGGTGAGGGCCACGAGGAGTCCGGCCAGCGCGGGGCCGACCATGACCGTGAGTCCGAACGCGACGCCGTTGAGCGCGGACGCGGCGGCGAGCATGCGGCGGGGGATGAGTCGGGGGACGATCGCCGTCCGGGTGGCCATGCCGACGGAGTTCGCCGCCGAATTCACGATGCTCAGCGCGTACAGCCACCAGATCGTCTCCGTCCCCGTCCATGTGAGCGCGGCGAGGAGCGCGGTGGAGGCGAACGTCACGGTGGCCGCGATCAGCGCGACCCGTCGGCGGTCGAACGCGTCGGCGAGCATGCCGCCGTACAGACCGGCGAGGATCATCGGCAAGAGACCGGCGACGGCGATCATCGAGACGGCGAACGTGCTCTCGGTCAGTTCGAACACGTGCAGCATCACGGTCACGATGGTGAGCTGACCGCCGATGCCGGCGAGCGTCGAGCCGATCCACATCCGGGCGAAGGCCGGGCTGGCCTTCAGCGGGGTGAGGTCGATCAGATGGCCGCGTCGGGAGCTCACAGGGCGATCTTCTTCTGCACATCCCGAGCCTAGTTGACCGGTGCGCCTCGCTCCGGACCCCGTGTCCCGCCGTGGTCGTTCGGGCTGGTAGACTCGTCAGGTTGCCGTTCGATCGGCCGCGGATAAAGAGAGCTCACGCATCAGGCGTCGGGCGCCGCGCAACAAGCAGAGAGGGGATCGAATCTATGGCACTGGAAGCAGACGTCAAGAAGGCGATCATCGAAGAGTACGCGACGCACCCCGGTGACACCGGATCCCCCGAGGTGCAGGCCGCGATGCTGACGCAGCGCATCAAGGACCTCACCGAGCACCTGAAGGAGCACAAGCACGACCACCACTCGCGTCGTGGTCTGTTCCTGCTCGTGGGTCAGCGCCGTCGTCTGCTCGGCTACCTCCAGAGCGTCGACATCGAGCGGTACCGCTCGCTGATCGCACGCCTTGGTCTTCGCCGATAAGGCACCACGGACCCAGCGTTCAATCGCGCAGAACATTCTTGAGAAGGCCGCCCCACGGTGTGGGGCGGCCTTCGTCATGTCCGGGATGCCGCGTCGCGGAGCCTGTCAGGCGGGCGTCCGGACCAGGTCGGGGTGGTGGATGGCCGCCACGTCGGGGTGTGCGCGCAGCCGGGACTTCATGGCGTTCTCGCCGTACGTCGCGTGGATCGGATTGCTCGGGTCCTCGGTGACCCCGGTCGCCTCGGCGGCGAGGTCGGCGGGGAGCTCGAGCAGCGGGAGCTGTTGATCGAGCGCCGGATTGAAGAAGAACGGGATCGAGATGCGCTCTTCCGGTGCTCGCGGCGAGATCACCCGGTGGTTCGTCGCCTTGAGGTAGCCGCCGGTGGCGTACTCGAGCAGCTCGCCGATGTTGACGACGAAGGCGCCGGGAACCGGGGGAGCCGACACCCACTCGCCGTCACGCTCGACCTGGAGCCCGCCCTTGCCGGGCTCGACCCAGAGCAGCGTCAGCACCCCGGAGTCCTTGTGCGCGCCGACGCCCTGCTGCGGTTCCGGCTCGTTCGTGCCCGGGTACCGCACGATCTTGATGAGGGTCGACGGATCGCGGAACGTCTCGTCGAAGTAGGTCTCCTCGGCCCCGAGAGTGAGGGCCCAGGCGCGCAGGAGCTTGCGGGCGATCTCCGTCAGAGCGTCGTGCCACTCGGTGACGACCTGCTTCAGCTCGGGCTGGGCGGCCGGCCAGAGGTTGGGGCCGATGAGGCGGTTGAAGGCGGGGCCACCGTCCACCGGCTCGCGCTCGGGGCCGATGTCGATCTGCTCGCGCCAGTCGACCTTGCCCTGCGTCCGTTCCCCGCCGATCCGGGTGTAGCCGCGGAAGTGCGGGCTGTTGACGTTCTCGATCGCGAGCTTGTCCTCCTCCGGCAAGGCGAAGAAGTCGAGGGCCGCCTGGTGCAGCCGCGCCTCGAGTTCCGGCGAGATCCCGGTGCCGGTGAGGTAGAAGAAGCCGACGTCGTGAGTGGCCGCGCGGAGGTCGTCGCGGAAGCGCGCCGCGGCCTCGGGGCCGTCGTCGAGCTGGGACAGGTCGAGGATGGGGAGCGAGAGTTCAGCCATGGACCGAGGCTATGTCGGGGATGTGGCCGGAGGACGCTCTGTTGCACTCCATTACCTCCGGCGGCGGTGTCGGGGCCGCGCCGGTCGCGGTGCTAGAGTCTCGGTGGTAAGGGATGCCTTACCTCAGTCGTCAGTCAGAGAGTGTCTCCCGTGCTCGCCACCTTCCTCATCGGACTCCGCGAGGGTCTCGAAGCCGCGCTCGTCGTCGGCATCCTCGTCGCCTACCTCCGCCGTCTCGGTCGCCGGGACGCGCTGCCGAAGATGTGGGCCGGGGTTGGTCTCGCGATCGCCCTCGCTCTGGGCATCGGCGCGATCCTGACCTTCGGGGCCTACGAACTGACCTTCCAGGCCCAGGAGCTGATCGGCGGCGGGTTGTCCCTCGTCGCGGTGGCGATGGTGACGTGGATGATCTTCTGGATGCAGCGCGCCGGCCGCACCATGAAGGCGACCCTGGAGGGCGGCATCGATCGCGCGCTGACGGTGGGTGGTCTCTGGGCGCTCATCGCGATCGGCTTCGTCTCCGTCGCCCGCGAGGGGATCGAGACCACGCTGCTGCTGTGGTCGATGGTGCAGTCCTTCGGCGACGCCCCCTCGGCGCTCGTCGGCGCGGTCCTGGGACTCTCCGTGGCCGTCGTGCTCGGCTGGCTCATCTCCCGCGGGGCGCTGCGCCTGGACCTGCGGCGCTTCTTCGCCTGGACGGGCGGCTTCCTCGTGATCGTCGCCGCCGGCGTCCTCGCCTACGCGCTGATGGATCTGCAGGAGGCGGGCGCGCTTCCCGGCCCGTTCACCGCCGCCGCTCCGCTCGACCCGGTCACCGGCGCCGTCGCCGTGGGCGCGGCCGGCTTCCCGTTCGGCTGGGCGTTCGACGTGTCGGCGGCGATCGCTCCCGGCGGCGCGCTGGCCTCCGTCCTGCAGGCCACGGTCGGCTTCATGCCCGCCATGACCTGGCTGCAGGTGATCGCCTGGGGCCTCTACATCCTCGTCGTGGGCGGGCTCTACCTCCGCGGCCTGCGCTCGGCACGCCCTTCGACGCGCGGCGCCTCCGCCCCCACCCCGACGTCCTCCCTCACACAGCAAGGAGCAGCATGATCACCTCGCACCGGGTCCTCGCCGCGGCAGCCGCCGCGGGTACCGCCGTCCTCCTCCTCAGCGGCTGCGTCGCGAAGAGCGATGCCCAGGCGACGGCGGCGTTCGACGTCTCATCCACCGCCACGGACTGCGCCGTCTCCGCGTCCACCGCGAAGAGCGGGACGCTGACGTTCGATGTGACGAACGACACCGACCAGGTCTCCGAGTTCTACCTGCTGGCCGAGGACGGACTGCGAATCGTCGGCGAGGTCGAGAACATCGCCCCGGCCGCGTCCCGCACCCTCACGGTGGTCGCCCAGCCGGGCGAGTACTTCACGCTCTGCAAGCCGGGCATGGTCGGCGACGGTGTCGGCCGGGCGTCGTTCACGGTGACCGGAGACCGCGTGGCGGTGGACGGCCCCGACGCTGAGCAGAAGCAGAAGGCCGTCGATCTCTACGGGGCGTTCGTGAAGGATCAGGTCGGGCAGCTCGTGCCGGCCGTGGAAGACCTCGTGGCCGCCTACGAGTCCGGCGACGACGAGACCGCCCGCACGCTCTTCCCGCAGACGAGGGCGTTCTACGAGCGCATCGAGCCCGTCGCCGAGGCGCTCGGAGACCTCGACCCGCGGATCGACTACCGAGAGGTCGATGCGGTGGCGGAGGGTCTGGACTGGACCGGCTTCCACCGCATCGAGAAGGACCTCTGGGTGCCGGCGAAGGACGCGCTGAACGCCGACGGAGAGACCCCGGCATGGCAGGACTGGGCGCCGTCCACGCCCGCGGAGCGCGCCGATTACGGCGACCTGCTCCTGGCCGACGTGCAGGAGCTGTACGACTACGTGCACTCGGACGACTTCACCACCGCGCTGGACGACCAGGGGATCGGCGGCATCTCGAACGGCGCGATCGCGCTGCTCGACGAGGTGGCCACCGGCAAGATCTCCGGCGAGGAGGACTGGTGGTCCGGCACGGATCTCTTCGACTTCGCCGCGAACGTCGAGGGCTCCAAGATGGCCTTCTCGCTGGTGCAGGACTTCGCCGCGGCGCAGGGCGACGACGGCGAGGCCCTCGTCTCCGAGATCGAGACCGGATACACCGCCCTCGAGGAGTCCCTCGCCGCGCACGGCTCGCTCGCCGAGGGCTTCGTGGGGTACGGCGAGCTGACCGAAGCCGACAAGCGCGAGTTCACCGACCTCATCAACGCACTCGCCGAGCCGCTCTCGCAGCTCACCGGCACGGTGCTCGACTGACGGCGGCACACGGAGGAGCACGGACGTGAACGAGTCGGAATCCGTCGCCCGGGAGACTCCGGCGGCCCCGCCGTCGGAGCCCTCCGGCGGCGGTCTCAGCCGCCGCGGGCTGCTCGGGCTGGCCGTCGGCGGTGGCGTCGCCGGCCTGGCCGTCGGGCTGGGGGCCGGCACGGCCGGAGGCATGGCGCTCGGGCGTGCGCGTGCCGCCGAGGACGCCGAGTCGCGGTACGAGTTCTTCGGCGCGCACCAGGCCGGCATCACGACGCCGGTGCAGGACCACCTGCACTTCGCGAGCTTCGACATGATGCCCCGCACCGATCGGGACGACCTCATCTCCCTGTTGCAGGACTGGTCGTACGCCGCGGCGCGGATGACGCAGGGGCTGGAGGTGAGTGCGAGCGGCGCGGTGAACGGTCCCGCCGAAGCGCCCCCGGATGACACGGGGGAGGCGCTGGGGCTTCCCGCCGCGGGCCTGACCCTCACGTTCGGGTTCGGGCCGGGGCTGTTCGAGAACGAGGACGGCGATCGCTACGGTCTCGCCGCTCGGCGTCCGCCCGGCCTCGAACGGCTCCCCGCCTTCCTCGGGGACGACCTCGATCCGGCGGCGTCGCACGGCGACCTGTGCATCCAGGCCTGTGCCGACGACCCCCAGGTCGCGGTGCACGCGATCCGCAACCTCAGCCGCATCGCGTTCGGGCGGGCCCGCCTGCGCTGGTCACAGCTCGGATTCGGCAAGACCTCGCGCACGACGGCGAGCCAGGCCACGCCCCGGAACCTCTTCGGCTTCAAGGACGGCACGGCCAACATCCTCGCCGACGACACCGCGGCGCTCGCCGAGCACGTCTGGGTCGCCGAGGGTGACGAGCCGTCCTGGATGGCCGGCGGTTCGTATCTGGTCGCCCGGAAGATCGCCATGCTCATCGAGACCTGGGACCGGGTGCGCCTGGCCGAGCAGGACTCGGTCATCGGACGGGACAAGGGGGTCGGGGCACCGCTCTCCGGAGGCGATGAGTTCACGGCCCCCGACTTCCGCGGCACGGAGATCGATGCGAACAGTCACGTCCGGCTCGCGCATCCGGAGCAGAACGACGGCATCCGCATCCTGCGCCGCGGGTACAACTACGTCGACGGCAACAACGCCCTGGGGCGCCTGGACGCCGGGCTGTTCTTCCTGGCCTACCAGCGTGATCCCGCCCAGTTCATCAGCCTGCAGCGCCGACTGTCGACCGACCGTCTCAACGAGTACATCCGCCACGTGGGCTCGGGCATCTGGGCCATCCCGCCGGGAGCGCGACCGGGTTCGTACGTGGGGGCGGAGCTGTTCGCCTGAGCAGGACTCAGCCGACGGCGACGTCTTCGAGGACGGCGACGGCGTCCGCGGCGAAGGCGTCCGCTCCGGCGTGATCGTGAGCGGTCACCGTCACCACCGCGTCGCCGAGGAACAGCAGCAACTGGCCGTGCGCCCCGTGCAGCCGCCACGCCCGCCCCGGACCCTGCCAGCCCGCGAGCGCATAGCGGTCGTAGCCCGGGTTGACGCCCGCGACGACGCCGTCCTCGTGCATGGCGTCGATCCACTCCGGGGCGACCAGCCGACGACCTTGCCAGGAGCCGCGATCGCGGATGAGCAGACCCAGGCGCGCCACCTCCTCGGTGCGGAGCGGCAGGCCGCCACCCGCCTCGATGCGGCCGTTCGGGCAGCGGGACCACGCCACGTCCTCGATGCCGAGCGGGGCGAAGAGGCGGGTCGAGAGGTAGTCGCCGACGTCGCCCACCCGGGTCGCGAGAGCGGTCATCGCGGTGTAGGTGCTCGCGTTGGAGTACTGGAACACGCGGCCGCGTGATGGCCGTCGCAGGAACTCCCGGGCCAGATCCGGCCAGTCCGTCATCAGCGTCTCCGACCACGGCAGGTCGATGCCGCTCGACATCGACAGCAGGTGACGCAGGGTGACGTGAGCGACGCCGTCGCCGAGTTCGTGGTCCGGCAGGAGGGTGGCCACGCTCTCGTCCAGGCGGATCAGCCCGTCATCGGCGGCGAGGGCGGCGGCCAAGACGCAGACGCCCTTCGCGATCGAGTGCACGTCCTCACGGACATCGGGCGTCCAGCGGTGATCCGCGGTGTCGTCGCCGATGCGCACGTGGAGCCCGTGCGCGGCGAACCCCTGGGAGTCGGCGATGGCGACGAGCCGATCCCGGACCTCGGACGCGGGGTGGGCGCCTGTCATCGCGGACGCCGGGAGCCGGTCGGATCGTTGCGGCGACCTTCCCGCGACGCGAGCTCGGGATCGGCGAACAGCCACCGCGGCCGCGGCTCCACGAGCGGACGGAACACCCGCCGCACGGGCGTGGTCGCGAGCAGCAGTGCGAGGACCACCGAGAGCGCCGTGACCGCAGGGAGCCAGAACCAGGTCGGCTCGAGGTCGCGCAGCACGCCGCTCTCGCGGAACGGGTAGAGCACGAAGGAGTGTAGGAGGTAGACGTACATCGTGTACTGACCGAATGTGGTCCACCAGTACGCCCCGCGGGGGATGAGGGCGAAGAAGGCGGCGCACAGCACGACCGCGAGCAGCATGAGCAGGATGCGGATGCCGCCGGCCCACCACTGGTCGCCGACGAGGTCGACGTAGGAGTCCTCGTAGAACAGCCAGTGCCGCAGGTCGACCGCCTGCCACAGCGGCAGCCAGTTCCACGCGGCCCATCCGGCCGTGCCGAGGACGACGAGCGCGAGGACGCGGCTCCACCACGGGCGGACGTCGAGGAGACGGAGGCGGTCGACGACGTTCTTCTCCCGGAGCCACCAGCCCAGGGTGAAGAACGGCAGCAGGCCCAGGGTCCGGGAGAGCGAGAACGTGCTGTCGACGTTCGGCAGGTAGCCGGCGCCGATGGAGATCACGATCGTCCACAGCAGCGGCCAGCGCAGCAGCGCGAGGTAGGGGAGGACGAGACGGAAGATCCCGAGCGCGAGCAGGAACCAGAGCGTCCAGCTGGGCTGCGTCGGGTTCGGGGTGGTCTCTCCCTCCACGAGCCACTTGGTGAGCGTCCAGAGCGCCTCGAAGATGACGTAGGGGAGGATGATGTCGGTGATGACGCGGGCCATCTGCGTCCGGGTGGGAGAGCCCGACTTGGAGAAGTAGCCGGAGATGATGGCGAACGCCGGCATGTGGAACGCGTACAGCGCCAGGTAGAAGGCGAAGGCGATGTCCGAGTCGTAGCTGAGGCGCTGGATGGCATGGCCCAGCACGACGAGGACGATGCAGGCGTAGCGGGCGTTGTCCCAGAAGGGCACGCGTCGGCGTTTACGGGCGGGCCCTGTGTGGGGCCCCGTCGTCCCGACTCCGGTGGTGCTCATTCTCCGAGGCTACCGGCCGGGAATAAAGTTGCCCTGCACGCGTTGACCCAATTACATTCAAATGAATAGAACCGGATGTGGAGCATCCGATTCGGAGAACACGGAGCAATCATGAGCGAGCAGTCAGGCGCGCAGGCGATGCAGTTCGGCATCATGTCGGTCAGCGACATCACCCGCGACCCCACCACGGGAGTCACCCCCAGCGAGCAGGAGCGGATCAAGGCGACGCTGGCCATCGCCACGCATGCCGAGGAGGTGGGCCTCGACGTCTTCGCCATCGGCGAGCACCACAACCCGCCCTTCTGGTCGTCGAGCCCCACGACATTCCTCGCGGCGCTCGCCGCCCAGACGGAGCGCCTCATCGTCTCCACCTCGACGACGCTGATCACGACGAACGACCCGGTCCGCATCGCCGAGGAGTACGCGATGCTGCAGCACGTCTCGGACGGCCGCATGGACCTCATGCTGGGCCGCGGCAACACCGGCCCGGTGTACCCGTGGTTCGGGCAGGACATCCGTCAGGGCCTTCCGCTCGCGATCGAGAACTACGCCCTGCTGCACAAGCTGTGGCGCGAGGACGTCGTCGACTGGGAGGGCAAGTTCCGCACGCCGCTGCAGGGCTTCACCTCCACGCCCCGTCCGCTCGACGGCATCGCCCCGTTCGTGTGGCACGGTTCGATCCGCACCCCGGAGATCGCGGAGCAGGCCGCGTACTACGGCGACGGCTTCTTCGCGAACAACATCTTCTGGCCGAAGGAGCACTACCAGCGGCTCATCGAGCTGTACCGTCAGCGCTTCGAGCACTACGGCCACGGCACGCGCGAGCAGGCGATCGTCGGTCTCGGCGGCCAGGTGTTCATGGCCGCGAAGTCGCAGGACGCGGTGAACCAGTTCCGCCCGTACTTCGACAACGCGCCCGTCTACGGTCACGGCCCCAGCATGGAGGACTTCACCGAGATGACCCCGCTGACCGTGGGGTCGCCGCAGCAGGTGATCGACCGGTACGCGGCGATGCGCGAGCACTACGGCGACTACCAGCGCCAGCTGTTCCTCATCGACCACGCGGGTCTGCCGCTGAAGACGGTCCTCGAGCAGCTCGACATCCTCGGCGCCGAGGTGGTGCCGGTGCTCCGCAAGGAGCTCGCGAAGGGCCGCCCGTCCACGGTGCCCGACGCGCCGACCCACGCCGCGCGCGTGCAGGCGACGTACGGCGACGGGCCCACCCGGCAGGCGCGTCCCGGCGCGAACCGCGGCGACAACCTCACCGGGGACTCGCCCTACCAGGACACGCCGGCGCCCGCCGGTGCCGCATTCGGACTCGGCCGGAAGGAGGCCTGACATGACCACGCGTCGCATCGCCGTCGTCTCGGCGGGGCTGTCGAACCCGTCGTCCACCCGGATGCTCGCCGACCGTCTGGCCGCGGAGACCGTGAAGGCGCTCGCGGAGCGCGACATCGAGGCCACCGTCGACGTGATCGAGCTGCGTGACCACGCGCACGACATCACGAACAACATGCTGACCGGCTTCGCGCCTCCCGCACTCGAGACCGCGATCAACACCGTCGTCTCGGCCGACGCCCTCATCGCGGTCACCCCGATCTTCTCGACGAGCTACTCGGGCTTGTTCAAGTCGTTCATCGACGTGCTCGACCCGGACGCGCTCACCGGGAAGCCGGTGCTGATCGGAGCGAACGCGGGAACGCCGCGGCACTCCCTCGCGATCGACTACGCGATCCGACCGCTGTTCGCCTACCTGCATGCCGAGGCCGTCTCCACGGGTGTCTTCGCGGCGTCGAGCGACTGGGGCGGCGCGGGAGACGACGTCGCGCCGCTGGCGAAGCGGGTCGAGAAGGGAGCGAGGGAACTCGCCGAGGCGGTCGCGCGCCGGGACGCCGCCGCCGTCGTCGACCCGTACGACCCCGCCACCTACCTGGGTGAGGGGCGCTCCTTCGGTCACATGCTCGGCGGTCTCGCCGGGGAGTGAGTCACGCATGACGCCATCGACGATGTCCGAGGGACGTCGTGCGATGGCGTCATGCCTGCGCACCGGCGTGAGCCTCGCGATCCAGTCGGGAGACCGCAGCTGCTCCACGAAGGACCCCGACACGCTCACCTAGGCGGGAGGCGATCCAGGACATCTCCAGTCGTACTCGGTCTCCGGCCGGCCCCGCGTGCCGTAGCGTGCAGCCCGTGTCAGCACGCGCTCGGCGACCAGGTGCTCGAGGTACCGGCGCACCGCGACCCTCGACATGCCCAGTCGCTCGGCCGCCTCGCGTGCCGACAGGGGGCCACCAGCGCGCAACACTGCGACGACTCGGTCCAAGGAGGTCGTCGAGAGCCCCTTCGGCAGCGCGATCGCGCCTGTGGTGCGGCCGAGCAGCGCGTCGATCTCCGCTTGTGTGGCCTCGCCTTCAGTGGACCGCGCCTGCTCTCGGTACGCGCGGTACTGTTCCATCCGCTCGCGGAAAACGCTGAACGGGAACGGCTTCACGAGGTAGTGGAACACCCCGAGGGCCGCCATCTGCCGCACCGACTCGGCGTCGCGCATGCTGGTGATCGCGATCACGTCCAGGGCGGCGGAGCGTCCTCGGAGTGCGCGAAGCACGTCGATACCTGAGCCATCCGGCATCGTGATGTCGAGCAGCATGAGTTCGAATGCGTCGGGTCGATCGAGCACGGCCGTCATCGCGGCGCGAGCGCCCGTGCATTCGCCGGTGACCTCGAAACCGTCGAGACGGGCCAGGTAGTCGCGGTGCAGTTCGAGAGTGAGTGGATCGTCGTCGACGATGAGCGTGTGTATCATCGTCGCCGGCCGTGCTGATCTCGCGCAGCGGGGAGGACGACGCGGAAAGTGGTCGGAGCGTCTGTCACCGTCACCGATCCACCCGCCCCGCTTACCACCGAGCGCACGAGTGCCAGGCCGATGCCACGCTCCTGCGCACCGGCGGGCTTCGTGGAGAAGCCCTGGTCGAACATCCGCTCGCGCACGGCCGCCGCGATCCGGGGACCGCTGTCGGAGACCTCCAGCACGACTCCGTGGCCCTCGTGTGGACGGAGCGAAATTCGCACCCAGCGGTCCTGCGAGTTCGCCGCGGCATCCATGGCGTTGTCCACCAGATTGCCGAGCACGGACACGGAATCCACGGTCGACAGGGTCGTGCGTGGGGTGTCCGGCTCGATATGCACCCGCCAATCGATGCCGCGTTCCCTGGCCTGAGAGGCCTTCCCGAGGAGGAGCGCTCCGACGGCCGGATCGCCGTGGCGTCGCGCGGTGACCTGGTCGACGAGGGACTGGCTCTGACGGGACGTCTCCGTGAGGATCTCGATCGCCTCGTCACGGCGTCCGAGTTCGAGCAGAGCGACCGCGGCGTGCATCCTGTTCCCGTGTTCGTGCGTCTGCGCCCGCAGCGCTTCCCCCAGAGTGCGGATCGATTCGTACGACGACACGGCGTCGCGCAGCTGGCCGGGCGGGAGGTCGCCGGCGATTCGGCGGGTCACGCGGCGAGCGATGATCGCGCCACCGGCACCGAGGGCGACGAGGGCGATCGTGATGCCGAGCGTGAGAGGCAGGCGGCGGATCAGCGTGTCGCTGATGGACTCGGTCGTCACCCCTGCGGCGACCCAGCCGATCATGTCGTCATCCGGCGCGGTGACCGGGACGATGGTCCGTACCGATGGTCCTAGGGTGCCGGTGAACTCCTCCGTGAGCGTGCGCGGCGACGCGGGGATCGTGCCCAGGTAGGTTCCGCCGATCTGGTCGGCGTCGGGGTGGGTGATCCGCGTGCCGTCCGGAGTCATCACGGTGATGAAGTCGAGCCCCGCACCGGCGACGACGGTCAGCGAGTAGGGCTCGAGCGCCCGCGTGGCTGCCGCGCGGTCTTCTGAGCTCAGCCCGTCGATCACGTCCGGGGAGGCGGCGAGCGAGACGGCAGTGGCGGCCGTGACCCGTTCCGCCTCGGCGCGGATCGATCGTTGCGCCTCCAGCACCAGGAAGCCCGCGACGAGGATGCCGACCACGACGGCGACGACCAGCAGCACCGCGAACACACGGGAGGCGGTGCTGCGGGTGCGGGAGGGGCGCGCCATCGCTTCCTCCGATCGTCGATGCTCAGATGCCGTGACCAATACGACCACAACTCGCCCCGACGCGGGAAGTCGAGGACCGTGAACTCTGATCGGCGGCGAAGCAGCCGCCCACCGGACGATGACGTCGATGATCGAGGAGGACGCGATGGCGCTCACAACAGGATTCTCACTGCCGAAGTTCAACTGGCGGCGAGGGAAGCAATCGTGGGACCGGCACACCTGGCTGTATGTGTCGGTGCTCCTGGCGGTCGTGCTCGGTGCGGTCGTCGGTCTCGTCTGGCCCGAGGTCGGACAAGCTTTCGAGCCGTTGGGCAAGGGATTCGTTGCCCTGATCAAGATGATGATCGCCCCGATCATCTTCTGCACGATCGTGGTCGGTGTGGGGTCGATCGCCAAGGCGGCCACCGTCGGCAAGATCGGCGGACTCGCGCTGCTGTACTTCATGGTCATGTCGACCTTCGCCCTCGCGATCGGTCTCGTGGTGGGCAACATCATCCACCCCGGGTCCGGACTCGACATGGCCTCATCGACGTATGATGCGGTCGAGGCGGAGGCCAAGACGACACAGGAGTTCATCCTCGGCATCATCCCGACCACATTCTTCTCGGCGTTCACGGGGGAAAGCGTGCTGCAGGTGCTGTTGATCGCGCTCCTCGTCGGTTTCGCCCTCCAGGGGCTCGGCGACCGTGGCGCCACGATCATGGAGGCGGTCAAGCAGCTCCAGAGGCTCGTCTTCCGCATCCTCGGCATGATCCTGTGGCTGGCGCCGCTCGGTGCCTTCGGCGCGATCGCCGCCGTGGTCGGCAAGACCGGCATCGCCGCGATCTGGAGCCTGGGCACGCTGATGGTCGCCTTCTACATCACCTGCGTCCTGTTCATCGTGGTGATTCTCGGGGTGCTGCTGTGGGCCGTCGCGCGGGTGAACATCTTCGCGCTCATGAAGTACCTCGCCAGGGAGTACCTGCTCATCGTCGGAACGTCGTCTTCGGAGTCTGCACTGCCCCGTCTGATCGCGAAGATGGAGTTCGTCGGCGTCTCCAAGCCGGTCGTGGGCATCACCGTTCCGACCGGGTACTCGTTCAACCTCGACGGCACGGCCATCTACCTGACCATGGCCTCGCTGTTCATCGCCACAGGCATGGGCCAGCCGATGACGATCGGCGAGCAGATCGGTCTCCTCGTGTTCATGATCATCGCGAGCAAGGGAGCGGCCGGGGTCACCGGAGCAGGTCTCGCCACCCTCGCCGGCGGCCTTCAGGCTTACCGCCCCGACCTGGTCGATGGCGTCGGTGTGATCGTGGGCATCGATCGGTTCATGTCTGAGGGGCGAGCGCTTACAAACTTCACCGGTAACGCGGTCGCGACCGTGTTGATCGGCACGTGGACGAAGCAGATCGATCGTGGACGTGTGCGACGCGTGCTCAGCGGCGAGCTGCCCTTCGACGAGTCCCTGCTCGACGGCGTCGATGCGCACGGACCCGCGGGCAGCGGGAAGGACGCGGACATGCAGGAGCTGCGGGAAGCAGCCGTCGCCGAGATGACGGCGAAGGAGGAGCGGGCTCGACTCCGCGGCGACCGTCGTTGACACGCACGTGCGGGATGCGGGAGCCCGGCCGAGCCGGCTCCCGCATCCTCACGGTCAACCGCTCTTGCGTCGGAACTCGCGCCGCGTCTGCGGGGCGTGGGCGGCGTGCACGGCGGAATCGCCGTCGAGGTGAGCCTCGCCCTGCCGGTGGTGCGCGTTCTTCTTCTCGAGCGCTTCCTTGAACTTGCGCTTCATGTCCTCGGAGGAGGAGCCGGCGCCTTCTTCGGTGCTCATGCTCCCGAGCCTAGAGCACGGCCGGACGTGCGGCGAGGGTCACCGCTCCCGTCCCCGTGTGAGTCGGTCGAGCCCGAGCCCCAGGGCGACGGCGAGTGCCACCGATACCGGGACGGCGACGAGAGGGCCCCCGGGCAGTACTGCGGCGACCATCGCTCCGACGGCGGCCTGGTAGCCCGCCCACCCGAGCGCGGCCAGGGTCACGAGTACCAGGTAGCGAGGCGGATGAATGCGGGAGGCGCCCGCCACGAGGTTCACGGCGAGCCGGGCGAACGGCACGAAGCGCGCGGTGAACAGCACCGTGGCCGTGCCGTGGTCCAGCCGGTCGCGTGCCCAGGCGAGGGCCTGCCGGACGCGGCGCCCTCGCATCCAGCCCCAGCGCTCGGTGCCGACGACGCGGCCGATCAGATAGCAACAGGCGTCGCCGAGCACCGCTGCCCCCGCAGCGCAGAGCACCACCGCCCAGAGCGCGGGCGTTCCGGTGGTCACCGCCACGGCGCCGAGGGCGGTCACGGCGATCTCTCCCGGAACGACCACGAAGAACGCGTCACCGAGCACGAGCAGGCTCATCGCGGCCAGGCTCCAGGGGCCGGCGAGGACGTCGGCGATCAGGTCTGTCGGCACGGGCGTCACTCTGCCCCGGGGCGGTGAACGGGAACCAACGCGCGGATAACCGGTGACCCGTGATCCAGCATCCGGTGAACATCCGGTGCCCGACCCCGATTCCCCTCGGCGGGGACGGGGAGCGCGGCCATCCTGAAGGGGTGAGAGTCGCGATCGTCACCGAGTCCTTCCTTCCGCACATGAACGGTGTGACCGGATCCGTGATGCAGATCCTTCGTCACCTGGAGCGCCGAGGGCATGACGCCTGTGTGCTCGCTCCGGCCGCGATCGGAATCCCCGCAGAGCTGCACGGCGCGCCCGTCACCGCGATTCCCAGCGTCCCGCTCCCGGGATACCGGGACGTCCGCGTAGGCGCGGCGACGGCTCGAAGGATCGGCACGGAGCTCGACCGCTTCCGTCCCGACGTCGTCCACCTGGCGTCGCCGTTCGCGCTCGGGTGGCGGGGCCTGCTCGCCGCGGAACGCGGAGGTGTCGGGACGGTCGCGGCGTACCAGACCGACGTGGCCGCGTACACGGAGAGATACCGCGTCGCGGCGACGACCGGGATCGCCCATGCCCACATCGCCCGACTGCACCGCAGGGCGACACTCACGCTCGCGCCGTCCACCGAGTCGGCACAGCAGCTGAGCCGGCTCGGCATCGACCGCATCCGGTCCTGGGGGCGGGGTGTGGACGCCGAGCTCTTCCACCCCTCGCGGCGCAGCGGCGCGCTCCGGGCCGAGTGGGGAGCCGAGATCGTCATCGGCTATGTCGGACGCCTCGCCCCCGAGAAGCAGGTGGAGGATCTCGCCGCGCTGCACGGCATTCCCGGCACGCGTCTCGTCATCGTCGGAGACGGCCCCCGGAGGGAGCGGCTGCAGGAGCAGCTTCCCGACGCCCTCTTCCTCGGGCGGCTCGACGGGGAGGTGCTCGCGGCGGCGCTGGCCTCCTTCGACGTCTTCGTGCATCCGGGGGAGAGCGAGACCTTCGGGCAGACACTCCAGGAGGCCCATGCGAGCGGTGTCCCCGTGGTCGCCACAGGCAGAGGGGGCCCGCTCGACCTCGTCCGGCCCGGCGTCGACGGGTGGCTGTACCGACCAGGAGACCTCGCAGACCTCCGCCGTCGCGTGACCGAGCTCGCCGGAGACGAGCGCCGGCGTCGGGCGTTCGGGGAGGCGGGCTGGAGCGCGGTGCAGGGCCGGAGCTGGGCGCACCTCGGAGATCAGCTCCTGGATCACTTCGAGGAGGCACAGACGCTGCACGTCGTGGACCGTCGTCTGCGCGCTCGCCGCCTCGTCCGGCCGGAGCCGGCCCCGCACGCCCCCGCGCGCCGCTGGCGGCGGATCGTCGCCCTCGGCGACTCGGTGACCGAGGGGCTCTGCGATCCCGGACCCGATGGGGCGCTCCGCGGGTGGGCGGACCGGCTCGCGCTGCTCCTCGCCGCGCGGGGAGGCCTCCACTACGCGAACCTCGCGATCCGGTCGAAGCGCGTGGCCGACGTATGCGGACCGCAGCTGGAGCGGGCGCGCGAACTCCGCCCCGACCTGGTCACCGTCCTGGTGGGTGCCAACGATCTCGTGAGGCACCGCGTCGACGTGCCCGCGCTCGCCGCGAGCCTGGAGACCGCGGTACGGCGGCTGCGCGCGACCGGTGCCGACGTGATCCTGGTCACGCCGTTCCTGCCCGCCCGTCGCGCGGCGGCGCTGTACGCGCGGCGCTTCTCCGCCTTCGCCACGGCGCTCGCCGGGGTCGCTGCGCGGACCGGTGCGATCCTCATCGACACCGATCTGCTCCCGGCGCTGGGGGAGCGACAGCACTGGGGCGAGGACCTCGTGCATCTCGGCAGTCGGGGTCACCGCGTGCTCGCCTATCGCGTCGCGGAGGTGCTCGGGGTGCCGCACGCCGATGCGCTGGGAGCGCTGGATGCGGCGTTGCACGAGAACGAGCCGATCGGACGCGCGGCCTGGTGGCGGCAGTACGCGCTCCCGTGGGTGTGGCGACGACTGCACGGCCGCGCCGCGGGGGACGGGCGTCGGGCGAAGCACGACGACTACGTCTACCTCGGGCGCTCCACCGTGCCGCAGGATGCCAGCGTGGTCTGACCGGCGGGAAGCCTCAGCGTCGCCCCATCCCGTGGTAGGTCCAGCCGGCAGCCCGCCAGGCGTCGGCGTCCAGACAGTTCCGCCCGTCGATCACGATGCGGCCCCGCACGAGCCCGCCGGCGTGCTGGGGATGGAGCTCCCGGCGGTACTCGTCCCACTCCGTGACGACGACGACCGCATCCGCGTCCCGCAGCGCCTCGTCCCTGGACGAGGCGTACCCGAGTTGCGGATGCCGTGCGCGGGCGTTCTCGATCGCCGCGGGGTCGGTCACCACGACATCGGCGCCCAGTCCGCGCAGCCGCACGGCCACCTCCAGGGCGGGGGAGTCGCGGACGTCGTCGCTGAAGGGCTTGAAGGCCGCACCGAGGACGGCGATCCTCCGCCCGAAGACGAGGCCGCCGAGCGCATCCACCACGAGGCGCACCGCCCGATCCCGTCGGCGGAGGTTGATGGCGTCCACCTCGTGGAGGAACCCGACGGCCTCCCCGCGTCCGAGCTCCTGGGCGCGCGCCGCGAACGCGCGGATGTCCTTGGGCAGGCAGCCGCCCCCGAACCCGATCCCCGAGCCGAGGTAGCGGCGGCCGATGCGCGAGTCGTGTCCGAGTGCTTCGGCGAGGAGGGTGACGTCCGCTCCGGCCGCCTCGGCGATCTCGGCCATGGCGTTGATGAACGAGATCTTCGTCGCGAGGAACGCGTTGGCGGCACCCTTCACGAGCTCAGCGGTGGCGAGGTCGGTGACGAGGAAGGGCGCGCCCGCGTCGATCGCCGCGGCGTACACGCGGCGGAGCAGGTCGACGGCGGCGGCGCCCTGCGGGGTGTCCTCGGCGCCGACCACCAGACGGTCGGGGCGGAGGGTGTCGTGGACGGCCCAGCCCTCCCGGAGGAACTCGGGGTTCCAGGCGAGCGTCGCGCCGGTCTGCGCGATCCGACGGGCGAGACGGGCGGCGGTGCCCACGGGGACCGTCGACTTCCCGGCCACCACCGCCCCGGGTCGCAGGTGCGGGAGCAGCCCGTCGATCGCCGCGTCGACGAAGCGGAGGTCGGCTGCGGGCCCGGAGGCGGACTGCGGGGTGCCGACCGCGAGGAAGTGCACCTCCGCCCCGGCAGCGGCCGCCGGATCCGCGGCGAAGCGCAACCGCCCTGACCGCACCCCCTCCTCGAGGAGCTCGGCGAGGCCCGGCTCGAAGAAGGGCGCGGCGCCTGCGGTGAGGTCGGCGACCTTGCCCTCGTCCACGTCGATCCCCACGACATCGTGACCGAGCGAGGCCATCGCCGCGGCGTGCACCGCTCCCAGATACCCGCATCCGATCACTGACATTCGCATGCGCTCAGCACAGCCGAGCCTTCTCTCGCTCCGGCGCACGCGCGGTGAACACCGGGTGACGGTCGGGTGTCTGGACCGGGTCGCGCGCGGAGCCCGGGTCTTTTGGGCACACGCTGGTAGTGTGGTCGAGGGCGACCCCGGTCACCCGACAATTTCACATCGACTCATGGAGCGATCGGCGGAGAAGCTGGTCCCCTGTGGTGGGTTCCTCGGCGCAGGTCGGGTGACTTTCTACTGGTGGCCAGCGCAGGCGAGATTCGCGGGAATGCCCGCGCGCCCGAACCCTTCCGTTCCGCTCCTTTGAACACGCTCGCGCGTCACACGGATTCGCGAGTCTAAACAAAGAAGGAGAGACCTCTTGGAAGGTCCTGAAATCACCGCCACCGAGGCCGTTCTCGACAACGGCCGCTTCGGCACCCGCACCATCCGCTTCGAGACCGGCCGCCTCGCGCAGCAGGCTCAGGGCGCCGTCGCCGCCTACCTGGACGGCGAGACCATGCTCCTGTCGGCCACGAGCGCGGGCAAGCACCCGCGTGAGGGCTTCGACTTCTTCCCCCTGACGGTCGACGTCGAGGAGCGCTCCTACGCCGCCGGCAAGATCCCCGGCTCGTTCTTCCGTCGTGAGGGTCGTCCCTCGACCGAGGCGATCCTGGTCTGCCGTCTGATCGACCGTCCGCTCCGCCCGTCGTTCGTCGACGGCCTGCGCAACGAGGTCCAGATCGTCATCACGGTCCTCTCGATCGCGCCGGGCGAGTTCTACGACGCCCTCGCGATCAACGCCGCGTCCGCGTCCACCCAGATCTCGGGTCTGCCGTTCTCCGGCCCCGTCGCCGGTGTGCGCCTCGCGTTCATCCCCGGTCACGGTCAGCACGAGGACCAGTGGGTCGCGTTCCCGACCGCCGAGCAGGTCTCCGAGGCCGTGTTCGACCTCATCGTCGCCGGCCGCGTGGTCACCAAGGCCGACGGCTCCGAGGACGTCGCGATCATGATGGTCGAGGCCGAGGCGACCGAGGGCAGCTGGAACCTGATCAAGGCCGGCGCCACCAAGCCCGACGAGACCATCGTGGCCCAGGGCCTCGAGGCCTCGAAGCCGTTCATCGCCCAGCTCGTCAAGGCCCAGGCCGAGCTCGCCGCCACCGCGTCGAAGGAGCCGGGCGTCTACCCGGTCTTCCCCGCGTACAGCGACGAGGTCTACGACTTCGTGTCCGAGCGCGCGTTCGCCGAGCTGAGCGACGTCTACCAGATCGCTGACAAGACCGAGCGCCAGAACGCCGACGACGCGATCAAGGACCGCGTCAAGGCCGAGCTCATCGAGGCCACCGAGGCGGGCTCGCTCCCGGCTGCGGCCCCGCTGGAGTTCTCCGCGGCGTACAAGTCCGTCACGAAGAAGATCGTGCGTGGTCGCATCCTCACCGAGGGCACCCGCATCGACGGCCGCGGGCTGGCGGACATCCGTCCGCTCGACGCCGAGGTGCAGGTCATCCCGCGCGTGCACGGCTCCGCGATCTTCCAGCGCGGCGAGACCCAGATCATGGGTGTCACCACGCTGAACATGCTCAAGATGGAGCAGCAGATCGACTCGCTGTCGCCCACGACGAGCAAGCGCTACATGCACCACTACAACTTCCCGCCCTACTCGACCGGTGAGACCGGCCGCGTTGGTTCGCCGAAGCGTCGCGAGATCGGGCACGGCTTCCTCGCCGAGCGCGCTCTGGTGCCGGTTCTGCCGAGCCGCGAGGAGTTCCCGTACGCGATCCGTCAGGTGTCCGAGGCGCTGAGCTCCAACGGCTCCACCTCGATGGGCTCCGTCTGCGCGTCGACCCTCTCGCTCCTCAACGCGGGTGTGCCGCTGCGCGCCCCCGTCGCCGGCATCGCGATGGGTCTCGTCTCCGACGAGGTCAACGGGGAGACCCGGTACGCGGCGCTGACCGACATCCTGGGTGCGGAGGACGCGCTCGGCGACATGGACTTCAAGGTCGCCGGCACGAGCGAGTTCGTCACCGCCATCCAGCTCGACACGAAGCTCGACGGCATCCCGTCGTCGGTGCTCGCGGGCGCGCTGACCCAGGCCAAGGACGCTCGTCTGACGATCCTCAACGTCCTGAACGCCGCGATCGACGCTCCCGACGAGATGGCGCCCACCGCGCCGCGCGTCATCAGCGTCCAGATCCCGGTCGACAAGATCGGCGAGCTGATCGGCCCGAAGGGCAAGACGATCAACGCGATCCAGGACGAGACCGGTGCGCAGATCTCCATCGAGGAGGACGGCACCGTCTACATCGGCGCGACCGACGGCCCCTCGGCCGAGGCCGCCCGTGCCCAGGTCAACGCCATCGCCAACCCGACCAACCCGGAGGTCGGCGAGCAGTTCCTCGGCACCGTCGTGAAGATCGCCACCTTCGGCGCCTTCATCTCGCTGCTGCCGGGCAAGGACGGTCTGCTGCACGTCACCGAGGTGCGCAAGCTCGCCGGTGGCAAGCGTGTGGAGAACGTCGAGGACGTGCTCTCCGTCGGCCAGAAGATCCTCGTGAAGATCACGAAGATCGACGACCGCGGCAAGCTGTCGCTCGAGCCCGTGCTCGACGACGCGCCCGCTGCGGACGAGACTCCGGCCGAGGACGCCGCCGAGTAAGACAACGGATGACACGGAACCCGGGTCTCTCCGTCGGAGAGGCCCGGGTTCCGTCGTCTGTGCCGTGATCGAAACGTTATGGGAAGTTTGCGCGCCGTTCCCCGGATTGGTCGGGACGTTCGCGCATGTCGCATACCCTCGAAGTACGCACCGGGGGGTGCCAGCGAAGCAGTGATGTCGATCGGCTCCGGCCGATCACGGCGGGGGTGAGAGTATGCGGTTGTTCAGCGTAGGCGCAGGAACACCTGCTGAACGCGCCCCGCAGGAGCACGAGGACCACCCGTCCGCCCCCATCCCGATCGTCGGGCCCGGCGTGGGGGAGTCCATCCGCGCCGCCCTCGGCGAGACCGGGTATGAGACGTTCCCGCTGATGCTCGGCGCCGCGGAGTTCGGATGGAACGTCGATCTCGAGACGAGCCACGGCATCCTCGACCGCTACGTGGAGTTCGGCGGCAACGCCATCCATACCGCGGACGGGTTCTCCGGCGGGCGGAGCGAGCACATCCTCGGGCAGTGGCTGCGGTCGCGGGACCAGCGCGAGCGGGTCGTCCTGAGCGTGCGCATCGGCGCGCACGCCGACAACCCCGGCCTGGGATCGGTCAACCTCGTCCGTGCCGTCGAGGGGTCGTTGACCCGGCTCGGCGTCGAGCGCATCGACGTGCTGTACCTCGACGCCACGCTGGACGCGACGACCAACCTCGAAGACACCCTCGCCACGGTCGAGTGGCTCGTCGAGGCGGGGAAGATCGGGGCGCTCGGCGCATACGGCTTCACGCCGGAGAGGCTCGTCGAGGCGCGGATCCTCGCGTCGGCGGGGTATCCGCGTATCACGGTCATCGACACGCCGTACAACCTCGTCCGTCGGCAGCCGTTCGAGGGCGACCTGCGGCTCGTCGCCGGCGCGCAGAACCTCGCCGTGACGCCGTCCCACGCGCTGGAGCACGGATTCCTGTCCGGCCGTCACCGGACGAAGGCGGTCGCGTCCCGCGGCGTCCGCGGCGAGCAGCTGCGGGGTCACCTCAACCGCCGAGGGACCAAGGTGCTGCGTGCGCTGGATCAGGTCGCGGCGGAGCTCGCCGTGCCTGTCGCGGCCGTGTCCATCGCGTGGCTGCTCGCGCAGCGCACGGTCGCCGCGCCGATCGTGAACACGTTCGCGACCGACCACGTCGACGAGCTCATGCAGGGCGCGGGCGTGACGCTGTCCCGGGTACAGGTCGCCGACCTCACCCGCGCGGGCGCCTGAGCTCTCGGCGCCCGTGACATAGGGTGGAAGAGGAAGACCGGCGGATGCTGGCGACGAGGCGAGCGAGCGAGTTGTGACGCACTACATATATCTGGTCAGACACGGTGAACATCAGGATGCCGAGCACGGCCTCGCCGACGGACCCCTCTCCCCGCGCGGTCAGCGGCAGGCGGAGCTCATCGCGGATCGCCTCTCCGGCCTCCCGCTCGACGCGGTGTGGCATTCGCCGCTCCTGCGGGCCGCGGAGACGGCGCGAGCGATCGCCGGCCGACTCCCGTCCGTGGATCCTGAGCCCTCCGCGCTGCTCTTCGACTGCGTGCCGACGGGGATGACGGAGGAGACGCCGGCGGTGTTCGAGCCCTTCTTCGGCTCCGTGACCGAGGCGGAGATCGAGGCGGGCCGCGCGCAGATGTCCGATGCCGTCAACGAGTTCCTCGTGCGGAAGACCGGCGACGTGCACGAGGTGCTCATCACCCACAACTTCGTGATCTCGTGGTTCGTGCGCGAGGTCCTCGCCGCACCGGACTGGCGCTGGATGACCCTGAACCAGTCGCACTGCGGGTTGACGGTGATCGCGCAGAAGCAGGGACGGCCATGGACCCTGCTCACGCACAACGACACCGGCCATCTTCCGATGGAGCTGCGGACGGGCATCCCGGACGCGTTGCTGGTCTGATCGACGCCTCCGCGCGCCGCGACCCCCGGCCGACGCCCGGAAATAGACTGGACGCATGACCACGAAGGTAGCCCTCGTCGGCGGGACCGGAAAGCTCGGGACGATCATCGCTGCGGTGATCGAGGAGCTCGAGGGCTTCGAGGTGAGCCGGGTGCTGACGTCGGCGAGCGACCTGTCGGAGCTCGCGGGCGCCGACCTCGTGATCGACGCCTCCACGCCGCAGGTCAGCATCGACGTGGTGCGCACGGCCGTGGAGCACGGGCTCAACATCCTCGTGGCCACCTCCGGCTGGTCGGCGGAGCGGATCGCCCTCGTCCGGCCGCTCGTCGAAGCCGCCGACACGGGAGCGGTGTTCATCCCGAACTTCTCCCTCGGCTCCGTTCTTGGCTCGGCCCTCGCGGCGGCCGCCGCGCCCTACTTCGGCTCGGCGGAGATCGTCGAGGCGCACCGGGAGACGAAGGTGGACTCGCCCAGCGGGACCGCCGTCCGCACGGCGGAGCTCATCGCCGCCGCGCGTGCAACCCAGGGTCCGGTGAGTGCGCCGCATGCCGATCAGCGCGCCCGAGGACAGCAGGTCGGCAGCGTGCCCATCCACTCGCTTCGCCGTCCCGGGGTGATCGCCAAGCAGGAGGTGATCCTGTCCGGTCCGGGGGAGTCGCTGACCTTCACGCATGACACAACGGACCCGGCCCTGGCGTATGCGCCGGGGATCCGCCTGGCCGTGCCCTATGCGGCCACCGCCACCGGCGTCGTGGTGGGCCTGGAGAACATGCTCGACATCGGCATCCGCTCGTGATGTCGCGGATCGGGGTCGGGCTGATGGCCGCAGCCCTCCTGCTCTACCTCGTCGTGGCGGGCTGGCTCGCCGTCATGTTCCTCGCGGTGGGCACGCCTGTCTCCATCGGGATGGGCATCACGCTCCTCGTGCTCGCACCCGTGGGCGGGTGGGCGCTGGTGCGCGAGATGCTTTTCGGGTTCGGTGCCGACCGTCTGGGACGCCTGCTCGACGCCGAGGGCGGCATGCCGCCCGTGGAGACCGAGCTCACGCCCAGCGGACGCATCGCCCGCAAGGACGCCGACGCGCTCGTTGCGCGGTACACGGCGGAGGCGGAGGCGGCGCCCACCGACTGGCGGGCGCGCTATCGCCTCGGCGTCGTGCAGGACGCGGCGGGACGCCGCAAGGACGCCAGGGCGAGCATTCGACAGGCGATCAGCCTCTCCCGCGCCTGACGTCCACGCGGCTCAGGCGAGAGTCGCCTCGAGCGTGATCTCGATGCCCGCGAGAGCCTGGGACACCGGGCATCCGGTCTTCGCCCCCTCGGCGATCTCCTGGAACTTCTCCGCGGTCAGACCCGGAACCGTCGCGTTGACGTTGAGGTGGCTGCCGGTGATGCCGACGCCCGGCTTGAAGGTGACCGAGGCGCTGGTGTCTACGCGCTCCGGGGGCGTGCCGTTCTCGGCGAGTGCGTGCGAGAGCGCCATGCTGAAGCAGGAGGCATGCGCCGCGGCGATGAGCTCCTCCGGCGTCGTGGTCGTGTCGCTGCCCTCGCTGCGCGACTTCCAGTCGATCGGGAACGTTCCCAGATGCGAGGAGGAGAAGGCGACCGTGCCAGAACCCTCCGTGAGCGATCCGGTCCAGGTGGCGGCGGCTTCACTGGTGACGGGCATGGTTCCTCCGGTTCTGACGCCACCGGGGGAGCGGCGTCACTTGCTCGTCAGCCTACCGAGCGACCGGGCCTTCGGAAACCGGCGTCAGGCGGCGCGGCGCGGTCGTCCGGTGAGTCCGACGCGCTGCAGCAGGAGGTAGAGCTGGCACCCGAGGCACAGTCCGAACACGGCGTTGAGGAAGGCGGCGAGGAACGCGGCGGCGGTGGCGATCGGAAGGGCCCACGGCACGCCGGCGAGGTGGAGCAGGAGGCCGAGTCCCACGACGACGAGACCCACGCCCTGGGCGAATCGCGGGGGACGAGGATCCTCCAGCTCTGCGGGCGGCGCGAGGCGCGGACGGACGAAGCGGCGGAAGAGGACGCCCCACGGTGCGGTGGCGGGAGAGACGACGCCCCAGAGGAAGAGCCCCGCGATCAGCGTGGCCAGGACGAAGCCAGGGTCGAGCACGCGCGCGACGAGCCCTGCAGTGGATACCGCCCAGCCGCCTCCTCCGATGAACGCGAACTCCGACGACGTCGTGAGCGCGAACCAGCGATCGGCGGTCCGCGCCGTGGAGATCCCGATGAGGGCCAGGAACGTCGCGACGGCGAGCAGGAGTGCGGTGATCCCGGCGGCGAAGCGGGGCCCGCGCGGATCGATTCCGGGGGGAGGGGTCATCATCTGCTCCAGACGGGGTCTCAGACGGCGGCGAGGGCGTGGGTCAGGCTCTCGCGAGCGGGTATGCCCGCGAACCGGGCACTGACTCGCCCGGTGGCGTCGAGCACGAAGGTGGTCGGCGTCTGCAGCACACGGTAGCGCGCCGAGAGATCCGGGCGGTGCGTGAGATCGACCTCGATGTGCGCGAGGCCGGCGTCCTCAGACGCATAGGAGCCGAGAAGACGACGCACTTGGGGGCAGCGGGCGCAGGTCTCCGTGCTGAACTGCACGAGCGTCGCCGTGGCCCCCAGCGCCGCGCCCTCCGCATCAGCGGGATCGAACCGCAGGTCGCCGCCGTCGCGGCGGCGGCCCTCTCTCCCGCGGAGCACGAGCCCGACCACGGTCGCGAGCACCAGCAGCGCGGCCAGGGCAGCGAGAGCGAGCGCGGGGGACATCCCTCGAGGCTAGAGCCGTGGCGGCAGAAGCGTCGCGATGTTTCGGTCCGTGACGTGCGGATCGTGTCACGGCCACCGCCCCCGCCGGGAGCGAGGCGGGTATCCTGACAACCATGAGCGCCGCTGTCCCGACTCCGTACGAAGACCTGCTCCGCGACGTGCTCGAGACGGGCACGCACAAGAGCGATCGCACCGGGACCGGGACCACGAGCGTGTTCGGGCGGCAGATCCGCTTCGATCTCGCGGAGGGCTTCCCCCTCATCACCACGAAGCGCGTGCACTTCAAGTCCATCGCGTACGAGTTGTTGTGGTTCCTGCGCGGCGATTCCAACGTCCGCTGGCTGCAGGAGAACGGGGTCTCGATCTGGGACGAGTGGGCGGACGAGGACGGCGACCTCGGCCCGGTGTACGGCGTCCAGTGGCGGTCCTGGCCGACTCCCGACGGCGGCAGCATCGATCAGCTGACCGAGGTCATCGAGCAGATCCGGCGCACACCCGACTCGCGGCGTCTCCTCGTCTCCGCCTGGAATCCCGCCGACATCCCGGACATGGCGCTCGCACCGTGCCACGCACTGTTCCAGTTCTACGTCGCCGACGGAAAGCTCTCCTGCCAGCTCTACCAGCGCAGCGCGGACATGTTCCTCGGCGTCCCCTTCAACATCGCCTCCTACGCGCTGCTGACGATGATGATCGCGCAGCAGGTGGGGCTGGAGCCCGGCGACTTCGTGTGGACCGGCGGGGACTGCCACGTCTACGACAACCACGTCGAGCAGGTGCGCGAGCAGCTCACGCGAGAGGCCTACCCGTACCCGACGCTGCGGTTCGCGCGGAAGCCGGAGTCGATCTTCGACTACCGGTTCGAGGACTTCGTCGTCGAGGACTACCAGCACCACGCACCGATCAGGGCGGCGGTGGCGGTATGACCTGGGTGGGGCTCATCTGGGCCGAGGCCGCCGGAGGCGTGATCGGCGCCGAGGGCGGCATGCCCTGGTACGTGCCGGAGGATCTGGCGCACTTCAAGGAGACCACGCAGGGAGCTCCGGTCGTCATGGGACGCAAGACCTGGGACTCGCTGCCCGAGCGATTCCGTCCCCTGCCCGGTCGCGACAACATCGTCGTGACCCGCCAGCAGGACTGGACGGCGGAGGGCGCCCGCCGTGCGTCCACGGTGTCCGAGGCCGTGCGCGGCCAGGAGAAGGTGTGGATCATCGGCGGTGCGGAGATCTTCCGTCAGGTGATCGCCGACGCCGACCGGCTCGAGGTCACGGAGCTCGACCTCACGGTCGACGGCGACACGTTCGCTCCGCCGAAGACCGGGTGGCGCGTGGTCGACGAAGGGGACTGGCAGACCTCCCGGACGGGCGTCCGGTATCGCTTCCTGAGGTACGAGCGCTGATGCCCACCGCACTGATCACCGGAGCCAGCGCGGGGCTGGGCGCCGAGTTCGCCCGTCAGCTGGCACGTCGACGCGCCGACCTCGTGCTCGTGGCCCGCTCGGAGGAGTCGCTCTCGGCTCTCGCGGGGGAGTTGCGCGGCGAGTGGGGAGTGGCTGTCGAGGTGCTCCCGGCCGATCTGTCCGAGGAGGCGGGCGTCGAGCTCGTCGCGGCTCGGCTCCGTGATCGGGACGATCCGATTGACCTGCTCGTGAACAACGCCGGGTTCGGATTGCCGTTGCAGTTCGCCGACAACGACATCGAAGACGAGGTGCGGCATCTGCGTGTGCACGTCGAGGCCTCCATGCGCCTGATGCACGCGGCCCTGCAGACCATGCGGGGGCGGGGCGGTCGGATCATCAACGTCGCCTCGGTGGCCGGTTTCATCTCGCGGTCGACGTACTCCGCCTGCAAGGCCTGGCTCATCGACTTCAGCCGGTGGGCGAACACCGCCTACGGCCCGGACGGCGTGAGCGTCACGGCACTCTGCCCCGGTTTCACGCACACGTCCTTCCACGAGCGGATGGGTCTCGCGGTCGGCGAGGAGGGCGTGCCGACCTTCCTGTGGCTCGATGCCCGAGACGTCGTGCGCGAGGGGCTCCGTGACGCGGCGCGCGGCAAGGCCGTGTCCATCCCCTCCGTGCGGTACAAGGCCGTCGTGGCCGCGACGAAGGTGCTGCCCCGATCCCTCACCGCGGCGGTCGCCCGTCGGGGTCGGGTCTGACCCGCCGTCAGCGGAACCTCCCGAGACGGATCCCGGCGAGGGCGATGGCGGCGATCGTCTCGCCGTCCGTGATGCGGCCGTCGGCGATCATCCGCAGGACCTCGCCGAACGCCACCCACTCCACGGTGTCGATGCCCTCCTCCGCGCGGCTGTCGACCGCATCGTCGACGCGCTCGATCTCCCGGGCCAGGAAGACGTGCTCCGTGGCCTCCGCGACGCCGTCGAGCGCGTGCGTCGTACCCAGATGCTCCCACCGGAGCGCCCGGTACCCGGACTCCTCGAGGAGCTCGCGTTCCGCGGCGGCACGCGGGTCCTCACCGTCGGTGCCGCCGGCGGGCACCTCGACGGACGAGCCGATCGTGTAGCGATCGACGGTGACCAGGCAGACCCGGTCGTCGGCGTCCATCGCGACGATGAACACCGCCGGGTTCCGCACCGTCATGACGCCGTAGACGCCTCGGCCACCGGGTCCGGTGACGTCGTCCTCGCGGACGCGGATCCAGGCGTTCTCGTAGGTCGTGCGTGAGGCGTGCGTGATCCAACCCATGGTGCGAGCCTACGGCCGACAGGGGAGGAGGACCGGACGCGTCCGCGACAGCGGCATCCGACCCGATACGCTGGACGCATGACGCACTCGGGCAACCCCTTCGGACAGGTTCTCGTCGCGCTCGTCACTCCGATGACGGCCGACGGCGAAGTCGACTGGCCCGCCGTCGAGAAGCACATCGATGACGTGATCACCGCAGGCGCGGACGGCATCGTCGTGACGGGAACGACCGGCGAGACCTCGACCCTGACGGACCCGGAGAAGCTCAAGCTCGTCGAGGTCGGCAAGTCCGTCTCGGCGGGACGCGCGAAGATCATCACGGGTGGCGGGTCGAACGAGACCGCGCACGCCATCGAGCTGTACAAGGCCAGCGAGAAGGCGGGCGCCGACGGCATCATGATCGTCACGCCGTACTACAACAAGCCGACGCAGGCGGGCATCCTCACGCACTTCCGGCTCGTCGCCGACGCCACCGACCTGCCGGTCATCCTGTACGACATCCCCGGGCGGACAGGTGTCCCGATCAAGTACGAGACGATCCTCCGGCTCGCGAAGCACCCGAACATCCTCGCGGTGAAGGATGCCAAGGGCGATTTCTCCGAGGTGAGCCGTGTGCTCAACCAGACCGACCTCATGTACTTCTCCGGTGACGACGCGAACGTGCTGCCGCACCTGTCGATCGGGGCGACCGGCCTCATCGGCGTGACGGCGAACGTCGCCGCCGCTCCGTACCGGACCATCATCGACGCGGTGAACCGGGGCGACCTCGCCACCGCGACCGCTGAGCACAAGCGGCTGGAACCGCTGGTCCGGGCCGTCATGACGCACGTCCCCGGCACGGTCGCCGCGAAGTACATCCTGCACGGGCTGGGTCGCATCTCCAGTCCGCGTGTCCGCCTTCCCCTCGTCGGCCCGGAGGAGTGGGAGGCCGCCCTCATCGAGGACGAGCTCGATCTCGTCAGCGGCGTGCCGGGGGCGGACTTCTCGAACTTCCGGCCCGACCGCAACGCGGCCGCGGGCGGCGCCCTGCCGAAGGTGCACGGCACGACGCGCTGAGCCGCGTCACCATGAACGAACGGACGCGTGGAGTGTCCGACTGAGGAGACAGCATGTCCATTCCCCTGGCCGAACCGTCCGCTCTCGACGAAGGGACGCTCCGGGTCATCCCGATCGGCGGCCTGGGGGAGATCGGTCGCAACATGACCGTGTTCGAGTATGCGGGCAAGATCCTGATCGTGGACTGCGGGGTGCTCTTCCCGGAGGAGCACCAGCCCGGCGTCGACCTCATCCTCCCCGACTTCGAGCCGATCCGTGACCGTCTCGACGACATCGTGGGCGTGGTGCTGACGCACGGGCACGAGGACCACATCGGGGCGGTTCCGTACCTGCTGCGGCTGAAGAGCGACATCCCGCTGATCGGCTCCGGACTCACGCTCGCCCTCGTCGAGGCGAAGCTGAAGGAGCACCGCATCAAGGCCTTCACCCTGACCGTGAAGGAGGGTCAGCACGAGAAGGTCGGGCCGTTCGACCTCGAGTTCGTCGCGGTGAACCACTCCATCCCTGACGCGCTGGCCGTCGCGATCCGCACCCCCGCGGGCATGGCCCTCGCCACCGGCGACTTCAAGATGGACCAGCTGCCCCTGGACGGCCGCATCACCGATCTGCGCGCGTTCTCGCGCCTGGGGGAGGAGGGCGTCGACCTCTTCCTCGTCGACTCCACCAACGCCGACGTCCCCGGCTTCACGCCCACGGAGCGCTCCATCGGCCCGGTCCTCGACCAGGTCATCGGCAAGGCTCCGCGCCGCGTGATCGTCGCGAGCTTCTCCAGCCACGTGCACCGCGTGCAGCAGGTGATCGACGCCGCGCACGCGCACGGGCGTCGGGTCGCGTTCCTCGGCCGCAGCATGGTCCGCAACATGACGATCGCGGAGCAGCTCGGCTACCTCAAGGTGCCGGCGGGAGTGCTGATCGACTTCAAGAAGGCACGCGACCTCCCGGACGAGCAGATCGTCTACATGTCGACCGGTTCGCAGGGCGAGCCGATGGCCGTGCTGAGCCGCATGGCCAACATGGACCACGCCATTGAGGTGAGCGAGGGCGACACCGTGATCCTGGCGTCGAGCCTCATCCCGGGCAACGAGAACGCCGTCTACCGCGTCATCGACGGGCTCACGAAGCTGGGCGCGAACGTCGTGCACAAGGCCAACGCGCGGGTGCACGTGTCGGGGCACGCCGCGGCCGGCGAGCTGCTCTACTGCTACAACATCCTCAAGCCGAAGAACGTCCTCCCGGTCCACGGGGAGTACCGGCACCTGATCGCCAACGCCAAGCTCGCCCAGGACACCGGGATCCCCGAGCAGAACACGATCATCGCCTCCAACGGCACCGTGATCGACCTGAAGGACGGAGTCGCCCGGGTGGCCGGGCAGCTCGACCTCGGGTTCGTCTACGTCGACGGCTCGACCGTCGGCGAGATCACCGATGCCGACCTCAAGGACCGTCGCATCCTCGGCGAGGAGGGGTTCATCTCGGTCATCGTCGTCGTGGATGCCGCGACCGGGCGCATCATCTCGGGGCCGGAGATCCACGCGCGCGGCGTCGCCGAGGACGACGCCGTGTTCGACGACGTCGCTCCGAAGATCGTCGCCGCGCTGAAGGAGGCGTCCGGCAACGGTGTGCGCGACACGCACGCGCTGTCGCAGGTCGTCCGCCGGACGATCGGCCGCTGGGTGAACCAGAAGCTGCGTCGTCGCCCGATGATCGTCCCTCTCGTCATCGAGGCCTGACCCTCGGATCACGGCGTGCCGTCGCGCGCCGTGATCGTCGAGTTCCGCGTGGTGACGCGGAGATGTCGGTCGCGGGTCGTACCGTGGAGGCATGGCCAGGAGCAGCACCAAGACCGAGCGCGCCTCGACGAGCGCCCCGTCGCGCCCCAAGCGGCAGGCGGCTCCGAAGGCGCAGCCCGCACCCAAGAAGTACATCGACGAGGCGGACAAGCCGCCTGTCGCCGCGCGCGCCTGGAACGGGCTCGCGCACGGCGTCGGCGGACTCTTCCGGGCCTTCGGGCCGGAGACGCTGCAGAAGGACGACCGCAGGGACGGATTCCCGTTTCTGCTGGTGATCCTGGCGGCGCTCGGTGCCGTCAACGAGTGGTTCTTCATCGGCAACGAGGTCGCGGCGAACATCAGCGCCTACTCGGTGGGGCTCTTCGTCGGTCGGGTGGCCTTCATCATGCCGGTGCTGCTGCTCCTCCTGGCGGGATGGCTGTTCCGGCATCCGTCGTCTGTGCACGACAACGGGCGCATCGGTATCGGCTTCGGGATGTTCGTGCTCGCTCTGGCGGGGATCTTCCACGTCGCCGGCCCTCGTCCCCACCCGAACCAGGGCATGCCAGCGCTGAGCGAGTCCGGTGGCCTGCTCGGGTGGCTCGTGGGCCAGCCCCTGACGTACCTCACCGACATCCCGGCGTACCTCATCCTCGGGCTGCTCGCGGCCCTGAGCATCCTCATCCTCACGAAGACCCCGCCGAACCGCATCGGTGCCCGGCTGGGAGACCTCTACGCGTGGATGTTCGACGCGGAGCGCCCGGAGAAGCCGGCGAAGGACACCGCGGCCGCGGTCGACGAGGCCGACAAGGTCGACGACCCGGACGTGCTGCCCTGGTGGCGACGCAACAAGACCGGTCGCGAGGAAGACCCCGACGAGGGCACGCTCGCGTCCGACGACATCACCGCGCTCCTGTCCACCACGGAGGCCACCCCCGCATACGACCAGGCCGTGACGGTGGCGAACCCGTACGACGCGGCGACCGAGGTGCTCAGCGACGTGCGCTCCGTGACCGACGCGCTCGCGGAGCAGCAGACGACCGCGCTGCTGGACGACGAGTCGGACACCGGCGAGATGCCGGAGCTGCCCGGACTGGACGGCTTCGGCACGGAGGGCCCCGGCGACCGCGGCCCGCAGGCCCCTGTGGCCCCCTACATCCTCCCGTCGCCGGGCGTGCTGTCCGAGGGACCGCCCTCGGTGGCTCGCTCGGAGGCGAACGACCGCATCGTCGAGCAGATCACCAGCGTCCTCGACCAGTTCAAGGTCGACGCCAAGGTCACCGGCTTCTCCCGTGGTCCGACGGTCACGCAGTATGAGGTCGAGGTCGGCCACGGCGTCAAGGTCGAGAAGATCCTGCAGCTCAGCAACAACTTCGCCTACGCGGTCGCCTCCAACGACGTTCGCATCCTCTCGCCGATCCCCGGCAAGAGCGCGATCGGCATCGAGATCCCGAACACCGACCGCGAGACGGTCGCCCTCGGCGACGTGCTGCGGTCGGCGGCTGCGCAGAAGAGCACGCACCCGCTCACGATCGGTGTCGGCAAGGACGTGGGTGGCAACTTCGTCGTCGCCAACCTCGCGAAGATGCCGCACCTCCTGGTCGCCGGTTCCACTGGCTCCGGTAAGTCCAGCTTCGTGAACTCGATGATCACGAGCCTGCTCATGCGGGCGCGCCCGTCCGACGTGCGCATGGTCCTCATCGACCCGAAGCGTGTGGAGCTGACGAGCTACGCCGGTGTCCCGCACCTGATCACCCCCATCATCACGAACCCGAAGAAGGCCGCCGAGGCGCTGCAGTGGGTCGTGAAGGAGATGGACATGCGGTACGACGACCTCGCGTCGTTCGGCTTCCGCCACATCGACGACTTCAACCGCGCCGTGCGCGCGGGCGAGGTGGAGGTGCCCCCGGGCAGCGAACGGGTGCTCAAGCCGTACCCGTACCTCCTCGTCGTGGTCGACGAGCTCGCGGACCTCATGATGGTCGCCCCGCGCGACGTCGAGGACTCGATCGTCCGCATCACGCAGCTCGCCCGCGCCTCCGGCATCCACCTGGTGCTCGCCACGCAGCGCCCGAGCGTCGACGTCGTCACCGGCCTCATCAAGGCGAACGTGCCGTCCCGTCTCGCGTTCGCGGTCACGAGCGTCACCGACAGCCGCGTGATCCTCGACAGCCCCGGCGCCGACAAGCTCATCGGCCAGGGTGATGCGCTCTTCTCGCCCATGGGCTCGTCGAAGCCGTTCCGGCTGCAGGGTGCGTGGGTCGACGAGAAGGAGATCGACGCGGTCGTCAAGCACGTCACGCGTCAGGCGCGTCCCGAGTACCGTGCCGACGTCCAGGAGGCGATGGAGCCGGCGAAGAAGAAGGAGGTCGACGAGGACATCGGCGACGACCTCGAGCTCCTGCTCGCGGCGGCCGAGCTCATCGTCTCCTCGCAGTTCGGATCGACGTCGATGCTGCAGCGCAAGCTGCGGGTCGGCTTCGCCAAGGCCGGACGCCTCATGGATCTCCTCGAGTCGCGCGAGGTCGTCGGCCCCTCGGAGGGCTCGAAGGCGCGCGATGTGCTCGCGACCCCCGAGCAGTTGCCGCAGGTCATGGCGAAGCTCCGCGGCGAAGACGTTCCGTCGGCTCCGGCGGCTCCGGCTGCGCCCGCCGCCGCAGCGGTGCCGCCGGCCGAGCGGGACCCGTTGGAGGCGCAGTACGACGGCCTGCCGGTCGTCGAAGCGGAGGGCGACGAAGACGCCTGGGGCCTGACGGGACGCGACTGATGGCGATCCCTCGGCAGCTCCCCAACGCCATCACGGTGGCGCGCATCCCGCTCGCCGTGGTGTTCTTCGTCCTCCTGCTCGTCGGCGGGACGTACGGCCTCGCCGATCTCACCGTGCGCTGGATCGCCGCCGTCCTCTTCATCGTCGCCATCTCGACCGACTGGGTCGACGGCTACCTCGCACGTCGCTACGACATCGTCAGCGACTTCGGCAAGCTGTGGGATCCGATCGCGGACAAGCTCCTCACCGGCGCCGGATTCGTCGGGTTGGCGATCCTGGGCGAGGTCTCCTGGTGGATCGTGGTGATCATCCTCGTCCGCGAGTGGGGGATCACCATCCATCGGCTGGTCGTCGCAAGCGAGCATGTGGTCGCGGCCGCCTGGATGGGCAAGATCAAGACGGCCTTCCAGGGCGTCGCCCTCGGCTGGGCTCTCCTGCCGCTGCACGTGTTCATCGGACTCGGCCCGTGGACTGTCGTGACGACCGTCCTCATGGTCATCGTGCTCGTGCTCACCGTCGTCAGCGGGATCGACTACATCGTCGCGCAGGTGCGCGGCGCGCGTCAGAGCCGATGAGCGGCACGACGCCGGCCGAGGCTCTGGACGCTCTGCGGGAGCGAGGCTGGACCCTCGGTGTCGCGGAGTCGCTCACCGGCGGTGCGGTGTGCGCGGCGCTCGTCGCGGTTCCCGGCGCCTCCGCGGTGCTCCTCGGCGGCGTCGTCGCCTACGCCACCCGCGTCAAGCACACGCTGCTCGGCGTCGACACGGACCTGCTGGAACGGTACGGGCCGGTGCACCCGGAGGTCGCGCGGCACATGGCTGCCGGAGTGCGCGAGGCCGTCGCGGTGGACGGTCTCCCCGCCGATGTCGGGGTGTCCACCACGGGGATCGCGGGCCCGGAGTCCCCGGATGGGCAGCCCGTGGGGACCGTCCACATCGGCGTGGTCACCCCGACGGTGAGTCTGACCCGGCCGTTCCGCTTCGAGGGGGATCGCGACGCGGTGCGAGCGCAGACGGTCGCGGCGGTCCTCGATGTGCTGGCAGCTGCGCTGCGGGAATAGCGGCCCCCCGCGTCATGTTGATACGGATGTGCTCACATTCAAACCACAGAGTGCAAGGGTAGATTCTGTGCAAGCCAGGAGGACTAGACTGGCCGTCTCTTCGAGGGAGACCTCGATTCACGAACTGCGGAGGAGGTTCCGATGATTCTTGTACGACAGGAGATCGGCGACGTGCTGAGGGACTTCCGTCTGCAGAAGGGGCGGACGCTCCGGCAGGTCGCGAGCAAGGCATCCGTCGCTCTCGGTTACCTCAGTGAGGTCGAGCGCGGACAGAAGGAGGCCTCGAGCGAGATCCTCGCCTCGGTGGCAGAGGCGCTCGACGTCCCCATCTCCACCATCATGCGCGAGGTCGGGGACCGCATCTCGGTGCTCGAAGGCATCCAGGTCTTCCCGGACGTCGTTCCGGACGACCTGGTCGCGTCCGTGGAGCCCGAGCTCTCGCTCCGCTGACACTCGGAGATCACCCTTATGCGACGCAGTGAGTTCCTGCGCGCCGTCGACGCCGAGTTCCACGCCCGAGCCTCTTCGCTGGTGAATGACCTCGTGCTCTCCGGCATGGGGGGACGCACGGCGCTCGAGGCTCTCGAAGCCGGGGTACCTCCGCGCGACATCTGGCTCGCGCTCTGCGCCGACATGGATGTCCCCGAATCCCGTCGCCACGGCGTGGGGCGTCTGGAGCCGCGCGGCCGGTGACGGCGGCTTCCCGGGTGTGCGGAAGTCCGACACGCCGAACCGGCGTGTTGTCGAAAATCTGTTCGAACCAGGCGTAGTCTTCTGCACAAGTGGTCAGACGGTTCTGGTCCCCACGATCCGCGGCTCCTCGACGCAATGTCGGAGGCCCGTCGTACCGTGAGGTCCAGGCTGAAAAGCCATACGCCTTGTCGGAGAGTTCCTTCCGCCGGAAGAGCCGCGACAGCCTACAGGCGGCAGCACACGCGCAGAAGGAGCACACCATGCCATCACCCGCCGACCGCGAGAAGTCCCTCGAGACCGCCCTCGCCCAGATCGACCGCCAGTTCGGAAAGGGCTCGGTCATGCGGCTGGGCAGCGATGAGCGTGCCCCTGTGGCCGTCATCCCCACCGGCTCCATCGCCCTCGACGTCGCCCTCGGCGTGGGAGGTCTGCCGCGTGGCCGCATCGTCGAGATCTACGGCCCGGAGTCCTCGGGTAAGACGACGCTGACGCTGCACGCCATCGCCAACGCCCAGCGGGCCGGCGGTATCGCGGCATTCATCGACGCGGAGCACGCGCTCGACCCCGACTACGCCGCAAAGCTCGGCGTCGACATCGACGCCCTTCTCGTCTCGCAGCCCGACACGGGTGAGCAGGCTCTCGAGATCGCCGACATGCTCGTGCGCTCCGGTGCCATCGACCTCATCGTCGTCGACTCGGTGGCGGCCCTGGTGCCGCGTGCGGAGATCGAGGGCGAGATGGGAGACTCCCACGTGGGTCTCCAGGCCCGCCTCATGTCGCAGGCGCTGCGGAAGCTCACCGGTGGTCTGAACCAGACGAACACGACGATGATCTTTATCAACCAGCTGCGCGAGAAGATCGGCGTGTTCTTCGGCTCCCCGGAGACCACTGCCGGTGGTAAGGCGCTGAAGTTCTACGCCTCCGTGCGTATGGACATCCGCCGCATCGAGACGCTCAAGGACGGCACGGACGCCGTGGGTAACCGCACCCGCGTCAAGATCGTCAAGAACAAGATGGCCCCGCCCTTCAAGCAGGCGGAGTTCGACATCCTCTACGGCGTCGGCATCTCCCGCGAGGGCAGCCTGATCGACTTCGGCGTCGAGCACGGCATCGTCAAGAAGTCGGGATCGTGGTATACCTACGACGGCGATCAGCTGGGCCAGGGCAAGGAGAACGCGCGCACGTTCCTGCTCAACAACGCCGACATCGCCCTGGCGATCGAGAGTCAGATCAAGCAGAAGCTCGGTATCGGCGGCCCGGCCGCGGCTCCGGGTGCTGATGAGCTGGCCGAGCGTCGCCCGGCCTGATGAGTGACCAGCGTGGGGGCGATTCCGAGCGGATCGCCCCCATCATCCCTCTCTTCGGCGGACCCACGCGTGCGGAGCATCCGGCCGGTGGCGGTGCAGACGAGTCGTCGTCCGCACCGCCTGCGCGGTCGGGGCCGCCCGCAGACGCGGCGGGACTCTGGCGGTCGACGTGGCACGAGCCCGCGTCGGCAGGGGCCCCGTCGGTCGACGACGGTTCTCCCAGCGCGCGGCACCCGGCCCGGGGTGCCTCGGCGCGAGCCGCTTCCCGGGGCGGGAAGACCACCACGTTGCGCGCCGTCGGCGGCGTGTCCCGCTCGGCGGAAGAGGGGGCGGACGCAGAGAGCGGCCCCTCGGCGGCGGAGATTCGAACGACGGCGGAGGAGTCGTTGGTGCGGAAGCTCCGCACGCGGTCGCTGTCCGTCTCCGAGGCCTGGCTGGTGTTGAAAGGGCACGGGCTTGCGACGGACGCCGTCGAAGACGTGATCGACGACTTCGTGCGTCGCGGATACCTCGACGACGCCATGCTCGCGGAACTCCTCGTCACGTCCGGCGTCGAACGCAAGGGCCAGGGGCGGGTCGCGCTGTCTCGAGCGCTCGCGCAGCGGGGCATTCCTCGTGAGGTCATCGACGCCGCGCTCGATGAGCTGCCGGACGACGATGCGGAGCGGGCACTGGAGTTCGCCCGGACCAAAGCGCGTTCGATGGGACGCCTCGACCCCGACGCGGCGCTCCGCCGGTTGGTCGGGCAGCTGTCGCGCCGCGGGTACGGGGGATCGGTCGCCATGAACGCGGCGAAGACGGCGCTGCGGGAAGCCTCGTTCGGCGGGGGCGTCTCCGGCGTCCGGTTCGTGGATTCCGACTGACGGTTCGAACACGATCGGCTCTCGGTGACGCTCGTACAATGGGAGCATCATGACTATCCCCCGCAGTGAACCGACGATCATCAGCGCATCGTCGGCGGCCGTCGACGACGACGGGCGCCAGCGATCCTACGAAGTGCGCACCTTCGGCTGCCAGATGAACGTCCACGACTCCGAGCGTCTGTCCGGGTCCCTGGAGAGCGCCGGCTACATCCGCGCTGAGGCCGGAGCCGAGGCCGACGTGGTGATCATCAACACCTGCGCCGTCCGGGACAACGCCGCCGGGAAGCTCTACGGGACGCTCGGGCACCTGGCCGCCGTCAAGCGCCGCAAGGCCGGGATGCAGATCGCCGTCGGCGGCTGCCTGGCGCAGATGGACAAGCAGGCCGTGCTCGACAAGGCCCCCTGGGTCGACGTGGTCTTCGGCACGCACAACATGGGGTCCTTGCCCGGTCTCCTGGAGCGCGCGCGCCACAACGGTGACGCCGAGCTCGAGATCCTCGAGTCCCTCGAGGTCTTCCCGTCGACGCTTCCCACCAAGCGCGACTCCGCGCACAGCGGCTGGGTGTCGATCTCCGTCGGCTGCAACAACACCTGCACCTTCTGCATCGTCCCGAGCCTCCGGGGCAAGGAGAAGGACCGTCGCCCGGGCGACATCCTCAACGAGATCCGCCTGCTGGTGGAGGACGGCGCCATCGAGGTGACGCTCCTCGGGCAGAACGTGAACTCGTACGGGGTGGAGTTCGGCGATCGTCAGGCGTTCGGAAAGCTCCTCCGCGCCGCGGGCGAGATCGAGGGGCTCGAGCGCATCCGCTTCACGAGCCCGCATCCCGCCGCCTTCACGGACGACGTGATCGACGCGATGGCGGAGACGCCCGCCGTCATGCCGCAGCTCCACATGCCGCTGCAGTCGGGGAGCGACCGGATCCTCAAGGCGATGCGTCGCTCCTACCGCAGCGAGCGCTTCCTGGGCATCCTGGACCGCGTCCGCGAGCGCATCCCGCACGCGGCCATCACGACCGACATCATCGTCGGCTTCCCCGGCGAGACCGAGGAGGACTTCGAGGACACGATGCGCGTCGTCGAGCAGTCGCGCTTCTCCGGAGCCTTCACCTTCCAGTACTCGATCCGCGAAGGCACCCCTGCGGCCACGATGCCGGACCAGGTGCCCAAGGACGTCGTGCAGGCTCGCTACGACCGGCTGATCGCGCTCCAGGAGCGCATCTCGCTCGAGGAGAACCAGAAGCAGGTCGGCCGGGAGGTCGAGGTTCTCGTGTCCACGGGCGAAGGCAAGAAGGACACGGAGACGCGTCGCCTGACCGGGCGGGCGCAGGACAACCGGCTCGTGCACTTCGAGGTCACTCCCGGGTCCGAGCTGCCGCGCCCAGGGGATGTCGTCACGGTGACGGTGACGCACGCCGCGCCGTTCCACCTCCTCGCCGACGACCCGACCGGTGCCCCGCTCCGCATCCGCCGGACGCGTGGCGGGGATGCCTGGGATCGGGGACAGGCCGAGTCGTGCGCCGTGCCGGCACCGAGCGACGGCGCTCCGCGCGCCGTCTCCCTCGGCCTGCCGACCCTCCGCGTCGGAGTGTGACCGCGCCTCGGCTCTGGGCCGTCGTCGGCGCGACCGGCACGGGGAAGAGCGATCTGGCGCTCGATCTCGCCGAGGAGCTCCGGCGGCGCGGCAACCCGGCGGAGATCGTCAACGCCGACGCCATGCAGCTCTACCGTGGCATGGACATCGGTACCGCGAAGCTGTCGGTCGCCGAACGTCGCGGCATTCCGCACCACCTCTTCGACGCGCGAGAGGTGACGCAGGACGCCGCCGTGGCCTGGTATCAGCCGCTCGCACGAGAGGCCGTGCGGCAGATCCACGCGGCAGGAGGAGACGCGATCCTCGTCGGTGGATCCGGACTCTACGTGTCGAGCGTCGTCTACGAGTTCCACTTCCCGCCCCGGGACCCCGCTATCCGCGAGCGTCTCGAGCAGGAACTCGATCGCGAGGGCGTCGGGTCTCTGCTCCAGCGGTTGCGTGAGCGCGATCCGGAGGCCGCGGCCCGAGTGGACCCGCGCAACGGGAGACGCGTGATCCGCGCGCTCGAGATCATCGAGCAGGGGAGCGAGACGCATGGTGCCGTCCTCCCCGAGACGCCGACGCTCTGGTATCCGCACACGCGTCTGATCGGGCTGCACGTGGATCGGGGCGAACTCGTCGCCCGCCTCGATGCGCGCGTGCGTCGGATGTGGGAGCAGGGCCTGGTGGCCGAGGTCGCCGGGCTGCGGGACCGCGGTCTGGAGCGGGGGACGACAGCCCCGCGGGCGATCGGATACGCGCAGGCGCTCGCACAGCTGGACGGACGCTCCACCGCCGAGGAGGCGATCGCCGAGACGCAGGCGCTCACGCGGCGCTACGCCCGTCGGCAGGTGTCGTGGTTCAAGCGCTACCCGGAGCTGGAGTGGGTGACGCCACCCGTGGCCGTCGTCGACCTGCTGCGGGACTGACCGCGATGTCGGTGGCCCGTGCGAGCATGCGCGTATGGCCACTCACTACTTCACCGCGTCGAGCCTGGACGGCTTCATCGCGACTGCCGAGCACTCCCTGGACTGGCTGCTGAGCCAGGACATCGACATGGAGGGTCCGATGGCGTACCCCGCCTTCGAGAAGAGCATCGGCGCGCTGGTGATGGGGGCATCCACGTTCGAGTGGGTCATGCGCCATGAGGAGGGCCGCTGGACGTACACGCAGCCCACGTGGGTGCTCTCGCATCGTGATCTCGCGGTGCCGGAGGGGGCCGATGTCCGCGTGACGAGTGCCGACATCCGCGACGTGCACAGCGCGATGCTCGACGCCGCGGGTGGCAAGGATCTCTGGGTGGTCGGCGGGGGAGACCTCGCCGGGCAGTTCGCCGACGCGGGGCTGCTGGACGAGGTCTGGGTGCAGTACGCACCCGTGACCCTCGGCAGCGGGGCCCCGCTGTTGCCGCGGCGGCTCGATCTGGAGCTGGTCGAGGTGGCCCGCAACCGCAGCTTCCTCTGCGGGCGCTATCGCGTCGCACGGCCGGGCGCAGGGTCGTCGGCTCCCTAGACTGGTCCCATGGTCGCATTCACCAAGGGGCACGGTACCGGCAACGACTTCATCATCATTGCCGACCCCGATGGGCAGCTGGAGTTGACAGCGGAGCAGGTGGCCGTGCTCTGTGATCGCCACTTCGGCATCGGCGCGGACGGCGTGCTGCGCGTCGTGCGCTCGTCCGCGATCCCGGAGGGCGCAGCCGCCCTGGCAGAAGAGCCGGATGCCGAATGGTTCATGGACTATCGCAACGCCGACGGCTCCGTCGCGGAGATGTGCGGGAACGGGATCCGGGTCTTCGCCCACTACCTCGTCCGCTCGGGTCTCGCGGCGATCGAGCCCGGCAGCACGCTCCCGATCGGCACCAGAGCCGGCGTCCGTGACGTCACCCGCAGCGTGAGCGGCTATCAGGTCGACCTCGGCGCGTGGAAGCTGTCGGGAGACGACCCGCTGGTGCGCGCGGACGGGCTGACCGTCACCCGTCCGGGACTGGGCATCGACGTCGGGAACCCGCACGTCGTGGTGGCACTGGCCTCGGACGCGGAGCTCGGACTGCTGGAACTCACCCGCACGCCCGAGCTGGAGCCGGCTCCGCCCGCGGGAGCCAACGTCGAGTTCGTGGTGCCCGGTGAGCCCCTCGTCCGCGACGGCATCGGGCACGTGCGGATGCGCGTCTTCGAGCGCGGCGTCGGCGAGACGCTGAGCTGCGGGACGGGTGTCGCCGCCACGGCTCTTGCTGTGCGCTACTGGGCCGGCACTCAGGCCCCTGACAACTGGCAGGTCGAGGTTCCCGGCGGCACGCTCGGCGTTCGCATGTTCCCCGCCGAAGACGGAGAGCACGTCGCGCTGTCCGGGCCCGCGCAGCTCGTCTATCAGGGTGAGGTCGACCTCGTCTGAGGCCGCGGGGCTGACCTCTCAGACGACGTCGATGGGCTCCGTCGGCGGTGTTCCGTGCTTGCGCACCTTGAGGATGCGATAGCCCTTGCCGGTCGCCGTCCGGAAGACGCTGTAGCCGGGCTGGAAGGTCGCCGCGATCCAGCGCTGCAGGGAGTCGGCGCCGAGGTTTCGCTGGACGACGAGCCACGCATCGCTCCGCTCGTCGAGCCTCGGGATCCACTTCTCGAGCAGACCGTGCAGCTCGTTCTTGCCCACCCGGATCGGGGGATTGGATCGGATCGTGCGGAAGGTCACGTCTGCGGGAACATCTTCGGGCAGTGCGGCGTTGACATTGGAGAGGCCGAGGGCTGCGGCGTTGCGACGCACGAGGTCCAGAGCCCGCTCGTTCACATCGACCGCCCAGACGGTCGCGTGCGGCGAGGCCAGCGCCATCGACAGGGAGATCGGCCCCCACCCGCTGCCGAGGTCGAGAAGATGACCTCCCGGTGGAACCGGAGGCATGTTGGCGAGAAGCACTGCGGTGCCGGCATCGAGTCGATCCGGGCTGAAGACGCCACCCGCGGTGGTCACTTCGAGCTCTCGTCCTGCCAGGGATACGCGGATCTTGCGCAGGTTCTCGGGGCTAGCCGGGGCCGCAGTGAAGTAGTGGTCGGACCCCATACGGTGAGCGTACCGGACGGCGCGGGCTAAGGTTAAGGCTCGCGAGGAAACCAGAGACAGGAACGGATGACGGAGACGAAGACACCCTCCACCGACGACCAGACGGTCGACCGCGTGCTGGCGAACGCAGAGAAGCGATCGGAGGTGCGGATGTTCGGCGCCGCGCAGGCGCTCCAGGACGAAGCGACGGCCGCGCACTCGACCGCAGACGGCGACCAGTGGGACCTCGAGGACCGGCATGCGCTGCGGCGCGTGGGCGGTCTGTCGACCGAGCTCGAAGACGTCACCGAGGTCGAGTATCGCCAGCTGCGGCTCGAGAACGTCGTGCTCGTCGGCGTGTATCCGCAGGGGGCCCAGGAGGACGCGGAGAACTCGTTGCGCGAGCTCGCGGCGCTCGCGGAGACGGCAGGCGCCGTCGTGCTCGACGGCGTGCTGCAGCGCCGTCCGCACCCGGACGCCGCCACCTACCTGGGACGCGGCAAAGCGCAGGAGTTGAAGGAGATCGTCGCCGCCGTCGGCGCCGACACGGTCATCGCTGACGCCGAGCTGGCCCCCAGCCAGCGACGTGCGCTCGAAGACGTCGTGAAGGTCAAGGTGATCGACCGGACCACCGTGATCCTCGACATCTTCAGCCAGCATGCCAAGAGCCGAGAGGGCAAGGCCCAGGTCGAGCTCGCGCAGCTCGAATACCTGCTGCCCCGCCTGCGCGGCTGGGGTGAGTCGATGAGCCGCCAAGCCGGTGGACAGGTCGGCGCCGGAGGCGCGGGCATGGGCTCGCGCGGACCCGGTGAGACGAAGATCGAGCTCGACCGCCGACGCATCCGGACGAAGATGGCGCTCCTGCGCAAGCAGATCCGCGACTTCGCTCCCGCGCGCGAGGCGAAGCGGGCTGAACGCAAGCGCAACACCATCCCCTCCGTCGCCATCGCCGGGTACACGAACGCCGGGAAGTCGAGTCTGCTCAACGCTCTGACGAGCGCGGGCGTGCTCGTGGAGAACGCGCTGTTCGCGACCCTCGATGCGACCGTCCGTCGGTCCGAGACCGAAGACGGCCGCGTGTACACCCTCACCGACACGGTGGGATTCGTGCGCAACCTGCCGCACCAGCTCGTCGAAGCCTTCCGCTCCACGCTGGAGGAGGTCGGTGACGCGGACGTCGTGCTGCATGTGGTCGACGGCTCGCACCCCGACCCGGCCGGCCAGCTGCAGACTGTGCGCGACGTGATGGGCGATGTCGGCGTGCGCGACATGCCCGAGATCGTCGTCTTCAACAAGGCCGACCTCATCCCCGAGGACGAGCGGCTCGTGCTGCGCGGTCTGGAGCCGCGGGCGCACTTCGTCTCGTCACGGTCCGGCGAGGGCATCGTCGAGCTCCGCGCGGCGATCGAGGAGGCGCTGCCGAAGCCGGCCGTCGAGCTCCACGCCGTGATCCCGTACGACCGCGGTGACCTCGTCGCGGCGATCCACGAGACCGGGATGCTGCTGTCCGTCGAGCACCAGGAGGCAGGGACAGCCGTGCACGCGCACGTGTCCGAGCGTCTCGCCGCCGACCTCGCGGCCTACGTCGTCAGCGACTGACGGCGGAGGCTCAGCGAGCGAGGAAGCGCGCCTCGACGGTCGCCGTGAGGACGATGTCCTGCGGCTCGTACTCCATGGCCGGCGCGGTGTCGGCCGCGAAAGCGACGGCACCGCGTGCCTTCCCCAGCGGAGCTCCGGGCGATGGCGCCGCGGAGAGCAGGCCCATGTCGGCGATCTCCAGGGGCGTCACCTCGGCGAGGCCGAGCGCGGTGGCGTACGCCTCCGCTCTCGTCACCGCGACGCCGACGGCCTGCGCGGCGACCTCGCGCTCCACGCGGACGCGGGTCTCGAGGGTGAGGTGCCAATCGACCCCGCCGATCTCGACACCGTCCCACGCGGAGATGTCGGAGATCCAGAGGGAGAGTTCGGAGGCCTCCGCGAAGGTCGCGGTCACGTCGATGCTCGCGTAGTACACCGGGGCGAGCCGCTTGCCATCGGCGTTCCAGGGGCGCTCGGCGCGCACGGAGAGCCGCGTGCTGCTCCAGTCGAGGGCGGAGCCGGCGTCCACGCGTCCCACGATGCTGCTGCGGACCGGCTCGGCCAGGCGCATGACGTGATCGACGACGGTCGCGCGCTCCGGACCCTCGGCGCGGACCGAGACGCGGATGGTCGCCCGTTCCGGCGCCAGGCGGGCTTCGTGTTCGCCGCGGACGGTGACGGTCACATCGCTCATGGGGCGACTCTACGCGACGGGCACGGCGGCGGGGAATGGCGGCGGCGGCGCAGACGTTGTAGTCTGTGATGCTCGGGTGCTCGTCGCCCGAGGCTGACAATTCCACAGTGTGACAGCGGCTCCTTCGAGAGAAGGACCACGGGGCTGATCGGTTTCGACAGCGCCTGTGAATCCACGAGAAGCGGGCCGAGGATGCAGAGTTATCTCGTAAACGCTCTCTGCAAAACAATAGTTGCCGAATCCAAGCGCAACGACTTCGCCCTCGCTGCCTAAGCGAGCCCGATAGTCCGTCAGACCGTATGTGATTCCGATACGGATCCTGGCGTCATCTAGGAATCTTGCTGCGTGACGGCGTCTGGACGTCACGTGGGACTCTTCCCAGGCTGGGCTCGTCGACTTAGGTGTCTGTGACAAAGGTCGGAGCCGAGCAGAACGCTTCCACAGACTGCGCCCGGAGAAGGCGTGGAGACTCAGCGTTGGACGGGGGTTCGATTCCCCCCAGCTCCACCAGGTCGCTGTCACACAGAACGAGGCCCGCCTCCCTAGTAGTCACTAGAGAGACGGGCCTTTTCTGCGTTGTGGATAACTCGTCAGGCGCCGAGCCCTGCCCAGACTTTGCCCACATCTGCCGCCGTCGCGCGCTCGTCGAGCCGGTTCGCGACGTCGTCGAGGTCGGCGTCGAACAGGTCGACGTACGTGTCGAGGGTCATCGCCGCGGACTTGTGTCCGAGCATCCGCTGCACGGCCTTCACCAGCGCGCCCGAGCTGATGGCGAGCGACGCCGCCGTGTGCCTGAGGTCTTGCGGCGTGAGCCGCTGCAGGCGGGCTTCCTCAGTCGCGCGTGCAAACAGGGCCCGGCGCCCTCGCTCGTCTTGGCGCGCCGCAGGAAGTTGCCGCTCGCATCACCGAACACGAGATCGCCCTTCGACTTGCCGCCGCACTGCCCCTCGAGTGCGTCGACAACGAATCCGGGGAACGGGACTGTCCGCTTCTCCCACGACTTCGGCGCGCCGATCTCGATCACTCCGTGTGCCTCGACCGCGGCCCGGTTCACGTGCACGCGACGGCCGAGGATGTTGATGTCGGAGACGCGGCGCCCGATCGCCTCGCTCCATCGAAGCCCGCAGTAAGCGAGGACGAGGGTGAGCGTGGCGAAGGTGTGGTCGTGCGTCGCAGCCGCGAGGCGCACGACCTCCGCCTCGGAGAGGTATCGGCGCTCCTTGGCCGAGACCTTCTTCGGCAGGTTCCTCGCGCCGCGGGTCGGGTTCTTCGAGATCCGACGATCGCGCACCGCGACGTCGAGGATGCCGGCGAGCACGCCGAGCGCGCGCAGCACCACGGGCGCGGATCGCGGGCCGGGTGGTGTTCCGTCGGACCCGCTGCCGGTCGGTGACTGCCGTGCCGGCATCCTGCGCGACGACATCGACGAGATCAGGCGGATCGTCAAGGGCACCGACTCACGGCTCTACGGCGTCGAGCAAACCCAGAACTTCCAGGCACGCGACATCCTCGGCATCCGCGAGGAGATCGGTCAGATCCGCAAGTCCGAACGTTGCCAGTGGGACGCGATCGAAACGACGGCGGACAAGCGCCGGCAGAACCCAGGAGGCACTCCATGAGCAAGATATGGTTCCCGCTGCAGCGAGCGATCCGCACCGCGGTGCAGGTCTTCATCGCTGCGGCGGCCGTCCTCGCGACGACCGTCGTCGTCGCCCCGCAGATCATCGACGCCGTCGCCGACCTCGTGCCCGGGCCGGTGATCGCCTGGGCGACGGCCGCGGTCGCGACGCTCGCCGCGATCAGCGCCGCCATCGCCCGCGTGATGGCAATTCCTGCCGTCGACGAATGGCTCCGCCACATCGGCGCAGGATCGGCACCGGCCGGAGCCGTCGTCGCTCAGATCGACGGCAACGCGACCGGACTGACCCGCCGCCAATGGCGCCATGCAGGACGGCGCTGACACCGGCACCGACGACGTGGCCGAACTCTCCCGCGAGTGACGCCGACAGACGAGACCCCCACCTAGCCTCCTGGCTGGGCGGGGGCCTTTTCGCGTTCACGGGGCACCGAGGATCGCCGGGTCGGTGGTGACGTAGAGCGGCAGTCCGGCCGCGCTCATCGCGCGCACGGGCTTAGCTGATCGCGTCCATCTGTCCGGTGACCGGGCTGGTGTTCGCGGGCTCCGGGACGAGGTACAGGCCGGTTGGGGCGCTGGCTGTGTAGGCGAGCGCATCCACCCATGCGCGGTTGATCGCGGGTTGCCGGCTGCCGGCGTACTTGAAGACGATGGACGAGCCGGCGTGCACCCATACGGTCGTGCGTCCTCCGCCAACGCTGCTGTCGTCTTTCCAGGTGAAGGGAAAGGGCTCGCCGCGGCGGAGCTTTGCGGTGATGACGAGCTGAATGTGCGTGAGTGCGCGATCCTCGACCTCGACCTTGGGTCCACCGTCGTAGATGAACTTGCCCATAGTGGGCTCCTCTGTTCTGCCACAGGAACCTGTGTCAAGAGGCGCAACCGAGCTGATCGCTTTGTGGTGTAACTTCACGGTCCCACGTCACTGGAGGAATAGCCACCCTCTACGTTTGTCCGCCCGTGGAGACAAAAGTCGGGGTGAAGCTCAGCTCAAGCCTTCACCCCAGAAGTCGTCATTCCAGTCCCTGAAGGAGTTGCCCTGCGCACTCGGCGCGGCTCCAGCGGGGTGGTCGACGCTGACAACCGCTCTCGTGTACTGGGTGACGAGGACGCTGAGCGTTTCGAACCGAGAAGCGAAAGTCACAAAGCCCGATTCGCCCTGGGACGCGGATTCGATCCGCTCCATCAGATCGCCGACGTCGCAGTCTGCGGCCAAAATGAAACTGTCTCCGTCGATGCTGATTCGTGTGGTGGGATTCATGGGCAATCTGTGCATCGTTCGCGGAAAATGGTTCATGCGATGTTCTGTTCACGCAACACTACGCCCCTTACTGACCCTGCACTTCCGGGGCTTGCGTAACCGTCGAACCTGTGCAGGCCAACGCGCGTAGACCGTCACCCCTAGAGTGAACCCATGGGAACCATCCAGTACGGCGACAGCAGCGAGATCCACATCGAAGACCGAGCTCTCGCGCACCTCAAGGTTGCGATCGCGACCAAGCTGCGCCGCAACGAGAGCTTCACCCTCTCTTGGAAGCACCCAGAAGGCGACGCCCCCGGTCGCTCCACAATCTGGCTTCACCCGTCCATCCCCCTGCGTTTCACGTTCGAGACACCGGAGAACCCGCAACTCAACGCCAAGTGGGTTCAGACGCTCATGATGGAAGCCAGCTCCTCCGGCGGTATCACCCTCGTCGACGAGGTCGTTGACACCCCAGTGGAAATCGATGCTTCCACCCTCGCCGGCCTAGGGGCAGAATAGGCGGCACCGGGGAGGGGAGCGCGCGCCCATCTTGCGGCGCAGCTTGCTCGGCTGATCCCCTTCCCGCCGACCGCGGGGAGGGGATCATCTCTTCTCACTCGACGCTGATGGAGAGCGGTAGCGCGGCGGCCTGACCGTGGCCGAGAACTGCCGGTGTCGACGGAGCTGGGAGTGACCGGCGGTGCTGACCCAACGCGATGCACGGCTCTAGCGCGGCCAGCGTCCTTCGGCGAGCACGTCGGCGGGGTCACCGGCGGTCGAGCGGAGCTCGGCGATCACGGGTGCCGGGTCGGTGGTGTACCTGTTGCGGGAGCAGAGCGGGTCGAGGGCGATGCTGGGCTTCACGGTGGGGGAGAGGGCCCGAGTGGGCATGGCCGGGTGTCCTTCCTCCGGCCGAGACGAGATCTCAGTCTACGGTTGCCTCGTCGCCGCAGCGTGGGTGCTGGGGCGGAGGGGGGACCTCGTTACGAACGTGACCATCGCGCTGAGCTATGTCGGCGACGACGAGCTTCCTGCCGACGACCCCGGATCGACCAGAGCAGACAGCTCGTGGGCCCTCGCGCTCGAGCGCTTCATCACCTTCCCACCGTGGACGATCGAAACCCCGGAGGGACCCGAGTACGCGCTCTGGTGGGAAGCCCGCCAGGGAAGCGACTGCGAAGACGGTCTGCGACAGGCGCCGCGGCGCGGTGACCGCGATCGTCTATGCGGTCACCCAGCGGACGCCGTCGGCGTCGGGCGCGAAGCGGCGCCCGGCGTCCGTCTCCAGCTCCTCCATGAGCGGGATGATGACGCTCCACAGCGCCCAGTGCTCCGGCGTGCCTTCACCACCTTGTGCCCTCCCTTCCCACCGGGCGGCCGCCGGAAGTGGAACGCGGAAGCCGAACCGGGTCCCCGTCGAGTCGGTGACCTCTGCGCTCAGCGACCCCGCTCCGGCCGCCAACTGCGTCAGGGTGAAATCCCGGGGGACGATGAGTGTTCCCCGCGCACGGTCCCAGGCCTCGCGGACCGCCGTCAGGAACGGCCCCGCGATGATGTCGGTCGTCATCAGAAGTCTCCTTCCCCGATCGGCGGGACAGCGCCCGCCCGTTCGACTCCCTCATCGCGATGATCGCAGGCGGAGGGACCGGATGTCTGTCCCCTCTTCGGGGGACGCGACCGATGCGCGGTGCGCGTACGGCCGAACCGGCGCGCGCAAGGGGGTCGGAGGCGACTGCGCTCGCGAGGTACCAAGGGGGTCCACGACGAAGGGAGACGCCATGCCGAAGGGCGATGTCGACACGTTCCACCAGGAAGGCGGCTGGTTCAATCGCGTCCAGGGCGAGGTGAACACGTTCAGCGGGCCGCATGACACGAAGGACGAGGCGGTCGCCGTCGGGCGGGAGACGGCTCGGGCGCGCCAGGTCGAGCACCTCATCCGACGGGAGGACGGCACGATCGGGGAGCGGAACAGCTACGGCAACGACCCGCGCGACGTCCGCGGCTGAGAGGTGGGCGGGGATGCAGGCGGCATGACAGCCCTGGTGGCCGAGGCAGGCGAGGCCTAGCATTCGGTCATGGGGTTCATCATGTACGACAGCACGAGCCAGCTCCACATCGAGGACCGCGCGCTCGCGCACCTCAAGGTCGTGATCGCGACGAAGCTCCGACGCAACGAGAGCTTCACGGTGTCGTGGACCCACCCCGAGGGCGACGCATACGGACGCTCCACGATCTGGCTGCACCCGTCGATTCCGCTGCGCTTCACCTTCGAAGGGCGGGAACCGCCGAAGCTGAACCCACAGTGGATCGACGACCTCATGCAGTCGGCGAACTCGACCGGCGGCATCACCCTCGTCGACGAGATCGTCCAGAGCTCGTCGACGGAGTGACAGCGCAGGAGCCCCACCTCTTCGCGAGGCGGGGCTCCTGCGATCCGGACGAGCGGCTCAGTGTGAGCGGTCCGGATCCTCGGCGAGCACATCGTCGCCGTCGTCATCCGATCCGTCCGTGGGCGGAACGGTGCGCGGTTCGCCCTTGTTGTCCTCCGCGCCGAGGTTGTCGTTCTCCTCGGGGCCGGGGGAGGGCTCGGTGCTGATGTCGTTGCGGTCGCTGTCGGTACCCATGCGCGTTCCTTTCCTCGACGGATGTCACCAGCATCGTCCGTCTGCGGCCTCAGGCCCAGCGGCTTGACAACACCAGCCGAGTGGTGTGCGGCGTCAGCGCTGTCCCTCGATGAGGAGGAGCCCCTGCTTCGTGTCGGCGACCTTCACCCAGCCGTCGCCGAAGAGGTAGGTCATGCCGTACCCGTCCTCGTCCGTGCTCATGGCGAACTGCGGGTCCTCGGTGACGTACGTGCCCTGAGCGTCTTCCTCGCTCCGCCACCCCTCCTCCTCCAGGCCCGCCTGTGCGCGCTCCGCCTCCTCGGAGGACAAGGGAGACCAGCCGTACATCTGACCGTGGTCGGAGGGCACGCTGAAGTCCGCCCAGAAGCAGAGGAGTCCCTGCCTCAGCTCGATGCCCCCGACACGGAACTCGCGTGGCTCTGCCGTCCATCCGGCGTCGGTGAGGGCCGCGACGGTGCCTTCGGTGATCATCGACTCGCACGTGAGCTCGTCCCCGCTCGGTGTCGCGCTCGCGCCGCCGTCTCCCGTGGGAGTGGCGGAGGCCGGCGCCGACGGATCAGCGGTGTTTCCACCCGTGCACGCCGTGAGGGCGGCTCCCGCGAGCACGAGACCGGTCAGGATCGCGAGTCGTCGGGTGGTCATTGCGGCCTCGGGGTGGTCAGTCGTGCAGGAGACGGAGGAACTCGTCGTGAAGGGTGCCGTTGGTGGCGAGCGTCGAGCGGGCGGAGATCGTCTCGGAGCCGTCGAATGCCGTCATGCGCCCGCCGGCCTCATTCACGATCGCCACAGCCGCTGCGATGTCGTACTCCTTCACATCGAACTCCGCGACCGCCTCCAGTCGCCCTTCGGCGAGGAGCATGTAGGCGTAGACGTCCCCGTACGCCCGATCGCGCCAGACGTGCTCGCTCAGGCGCAGCAGGGCATCCAGCTGCCCGGCGTCACGCCACTGCGCGATGCTCTGGAAGCTCACGCTGGCCTCGTCCAGCGAGGAGACGGTCGAGGTGGCGAGACGGCGCTCGCTGCGGTCGCTGACGGTCCAGGCGCCATGTCCGGCCGCCGCCCACCAGCGTCGACCGAGGGCGGGCATGCTGACCACGCCGACGCGCGGCACGCCGTCGATCGCGAGGGCGATCATCGTGCCCCACAGCGGGACACCGCGGAGGAAGTTCGCGGTGCCGTCAATCGGGTCGATGATCCACTGCCGGGCGGTGCTGCCCTGAGCGCCGAACTCTTCGCCGAAGATGCCGTCGTCGGGACGATCCTCCTCGAGGATCCGGCGGATCGCCCGCTCTGTCGCCAGGTCGGCGTCCGTCACGTGCGAGTGGTCCGCCTTCGTGGAGATCTCCAGGTCGGCGGCGTCGAAACGGGGGAGCGACTGGGCATCCGCGGCGTCGGCGAGGCGAAGGGCGAGCTGGAGATCGGCGCGCAGGTCGGCGGCGTCGGGAGTGGCGGTCACGCTCTCAGGATAGTCGCCGCCCGGACCGCGCCCGCAGAGACCATCGGCCAGGATCAGGGGGCGAAACGCCCGAGCCACGCCCGGGCCGCGCTGGATTTCGTGTCGGCGCCATCCGCTGGTAATGTAATTCCTCGGTCGGGGTTATCCCGGGCCACGCACCTCTAGCTCAATCGGCAGAGCAACTGACTCTTAATCAGTGGGTTCAGGGTTCAAGTCCCTGGGGGTGCACGGAACAAGCCTCAGAGATCTCGCCATCTCCGGGGCTTTTTCTCTGCCTGTTTCGGGGCCGGATCGCTCAGGGCGGGATCGAAATCGTGCCTCTCGCGGCCGGGAGAGGCACCTTTTCGAACCCGCATGGGGCGGGAGGGACGACCTGCCGACGCGGGGATCGGAAACGCGCGTTGCGGCGGCGGGTGGCGCGCGCGTCAGGCGCGGCGGACGGAGAGCAGCTGCCAGCCCTCCGGGACCTTCGCCTCGATGCCCGTCATGTCCTCGGCCTCGATCTGCTCGACGCCGTCGACGCGCTGGAACGTCCCCGTGGCCTCCATCTTCGCCTCACCCTTGAGCATGCGCACCGGAGCGGAGGTGAGCGCGTAGCCCGGCTCACGATGAGCCTCGAGCTGTGTGTGGACGTCTTCGAGGGATGTCCCGGTGACGTCGACGGTCATGGATCCTCGGGGGCGGATGAGGGCGACGAGCATCCGTCCAGTCTACGAGCGGACCGTGCTGCTCACAGATCCCAGTCGAGCGTGGAGCGCACGTCGATGGGGGCGTCGTGGCCGGCGTCCTCGCGGATCAGGTAGACGACGACGCGCGACTGCGCGGTGATGAGCACGCTCGTCAGAGCGTCGCCGGTCGCCAAGTCGATGAACGTCGGTTGCGAGCGCGCCGCCGCCTCGATCCGAGACATGAGGTCCGCGACATCCGTGCTGCGAGGCAGGAGGAAGTCGTGCCCATCGATCTCGATGTGCGTCGTCGTCATTCCCGTCTGGTTCCCCATGGGCTCCACGGTACGAACCACCTCGATCCCCGACAAGAGGGGTTGAACCCTGTCGACCCTCGTGTTAGGAGCGGGTGAGAGCGCTCTCGCTGCCGTCCGGCTGCTGCTGGTCCGCGGGCTCGGGGACGAGGTACAGACCGCTCGGGGCGTTGGCGGTGAACGCGAGGGCCTCGATCCAGGCGCGGTTGACGCTGGGCTGGCGACTGCCGTGGTACTTGTACACCAGCGAGCTTCCGGCATGGATCCAGACCGTCGTGCGGCCGCCGCCCATGCTGACGTCGTCCTTCCAGGTGAAGCCGAAGGGCTCGCCACGGCGGAGCTTCGCGGTCATGACCAGCTGGATGTGAGTGAGAGCGCGGTCTTCGATGTCGACCTTGACGCTGTTCTCGTAGATGAACTTGCCCATCGCAAGATTCCCTTCTCTCCACGGGAACCTGTGCAAGAGGCGCGGCCGAGATGACCGCTGGTGTGGGGTGTGCTCAGCGTGTCACACATTCGCCCGATCTCCTATCCCACCGGGGTGTCGCGAGTCCTGGCGTGTCTCTCCGTTTCACGCCACCGGCTCGAGGAGGGTCGGGTCGGAGGGGTCGACGGTGCGGGTGTTGCTCACCTTGCGGTCGACGACGTGTCCGCGGAGCGTCGCCGCGACATCGGCGGAAGTGTGATCGAGCATCGCCAGCGTGTCGAGCTTGGTCTGCCCGGTGAGCTTCTCCGGTGTGAGCCACGCGTCCCAGGTGTCCGGAGTCAGGAAGGCGGGCATCCGGTCGTGCACCTCCCCACCGGCGTCTCGCGCTTCCCGGGTGACGACGACGAAGCAGCGCACCTTCTCTCCCTCATGCTCCATCGACCAGGTGAGGCCGGCGGCGGCGAGCAGGCCGTCGCCGTGGAGGAAGTGCGGGGTCTTGTGGCCCTTCTCGCCCGTCCATTCGAAGTACCCGCGCATCGGCACGAGGCACCGCGCGGCGGAGAACGCCGGCGCCCAGAACCCGGCGGCGAGCTTCTCCATCCGCGCGTTGATCAGCGGGGCGCGCTGCGGACGGTTGGGGGGACTCTGCCAGTCCCACCGCACGAGTTCGAGGATGCGGCCCTCGCCGCGGTCCCGCACGATCGGGGCGCTCTCGGTCGGCGCGATCGAGTACGCGCCGTGCCAGGACTTCCACCAGTCCTCCGGTCGCCCACCCTCGGCGACGAATTCCCGGATCAGCTCGTCCGTCGTCGCGTCGTTCGCGAATCGTCCGCACATGTCGTCGCCTCCGTCTCGCCGGTCGCTCGCGCCGCGGTCGGCATCGCCTCCATCATGGGGCATGGCGCGGACATCCGGTCAGACGACCTCGATCACCGTGCCTGCGGTGAGGCTCGAGAGCTGGGCGAAGGTCAGCGGCATGACGGTGTGCGGATGGCCGGCCGCAGCCCAGATCACGTCGTGCGCCTGCAGGGTGCTGTCGATGAAGGTGGGGAGGGACGTGGGATGGCCGACGGGCGCCACTCCGCCGATCGCCTGTCCGGTGGCGTCGCGCACGGTGGCGGGCGGTGCCATGACGACCTCGCTCGCCCCCACGCTTCGCGCCAGGACGGCGAGGTCCGCCCGATGCCCGCCGCTGGTCATGACGAGGACGGGCCGACCGTCGGCGAGGAAGACGAGACTGTTGGCGATCGCGGCGACGTCGCAGCCGATGGCGGCGGCCGCCTCGGCGGCGGTGCGCGCCGAGTCCGGAAGGACCCGGATCTCGGTCTCGACACCGGCCGCGAGGAGGTGTTCCTGCACGCGTCGGCTGCGCTCGGGGAGGGGAGGAGCGTCGGTCATGTCCTCACGGTAGCCGAGCGGGTCAGCCGGCGTCACCGACGAGGATCGCCGCCGCGTCCTCGGTGGCCACGTCGCCGGGCTCGTCGTCGATGTGCGCGAGGACCTTCCGGCCGAGGAGGATCGTCAGCGCGGCCAGCAGGACGGCGGCGGCGGCGAAGAGGTACGGCACGGTGGCGGTGAACAGGTGCCACAGCAGGGCCGCGATCGGCGGGGCCATCGCGCCGCCGAGGAAGCGGACCGCGGAGTAGGCCGAAGAGGCGACGGAGCGGGGGAGGTCGGTCGCCTCCATGACGGCCTCGGTCAGCACGGTGTTCATGATGCCGAGGAGCAGACCGCCCACGATGATGCACACGACGAGAGCGGCCGGTTCGGCGACGACGAGTCCCGCGACCACGAGGTCGACGGCGAGCAGGGGCAGCACGGTGAGGATCACGTGCGTCCTCGGCATCCGGCGCATCAGCACCGGCGCGACCCACACGCTGGTGATCGCGAGGGCGACACCCCAGCCGAAGAACGTCAGGCCGATGCCCATCGCGCCGAAGCCCAGGGGGAAGGGCGAGAACGCCAGCAGCACGAAGAACCCGATGTTGTAGAACAGGGCGGCCACGGCGAGGATCGCGAGCGCGGGACGGCGCAGAGCCGTGAAGGGTGCGGAGAACTTCACCGGGGTGCGCTTCTCGCCCGGACCCCGCAGCAGCACGAGCACGGCGATGAAGGCGATGGCCATCAGGGCCACGACGCCGAAGAACGGGCCGCGCCAGCTCTGCTCGCCGAGGATGCCGCCGAGCAGGGGACCCACGGCGATACCGAGGCCGAGCGCCGCCTCGTACAGCACGATGGCCGCGCTGCTGCCGCCGGATGCGGCGCCGACGATCGTGGCCAGCGCCGTCGAGATGAACAGCGCGTTGCCCAGCCCCCAGCCGGCACGGAAGCCGATGACCGCGTCGACGCTGCCGCTGATCGCGCAGAGGAGGGCGAACACGACGATCAGGCCGAGACCGACGAGGAGGGTCGCCTTGGCGCCGATCCGGCTGGAGATCCAGCTGGTGACGAGCATCGCGAGGCCGGTGACGAGGAGGTAACTGGTGAACAGCAGTTCCGTCTCGACCGGCGTGGCCTCGAGGGACTCCGCGATGGCCGGGAGGATCGGATCGACGAGGCCGATGCCCATGAAGGCGACGACGCACGCGAAGGCGACGGCCCACACCTGGGCCGGCTGCCGCCAGACCGAGGGGGCGGGGGTTGCGGGGGCGGTGTTCAACGGATGTCTCCTGTCCGGTCGGCTGAGGTGTGGGCGGCGAGGATCTCGGCCGCACGGGTGAGGGCATGCCAGTCGTCGTCGTCGAGGTCGGCGAACCGCGGTGCGATCGTCGCCCGGAACTCGGAACGCCAGGCGGCCAGGGCCGCCGTGCCGTCGGGGGTCGCGGCGACGACGGTGGCACGGGAATCGTCGGGGTCGGGGGAGCGGCGGACGAGGCCCTCGCGTTCGAGGGTGCCGAGCAACCGGGTCATCCCGGGCTGTGTCGTGCGGGCCGCCGCGGCGAGCTCGCCGACGCGACGGGGACCCGACTGGTCGAGCAGGCTGAGCACCCGCCATTGCGCGGCGGGCGCCTCGTTCCCCGCGTCCTGGGCGGCGATGCGACCCAGCGCGTAGCCCGAGAGCACGAGCGACGGGATGACCTCAGAGCGATTCATACCAGAAAGTATATACCGGCTGGTATGTATCAAGGTCACCGTCGGGCGTGCGCGATCCTCGCCGAGAGCTGATGCGCGTGAGCGAGGAGGATCCGGCCCAGCTCGGCCTGACGCTCCGGGCCGAAGCGGAAGGCGACACCGGTGAGGCTGAGCGCCCACTCCGGGCGTCCGGCGCGGTCGAACACCGCCGCGCCGAGGCCCCAGCTCCCCTCGACGATCAGGCCGGGGTTGACGGCGAACCCGCGTTCCTTCGTCTCGGCGAGGCGCTTCCGCAGCGGGCGCTCGCCGTGGGCACGCCCCCAGTTCTCGACGAGCTCCGGATGGCGCTCCAGGTAGGCATCCACATCGTGGTCGGGGAGGAAGGCGAGGATCGCGAGGCCGGCGCTCGCCACGCCGAGCGGGAAGCGCACCCCCTCGCTCAGCACGAACGAGCGGATGGGGAACGACCCCTCCTCGCGCAGCAGGCAGACCGTCTCGTCCGCGCGGCGGACGGAGAAGAAGGCGCTCTCCTCGGTCTTCACGGCGAGCGACCGCACGATGTCCCGGGCCAGGGCCGTCACGTCGTATCGTGCGGCGGCCACGGATCCCATGAGGAAGAGCTCGGGTCCGGGCATCCAGCGCGTGCTGTCGGCGTCGCGGTCGACGAGGCCCTCCGCGCGGAGGGCGCTGAGCAGGCGATGCGCGGTGGGCCGGGAGAGGCCGGCGCTGCCGGCGAGTTCTTGCAGGGTGGCGCCGTCGGTGCCGGCGGCCGTTACCAGTCGCAGGAGCCGCGCCGCCCGCGCGACGGCCTGAGTACCGGGGACGGGATTCGTCGCAGTGTCCACATCGTGGACGCTAGTGGCGCGGGCGTCCACATCGCAAGAGGGCGCTGGCCGTGACTGCGCCGGGGCGGGAGGCTGGTGGGGACACGGAACCGAAGGAGCAGACGTGATCGACAAGCAATGGGAGTCCGCGGCCGCCGCGGTCGCCGACATCCCGGACGGCGCCTCGCTCGCGGTCGGAGGCTTCGGGCTCTCCGGGAACCCGATCGCCCTCATCGAGGCGCTCCTCGCCCAGGGCACGACCGACCTCAGCGTCGTCAGCAACAACTGCGGGGTGGACGACTGGGGGCTCGGCATCCTGCTCGCCGCGCAGCGCATCCGCAAGATGACGTCGTCGTACGTGGGGGAGAACAAGGAGTTCGAGCGGCAGTTCCTGTCCGGGGAGCTCGAGCTGGAGCTGACCCCGCAGGGCACGCTCGCCGAGAAGCTGCGGGCGGGAGGATCCGGGATCGCGGCGTTCTTCACCCAGACGGGCGTCGGCACCCAGGTGGCCGAGGGCGGTCTGCCTCGCCGGTACCACGCCGATGGCTCGATCGCGGTGGCCTCGCCACCCAAGGACGTCCGCACGTTCACGGTGCACGGCGAACCGCGCGAGTTCGTGCTGGAGGAGGCGATCACCACCGACTTCGCCCTGGTGCACGCGGCCCGCGGCGACCGGCACGGCAACCTGGTTTTCACGAAGGCCGCGCGGAACTTCAACCCGCTCGCCGCGATGGCCGGGCGCGTGTGCATCGCGCAGGTGGAGCGGCTCGTCGAAGCGGGAGAGCTCGACCCGGACGCGATCCATCTGCCCGGCGTCTTCGTGCACCGCATCGTCGAGGTGGGCGAGGACATCCCGAAGCGCATCGAGCGACGGACCGTCGCCGCGGAAGGAGCCTGACATGGCGCTCACGAGAGACCAGATGGCCGCGCGTGCGGCGGCCGAGCTGCCGGACGGCGCGTATGTGAACCTCGGCATCGGCCTGCCCACGCTCGTGCCGAACCACGTCCCGTCCGACGTGACCGTGGTGCTGCAGTCGGAGAACGGCATCCTCGGGGTCGGGCCCTATCCGCGGGAGGACGAGGTCGACCCGGATCTCATCAACGCGGGGAAGGAGACGGTGACCACGCTGCCCGGGGCGGCGTTCTTCGACTCCGCCCTCAGCTTCGGCATGATCCGCGGCGGGAAGATCGATGCCGCGATCCTCGGGGCGATGCAGGTCTCCGCCACGGGCGATCTCGCGAACTGGATGATCCCCGGCAAGATGGTCAAGGGCCCCGGGGGCGCGATGGACCTCGTGCACGGCGCCGGACGGGTGATCGTGCTGATGGAGCACGTCGCCAAGGACGGCTCGGCGAAGATCGTCGACGTCTGCACGCTGCCGTTGACCGGACGCGGCGTCGTGGACCGGATCATCACGGACCTCGCGGTGATCGACGTGACGCCGGACGGGCTCGTCCTGGTCGAGCTCGCGCCCGACGTCTCGGTGGAGCAGGTGCGGCAGGCCACGGAGCCCCCTCTCCGCCTCGCCCCGGAACTGGACAACGGAAGGACCGAGATCAATGAGTGAGAACGACGTCGTCATCGTCGCCGCGGCGCGCACCCCGCAGGGGCGGCTGAAAGGACAGCTCGCCGCGTTCACGGCGCCGCAGCTCGGATCGTTCGCGATCCGAGGTGCGCTGGAGCAGGGCGGGGTGGACCCCGCAGACGTCGATGCGGTCATCGTGGGGCAGGTGCTCGCCGCGGGGTCGGGACAGAACGCCGCCCGTCAGGCCAGCATCGGCGCCGGGATCGGCTGGGACGTCCCCGCCCACTCCGTGAACAAGGTGTGCCTGTCCGGGCTCACGGCCGTGATCGACGCGGCGCGCATGATCCGGACCGGGGACGCCGCGGTCGTCGTCGCCGCCGGCATGGAGTCCATGACCCGCGCACCGCACCTGCTCATGGGATCGCGCGATGGCTGGACCTACGGCACCGTCGAGGTCCTCGACCACATGGCCTACGACGGGCTGACGGACGCCTACGACCGGGAGAGCATGGGTGCGTCCACGGAACGGCACAACGCGCGCTACGAACTCACCCGGGAGGCCCAGGACCAGGTCGCCGCGCTCTCGCATCAGCGGGCCGCCGCCGCGCAGGAGAGCGGTGTGCTCGACGCGGAGATCGTCGCCGTCGAGGTGCCGCAGCGCCGGGGCGAACCCGTGCGGGTGACCCGAGACGAGGGGGTGCGCCCCGAGACCACGGTGGAGACCCTCGCGGGACTGCGAGCTGCCTTCGCCGAGGGCGGCTCGATCACGGCGGGCAACTCGTCCCAGATCTCGGACGGCGCCTCCGCCGTCGTCGTCACGACGCGCGGGACGGCCGAGGCCAAGGGCTGGCCGGTGCTCGTGACCGTCGGGGCGAGCGGCCAGACCGCCGGCCCGGACAACTCGCTCCAGGCGCAGCCGGCGCGGGCGATCGAGCAGGCATGCCGGAAACAGGGCATCACGCCGCAGGACCTCGACCTCGTGGAGATCAACGAGGCGTTCGGGGCCGTCGTGGCCCGCTCGCAGACGGAGCTCGGGCTGGACGATGAGATCGTCAACGTGCACGGCGGCGGCATCGCGATCGGTCATCCGATCGGTGCCTCCGGCAACCGTCTCGTGGTGCACGTCGCGCACGAGCTGGCCCGCCGGGGAGGCGGAACCGCGGCGGTCGGCCTGTGCGGCGGCGGCGGTCAGGGCGAGGCGCTCATCCTCACCCGGTGACGCGGGAGGCGCGGGGGCGCGTCAGGACCGCTTGTCCTGGGCGTGCCCCTGCGCGTCGGCGAGGGCCTTCTGCGAACGGAACTGCAGACGCTGCGCCTTCTTGGACTTCTTCACCGACTGCGGGGAGTCCGCGTCCACCGGCACGCCGTGGCGTTCGCGGCGCATGTCGACAACCGCGCCGACCGCGAGCGCCATCGTGATGCCCCAGCTCACCCACGACAGGAGCGAGCGCCAGGTGATGGGTTCGTTGCGGGTGCCGCGCAGCAGCGAGATCCCAGCCGAGATCGCGGCGACGAGTCCGGTGCTGAAGAGGTAGCGCATGCCCCTACGGTACCCGCAGGGAGCGCACGCGGGCCGGTGGCTTGACAAGGCGGGGGAGCGACTGGCAGGGCGTGCGTCCCGAGGCACCGGATATCATGGGAGGGTCGCGGTTCGCCCGCGGCCGCAGAAACCGTGTATCTACCGGCCGTCGGCATCTCCGGCGGACAGCGGCGGCACCCGACATCGCGTCGTCGACGCGCGAGAGCCATGACACACGCCAGCACCACGCCCGATATCGCCGAGCCGAGCCTCTTCCGCCTCGCCGGCCTGCCCTACTTCCTCATCGCGTTCATCGCGCGTCTGCCCTTCGCCATGATGGTGGTCGGTGTGCTGACCGTCGTCGTGTCGGCGCGGGAATCCCTGTCGCTCGGCGGGCTCACGTCCGCTGCGGTCGGTCTCGGCACCGCCTGCTTCGGCCCGATCCTGGGCGCCGCCGCCGACCGCTTCGGCCAGCGCACAGTCCTCCTCGCGCTCACCGTGGGCAACGCGGCGATGCTCCTGCTCTTCACCGCGGTGGTCTACGGTCCGGCCGCCGACGGCTTCGTGCTTCTCACCGCGATCGGCATCGGTGCGACGGCCCCGCAGGTCGCGCCGCTCTCGCGCTCCCGTCTGGTCACGATCATCGGCGAACGGATGCCGGCGGAGCGCCGCGCCCGCACGGTCTCCGGCACGATGGCGTACGAGTCGGCCGCCGACGAGACCGTCTTCGTGTTCGGTCCTTTCCTCGTGGGCGTCCTCGCCTCGGCACTCGCGCCCTGGGCCCCGCTGGTCGGCGCCGCCGTGCTGACCCTGGTGTTCGTCGGGGCCTTCGCGCTGCACCCGAGCGGGCGGCATGTCTCGCAGGACCGCACCGAGGACGGTCGGGCGCCCTCCGCCGTGTCCGAGCTGTTCCGGCCGCAGCTCCTCATCGTCGTCCTCGGCATCCTCGGCGTCGGCATCTTCTTCGGCACCATGCTCACCTCGCTCACGTCGTTCATGGCCGACCTCGGTGCCCCGGAGCAGGCGGGCCTGCTGTACGGCGTGATGGGCGTCGGCTCCGCGCTGCTGGCCCTGGGTGTCGCGTGGCTCCCCGCGCGGTTCTCGCTCCGGGCGCGATGGCTCGTCTTCTCCGGAGTCCTCCTCGCCGGCTCACTGCTGCTCGGCATCGTCGACTCGCCGGCGGGGATGATGCTCGCCCTGGCCATCATGGGCATCGGCATCGGTCCGACCCTTGTCACCCAGTACAGCTTCGGAGCGGCGCGGAGCCCCCGTGGCCGGTCGGCGACGGTGATGACGATGCTCGGCTCCGGCGTGATCGTCGGCCAGTCGATCGGCGCCGCGGTGGCGGGGGAGATCGCGGAGAGCCTCGGCACGTCGGCCGCCCTCGTGCTTCCGATGATCGCGGCCGGCATCGCGTTCGCGGCGGGTCTCGGCAACTGGGCCCTCAGCGGTCTGCACCGCGGAACGTCCGCTGTCAAGGCCTGACCGAGGACCAGCGGTCGGCGCTCATCCTCGGTAGGTTGGAAGCTCCTGGACCGAGGAGTGCCCCTGTGACCGCTGCTGATTTCGTCGTCGTCGCCAACCGCCTCCCGGTGGACCGGGTCGTGGGGCCCGACGGCGAGGAGACCTGGCGGACGTCGCCCGGCGGCCTCGTCGCCGCCCTCGAGCCGATGATGCGCCGCGTGCACGGCGCCTGGGTCGGCTGGCCCGGTCAGCCGGACGTGGAGCTCGAGCCCTTCGACGCCGACGGGATCCATCTCATCCCGGTGACGCTGAGCTCCGAGGAGGTCGCGGACTACTACGAGGGCTTCGCGAACGACACGATCTGGCCGCTCTACCACGACGTCATCGCCCCGCCGCAGTACCACCGTGAGTGGTGGGAGGCGTATGTGCGGGTCAACCGCCGGTTCGCCGAGGCCGCCGCGGCCGCCGCCGCTGAGGACGGCACCGTCTGGGTCCACGACTACCAGCTCCAGCTGGTGCCCCAGATGGTCCGCGAGCTGCGCCCCGACGTCACGATCGGCTACTTCCACCACATCCCGTTCCCCGCGCACGGCCTGTACGCCCAGCTTCCGTGGCGCGACCAGGTCCTCCGTGGACTGCTCGGCGCCGACGTCATCGGCTTCCAGCGGGCGCAGGACGCGACCTACTTCCTCACCGCGGTGCGGCGCCGGTTGCGCTACGAGGTGAAGGGGCCGAACATCACGGTCCCGGAGCAGGGCGGCTCACGGACGGCGATCGCCAAGGCGTTCCCGATCTCCATCGACACCGCCCCGTACCTCGAACTCGCCGCACGGGAGGACGTCCGGGCGCGGGCCGCGGAGATCCGCGCGAGCCTCGGCAACCCCAAGCGCATCCTCCTCGGCGTCGACCGCCTGGACTACACCAAGGGCATCGGGCACCGGATCAAGGCCTACGGCGAGCTCCTCGAAGACGGCCGCCTCGATGTGGAGGACGTCACGCTCATCCAGGTGGCGAGCCCGAGCCGGGAGCGGGTGGACGCCTACGCGCACCTCCGGGACGAGATCGAGCTCGCGGTGGCCCGCATCAACGGCGACCACGACACGGTCGGCCACTCCGCCATCCGCTACCTGCATCAGGGGTACCCGCGCGAGGAGATGGTCGCCCTGTACCTCGCGGCGGACGTCATGCTCGTGACGGCGCTACGCGACGGCATGAACCTCGTCGCGAAGGAGTACGTCGCCACGCGGACCGACAACCGCGGCGTGCTGGTGCTCAGTGAGTTCACCGGCGCGGCGGACGAGCTCCGTCAGGCCGTACGCGTCAACCCGCACGACATCGCGGGACTCAAGGACGCGATCATGGAGGCGGTGGAGATGTCGCCCGCTGAGCAGGGGCGCCGTATGCGGTCCCTGCGCCGACGGGTGCTGGACAACGACGTGAACGCCTGGTCGTCGTCCTTCCTCGAGGCCCTGGCGGACGCCCGTCGCCGCTGACCGCCCCCCTGCACCCCCCTTCTTCCTCTCGATCGGAGACACCGTGACGCGCCCCTGGATCCCCGGAACCGCCGACGCCGACCTCACCGCCCTCGCGACGACGCCGCGCCTGGTGGTCGCCCTCGACTTCGACGGCACCGCCTCCCCGCTCGTCGTGGACCCCATGGCTGCACGGGCGCTGCCCGAGGTGGCCGCGCAGATGACGCGCCTGGCCGCGATGCCGGACACGGTCGTCGCCTACGTCTCGGGGCGCAGCATGCACGACCTCCGGGAGATCACCGAGCACACCGACGACTCCGTCGTGGTGCTCGCCGGATCGCACGGCGCGCAGTACTGGTTCCCGGGCGAAGGCGCCGCTGACGCGCCGGGCGATGTGACCGAGGCCGGGGCGCGCGAGGAGCTGTGGGCGGCCGCGCAACCGATCATCGACCGCTACGAGGGAGCGGAGCTGGAGCCCAAGACCTTCGGCATGGGCGTGCACACCCGGCGCGCGGACCGGGACACCGAGGAGAAGGTCTTCGCCGAGATCGACGCCCTCGTCGCCGAGCGCTTCCCGCACTGGCGGCGGCGCGCCGGTCACCGGGTCCTCGAGTTCTCGTCGCGGAACGAGGGCAAGGACGCCGCGATGATCGCCCTCCGGGAGCGCTTCGACGCGACGGGCATCCTCTTCGCCGGCGACGACGTGACCGACGAGGACGCGATGCGCGTGCTGCAGGAGGGCGACCTCGGCGTGCGCGTCGGGCCGGGGGAGAGCGCCGCGACCCTCCGTGTGGACTCCCCACAACAGATCGCCGCGCTTCTGGAGACGCTCGCGAACGAGAGGGCCGTCGCGCAGGAATAGACTCTCGTCATGTCCTCGCATGATCCCTCCACCAGCGCGCCCATCGACATCAAGCCCCGCAGTCGCGTCGTCACCGACGGCATCGAGGCCACGACCTCCCGCGGCATGCTCCGTGCCGTCGGCATGGGGGATGCCGACTGGGACAAGCCGCAGATCGGCATCGCGTCCAGCTGGAACGAGATCACGCCCTGCAACCTGAGTCTCGACCGGCTCGCGCAGGGAGCGAAGGAGGGCGTGCACTCCGGCGGCGGCTACCCGCTGCAGTTCGGCACGATCTCGGTCTCGGACGGCATCTCGATGGGCCACGAGGGGATGCACTTCTCGCTCGTCTCCCGCGAGGTCATCGCCGACTCGGTCGAGACCGTGATGATGGCCGAGCGCCTCGACGGCTCCGTCCTCCTCGCCGGCTGCGACAAGTCCATCCCCGGCATGCTCATGGCCAGCGCGCGCCTCGACCTGTCGAGCGTCTTCCTCTACGCCGGGTCGATCGCGCCGGGCTGGGTCAAGCTCTCCGACGGCACCGAGAAGGACGTCACGATCATCGACTCGTTCGAGGCGGTCGGCGCCTGCCGGGCCGGCCTCATGAGCGAGGAGGACCTCAAGCGCATCGAGTGCGCCATCGCCCCCGGTGAGGGCGCGTGCGGCGGCATGTACACGGCCAACACCATGGCCTCCGTCGCCGAGGCGCTCGGGCTCAGCCTCCCTGGCTCCGCCGCGCCGCCCGCGGCCGACCGTCGTCGCGACTACTTCGCGCACCGGTCGGGCGAGGCGGTCGTGAACCTGCTCCGCCAGGGGATCACGACGCGCGACATCCTCACCAAGGAGGCGTTCGAGAACGCGATCGCCCTCGCGATGGCCCTCGGCGGCTCGACCAACGTCGTCCTCCACCTCCTCGCCATCGCCCGCGAGGCCGAGGTCGAGCTGAGCCTGCACGACTTCAACCGCATCGGCGACAAGGTCCCGCACGTGGCCGACATGAAGCCGTTCGGCAAGTACGTCATGAACGACGTCGACCGGCACGGCGGCATCCCCGTGATCATGAAGGCGATGCTCGACGAAGGTCTGCTGCACGGCGACGCGCTCACCGTCACCGGCAAGACGCTCGCCGAGAACCTCGCCGAGCTCGACCCGCAGCCGATCGACGGCGAGGTCATCCACACGTTCGACAACCCCATCCACGCCACCGGCGGACTCACGATCCTGCACGGATCGCTCGCGCCGGAGGGTGCCGTCGTCAAGACCGCCGGCTTCGACGCTGCCGTCTTCGAGGGTCCCGCGCGGGTCTTCGAGCGGGAGCGCGCCGCCATGGACGCGGTCGCCGAGGGCAGCATCGAGCCGGGGACGGTCATCGTCATCCGGTACGAGGGCCCCAAGGGCGGACCGGGCATGCGCGAGATGCTCGCCATCACCGCGGCCATCAAGGGCGCGGGGCTCGGAAAAGATGTACTACTCTTGACGGACGGACGATTCTCAGGCGGCACAACCGGCCTGTGCATCGGCCACATAGCACCCGAAGCGGTGGACGCAGGTCCTATCGCCTTCGTGCGCGATGGTGATCTGATACGGGTCGATATCGCAGCTCGCTCTCTCGATCTACTCGTCGACGAGGCAGAGCTCGCCTCCCGCCGCTCTGGCTGGGAGCCGCTTCCCCCGCGCTACACCCGAGGCGTTCTTGCCAAGTACTCGCGCCTCGTGCGGTCCGCCGCCGAGGGCGCGACGACCGGCTGATCCATCGACCGGCTCAGCAACCGCTCGATCGGAGCGCCGGTGTCCCGCACAGTTCATCAGAAGGAATGTCATGACTGCTGACTCCGTCTCGGCCGTGCCGAGGCCGCCCGCCCGCCCATCCGCTCCGGAGATCACCGGTGCGGAGGCCGTCGTCCGCTCGCTCGAGCTGCTCGGCGTCACGGACGTCTTCGGCCTTCCCGGCGGCGCGATCCTCCCGGTCTACGACCCGCTCATGGACGCCTCGCAGCTGCGCCACATCCTCGTGCGGCACGAGCAGGGCGCCGGCCACGCGGCCGAAGGCTACGCGTCCGCATCCGGCAAGGTCGGCGTGTGCATCGCCACCTCCGGTCCCGGAGCGACCAACCTCGTCACGGCGATCGCCGACGCCTACATGGACTCGGTGCCGCTGCTGGCGATCACCGGTCAGGTGTTCTCGACGCTGATGGGCACGGATGCGTTCCAGGAGGCCGACATCGTGGGGATCACGATGCCGATCACGAAGCACTCGTTCCTCGTGAAGGACGCCGCGGACATCCCCGGCGCCATCGCCGCGGCCTACGAGATCGCCGGCACCGGGCGCCCCGGTCCGGTGCTCGTGGACATCACCAAGGATGCGCAGCAGGCGACGGCCCCGTTCGTGTGGCCGCCGAAGATCGACCTCCCCGGGTACCGACCGGTGACCAAGGCGCACGGCAAGCAGATCCAGGCGGCCGCCGCCCTCCTCGCGGAGGCGAAGAAGCCGGTGCTGTACGTGGGCGGAGGCGTCGTCCGCGGCCGGGCCGCGGCCGAGCTGCTCGAGCTCGCCGAGTCGACCGGTGCGCCCGTCGTGACGACGCTGATGGCGCGCGGCGCGTTCCCGGACTCGCACCCGCAGCACCTGGGCATGCCCGGCATGCACGGCACCGTTCCCGCCGTGCTCGCGCTGCAGGAGGCCGACCTCCTCGTCTCGCTCGGCGCCCGGTTCGACGACCGAGTCACCGGCAAGGCCGCGCTGTTCGCGCCGCACGCGAAGGTCGTGCACGTCGACATCGATCCGGCGGAGATCTCCAAGATCCGCACGGCCGACGTGCCGATCGTGGGCGACGTGCGCGACGTGCTCACCGACCTCGACGCCGCCTTCCGCGGAGCGACGGCCGACGCGAAGCCCGACATCGAGGAGTGGTGGTCGTACCTCGACGGGCTCCGCAACGAGTTCCCGCTCGGGTACGCGCCGACGACCGACGGTCTGCTCGCCCCGCAGTACGTGATCCAGCGCATCGGCGAGCTCACCGGTCCGGAGGGCATCTTCGCCTCCGGTGTGGGACAGCACCAGATGTGGGCCGCGCAGTTCATCAAGTACGAGCGTCCGAACGCCTGGCTGAACTCCGGCGGGGCGGGCACGATGGGCTACTCGGTGCCGGCGGCCATGGGTGCCAAGGTCGCGGAGCCGGAGCGCCAGGTCTGGGCGATCGACGGAGACGGCTGCTTCCAGATGACCAATCAGGAGCTCGCCACCTGCGCGATCAACAACATCCCGATCAAGGTCGCGATCATCAACAACTCGTCGCTGGGCATGGTCCGGCAGTGGCAGACGCTCTTCTACGACGGCCGTCATTCCAACACCGACTTGAACACCGGGCACGGCACGATCCGCATCCCCGACTTCGTGAAGCTCGCGGAGGCGTACGGCTGCCTCGCGATCCGCGTGGAGAAGGAGGAGGAGGTCGACGCCGCCATCCAGCTCGCGCTGGAGACGAACGACCGCCCCGTGGTGATCGACTTCGTCGTGAGCGCCGACTCCATGGTGTGGCCGATGGTGCCGCAGGGGGTCAGCAACAGCTATGTCCAGTACGCGCGCGACCACGCGCCCGCGTTCGACGAGGAGGACTGAGCCATGTCGACCCACGTCCTGAGCCTGCTGGTGGAGAACACCCCCGGCCTCCTGACCCGCGTCGCCGGCCTGTTCGCGCGCCGGGGCTTCAACATCGACTCCCTCGCCGTCGGCGTGACCGAGGTGCCGGGGATCTCCCGCATCACGGTCGTCGTCGACGTGGAGGAGCTCCCGCTCGAGCAGGTGACCAAGCAGCTCAACAAGCTGATCAACGTCATCAAGATCGTCGAGCTCGACCCGGCGTCGTCCGTGCAGCGCGAGCACATGCTCGTGAAGGTGCGCACGGACAACGCCAGCCGTTCGAACGTGATCGAGGTCGTCAACCTCTTCCGCGCCTCGGTCGTCGACTACGCCGCCGACGCCCTCGTCATCGAGGTCACCGGGGACAAGGGCAAGGTCGAGGCGCTGCTGCGCGCTCTGGAGCCCTTCGGCATCAAGGAGATCGCCCAGTCCGGCCTCCTCGCGATCGGCCGCGGCGGCAAGAGCATCACCGAGCGCGTCCTGCGCGGCTGACCCTTCGACAGACTCAGGGACCGCGCGTCCCGCACAACCACAACCAAGGAGAGAAACCAGTGAGCACCGAGATCTTCTACGACGACGACGCCGACCTGTCCCTGATCCAGGGCAAGAAGGTCGCCATCGTCGGCTACGGCTCGCAGGGCCACGCCCACGCCCAGAACCTGCGCGACTCGGGTGTCGAGGTCGCGATCGCCCTCAAGGAGGGCTCGAAGTCCGCCGCGAAGGCCGAGGAGGCCGGCTTCCCCGTGAAGACCGTGGCCGAGGCGACCGAGTGGGCCGACGTCATCATGATCCTCGCGCCGGACCAGCACCAGCGCACGATCTACAGCGAGTCCATCGCCCCGAACCTGACGGCGGGCAAGACCCTGGCCTTCGCGCACGGCTTCAACATCCGCTTCGGCTACATCGACGCTCCCGAGGGCGTCGACGTGATCCTCGTCGCGCCGAAGGCTCCCGGTCACACCGTGCGTCGCGAGTTCGTCGCCGGCCGTGGCATCCCGGACATCATCGCCGTCGAGCGCGACGCGTCCGGCCAGGCCTGGGACCTCGCGCTCTCGTACGCGAAGGCGATCGGCGGCACCCGCGCCGGCGTCATCAAGACGACCTTCACCGAGGAGACCGAGACCGACCTCTTCGGCGAGCAGGCCGTGCTCTGCGGTGGCATGAGCCACCTGGTGCAGGCCGGCTTCGAGACCCTCGTCGAGGCGGGCTACCAGCCGCAGATCGCCTACTTCGAGGTGCTGCACGAGCTCAAGCTCATCGTCGACCTCATGTGGGAGGGCGGCATCGCCAAGCAGCGCTGGTCGATCTCCGACACCGCCGAGTTCGGCGACTACGTCTCCGGCCCGCGCGTGATCGACGAGCGCGTCAAGGAGAGCATGAAGGGCGTCCTGTCCGACATCCAGTCCGGCGCGTTCGCGAAGCGCTTCATCGAGGACCAGGACAACGGGGCCGAGGAGTTCCTCGCCCTCCGCGCCAAGGAGGAGCAGCACCCCATCGAGGCGACCGGCAAGGAGCTGCGTTCGCTCTTCGCCTGGAAGCAGCAGGACGAGGACTACGTCGACGGCAGCGCCGCGCGCTGATTCGACTCGCGAACGAACGGGCGTCCCTCCGGGGGCGCCCGTTCGGCGTTCCGTACGGCATTCCGCGGCGCAGACATCGGATGTCTGTGCCAGGATGGACGCATGCGACAGGAATGGTTTGATGACGCCCGCTTCGGCATGTTCGTCCACTTCGGCCTCTACAGCGGGGCCGCGCGGCACGAGTGGGTGCAGAACTACGAACGCCTCACCGACGAGGAGTACCGCCCCTACTTCGACAACTTCGATCCCGACCTCTTCGATGCCGCGGCCCTGGCGAAGACCGCCAAGGAGACGGGGATGGGCTACGTCGTGCTCACGACGAAGCACCACGACGGCTTCTGCCTCTGGGACTCGAAGCTGACCGACTTCACCTCCGTCACGGCGGTCGGGCGGGACCTCGTGCGCGAGTACGTCGACGCCCTTCGTGCCGAGGGCATCCGCGTCGGCCTCTACCACTCGGTCATCGACTGGCATCACCCCGACTTCACGGTGGACTGGAACCACCCCCGACGCGACGACGAGAACGCGCACGCCCTGAACGAGGGGCGCGACATGGCCCGCTACCGGGAGTACCTGCACGGTCAGGTCCGCGAGCTGCTCACCGAGTACGGCGACATCGACTACCTGTTCTTCGACTTCACCTATCCCGAGTCCAAGGACGGCTGGGAGGGGAAGGGGCCGCAGGACTGGGACGCCGAGGCGCTGCTCGCGCTGTGCCGCGAGCTGCAGCCGGAGATGCTCGTCAATGACCGGCTCGGCATCCCCGCGGACTTCGTGACGCCCGAGCAGTATCAGCCGACGGCTCCGATCGTCCGCGACGGCGTCCCGCTCGTGTGGGAGGCGTGCCAGACGCTCAACGGCTCGTGGGGCTATCACCGGGACAACACCGACCAGAAGTCGCCGGTGCTGCTCGTGCAGATGCTCGTCGACTCGGTGTCGATGGGCGGCAACATGCTGCTCAACATCGGCCCGGACGGGCGCGGGGCGATCGCGCCCCGGGACGCGGCGACCCTCGCCGAGATCGGGGAGTGGATGCGCCTCCACGACCGCGCCGTGATCGGCGCCGGTCACGCGCCGTTCACGCCGCCCCGAGAGGGCGTGTACACGCTTCGCGGCGACCGGCTCTACCTGAGCCTGTTCAGCTGGCCGCTGGGCTTCGTGCATCTGCCCGGCCTTGCGGGCAAGGTCTCGTATGCGCGCCTGCTGAACGACGGGTCCTGGCTGCGTACGAGCGTCAGCGACCCGGACCAGCAGGCCGACCTGATGACGCCGGCAGGCGAGGCCGCGGGGACGCTCACGGTGCATCTCCCGGTGCGGCGTCCCGACGTGCTGATGCCGGTCATCGAGCTGCGCCTGACGGGGGAGTGAGGCCGTCGGTGGCGGCGGCTCAGGCCGTCGCCACCGGGATCTCCATGCCCTCGAGCGCGAGGCGGGCGGCGCCGTGCAGGATCGCGTCCGCTCCGGTGGCTGCGGCCTCGATCCGCAGGCGCTGGGTCGCGAGCGGGTGGCAGGCCTCGTAGACCCGGCTGCGCACCGCGGCGATGAACGGCTCGGAGGCGCTCATGCTCCCGGTCAGGAAGAGGGCGTGCGGGTTGAAGAAGTTCACGACCCCGGAGAGCGCCTGGCCCAGGTGGGTCCCGGCGGTGCGGACGAGCGTCGTCGCCAGCGGGTCCGCGTCCCGTGCCAGTGTCAGCACGTCGGCCGTGGTGCGGACGTCGGTGTTGCCGCGCTCGCGCATCTGGCGGACGAGGCTCGCGCCGCTGGCCACCGTCTCCAGGCAGCCGGTGTTGCCACAGGAGCAGGGGATGTCCCCGCTGCCGTCGATCCGCGTGTGCGTGATGTCGCCGGCCGCAGCGGTGGCCCCGCGGTGGATGTGGCCGTCCACGATCATCCCGCTGCCGATCGCGGTGCCCGCCTTGACGGTGATGCTGTGCTGGGTGTGCCCGAGCTGGCGACGGTGCTCGCCGAGGGCGGCGAGGTTGGCGTCGTTGTCGACGAAGACGGAAACGCCGTGGCGTGCCGAGAGGTGCTCGCCGACGCGGAATCCGGGCCACCCCGGCATCCGCGAGGGCTGATCCACGGCGCCGGTCTCGACGTCGACGGGACCGGGCAGGCTCACCCCGATCGCGTGGACTCGCGTCTCGGCGAGCAGGCGCTCGAACACCTCCGACACTCTCTCCAGTGTCGCCTCCGGGCCGTCCGCGACGTCGATCGCGATGGTCTCCGAGTGGAGCAGGCCGCCGCTGAGGTCGTGCCGGCCGATGCGGGCATGGCGCCCGCCGAGATCGGCGGACAGCACGATGCCGTCGCCGGCGATCCGGAGCACGCGCGGCCGTCGTCCGCCGCGGGAAGTGCCGGCCCCGGCCTCCTCCAGCACGCCGGCATCGAGAAGCGCCTGCACGCGCAGGCCGACGGTGGAGGCGGCCACGCCGAGAGCGGAGGCGAGCTCCGAGCGGGAGCGGGCCTGCCCGCGCGCGACGAAGTCGAGGATGCGCCGTGTGTGCGGGTCGTCGACGGGGGTGTCGGCGGGGTTCGTCATAAAGGTCCTTCGTCTCGGAGCATGGTCAGCGTAGCGGGGGGATGTCGCATGTTTCGGAGGCGTGACGAATTATCACCACCCGATAAACATCGGATGTTCAGCTTGCGGCACCCTGCGAACTATGACAGCGTAACTTCATACGAAATCCTACTTGGTTAGTTCGAGTCTCGAAATAACCGTTCCCTTCTCAGGAGGCATTCAATGAAGAAGTTGCGTGTGGGGGCTGTCGCCGCTGTCGCGGGCGTGGCCGTGGCGATGACCGGCTGTGCGAGCAGCGGGGGATCCGGAGGCTCGGCCGACGGCGACACCATCGTCGTGGACATGTGGGCCGGCAGCGAGTCGGACGTCGACGCACTGGAGGCGCAGATCGAGTTCGCGCAGAAGCAGAACCCGGACATCAAGATCAAGTTGCAGACCTCGCCGTGGAGCGACTTCTTCACGAAGCTCACCACCAACATGGCCAGCGGCAACATGGCCTGCATCACCGGCATGAGCGGTGCGCAGCTCGGCGGCTACACGGCGGGCTTCCGTCAGCTCAGCGACGAGGACCTCGAGACCGCCGGCATCGACTGGTCGGAGTTCAACCCGAGCGCGGACGGCATCCTCAGCTTCGAGGGCAAGGTCTACGGCGTGCCGTTCGACGTTGCCACCATGCTCGTCTACTACAACCAGGACATGCTGACGGCCACCGGCGCCGCGACTCCGGAGATCGGCTGGACGTTCGACGACTTCGCCACGATCGCGGCCGACGCCACGAAGGACGGCAAGTACGGCTTCGGCATGGGCATGGGCGGCTACCAGTGGATGTCGATGCCGATCGCCTACTCCGCCACGCAGCCCGCCTCCGAAGACGGCACACTGCACATTGACGACGAGGACTTCGTCGACGCGGCGTCCTGGTACGCCGGCCTGGTCACCGAGAAGAAGGTCGCGGCTCCGGTCGCCTCCGCGTCGGACACCGGCTGGGGCGAGAACCAGTACACGGGCGGCAACGCGGCGATGGCCGTCGACGGCACCTGGAACGCGGTCAGCTACCTCAACAACGAGTCCGGCTTCGCCGCCGGCATGGTGCCGCTGCCCGCCGGCGTGGACGGCAACCCCGGTCCCATCCTCGGCTCCGGCTACGGCATCGCCGAGAACTGCAAGAACCCGGAGGCCGCGCTGAAGGTGCTCGGCTCCCTCGTCGGCGAGGATGCGCAGGACTACATCGCCTCGTCCGGCCGCTCCTACCCGGCCCGCACCTCGTCGCAGCCGCTGTACTTCGAGTCGATCGACGAGCAGTACCGGGACCAGGTCCAGTCGGTGTTCGAGGCCGCGTTCGGCGACACGGTGCCGCTCTACATGACCAAGAACTGGCAGAAGCTCGACAGCTACATCCAGCCCAACCTCGTCAGCGTCTACAACGGCCAGATGACGATGGAGGAGCTGCTGTCGAACGCCCAGGCGCAGTTCGGCGAGTGAGCCGGATCCGGCCCGCACAGCAGTAACAGAGAAAGACGACGAGATGACGATCACGACGAGACGTCGAGGATCGCTCGCCAAGGTCGAGGGCCGCCAGGCGCTGGGTTTCGCAAGCCCGGCCCTGGTGGGCCTCGCCCTGTTCACGATCGTGCCCGTGGGGCTGTCGATCGTGATGAGCGTGTTCGACTGGCCGACCTTCGGCGAACGCACCTTCAACGGGGTGGACAACTACGTCAAGTTGTTCACCAGCAGTCCGGACTTCTGGCCCGCGCTGCGGAACTCGGCCGTGTACACGCTGCTGTACGTGCCGTTGAGCGTCGCTCTCTCGCTCGTGCTCGCCCTCGGACTCGGCCCCCGCATCCGCGGCCGCGGTGCCCTGCGCGTCCTCTTCTTCATCCCCGTCGTGACCCCGATGGTCGCGAACGTCCTGGTGTGGAAGATGATGCTGCAGCCCCAGGGGCTCTTCAACGGCCTCTCGGTCACCTGGTTCGGCATCGAGCTGCCGAACTTCCTCGCCGACCCCAACTGGGCGATGATCATGGTCGTCGTCATGAGCGTCTGGCAGGGTCTCGGCTACAACATGCTGATCTTCTCCGCGGCCCTCGAGCAGCTCCCGGAGAGCGTGCTGGAGGCCGCCAGTATCGACGGTGCGCAGGGGTTCCGGCGGGTCTGGAGCATCATCATCCCGATGATCTCGCCGTCGATCTTCTTCGCGACGATCATGACGATGATCACCTCGCTCCAGGTCTTCGTCCAGCCGCAGATGCTCACCGGAGGCGGCCCCGGCAACGCCACCAAGCCGCTCGTGATGTACATCTGGGAGCAGGGCTTCACCTTCGGCGACCTCGGGCTCGCCGCCGCCGCCGCATGGATCCTCTTCGCGATCATCATCGCGATCACGGGCATCCAGTTCGCCGCACAGAAGAAGTGGGTGCACTATGAGCACTGAGACCCTCGTCCGGCCCACCGGCACCGCCCCGCGGCGTCAGCGCGAGCGCGAGCGGGCCCGCGGCGCGGCGACAACGCCCGGCGCCCGTGCCCGGCTGATCCTCGCGCACGTCACCATCTACGTCGCGGCGCTCATCTTCATCGCGCCGCTCGTCTACGCGTTCTTCTCGGCCCTCAAGCCGAACTCCGAGATGTTCTCGATGCCGCCCACCCTCGTGGGCTCCGAGATCCGCTGGAGCAACTTCGTCGACGTCTTCGCCTACGGACCGTTCCTGACGTACATCATGAACTCGTTCATCGTGGCGATCGGCGGCACCCTGGTCGTGCTCGTGGTGTCGACCACGGCCGGATACGCGTTCGGGCGCCTGCGGTGGAAGGGCAGGGACGCGGTGTTCGTCCTCTTCCTCGCCACGCTGATGGTGCCCGCCGAGGTGCTCGTCATCCCGATGTTCCAGGTCATGCAGTGGTTCAACTGGGTCGACACCTATCAGGCGCTCATCCTGCCCTTCGCGTTCGGCGCCTTCGGCACGTTCCTGATGCGGCAGTTCTTCCGCGGCATCCCCTACGAGCTGGAGGAGGCGGCCCGCGTCGACGGCGCGGGTCCCGTCCGGTCGTTCCTGCAGATCATCCTGCCGCTGTCGAAGTCCGCGGTCGCCGTGCTCGCGGTCTTCACCTTCCTCTCGTTCTGGAACAGCTACCTCTGGCCCCTCATCGTCACCGTCGACTACAACGCGCACGGCACGCTGCCCGTCGGTCTGGCGAGCTTCGCCGGCCTCACCGGCACCCGCTGGGACCTGCAGATGGCCGCCGCCATCATCTCGATGATCCCCACCACCCTGCTCGTGATCGTGCTGCAGAAGCACCTGGTTAAGGGCATCGCGATGGCCGGACTGGGCGGACGATGAGCGCCGTCGGGCAGCAGACGGACGACCCTCGACGAACCAGCACAGGCCTCGCGGCCGACCTGGCGCTGGCCGGGGTGGACATCGGGGGCACGAAGATCGCGGCCCTCGTCGTGGACGCCTTCGGAGTCGTCCTCGCACGCGGTAGCGTACCGGCGCCCGCGAGCGTCGGCGGCGCGGCGATGGCGGATGCGGCGGCCGGTCTCGTCGCGCGGCTCGCAGCCGAGGCCGGTGTCACGGTCGCCGCGGTGGGGGTGGGCGCCGCGGGGGTCATCGACCACGAGAGCGGCACCATCCGCGCCGCGTCCGCCCTGTTCGCGGACTGGGCGGGTTTCCCGCTCGGCCCGGAGCTGGCGCAGCGCCTCGGCGTCCCGGTGCGGGTGGAGAACGACGTGAACGCCTTCCTCCTCGGTGAAGCCGCCGCGGCGGGTCCGAGCGTGCCCGATGTGCTCGGTGTGATGCTCGGCACGGGCGTCGGCGGCGCGCTGGTCATCGGCGGGGAGCTGCACCACGGCCCGCACGGCGCGGCCGGGGAGATCGGGCACACGCCCGGTTACAGCGACCTCGGCTGCACCTGCGGGCAGACCGGTCACCTGGAGACCCTGGCCTCCGGGACGTCGATCGCCCGGCGCTTCGAGGAGCGCACCGGGCGTCCGGTCAACGATGCCAGGGAGGTCGCGGAGGCCGCCAGGGCCGGCGACGCCGACGCCCGCGCGGTGTTCGACGACGCCGGGCGTGCGCTCGCTCTCGCCTGTGCGAGCGCCGCGACGCTCCTCGACCTGCCGACCGCCATCGTCGGCGGCGGGGTCACGGCGGCCTGGGACCTCCTGTCGCCATCTATCGAGCAGACCCTGCGCACCGACGCCCCGGTGTCCGGCATCGCGCTGCGCATCGTTCCCGCCGTCCTGGGCGCCGACGCCGTCGCGCTCGGCGCCATCGAGAGCGCCCGGCGCGCCCTCGCCCCCGTTTCCTGACCACGACTGCGACCGCAGAGGAGAACAGCACCGTGACCGCACGCCCGGAAGCCCACGAGATCTGGATGGGTCCGCTGCCGCCGCTCGCCGAGGGCGGGCTCGCGCGGCCCCGGATCGGCATCGGCGGCATCTCCATCGAGTCGAGCACGTTCTCCCCGCACATCTCCGGGGACGAGGCCTTCACGATCCGGACCGGAGACGCGCTGCGCGCGTACTACCCGTTCCTCGATGCCGGGCGTGAGCTCGCCGAGGCCGCGGAGTGGGTCCCGCTCACCCACGGCCGGTCGCTGCCCGGCGGCGCCGTGGACCCGGACACCTATCAGCGGATGAAGGAGGCGCTCGTCGAGGGGATCCGCGCGCAGGGGCCGCTCGACGGCTTCTTCTTCGACATCCACGGCGCGATGAGCGTCGTCGGGATGGACGATGCCGAGGGTGATCTGGCCCTCGCGGTGCGCGCGGCGTTGGGGCCGGACACCCTCGTCTCCACGTCGATGGACCTGCACGGGAACGTGTCGGAGACGCTGCGCGACGCGGTGGATCTGCTCACCTGCTATCGCATGGCCCCGCACGAGGATTGGCTGAACACGAAGGAGCGGGCGGTGTGGAACCTGCTCGACCGTCTCCGCGGCCCGCACGGCGGCGACGTGCGGGCGCGGCGGCCCTTCACCGCCTGGGTGCCCGTTCCGGTGCTGCTACCGGGGGAGAAGACGAGTACGCGGCTGGAACCCGCGCAGAGCATCTATGCCGAGCTCCCCGGGATCGAGGCCCTGCCCGGTGTCGTCGACGCCTCGGTGTGGATCGGCTACGCGTGGGCGGACGAGCCGCGCTGCCAGGCCTACGTCGTGGTCACCGGCGACGACCGGGAGGTCATCGCCCGGGAGGCGGAGCGCGTGGCCCGGATGTTCTGGGAGGCGCGGGAGGACTTCGTCTTCGTCGCGAAGACCGGAAGCCTCGACGACGCTCTGGAGGAGGCGCTGGCCCCCGGTGCCCCGCGTCCGTACGTGATCTCGGACTCCGGGGACAACCCGACGGCCGGGGGAGCGGGGGATGTGACCTGGACCCTCGCCCACCTGCTGCAGCGGCCGGAACTCACTGACGGGACGCGCACGACGCTCGTCGCCTCGATCTTCGATCCGCGAGCGGTCGCCGAAGCCGTGGCGGCGGGCGTGGGTGCGACGGTCACGCTGTCCGCCGGGGCCGCGGTCGATGCCGGACCTCACGGACCGGTCGAGATCAGCGGCACGGTGTTCTCGATCACCGATGGCGACCCGGACGCCGGCACCCAGGTGGTGATCGCGGTCGGCGGGCTGCACGCCATCGTGACCGCGCGCCGCAAGCCATTCCACCACCTCTCCGACTTCCGGATGCTGGGACTCGAGCCGACGACGGCCGACGTCGTGGTCGTGAAGATCGGCTATCTGGAGCCGGAGCTGTATGAGCTGGCCGCGGGATGGACGCTCGCGCTCACCCCGGGTGGGGTCGACCAGGACCTGCTCCGCCTCGGGCACCATCGCCTGCGTCCAGGGGTGTTCCCGTTCGACACGACCGGCGACCCCGACCTGACCGCGGTGGTCGTGCGCCTCGGCGCCGACGAGGAGGACACGGCATCATGATGAACTTCGAGAAGCGCACCGGCCCCGACTTCGGTGCGGCGGCCCCGGTCTACCCGGCGAACGGCGTGCCGGACTGGTACCGCGACGCCAAGCTCGGCTTCTTCGTGCACTGGGGCCTGTACTCCGTGCCGGCGTGGGCCGTGCAGCACGGGGAGGGCGTGAACATCCCCACCGAGGACGCCTATGCGTGGCACCAGTATGCGGAGTGGTACGGCAACACGGTCCGCATCCCGGGGAGCCCGACGTGGGAGCGCCACCAGCGCACCTACGGACCCGGGACCTCGTACGAGGACCTCGCCGACCGATGGGATGCCGCCGCGTTCGATGCCGACGCTTTCGTCGGTGAGCTCGTCGCGGCTGGAGCCCGCTATGTCGTGCCCACGACCAAGCACCACGAGGGGTTCTGCCTGTGGGACACCGCCACGACGGGATTCAACGCCGTCGCGCGCGGCCCTCGTCGCGACCTCATCTCTGAATTCCACGACGCCACGCGGCGGGCCGGAGCCAGGTTCGGCGTGTACTACTCCGGAGCGCTCGACTGGCACGTGAGCGACTTCCCGCCGATCGAGTCGGACACCGACCTGTTCCGGTTCCGTCGCAACGACGCCCACTTCTCCCGGTACGCCGCCGCGCAGCTCGAGGAGCTCGTGGAGCGGTTCGCGCCCGACGTGCTCTGGAACGACATCGAGTGGCCGGACGGCGGCAAGGGCACGGAGGACTACGCGGTGGCCGCACTGCTGCGGCGTTACTTCGACGCCGTCCCGGACGGCGTCGTCAACGACCGGTGGGGCGTGCCGTACCACGGCTTCCTCACCCGCGAATACACGGACATCCCGGACATCATCCCCGCGCCGTGGGAGTCGACCCGCGGACTCGGCTACTCGTTCGGGTTCAACCAGGCGGAGGACGAGCGGCACTCGCTCTCCGGGGCGGCCCTGATCCGGCTCCTCGTCGACGTCGTCGCGAAGAACGGCAACCTGCTCATCAACGTGGGCCCCGCGGCGGACGGGTCCATCCCGGCGCTGCAGCGGAAGGCGATGCAGGAGCTCGGCGGCTGGCTGGCCGTGAACGGCGCGGCGATCTACGGCACGCGGCCCTGGACGCGGATGGGGGAGCGGACGGGGGCTCCTCGCCGCTACACCACCTCCACTGACGCGGTGCACCTGCACGCGCTGGACCCGGCGGCAGGCGAGTTCGAGCTGCCGACCGAACTCGCGGGCGCTGCGCTGTCGTGGGCGGACGGGACTCCGGCCCAGACGTCCGCGGAAGGCGGTTCGACGCGCATCGTGATCCCGGCCGGTCTCCGCGGGTCTCCGGTCGCCGTGCTCACCGCGCACGGCGCCTGACACAGGCTCCGCAGAAGGGCCCTGTCGGTGATCCGACGGGGCCCTTCGTCGCTGGGCTAGGGGCGCGTGCGCTCCTCGAGAACCTCGATCACGTGGCGGTACGGGCGGCCGGTGGCGCGGGTCATGCCGATCTCGCACGTGCGGTTGGCCGACACGAAGGCGTCGAAGCCGCCGCGGGCCGCATCGGCCGCGGCGACTTCGGCCGATTCCTGGGCCGTCGCGCTCGCGGTGAGCTCGGGGTGCAGCATTCCTCGGTCGCCGGCGAACGCGCAGCAGCCCCAGCCGTCGGGCACGAAGACCTCGTCGGCGACGGCCTCAGCGATCGCCCTCAGTGCCCCGGTGGCGCCGAGCGCGGTCGTCGAACAGGTCGGGTGCACGGCGATCGAGGGGAGCTTCGCATCGACGGAGAGGCGCGGCAGCACCTCCCGCGCGACGAACGTGGTGGCGTCCTCGATGCGCAGACCGGCGTACTCCGGATGGGCGGCGACGGCCTGGGTGAGCATCACGTCGAGGCCCTCGGTGCAGGAGGCGGCGTCGCAGACGACCGGGAGCTCCCCGTGGCGGCTGGCGTCCCAGAGCGAGGCCAGCACCCGGTCCGACATGAGGCGATAGCCGTCGAGGTGTCCCTTGGACTTCCACGGCGTCCCGCAGCAGAGCCCGCCGTTCTCCTCCGGGACCACGACGGGGATCCCGGCGCGGTCGAGCAGAGCGCGCAGGGCGTCGCGGGAGCCGGGGCCCTCGTCCTCCGGGCCGAACATCGTGCCGATGCAGGCGCCGAAGAAGACGGCCTGGGCATTGGGCGGGGACACCGGTCGCGCCGGAGCAGTGCCGCCGCGGGGGAGGCCGCCGTCGTAGAGGGGCACGGTGTCGGCGCCGAGCACCGCCCGTCCGATCCGCGTCGCGCCGCGCACGAGCGGGACGGGGAGAGCGTCCGCGACCGTGAGGGCGACGCCCCCGGCGCGCGTGACGGTGCTCCAGTGCTTCGCCGCCGTTCCCCACGCAGCCCCCTCCACGGCGTTCTCCTGCTCGGCGCGGAGGCGGCGGACGAGGTCGCCGGTGTTGATGTCCACCGGACACGCGACGCCGCACATGCCGTCGACCGCGCAGGTCTGCACGCCGTCGTAGTCGTAGTCCGCGCGCAGATCGCGCAGCAGCGCCGTGTCGCCCTGCTCCTCGGCCCAGGCCATGTCCCGCCGCAGCACGATGCGCTGCCGTGGTGTGAGCGTGATGCGCTTGCTCGGGCACGTGGGCTCGCAGTAACCGCACTCGACGCAGCGGTCCACCTCGCGCTCGACCGTGGGCACGCGCTTCAGATCCTGCAGATAGGAGTCCGGGTCGTCGGACAGCACGACACCCGGGTTGAGGATCCCGTCCGGATCGAACAGCCGCTTGATCTCCCACATCATGTCGGTGAGCTCGTCGCCGTACTGCCGCCGCACGAACGGCGCCATGATGCGGCCGGTGCCGTGCTCGGCCTTGAGGGATCCCTCCTGCGCGAGGACGAGCTCGACGAGGTCGTCCGTGAAGCGGCGGTACCGCGCCACGCTGTCGGGGTCGTCGAAGCGCTCGTTCAGCAGGAAGTGGACGTTGCCGTCCTTCGCGTGCCCGAAGATGACGGACCCCTCGTAGCCGTGTTCCGCGAACAGCTCGATCAGGCGTTCGCAGGTGGCCAGCAGCCGGGGGACGGGGACGACGATGTCTTCGAGGAGGGCGGTCGTGCCGGACGGCCGCGCTCCGGCGACCGCCGTGTAGAGGCCCTTGCGGACGTGCCACAGCGCGGCGCGCTCTCCCGCATCCGTGGTCAGTCGCGGAGTGACGGCGAGGGGGAGGGCGTCGAAGTGCGCCTGCGCGGTCGCGCTCGCGACGGCGAGGGATTCGTCGTCGGCGGCGTGCACCTCGACGAGCAGCGCGGCGTGGCCCCGGACGTCGATCTCGGAGATCGCGGCGGGGACGTCGCTCAGGCCCTGGGCGACGCGCAGTGAGGCGGCGTCCAGGAGCTCGATCGTCGCGAGGCCGAGCTCGGTGAGAGCGGGGAGCGCGGTCATCGCCGCCGACAGCGTGTCGAAGACGAGCAGACCGGTGGCGATCGCGGGGCGCACCTCGATGGTGCGGAAACGGGCCTCCGCGACGAAGCCGAGGGTCCCTTCCGATCCGATGAGGAGGTGTTCGAGGATCCGCACCGGGTCGTCGAAGTCGAGCAGGGCGTTCAGTCCGTAGCCCATGGTGTTCTTCATCGAGAACTGCTGCCGGAGGAAGGCGACGTTCTCGGGCGAGGCGAGCAACCGCTCCCGGAGCGACGACAGCCCGGCGAACAGGGCGGGTTCCGCGGCGCGGAGCACGTCCGCGGCGTCCGCGCGTCCGGTGTCCAGAACCGTCCCGCTGGGGAGCACGACGACCATCGAGGTGATCGTCTGGTATGAGTTCTCGGTGATGCCGCAGGCCATCCCGCTGGAGTTGTTGGCGACGACGCCGCCGATCGTGCAGGCGATCTCGCTGGCCGGATCCGGCCCGAGCTTGCGGCGGTACCGGGCCAGCCGGGTGTTCACCTGCCGGACGGTGGCTCCGGGGCCGACCCGCACCGCGGCGCCGTCGTCCTCGATGTGGATGTCACGGAATTGGCTGCGCGTGTCGACGAGGATGTCGCCGCTGATGCCCTGTCCGGAGAGGCTGGTGCCGCCGGAGCGGAACGTGAGCGTGCGTCCGGCCGCCCGGACCGCCGTGAACGCGCGGGCGACACCCTCCGCGTCCGCGGGGGAGAGCACCGCGTCCGGGACGAGCAGGTAATGCGAGGCGTCGTGGGCGCGGGCGAACCGGTCGATGGATCGGGCGTGGACCTGCGTCTCGGCTCCCAGCAGCGCCGGGTCGAGAGGGTGGTCGAGGGTGGTGGGCACGGTGCTCCTCTGCTCCGCCGAAGATTGTCAGACAAGTGTACTGAACGACGGCGTGCTCACTAGACTGTTCCGCATGACCTCGATCGCGGAGCGCCCTCTCGGCGTGGTCGGCGTGGTCGACGCCGTGACCGGACAGCTGCGTACCCGGATCCTCTCCGGCGAGATCCGCTCAGGGGAGCCGCTCACCGAGGTGGCGGTCTCCCAGGCCTACGGCGTCGCCCGCCCCAGCGCGAAAGCGGCCATCGAGCAGCTGGTGGCCAGCGGACTGCTCGTGCGGACGGCGCATCGCACGGCGCGCGTGGTCGGCATCGAAGCGGAGACCGTCCGCGACGTCTACCGCACGCGGATCCGGCTGGAGAGCGCGGCGCTGCGCGAACTGGCGGAGAGCGCCGCCGTGCCGGCGGCCGCTGTGGCGGCGAACGCCGAGCTGCAGGCGATGGCACCGGGCCCCGATCCCGCGACGGTCGACCCCGACCTCCGTTTCCACACGGCCCTCATCGACGCGCTGGGCAGCGAGCGCACCAGTCGCATGTACCGGAGCGTGCTGGATGAGGTGCGGCTGTGCATGGCGCAGGTGCAGGGGCGGCGTCTCCTCGACGCGGAGCTCATTGCCGCGCAGCACGCGGAGATGCTCGAGGCCGTCGCCGCCGGGGACGCGGAGCGCGCGGCCGCGGTGCTGCGTGCCCACCTCGCCTCGGCGGAGGATCGTCTCGTCGAGGCCCTGGGCGCCTCCTGACGTCAGCCCGCGTCGGCGGGGGCGTCCTCGATCTGGATCGGTGCATCCGTCGGGTCGGCCCAGACCGGAGCAGGCAGAGGCGTGTCGACCTGGCCGGCCTGGATCGCGCGGAGGGCTTCGGTGATCTCGTCGGCGTTCTCGGGCACCGCCAGGCCGCAGGTGCGCAGCTCGGACGCGAACTGCAGGGTGAGCCGGATCTTCCCCGCCTCGATGGCCTCGGAGGTGGTGCCGGTGCGGATCTCGCTGCCCGTCTGGATCGCGGGCACCTCGTCGCAGACGTGATAGACCTTGCCGCCGTCGACCCACACGACCTCATCGGCCCCGAGGAGCTGGATCACGGCGGACTGGTCCGCGGTGTACTGCTCGACGGACGGCGGGGCGAAGCTCGTGCCGACGATCGCGGCGAGGACGGCGAGGACGATGCCGACGATGCCGGCGGTCGCCTTCTGTCCTTTGTCCATGTCCTTGTTCAGGAAGATGAGGATGACCAGGGGGAGGAAGGCGACGACCGCGATGATCGCGCCGAGCTGGTTCTGGACGAAGAACCGTGTCTTGTCCGCGCGCCGCGCCGGGTCGAGGGTGTTGGCCTTCTTCCACAGGATCGAGCCGATGATCGACAGCGCGGCGATCACGACCAGCAGGACGAGCAGGGCGATGAACGCCCACTGCGGGAACTGCGCGCTCGCTCCCTGCTCTTCCAGGAGGCCGGTGTCCGGATCGCGGAGCAGCGCGCCGCCCTCGTCGACGAACTCACGCTGGCGTAGGAGCCAGAAGATGCCGACGGCCTCGCCCGCGATCGCGAGCGCCCAGAGGACGGCGGCGATGATACGGAAGCGCGTCGCGGAGGCTTTCGCCTCCGGGCTCGGCGTCCACCCAGCGGGCGGTTCGCCGGTCGTGGCGCCGGTCGCGGAACGACGCGGCGCGGCGGACGACGTCTGCTCGTTCTCGGCCATGCTTGTCCTTTCCCCCGAAAGTGCTCGGCGACCCCGCCGAGGCATCCCCGAGCCTAGTGGCCGCGGTGTCCTACGCTGGAGAGATGACATCCGATTCGGACGACGCCCTGAGCTGGGAGGGCGACGACAGCGCGGAGCGACGCCCCCGGGACGCCGCACGGCGCACCACGCCGGCTCCGGAACCGACCCCGGCCGAGGCCGTCACGCCCGCGGCGTCCGCACCGGCGTCGGGGGACGAGACGACCGCGGCGCCCTCCGGGCTCAGCAACGCGATGCTGGTCCTCGTCGGCGTCGTCGGCGGCGTCTACCTGCTTTACACCCTCGGCTGGATCGCGGGCGGTCTCCGGCTGCAGCCGCTCGCCTCGTTCCTCGTCGCGGATTTCATGTTCCTGCCCTGGTTCGTGCTGGCGATCGCCGCCCCCGCGCTCTGGTTCCTCGCGACGTGGGTGCTGACGAGGGGCCGGGCCTCCTGGATCCGCGCCGCTGTGCTCCTGGCGGGCGTCGTGCTGCTCGTGCCGTGGCCGTTCGTGACCGTGGGGGTGATCGGCTCATGACCGCTCCGAAGTCCCCGTCCGCCGTGGCGACCGGCTCGCCGCGCTGGCTCGTATGGACTGTCATCGCCCTCGCCGGGCTCTTCTACGCCTACGCGGTGTGGAACGCGGTCGCCCACCTCATCACCATGGCCCAGACCGGCCTCACCGGCACCGGATGGGCGACGCTCCTGTTCGGCGTGGTGTTCCCCGTCCTCGTGTTCGGGTTCGCCTTCGCGATCGGGCGGCGGCGGCGGGTGGGCGAGCTCGCCCTGACGTTCCTCGCCGGACTCGGGATCGTCGCGGTGTTCTGGATGAGCCTGCTCGCGCTGAGTCTGACGCTGCCCAGCGCCTGAGCCCGATCCGTCACGCCGTCACACGGCACGGAGCGGTCCCGGCGCTCCGGTAGAGTTGTCGCGATCGCGCCCCCGACGGTGTGCGGCGCATCGGCCCCTCCCGCCTGTCGCGCTGCCCCGAAGGATCCACTGTGCCGAAGCCTGTCGTGCTCATCGCCGAAGTACTCTCTCCCGCCACGATCGAGGCGCTCGGCCCCGACTTCGACGTCCGCCACGTCGATGGCACCGATCGCGAGGCGCTCTTCGCCGCCCTCGCGGAGTCGGACGCGGTGCTCATCCGCTCCGCCACCCGCATCGATGAGGAGGCGCTGTCGCACGCGCCGAAGCTCAAGGTCGTCGCGCGGGCCGGCGTCGGCCTCGACAACGTCGACATCAAGGCCGCGACCGCGGCCGGCGTCATGGTCGTCAACGCCCCGACGTCGAACATCGTCTCCGCCGCCGAGCTCACGGTCGGCCACATCCTCAGCCTGGCCCGCCGGATCCCGGCCGCGCACGCCTCGCTGTCCGCCGGGCAGTGGAAGCGCAGCTCCTTCACCGGCGCCGAGCTCTTCGAGAAGACCGTCGGGATCGTCGGACTCGGCCGGATCGGCGCTCTCGTCGCCGCCCGCCTCGCCGCCTTCGACATGCGCGTGGTCGCCTACGACCCCTACGTCACGTCCGCGCGCGCCCAGCAGCTCGGCGTGCAGCTCCTCTCGCTCGACGAGCTCGTCGCCGAGGCCGACTTCCTCACGATCCACATGCCCAAGACCCCGGAGACGACGGGCATGATCGGCGCCGAGCAGTTCGCCGCCATGAAGCCGACCGCCTTCGTCGTCAACGTCGCCCGCGGTGGACTCATCGACGAGGAGGCGCTGCACGAGGCGCTCGTCGCCGGCGAGATCGCCGGCGCCGGCCTGGACGTCTTCACCTCCGAGCCCCCGGCCGAGGGCGGCAGCGCCCGCGCGCTCCTCGACCTCCCGAACGTCGTCGTGACCCCGCACCTCGGGGCGAGCACGGAAGAGGCGCAGGAGAAGGCTGGCGTCTCGGTCGCGCGCTCGGTGCGGCTCGCGCTCGGCGGCGACCTCGTGCCGGATGCGGTCAACGTCGCGGGCGGCGTCATCGACCCGTACGTGCGTCCCGGCATCTCGCTCGTGGAGAAGCTCGGCCAGATCTTCGCCGCGCTGGCCACGTCGCCGCTCACGAGCCTCGACGTCGAGGTGCACGGCGAGCTCAACGACTACGACGTGAGCGTGCTCAAGCTCGCCGCCCTCAAGGGCGTGTTCACGAACATCGTGAGCGAGACCGTGTCGTACGTGAACGCTCCGCTCCTGGCGGAGCAGCGCGGCATCACGGTGCGCCTGCTCAAGGACGACGTGAGCGAGGAGTACCGGAACGTCATCACCCTCACGGGGGCGCTGTCCGACGGGTCGCAGCTCTCGGTGTCGGGCACGCTGACCGGACCGAAGCAGGCCGAGAAGCTCGTCGGCATCAACGACCACGCCCTGGAGCTGCCGATCGAGAAGCACCACGTCGTGATGCTCTACACCGACCGCCCCGGCATCGTGGCCGTCTACGGGCAGAAGTTCGGCGAGGCCGGGATCAACATCGCCGGCATGCAGATCTCGCGGCTCGCGGCGGGCGACCAGGCGCTCAGCGTGCTGACGCTCGACTCGCCCGTCTCCGAGGAGCTGCTGGACGACGTGCGCGGCGCCATCGACGCCGACCTCTTCCGTCAGATCGAGATCACCGAGCTCTGACACCGCAGAGCGGGGGAGAAGGGTGGGAGCGCGATGCTCCCGCCCTTCTCCGTATCTGCGGCCTCATCCGGCGTCAGGCGGTGGCGCGCAGCACGAGGGCGATGAGATCGGCGAGCTCGTCGCTGCGCGGGACCAGGCGCTCCGGCCCGTGCACGTCGAGCGAGTTGTTGAAGTAGAGGCCGTCGCTCACGAGCATCACGAGGTCGAGGCTGGCGGTGTCACGGACGTGCGGGCGGATCGTCTCCGCCCAGCGGCGCCGGGTATCCCGGAGCATGTCGGACGCGGCGGTCGAACCGCCCTGGGCCAGCCGGGTCGTGGCGATCAGCGCCCGATCGAGGGCGTCGTCCTCCATCACCGAGGTCCGGACGTAATACGCGACGGGACCTTCGTCGGCGGTGCGCATGCGCTCCAGATCGAGGGTGGTCAGATGGTCGAGGCGCTCCAGGAGCCCGGCCTCGAGGTCGTCCTTGGAGCGGAAGTGGTAGAGCAGGCCGCCCTTCGACACGCCGGCGGCCTTCGCCGTGGCCTCGAGCGTCGCGGCGCGTTCGCCCTCGTCGATGAGGATCGCCTCGAAGGCGTCGAGGACCTTCTCACGGGCGAGGGGAGGGCGGGGCATCGGTCATCCTCTGAGCGGAAACGGCAGGGCGGCATCTGTTACTATACCAGCCGGACGGTTTAGTAACGAGTCGTCCGCAGGAAGGAAAGGTGTTCCATGACCCGTACTGCGTCGATCCCGACGACAGAGACGCAAGCTCCCCGCGTCGGGGCTCGGGGGTGGGCGGCGCTCGTCGTCCTCATGCTCCCGGTGCTGCTGGTGTCGGTGGACAACACGGTGCTGAGCTTCGCGCTGCCCGAGATCTCGATCTCGCTCGCGCCGAGCGGGGCCGAGCAGCTCTGGATCATCGACGTCTATCCGCTCGTGCTCGCCGGACTCCTGGTGACCATGGGAACGCTCGGGGACCGCTTCGGGCGTCGCCGCCTGCTCCTCATCGGCGCCACCGGATTCGCCGTGGTGTCCGCGCTGGCCGCCTTCGCGCCGACCGCGGGCCTGCTGATCGCCGCCCGTGCCCTGCTCGGGTTCTTCGGCGCCATGCTGATGCCGTCGACGCTGTCGCTGCTGCGGTCGATCTTCCAGAACCGCGACCAGCGCCGCATGGCCATCGCGGTCTGGGCGTCCGCGTTCTCCGCCGGATCCGCGCTCGGCCCGATCGTCGGGGGCTTCCTCCTCGAGCACTTCGCGTGGGGCTCGGTGTTCCTCATCGCCGTCCCCGTCCTCATCCCGCTGCTCATCGCCGCGCCGCTGCTCGTGCCGGAGAGCCGTGACCCGAACCCCGGCCGCATCGACCCGCTCAGCATCGCCCTCTCGATGGCCGCGATGATCCCGGTCGTCTACGCCATCAAGTCGTTCGCGGTCGACGGTCCGTCGCTGTACGCCGGGGGATGGGCTCTGCTCGGTCTCGTGATGGGGACGCTGTTCGTGCGCCGTCAGCTCCGCGCCGACACCCCGATGCTCGACATGGCGCTCTTCCGCCGCGGCTCGTTCTCGGGCGCGATCCTGGTGAATCTGCTCAGCGTCGTGGCCCTCGTCGGGTTCCTCTACTTCGTCTCGCAGCACCTGCAGCTCGTGCTGGGGCTCTCGCCGATGGTCGCCGGCCTCGCTCTCGTGCCCGGGATGGCGGCCATGATCGTCGCCGGACTCACGGTGGTGCCGATCTCGCGGCGGGTGCCGCCGCACGTGCTCATCCCGGCGGCGCTGGTGTTCTCCGTCGCGGGGTACCTCATCGTCGCCTTCACGACGCACGAGCACGGCGTGGCACCGCTCATCCTCGCCTTCGTCGTCCTCGGCATCGGCATCGGCGCGGCCGAGACCATCTCGAACGAGCTCATCCTCTCCAGCGCCCCCGCGGCGAAGGCGGGTGCCGCGAGCGCGGTGTCCGAGACGGCGTACGAGCTCGGGGCCGTGCTGGGTACCGCGATCCTCGGCGGCATCATCACCGCGTTCTACCGCGGCGCGCTGGTGCTGCCCGAGGGGCTTCCGGCGGACGTGGCGCGCGCTGCGCAGGAGACGCTGGCCGGCGCGTATACGGCCGCCCACGAGCTCCCGGCCGCGCTCGGCGACGCCCTGTGGCAGGCCGCGGCCGACGCGTTCGGCTCGGGAGTCACGGTCACGTCGCTCATCGGTGCGGGCCTCGTCGTCGTCGCGGCGGTCATCGCGGCCGTCACACTGCGCAAGGCACCCACGCACTGACCACTACGCTGGGGGGACCGGCCCGTTCGACCCGCGGTCGCGCCGCGGCCGGTCCACCCCCGTGCAGTGCGCAAGGAGTCTCATGTCGCGTGTCGTGAAGCTGGCCGTCATCCCGGGTGACGGCATCGGTCCCGAGGTCATCGCCGAGGCGGAGAAGGTGCTCGACGCCGTCACCGCCGACAGCGCCGTGACGTTCGACAAGACCCGCTTCTCGCTCGGTGCCGGGCGGTACCTCGAAACCGGCGACACGCTCACCGACGACGACCTCGCCGCGATCTCCGCCCACGACGCGATCCTCCTCGGCGCGGTCGGCGGCACGCCGGGCGACCCGCGCCTGAAGGACGCGAACATCGAGCGCGGACTCCTGCTGAAGCTCCGGTTCACCCTCGACCACTATGTGAACCTGCGCCCCTCGAAGCTCTTCGCCGGAGCGCCCGGTCCGCTGTCCGACCCGGGCGAGGTCGACTTCGTCGTGGTCCGTGAAGGGACGGAGGGGCCCTACGTCGGCAACGGCGGAGCGATCCGGAAGGGGACGCCGCAGGAGGTCGCGAACGAGACCTCCGTGAACACGGCGTTCGGCGTCGAGCGGGTCGTCCGGTACGCCTTCGCGCTTGCCGAGCGCCGCCGTCAGAAGCTCACGCTCGTGCACAAGACCAACGTGCTCGTGCACGCCGGTGCGATCTGGCAGCGTATCGTGAACGAGGTCGCCACCGAGCACCCCGACGTCGCCGTCGACTACCTGCACGTCGACGCCGCCACCATCTTCCTCGTCACCGATCCCTCGCGTTTCGACGTGATCGTGACGGACAATCTCTTCGGTGACATCCTCACCGACCTCGCCGGCGCCGTCACGGGCGGCATCGGCCTCGCCGCCTCGGGGAACATCAACCCCGATGGCGCCTTCCCGTCGATGTTCGAGCCCGTGCACGGCTCGGCTCCGGACATCGCGGGTCAGCAGAAGGCCGACCCGACCGCCGCGATCCTCTCCATCGCGCTGCTGCTCGACCACCTCGGCCTGACGGCCGAGTCGGCGCGTGTGAGCGCCGCGGTCGAGGCGGACATCGCCGCCCGCAGCGGTGCCCGCGCCACCGCGGAGATCGGCTCCGCGATCACTGCCCGTCTCTGAACGGCGGGCGTAGGCTGACAGGGCGCGAGGATGCGCCCACCCCACGAGGATTGGATGACGACATGACGACGATCGACGCCGAGACGAGCGTAGCTCCCCTGGAGTTCGCCGTGACGAAGAACCTGAACGCGGCCTCGCCGGCACGCGTCGCCGAAGTGTTGGAGAACCCCGGTTTCGGGGTCGTCTTCACCGACCACATGGTCGACATCTGCTGGTCGGCCAAGGGCGGCTGGCACCGTCCGCGCGTGCAGCCCTACGGCCCGATCCCGCTCGACCCGGCGGCGTCGGTGCTGCACTACGCGCAGGAGATCTTCGAGGGCATCAAGGCCTACCGTCACGCGGACGGTTCGATCCACACCTTCCGGCCCGACCGCAACGCCGCGCGCCTGCAGGCGAGCGCCCGCCGCCTGGCGCTGCCGGAGCTGCCGACGGAGTACTTCATCCAGTCGCTGCGCGAGCTCATCGCCGTCGACGGCCGCTGGGTGCCGTCCGGCGCCGACCAGAGCCTGTACCTGCGGCCGTTCATGTTCGCCAAGGAGGCCTTCCTCGGCGTGCGCGCGGCGCAGAAGGTCGCCTACTACGTGATCGCGAGCCCCGCCGGTGCGTACTTCACGGGAGGCGTGAAGCCCGTGCGGATCTGGCTCTCCGAGGACTACGCCCGCGCGGGTCGCGGTGGCACCGGCAAGGCGAAGACGGGCGGCAACTACGCCTCCAGCCTCCTGCCGCAGGCCGAGGCCAGTGCGAAGGGCTGCGACCAGGTCGTGTTCCTCAACGAGAACCGCGATGTGGAGGAGCTCGGCGGCATGAACGTCGTGTTCGTGTTCAAGGACGGTCGTGTCGTCACGCCCGAGTCGGACAGCATCCTCGAGGGCATCACGCGCGACTCGCTGCTGCAGCTCGCCGAGGACCGCGGCTACACGGTCGAGAAGCGTCCGATCTCTATCGACGAGTGGCGTGAGGGCGTGGCCTCCGGTGACATCGTCGAGGTGTTCGCCTGTGGCACGGCCGCGGTCGTGACCCCGATCGGAGCGCTCGTGGGTGAGGGCTTCGACGAGCCGCAGCCGCTGGGCGAGCTCGCGCTGTCGCTCCGCGAAGAGCTCACCGACATCCAGTACGGGCGCCGCGAGGACAAGCACGGCTGGCTGCTCCGCCTCGACGCCTGATCCGATTCCCCGAGACCCCGTCTTCCCGCCGACACCCCGCCGTGTCGACGCGTGGAAGGCGGGGTCTCGGCGTGTACCCGGGGTCTCGCGCGCTGGGACGGTTCCTGCACAACGCGGGGGGAGTGGGGGAAGAGAGGTGGGGGGGTGTGGAGAACGAGGGGGGAGGGAGATTGCGGGGGAGAGTGAGGGGATGTCGCGGCGCCTCTCGTTCTCCGAAGCCTGGGATCTCGTGCGGTCGCGGGAGGAGGTCCTCGACGCGGGGGTCACGGAACGGGAGCTGGGGGAGGCGGTCGCGCACGGCAGGCTGCGACGCGTGCACCGCGGGGCGTACGTCGACGGGGAGGTCTGGGACCAGCTGTGGCCCGAGGGAAGGCAGCTCGTGCGGGTGTGCGCCGTCCGTCGAGCCAGCGCCGGCGGAGGTCCGGTGTTCTCGCACCTCTCCGCGGCGGCGCTCTGGGGGCTGCCGCTCGTGGGCCCGATCCGGGACGACGTACACACCGCGATCCGCAGCCGTCGGCACAGCAGGACCGAGGCCGGAGTCGTCCGACACCAGATGGCGCTCGACGAGGGCGACATCGTCCGGCGGCACGGGCTCCGGTGCACGTCGCTGATCCGTACCGTGGTCGACCTCGCCCGGCTGCTGCGCCCGGAGGCCGTCGTCGCGGCCGGGGACGCGGCTCTGCGGATGGTCTCGATCGACGGACACGAGGTCGACCACGATGAGGTCGCCGCGTGGCGGGCCGAGGTCGACCGGCTGTGCGTGGCGGGGCTCCGGGGCGTGCGTCGCGCGCGGTGGATCGGAGCCTTCGCCGACGGACGGGCGCAGCTTCCGGGCGAGAGCGTGAGCCGCCTGCAGCTCCACCGACTCGGCTTCCGGGACATCGATCTGCAGATCCCCGTCGTCGGCTCCGACGGCGCGCGGTACTTCGCCGACTTCGGCTTCCCGCGGTCGCGGGCCTTCGGGGAGTTCGACGGAGAGGACAAGTACCGGGACGCGGAGCTGCGGACGACGCCCACGGCGGCCGATGCGGTGATGGCGGAGAAGCACCGCGAGGACGAGATCCGCGGGGTCACGGGGTGGCGCGTGGTGCGCTGGGGCTCCCCGCACATCCGCACCCCCGAGGACCTCGGGCGCCGGCTCGCCGCGTTCGGCATCCGCCCGCCCGGCTGAGGTCTGCCGAGCCCCCGGGGTCGCGTCGAGACCCCGCTCCGCCTCCGCACGTGAGCCGGGGTCTCGACGAGAGAGCGGGGTCTCGACGGGGGAGCAGGGGATCTAGGGTGGAGGGATGAAGATCGCTCGGTTCCGCCACGACGACGCCATTATGTACGGGATCATCGACGACCGCGAGCTCGTGGTCCTCGCCGGAGACCCGATGTTCTCCGGCTACGAGACCACCGGCGCGCGCATCCCGCTGACCGAGGCCACGCTGCTCGCGCCCGTGATCCCGCGCTCCAAGGTCGTGTGCGTCGGGAAGAACTACCACGACCACGCCGCCGAGATGGGGGGAGTGGCCCCCGAGGAGCCGCTGCTGTTCCTCAAGCCGAACACCGCCGTGATCGGCCCGGACGACGCGATCGTGCGTCCTGTCGCGCTGTCCGAGCGGACGGAGTACGAGGGCGAGCTCGTGGTCGTGATCGGACGCATCGCCAAGAACGTGAAGGCGGAGAACGCCCTCGACCATGTGCTCGGCTACACGATCGGCAACGATGTCACGGCGCGTGACTTGCAGCGCAAGGACGGGCAGTGGTCGCGGGCGAAGGGCTTCGACACGTTCTGCCCGCTCGGCCCCGTGATCGAGACGGACTTCGACCCCGCGCAGGCCACGATCGAGACGCGGGTGAACGGCGAGGTCCGCCAGCACGCACCGCTCACCGACATGATCCACTCGGTCGCCGCGATCATCGAGTACGCCTCGGCGGTGTTCACGCTCCTTCCGGGCGACGTCGTCATGACGGGGACCCCCGCCGGCGTGGGCACGTTCGAGGCGGGCGACACGGTCGAGGTCGAGATCTCCGGGCTCGGCATCCTCCGCAACACCGCGCGCGACGCCGCTCCCGCGTCATGACCGAGGTCGCCCTCACGGCGATGCAGCAGCAGGCGGTCCAGCGCCGCACCGTGCTCGTGCTGTCGCTGGGGCAGGTGCTTGGCGGCATCGCCTTCGGAGCCACCGTGTCGCTCGGTGCGCTGCTCGCCGCGGACATCTCCGGCAGCGACGCGCTGTCCGGGCTCGCGACGGCGTCGGTGACCCTGGGCGCCGCGGTCTGCGCGATCCCGCTCGCCCGGATGGCTGCACGGCTCGGGCGGCGTCGCGCCCTCACCCTCGGCAATCTCTTCGCCCTCATCGGCATCGCCGTGGTGATCCTCGCGGCATCCGTGCGCGTCTTCCCGCTCCTGCTCGTCGGCATCCTGCTGATCGGTGCGGGGAACGCGGGCAACCTGCAGTCCCGGTTCGCGGCGACGGACCTCGCGGCCCCGCAGCATCGTGGGCGCGACCTCTCGATCGTCGTGTGGTCCACGACGATCGGCGGCGTGGCGGGCCCGCTGCTGCTCGGTCCGGGGGAGATCGTCGGCCAGGCGATCGGCATGCCACCGCAGACCGGCTCGTACGTCTTCTCGTTCGTCGCGCAGTGCGCGGCGCTCGCGCTCTACCTCGTCGCCCTCCGCCCGGATCCGCTGCTCGCCGCGCAGCGACTCGCGCAGGCGGCAGCCGCCGCGACGAGCGCCGCCGTGGCGGACCGCCCGCGCGTGGCCCGCTATGCGATCTTCGCGATCGCGGGGTCGCACGTGGTGATGGCGTCGGTCATGGCGATGACCCCCGTGCATCTGTCCCACATGGCGCACGGCGCCCACGGTGCGGCGGCGACCCCGGCCGACGTCTCGGCGCTCGTCGGGATCACCATCGCGCTGCACGTCGGCGGCATGTACGCGCTCTCTCCGGTGTTCGGCGTGCTGGCCGACCGCTGGGGGCGGCTGCGCGTGGTGCTGCTCGGGCAGGCTCTGCTCGGCGGTGCCCTGGCCTTCGCCGTCTTCGCGGGCACCGAGGCGTGGGGCGTCATGGTGGCGCTCATCCTCCTCGGCCTCGGGTGGAGCGCCGCCACGGTCGCCGGCGCCGCCCTGCTCACCGAGGCGTCCGCACCCGACGTCCGCACGCGGCGGCAGGGTCGCAGCGACTCGCTGATGAGCCTGTCAGCCGCCGCCGGGTCGGTCCTCGCCGGCGTCGTGCTGTCGAACTTCCAGTACGCCGGGCTCGGCATCGCGGCCTCGGTGCTCGTCCTCGCGATCGTCGCGCTGTCGCCGCTTGCCCGGAGCAGCGCGCGGTGAAAGCCTGGGACGGCGTCGGGGAAGCCTATGCCGCCTCGTACGCCGCCCTGTGCGCGGGCACGGTCGATGTCCTCGCCGCAGCCCTCGGACCAGCGGAGGGTCGCAGCCTCCTCGACGTCGGGGCGGGCGAGGGTGGCCTCGCGGACCGCTTCGCCGGCCTGGGGTGGAACGTCACGGCCTGCGAACCCGAGCCGACAATGCGCGCCGTCGCCCGCCGGCGGCACCCGACGCTGCGCATCATCGACGGCGGCCTGCCGACGCTGCCGTTCGCCGATCGTTCCGTCGACGCCGTCGTGGCGAACTTCGTGCTGAACCACGTCTCCTCCCCGCGGACCGCCGCCCGCGAGCTGGGGCGGGTCGCACGGGAAGCGGTCGCCGCGACGACCTGGACCCGCTCCTCGTCGTGGTTCTGGACCGAGGTCGTCGAACGCGCGGGGCTGCGGCCGTCTGCGGGGGAGAGGCTTCCGGCCGAGGAGGACTTCGCACGCACCGCGGACGGCTTCGCGGCCATGCTTGTCGAGGCCGGACTCCCGGAGGTGGCGGTCAGCGAGCACACCTGGACCTGGCCCGCCGATCCGGACGCCCTGTGGGTCTCGGTCGAGGGCGGTGTGGCCGGCGCCGGGGCGCAGTATGCCGGCCTCTCCTCGGCCGAGCGATCCCGGTTCCGCGCGGGGTTCGAGGAGACCGTCGCGGCGCATCGGGTGGGAACGGTGCTGCTCCTGGAGCACCGCGCGGCCGTGGCGGTCT
>NZ_PNFU01000009.1:0-23087 GCF_002871415.1 Microbacterium sp. UMB0228 | reverse complement strand
CGAGGGCGTCGAGGTCGGCGGCCCGCACGCCCCGTACCGCCAGTCCGAGCGGCACGACATCTACCGCGAGGTCATCGACAAGCTCCTCGCGACGGGCGCGCTCTACGAGAGCTACTCGACGGCCGAGGAGATCGACGCCCGCAACGAGGCCAACGGCCGCGCGAAGCAGCTCGGCTACGACAACTTCGACCGTGACCTCACCGATGAGCAGAAGGCCGCCTTCCGCGCCGAGGGCCGGCAGCCCGCCCTCCGCCTGCGGGTGCCGGACGAGGACCTCACGTACGTCGATCTCATCCGCGGGGAGGTCACCTTCCCCGCCGGCTCCTTCCCGGACTTCGTCGTCGTGCGCCCCAACGGCGTGCCGCTGTACACGTTCGTGAACCCCGTCGACGACGCGCTGATGGGCATCACCCACGTGCTCCGCGGCGAAGACCTCATGCCGTCCACCGCGCGACAGCTCTCGCTCTACGCCGCTCTCATCGACGCAGGTGTGACGACGTTCGTGCCGCGGTTCGCCCACATGCCGCTCGTGCTGGGGGAGACCGGAAACAAGAAGCTCTCCAAGCGCGACCCGCAGGCCGATCTGTTCCTGCACCGGGAGCGCGGCTTCATCCACGAGGGCCTGCTGAACTACCTCGCGCTCCTGGGGTGGTCGATCGGCCCGGACCGCGACGTCTTCTCGCTCGACGAGTTCATCGCCGCCTTCGACATCGAGAACGTGAACCCCAACCCGGCCCGCTTCGACCAGAAGAAGGCCGAGTCGATCAACGGCGACCACATCCGCATGCTCGACGTGAAGGACTTCGCGGAGCGCACGGTCCCGTACCTCGCCGCGGCCGGCCTGTTCGACGAGCCGACCCACGAGCAGCTGGTCCTGGCGTTCCGCGCGGCTCCGCTGGTGCAGGAGCGTGTGCAGCTGCTGGGCGAGGTGCCGGGCATGCTCGGCTTCCTGTTCCGCGACGAGGTGTCGTACGACGCGGATGCGCTCAAGGGGCTGCCGGCCAACGCGGCGGAGGTGCTGGACGCCTGCGTCACGGCCCTGGAGCCGGTCACCGACTTCACCCCGGAGAAGATCCAGGAGGCGCTGTCGACGGCGCTCGTGGAGAACCTCGAGCTCAAGCCGCGCGTGGCCTACGGTCCGCCGCGTGTGGCCATCACCGGCCGCCGCGTGTCGCCGCCGCTGTTCGAGTCGATGGACCTGCTGGGCAAGGACGAGTCGCTGCGCCGCTTGCGTGCGCTGTCGGCGTTCCTCGCGAACTGATCCGCGACGCGCCCGAGCGGCGACACGGCACCGGCTGTTTTGGTGATCGGTCGCCGCTCGGGTAAGCTTGACTCTCGGTGCGAGGCTCCGGTTTCGCCCTTGGGGTATGGTGTAATTGGCAACACGGCTGATTCTGGTTCAGTTGTTCTTGGTTCGAGTCCAGGTACCCCAGCAACGAATCGCTAGAGTTCTCTAGGAAGTCCGGCTCCCTCCTCACTCCGTCGAATGGCAGGATCTGGCGTCTGGTGACCAGATTGGTGACCAGAAAGCCCCACGGGGCGCGTTTCGCGGTCGTCTCTGCTGATGAGGTACGCACTCGGCCCCGCTGGTTCGCGTGGATACGCGCTCCGCACCTATCAGGCATGGAAGCTCATGCACGCACTGAGGTCGAGCCCGCGTTCCTGACTCAGGCCGAGATCGCCGTTCTGCTGGGGGTGCCCGAGCGCACGCTCGAAGGCTGGCGGCTCACGAAGTCCGGACCGCCGTGGCTGAAGCTCGGCCGGCACGTGAAGTACGACCGTGACGACGTACTCGCCTGGGCGCGGGAGCAGCGTCATGGCTAGGCCGAAGATCGCCGCGGGCGAGGTCGGTCAAGTGCAGGTGACACAGCTCGCGAACGGGAAGTGGCGGGCACGCGCCCGGATGCGTAACGACGCCGGCGAGCTGGTGCAGTTCCGCGCCGAAGCCGCCACCGAGGCGGATGCTCGTGAGGAGCTGTTGTCACGCGCGAAGACGCTGACCACGCATACCAAGGCCATCGTCACCGCCGCATCGACCATCCAGGAGGCGGCGGAGGCGTGGCTGCCGACGGTGAAGGTGCGCGCCGAAAACGGCACGCTGTCGTGGTCGACGTATGAGAACTACGAGACCACCGTCCGTCTTACGCTCGTCCCCGTCTGTGGCGGCGTCACGCTGGAGGCGCTCACGGTCGGCCGTTGCGATCGGATCATCCAGAACCTCCTTGCCGATCGGGGCGTGTCCGCAGCGCGGAAGGCTCGTTCGGTGCTGTCGCTCATCTGCGGGTTCGCTGTGCGCGATGACGCGATTCCGACGAACGCGGTGCGCGACGTCACCCGGCTGCCGACGCCGGAGAAGAAGACCGCGATGCTCACTCCGCAGCAGATCGAGGCGATCCGTGACCTCATGACCCGGTGGCGGGAGACGGAGGGCACGGGGCCGCGCCCGAACTGGCGGGCACTCGTGGACGGCATGGACATCATGCTCGGCACCTCCGCCCGCGTGGGGGAGTGCATCGGCCTGCGCCGCTGTGACGTGGACATGACCACGGCACCACCGACGATTCTGATCGACGGTACTGTGATCCAAAACAAGGTGCAGGGCGTTCAGCGCAAGAACGCACCCAAACGCACCCGACAGCGTCGCCGCGTCGCGCTCCCCGCCCTCGCGGCCGACGCAGTGCGACGCCGGCTCGCACTCGCGCAGAAAGGACCGGAGGCGCTGCTGTTCCCTACGAAGACCGGCAAGCCGATGAGTGTGTCGAACTACGAGCGGCTGCTGCGCTCGTTCATCGACGACAACCGTAACGAGCTTGTGCGACTCGGCGTGGATGTGGATGAGTACTCCACGCACATCTATCGCCGCACTACGGCGACGCTCGTGGAGCGCGCAGCAGGGCTCACGATCGCATCGCGGCTGCTGGGGCACGCGAACGAGATGGTCACCCGCAACAGCTACGTCATCACGGCCGAGCAGGTCGACGTCGTCACCGCCGACATCCTCGACACGATGCTTGGGACGTGAGTCATGCGGCTCGCCAGTCGCGCGGGACGGGCCGCGTGCCTTCTCAATGAAGCCTTGCGCCTGTGCGGGAGGAGAGGTAACGTACCTGCACCACAAGTCCATGAGCGTGCGGCGGCGGTATGGAATCTCAACCACCGTAGGTCGGCCGGGGATGGCTGTGTCGGGTCGAGGCTCGGCGACGGGGGTGTCGATTCGGCACCCCCGTGAAAAGAACGTCGGTTGTGCCGAATCGACACCCCCGTGGTGGCGCAAAATCTTGCACCACCACGAACCCCGGGATTGCAGGTGGTGTCAATTTGCCACCACCGTGCGAGGACTCGGCCATCGAACTTTGGGAGGCCGGACGGTTCCGTCAATTTGGCGGCACCGTGGACGACGCGGATAAACGTGTCGGACGGCGCGCACGCCCTTCGCTGACGGTCCCGGAAAATTGCCGGGACCGTCGCATCGGACCCTGAAGCGGTCGCCTCCGCACCTCGTGGAGCTATGAACGGCCGCTTCGCGCTGTCCGGCCGTGCTGCCGGTTCGCGTCCGCAAACAGATGAGCCCCTGAGGTCGTCGTAGAGCGCTCGGCTGCACTGATCGGCTTAAAGACGCCCATGCGTCACCATCGCTCCGCGGCCATGCACGGCGCTCCCGAACCACCGTGACCACTGTGCCCCGACCGTCTCGGCCGCTCCTCTGCGCCCCCGGCCCAGACGATCGCGCCACGTGCTTCTCCCCAGATTCATTCATGGACGTATGCCACCGCTGGTGGGGCGTGCGCACCTCCTTCATGAGACGACTCGTGAGGAGGCCCGGGGTGAAGGGCGGTGTGATCCTGTTCCGCGGTATCGGCGCGGCCGCACGCCGATACCTGGAAGCGGATAGGTCCACCGCCGACGAGTACTACCTGGAGGGCGGCACCGCGCTCGCGGAGTTCGCTGTCACCGACTCCGAGGGCGAGGTCATCGAGGCGCGGACGCTCGACCCGGAGCAGTACGCCGCATGGGTGGACTGGATGGACCCGATTAGCGGCACCTTGATGGGAACCCCGCGCGGCGTGGGCGGGGGCATGCGGGGTTCGCCGCGGTTTGCGGAGATGGTGGTCAACGCCCCGAAGTCCCTCTCCGTCGTCGCCGCCCTGCACCCGGAGGTCTCCGACGCGCTCGACGCCGCGCAACAGGATGCGGCGGCGGAGATCCGACGCTGGCTCGCCCAGCACTCGGTCACCCGGATCGGGCCTCGGCACGCACGGGAGGTCGTGCCGGTGCAGCAGCTGCAGAGCGTCTCGGTCGCGCACAAGACGAGCCGTGCGGGTGACCCGCATCGGCACATCCACTTTCAAATCGGCACCCGCGTCTACGCCGCGGGGACGTGGCGCGGCCTGGACACCGCAGCCTTGTTCAAGCAGCAGGGAGCCATCCGCGCCCTCGGCACCGCGATCATCGCCGCGCACCCGCGGCTTGCGGCCGTACTCGACAAGCACGGGCTCACGCTCGACCCGGTGACGGGAGAGGTCGCGGAGCTGGAGCCGTTCAATGCGGCCCTGTCGAAGCGCGGTGCGCAGGTCGAACGCAATCTCGCCACCTTCGAGGCCGAGTGGGAAGCTGCGCATCCTGGCGAGGAACCGGGGCCGGTGGTGCGGGCGCGGCTGAAAGCGAAGGCGTGGGAGCACGAACGCCCGGGGAAGAAGCCCACGGTGCTCGGCAGCGAGGCCGGTTGGCGCGCGGAGCTCGAAGACGCCGGCTACAGCCCGGATGCACCACGGGCGCACAGGCCTGCACCGGTCGCGCTCGACGAACTGCGCATCGAAGAAGTCGCATCTCGTGCACTTGACCGTGCGGCGGCGGGTGCATCGGCGTGGACGGCGCATACGCTGCGCGAGCACGTCACCCGCATCACCACCGAGCACGGCGTGCAAGCCACACCCGAGGAGCTGCGAGAGTTCGTGCAACTGGCGACGCAGCTCGCAGCATCGGACGGTCTCTCCATCCTCCCACCCGGCGCGCCGAAGCCGGAGCACGTCGCGCATCTGACATCGCTGCGTGTCGTCGCTGCCGAGACGGAACTGCGCGACCTGCTCACCGCACTCGCGGAGAAGTCCAACCAGCGCATCCCGGACGTCCACGAGTTTGCGGTGCAGGCAGGCTTGGATGACGGCCAGGAGCGAGCTGCCGCAGTCGTCGCATCCCCCGACCCGCTCGTCGTGGTCGAAGGCGCCGCGGGGTCGGGTAAGACGACGATGCTCAGGACGGCCATCGAAGCCGCAGTAGCCGAGGGCCGTGGGATGCGGGTCGTCACGCCGACGAAGAAGGCCGCCGACGTCGCTGCCCAGGACCTCGGCATCCCGACCGACTCCGTGGCCGCGCTCGTCTACGCACACGGGTTCCGGTGGAACAGCGACGGCGTGTGGACACGGCTCAAGCCCGGCGACACCGACCCCGAAACCGGAAGCACCTACCGGGGACCGGCGCAGGAGGAGCGTCTCGCGCGAGGTGAGCGGATCATCGTAGACGAGGCAGGGATTCTCGACCAGGACTCCGCCCTCGCCCTGTTGCAAGTCGCGGACGAGGCTGGGGCGACGGTCGCGCTCGTCGGAGACCGGGCGCAACTCTCCGCGGTCGGACGCGGAGGCGTTCTCGACATCGCCATCCAACTCACCCCAGCAGTCGTCGATATGACGAGACTGCACCGCTTCACCGACCCCGCGTTTGCGGCGCTCACGCTCGAGCTGCGGCATGCCCGCAACCCCACCGCGATCTTCGATCGGCTGAACGAGCACGGACTGATCATCCTGCACGACACCGATGAGGACATGCAGGCGGCCATCGCCACGACGACGAGTACAGCGGATGCGATCACCGCGGCGACGAACGACGAGGCCCGATCGCTGAACGAACGCATCCGCGCCGAGAGGGTCGACCGCGGCAAGATCGACGACGGGCGGACGGTGTTCGGCAGCGACGGGCTGCCCATCGGCGCCGGGGACGTGATCCAGACCCGCCGCAACGAGTCCACGCTCGGCGTTGCCAACCGGCAGACCTGGACGGTGCAGCACGTCGGCGACGACGGTGCGCTAAGCGTCGTCGAGACCAGCACCGGCCGTAAGCAGCAGCGCACCATGACCTTGCCCGCGGAGTACGTGACCGAGGACGCGCACCTGGCCTACGCGGTCACCGCGTACGGCGTCCAGGGCGCGACCGTGAACGCTGCACACACGTTGCTCTCCGACACTGCCGATGCGGCAGGCGTCTACGTCGGCATGACCCGTGGGCGCAACACGAACAGGCTGCACATCGTCGCCAGCGATCTCGCAGACGCGAAGCAGCAGTTCGTCGATGCGCTCGCCCGAGACCGCGCCGACCGCGGCCTGGATGACGCCACCGAACGCGCCCGTGAGGCCGTCGCCGACCTCATCGCAGACGGGCCCATGTCCATCGTGAGTGCGGAGCGCAACCGGATCATCGAGCGGATCGCGAAGGCTGACGCGGAGCGCGAGCACTGGGTGTCGGCAGCCGCCAGATTGCATGACCAGTCTGAGCGGCACAAGGCTGAGTTCGAACCGCAGCGCGAGCTGGCGGAAGCCGCGGACGCGAAGGCTGCTGCCGTGCTCGCGGATGTTGTGGAGTCGCTGACGCAGGAGGCAGTCGCGGATGGCGCCGCGCTCTTGACTGCGCAGCAGGACGCTATCGCGGCACGCCGGGCCAAGGAAAGCGCGTCTCGGTTCCGTAAGCGCTCTGCCACCCGCACCGCGAACAACGCCGACGCCTGGCGTGTGGAGGCTGAGCGGGCCGTGCGTGAGCGTTGGCGGAGCATCCCCGGCAGCGAGAGCAATCTGCCCGCGTGGTCCGAGTCAGTCGCCCAGCACGAAGCCAGCCACGTGCCCGCGGTCGTCGAAGCACGCGCGGAAGCCACGCAGGCCCGCCAGATCGTCAGCGAGATCATCGCGAGGCAGTCGCGGGAGCATATGGCGCTGTACGAGCGCGTCTTCGGGAACCGGCGTCCGAGCGCGGTTGGCGCGCGGGTGAAGGCCTTGCGCGAGCGGGCGGCGCAGGACCGCCGCTATCTCGCCCAACTCGATGCGCTTCCGCCAGATGGAGCGGTGCGGCTCGTCCACGAGCGTGCTGCTCAAGACGAGGCTCAGCGCCTCGCTGCCGAGGAATCCCGCAGAGCGGCGGAAACGCCGGCCGCAGAGCTCCGTCAGCGCCTTCCGCGATGGGAACCCGAACGGAAGGCCGGGCGAAGTACGAGCCCTGGGCCTGCGATGTAGTCCCGGCCAAAGCTCACAAGCTTGTAAACATTGTCTTCGTCCGCCGTGAAATCACACGTCTCCTGCTGTTTCCAATGACGGGGAAGAGAGCATCGATCCGTTGTACGCGGCGTCGACATATCCGGGAACGTCGGCGCTCGTCGGTAGTCTCAAAGTAGAGTTTCGAGTCGGAAGGGTCGCCGTGCGGCTAGAGGACATCGCCGCGACTGCGCGGCTGGCAGGCATCGTGCCGGGGCGCGCCGTGACGGTGCTGGCGGCGCAGATGCACGGCGCGAACGCGGTCGAGGTCACCTATCAGGACGACAATGGGGCGCTCGGGCAGGTCGTGCTGTTCCGTGAGGACGAGGCGAAGATCGCGCCGCACCTGGACTCCGGTCGCCCGTTCGATGCTGATCCGCGCAACTTCCGGCTGGCTGCCGAGGCGCAGCGCATCATGCTGGCCGGGCTGCACGATCCGATGCTCGCGGTGGCGACGAGCGACGTGCAGCCGCTGCCGCATCAGATCCGGGCGGTGTACGGAGAGCTGCTGCCGCGCACGCCGCTGCGGTTCCTGCTGGCCGATGACCCCGGCGCGGGCAAGACGATCATGGCCGGCCTCTACATCAAGGAGCTGATCCTCCGGGACGATGTGCGCACCTGTCTGGTGGTGGCCCCCGGCGGGCTGGTGGAGCAGTGGCAGGACGAGCTGGCGCTGAAGTTCGGCTTGGAGTTCGAGATCCTCGCGCCCGGCGCGGAGGACACCGCGCCGAGGAAGAGCGTGTTCGAGCAGAAGCGGCTGCTCATCGCGCGCATGGATCAGCTCGCCCGGAATGAAGTGCTGCTCGAACAGATCGAGCAGACGGAGTTCGACCTTGTGGTCGTGGACGAGGCGCACCGGATGAGCGCCACTTGGTTCAGCGGCGAGCTGAAGGCATCGAAGCGGTTCCAGCTCGGCGAGCTGTTGAGCGAGCGTGCCCGGCACTTCCTGCTGATGACGGCGACGCCGCACAACGGCAAGGAGGAGGATTTCCAGACCTTCCTCTCCCTGCTTGACCGTGATCGCTTCGCCGGTCCCGGTGACCGGCATGCGCAGACGGGCACCGCCGACGGGCTGATGCGGCGCATGGTGAAGGAGAAGCTGGTCACCTTCGAGGGGCGTCCGCTGTTCCCGGAGCGGATCGCCGAAACCGCGTCCTACCGACTGTCGCCCGACGAGCAGTACCTGTATGAGGAGGTCACGGAGTACGTCCGCCACGGCATGAATCTCGCCGACCGGCTGGAGGGTAAGCGGAAGAATACGGTCGGCTTCGCGCTCACGGTGCTGCAGCGTCGTCTCGCGTCGAGCCCGGAGGCGATCTTCCAGTCGCTGCGCCGCCGCACCGACCGGCTGGAGCGGACGCGCGCCGACCTGCTCGACGGCATCCTCGACGCCCCGACGCGCGAAGCCCCCGCCTCGCTGCTCGGCGACGACCCCGACAGCGGCTACTTCGACACCGACGAGCTCGACGCAGCCGAGCTGGAGGAGACCGAGGAGGAACTGGTTGACGCGGCGACCGCGGCGCGCACCGCGGCCGAGCTGGAGACCGAGATCGCGGACTTGCGCCGATTGACCGAGCACGCCCGCAGGCTGTTGGACTCGCAGCAGGATGTGAAGTGGCGGGAGCTGCGCGGTGTGATCGAGAGCCAGGTTCTCACGACGCCGGACGGCAAGCCGCGCAAGCTCATCGTCTTCACCGAGCATCGTGACACGCTGAACTATCTGGAGCGGCGCATCACGCAGCTCCTGGGCAGGCGCGAGGCTGTGGTCGCGATTCACGGTGGTGTTCCCCGTTACGAGCGACGCCGCATCACGGCCGAGTTCACCTCGAACCCCGAGGTGCAGATCCTCATCGCCACCGACGCCGCGGGGGAGGGGTTGAACCTCCAGGCCGCGCACCTGATGGTCAACTACGACCTGCCGTGGAACCCGAACCGCATCGAGCAGCGGTTCGGCCGCATCCACCGCATCGGCCAGACCGAGGTGTGCCGACTGTGGAACCTCGTCGCGGAGGACACCCGCGAGGGCGAGGTGTTCATCCGCCTGCTCGACAAGATCGAGGAGCAGCGCGCCGCCTACGACGGCGAGATCTTCAACGTGCTCGGCACCTCCCTCGGCGACCTGTCGCTGACGCGCGTGTTACGCGACGCGATCCGCTACGGCGAGCAGCCCGACGTGAAGGCGAAGATGTGGGAGGTCATCGACGAGGGCGTCTCCGCCGGGCTCCAGGAACTGCTCGATGACGAGGCCCTCGCCAGCGAAGCCCTGGCACCCACCGACCTGGAGGCGCTGCGCCGCCAGATGGAAGACGCGAAGGCCAAGCGTCTCCAGCCCCACTTCATCCGCGACGCCTTCCTGGAGGCATTCGACCGTGCGGGCGGGCGCATCGAGCGGCGCGAGAGGGGCCGCTACGAGATCACGCACGTTCCTGCGAGCGTCCGCGAGCGTGCCGGCCGCGCACCCGTCGCCCGCCGCTACGAGCGCATCACCTTCGACGCCGCCACCATCGACGTGCAGGGCACGCCCCGCGCCGAACTGCTCGCACCCGGCCATCCGCTGCACGATGCGGCGTTGCGGCTCGTGATCGACCAGTACGGTCCGGTGCTCGACCGCGGCACCGTGCTCACCTCCGACGCGGTGACCGAGCCCACGCTGCTCGTCGGCGTGCTCAACGAGGTCCGCGATTCCACCGGGCAGACCGTCAGCAAGCGATTCGGCTACTCGGTCGTCGGCGCCGACGGCATCGTGCGCGAGGCCGGCCCCGCGCCGTACCTCGACTACGCGCCCGCCGACGGACCGCAGCGCGCGGCGGGCACGAGCCTGCCCTGGCTCACCCAGCGCGAGAAGGATGCCGTGTCCTGGGTGGTCGCCGAGCAGCTCGCCGTGTTCGCCGCCGACGTGACGACCCACCGCACGAACGAATACCTGCGCGTCCGCGAGCGCGTCGCCACCCGGCTGACCCGCGAGGTCAACCGCCTCTACACCGAGGCGCTGAAGACCGACGCGGATGCGGCCGCAGGCAAGAAGGTCCGCTACTCCGCCGAGACCCTGCGCCGCCGCGCCGAAGAGCTGGAGCAGCGCCGCGAGACCCGCCTCGCGCTCATCGACCGGCAACTCGCTATGTCGCCCGTGTCCCCGCGCATCACGGCCATCGCACTGGTGATGCCCGCAGCCCCGGGAGCACGCGGCGACGTGGCCGTGAGTGCCCTCGCCCGTGCCGAGGTCGAGCGCCGCGGCGTCGACGCCGTGCTCGCCGCCGAGCGCACACTCGACCGCACGCCCGAGGAGCAGGCGCACAACAACCCCGGCTTCGACGTGCTCTCCCGGCCCGCCGAGGGCGCGGGCATCCGCATCGAGGTCAAAGCCCGCATCGAGGGCTCGGACACCTTCACGATCACCCGCACCGAGGTGCTCACCGCGCTCAACGCCGCACCCAACCACCGACTCGCACTCGTGCGGGTCAGCGCGAGCGGGCCGCAGCACGACGAGGTTCGCTACATCGGCAACGCCTTCGAGGGCGTCGAACCCGCCTGGCTCACCGACTTCGATGTCGTCTCGCAGAACCTCTCCTGGAACGACTGGTGGGCACGCGGCACCACGCCGTTCTGAGGCCGAGAGCCCGCACGCTTCGATCCGAGGCGAAGATTCTTTCGAATGCCCGCGTGTCGCACGCCCCGGTGTCGTAGGCCAGCCATACGTTGATCTACTACCCAAAACGCCGCCGGGGGCAACCGGCGGCGTTCTCGGGCCTCGTGGATGAGGGCGGAACCTGGAAAGTTCACCCGACTCTAGCGACACAAGCGGCAAGGTGCCCAAACGGACACGCCGAATGTCGAGCAGCGAGGCCCCCTGACCGTCGGACCCGAATCCGGCAGAAAGGAGCCGACGATGACGCTCTTGGACATCCCGACCCGCACCAGCACCGTGGAGCACGCGCTCAACGAAGCGCGCTCGCGCATCCAGGTCACCCCCGAGGAACTCGCCGAGGCACGGCGACGGCGCGACGCACTCGCCGCAGCCCTCAAGCGCGAGTTCGGCGGGCGCACCTACGTCAACGGCAGCATCGCCCACGGCGACGCGCTCAACCCGTTGACCGATGTCGACCTCGGCATCGTGATCCCCGACCCCGACGGACTCTACGGGCCGGGACTGCGCGGCCCCGGCGCACTCCAGGAGCGCGCGGCCGACGCGATCCGACGCGAGCTGAAGGATGAGTACCCGAAGCTGCGGGTGGAGCACCTCAACCGCCGCCGCTCGATCCTGGTGCAGTTCGGCGACCCTGTGACCCCCGGCCAGGCCGACTTCACCGCCGATGTCATCACCGCGATCGACAACCGCACGGGAGCCGGGCTCTACATCCCTAACTACCGCACCTGGGACTGCAGCCACCCCGAGCGCCACACCGAGATGGTGAAGGAGGCGAACGCCGTCAGCCGCTCGACATTCGCGCGCGGAACCCGGCTCATGAAGCACTGGAACCGCAAGCACGACCGGCCGATCTGCTCCTGGAACATCAAGGCCCTCGCGCTCGGCTGCATCACCGGGCCGGTGACCATGACGGACTACATCAGCACCTGGCTGAACCACGCCATCCAGCAGCTCAGCATCGGCGAGACCCCCGATCCCGCTGGCGTCGCCGGAGCGATCAAGATCAACGAGAAGTTCACCCGGCTCCAGGTCGTCGCCGCGTTCCGGCAGGCGAAGGCCGACTTCGACCTCGCACTCCAGTACGAGCGAGAGGGCTACCCGATCCTCGCGCTCAACCAGCTCGCCATCTTCTTCGGCGACGAGGCCGTGATGCCCAAGCCCGATCAGGACGAAGTGAAGCGCGTCTCGCGCGAACGCTGGCGCGAGAAGAACCCGTCGCTCCTGCCCGCGCCCGCAGCCACCGCGTCCACGTCCGCCTACGGGGATCGCCTCCCCGTGCGCTCGTGGGCGTGCTGATGCCCGACCCGGCGTGGTACGGCGCGGACGCCGCCTGGTTCGTGCCGTTCGAGCGTGACGCCTTCCGCCTGTTTGGTCGCCGTCTCCGAGTTGAGTACGCCTGGGAGGTGCTGCGGCACGCGAACCCGTGCGCCGTCACGCTGAGCTGTGGGAGCTGGATCGGTGTCGGCTTCGGGTCACCGCGTGTCGAGGCGGTACCAAGACGGCGCTACCAGCTGGATGGTGTCGATGTCGTGGGACGGGTGGAACGCGTCCCGGTCGTCATCGAGTTCCGCCGGCAGCGGTACTTCCCGGGGGGTGGGATTCGAGACGGCCGCGACTTCCCCGTCGTGTACGCCGGAGAGATGCAGAACTCACCGCACCGCTACGAGGACGGCGCGCTGTGTCTGTACTACCCGGACGATCCTCCCGAGCAGCGATGGACGGCTGACAAGAGTCTCGCCGAACTCATCGTCCTCGTGCAGGATCACCTCTTCCTGGAGGACACCTACGCCGAGACCGGCGAGTGGATCGCGCCCCAGGCGGATCACGGCTTCACCGAGGAAGCGAAGCGTGCCGCATGAACTGGCTCCTCTCGCTCTTTCCGCCCGCGCCAATCACCTGGGACGGGATCGCCACCATCGCTGCCGCGATCCTCGCCGCGGGGATCGTCGCGCTCGGCTTCCTCCACGAGCGCCGCCAGCAAGCGCGTTCGCGCCGTGCGGAAGCATACGCGGGCGCGCTCCAGGCCGTCAGCGACTACCTCGAAGCGCCATACCGGGTGCGCCGACGGTCGGGCACCGCGGCGGATCGGTTCGCGCTCACCGCGCACGTCAGCGAGGTCCAGTCCCGCCTCGACTTCTACACGGCTCATCTCGCGCTCATCGCTCCCGAGGTGCTCGATGCCTACGTCGAGCTGGTAGCCGCAGTGAAGGCGGAGGCAGGTCCGCAGATGAGCGCGGCATGGAAGGCGCGCCCTACGCGGCGGGACGGGGAGGTGCCGCTCGTAGTGCCGTACTCGCATCCTCGTGCCGACGCCGCGCGCGCGGCGGTACTCGCCGCGATGAAGTCTCACCCGTGAGCACACGCCACGCACCGGGGGCTCCCGGAACCGTCTGAGCCCGCCGGTAGGCTCGAAAGTCCCAGTTACCAGGCGCGAGAGCGCATCCGAGAGGAATCCAGTGGCAGTCAAGCGCAAACTGATCGAGGTCTCGATCCCGTTGGACGCGATCAACAAGAACTCGGCTGTCGAGAAGAACGTGCGCAGCGGTCATCCGTCAACGCTGCACCTTTGGTGGGCGCGACGGCCCCTCGCGGCTGCACGGGCAGTTCTGTTTGCTCAGCTCGTCGATGATCCGTCGTCGCACCCCGAGCGGTTTCCTGACGAGGCGGCTCAGTCACTGGAACGCGACCGACTCCACGCTCTCATTGAGGAACTGTCGGATTGGGAGAACTCAAACGACGAAGATTTGCTCCGGCGGGCGGCGCAAGAGATTGCGACTTCAGTTGGGACAGATGCGGTCACGCTGCTTGACCCGTTTGCAGGCGGCGGCACGATCCCGCTGGAAGCGAAGCGTCTTGGCCTGAGCGCTCACGCCAATGATCTGAATCCTCTGCCGGTACTCCTCAACAATGTGATGTTGCAGCTCGTGGATAGGTTCACTCTGTCTGACCCAGTAACGGGTGGTGCACCCGGGCGTCAAGCGGAGATGCTCGCACAGGACCTTCGCGTCTATGCCGAGCTCTTGGAGGCTGACGCCGCGGATCGGGTTCACGAGAACTACCCGGCGATGCCTGACGGCTCGGTTCCTCTCGTCTATTTCTGGGCTCGGACGGTGACCTGCCCGAACCCTGCCTGTCGGATCGAGACACCGCTTGTCAACTCCTGGAGACTCAGCGGACGCCGAGGCGCCGAGGCCCATATGTCTCCAGTTGTCGACTTGGCAAGCCGTGTCGTCAACGTAGAGATTGTCCACGGGAGCGGCGCTGAGCCGGATGGAACGCTGAGCCGAACCGGGGGCATCTGCGTCAACTGCGGCAGCACGATCCCGCTTCCCTACATCAAGGCACAGGGCGTCGAGCACGGGCTAGGAGCACGGCTGCTCGCCATGCAGGTGCGAGTTGGGAAATCTCGGTTCTTCGTTGTGCCCGATGACGCGCAGCGCAAGGCGGCATCGATTCAGGCACCGGATATCGACTGGCTGGACGCGGAGCTGTCCACGCACAGCCAGTACATGGCTCCGCCACGGTATGGGATGACGAGGTTCAAGGATCTTTTCTCAGCGCGTCAGCTCACGACCCTCAACGCCTTTGTTGACGGCCTCGACGCCGTTCAGAAGCGGGCCGAGCAGGACGCCCGTGCGGCGGGGCTATCCGACGACGGTGTCTCCTATTCCGACGGCGGCAAAGGTGCGCGAGCCTACGGCGAAGCAGTGCGGATTCTGCTCGCCCTAGGTATTGATCGACTTGTGAATCGCCAGTCGACGCTCTGCATTTGGCATGCCAATCGCGGGACTGTTGAACAGGTGTTTGCGCGTCAGGCGTACTCCATGACCTGGCTGTTCGCTGAAGCGAACCCATTTGGCGGCGCATCCGGGAGCTTCTCAGGGCAGGTTGACTACCTTGCGAAATCGCTCGCAGCTCTGCCGCAGGGGAACGGTACGGTCACAGAGATGCCAGCTCAGGCGATGCCTGTCCCGACGAACGCTGTTGTGTCAACCGATCCGCCGTACTACGACAACGTGCCCTATGCGGATCTCTCCGATTTCTTCATCGTCTGGCTACGCCGAATGCTCGGTGGCACTGTCCCGTACTTTCGCACCCTCCTCTCGCCAAAGACCGATGAGCTGGTCGCTGATCATGTTCGGTGGGAGGGCAAGGATCGCGCCCGGGAGTTCTTCGAGCGTGGGATGGCCGACGTCTTTGAGCACGTGGGAACGGCGCACCATCCCGAGATACCCATGACGGTCTACTACGCCTACAAGCAGACCGACGCCGAGCTGGAGGGCTCTGCGTCGACGGGATGGGAGACGCTCCTCTCCGCGCTGATCAGAGCGGGCTGGGAGATCGTGGGAACCTGGCCCATCCGCACTGAGCAACCGGGGGGTCTTCGCGAACTCGGGCGCAACTCGCTCGCCTCATCCGTTGTGATCGTGTGTCGGCGGCGAGCTGCTTCGGAGACGTTCGGTTCTCGCGCTGACTTTGTGCGTGCGCTGAAGTCTGAGCTACCCGAGGCCGTCCGTATCCAGCGACGCACATCGATCTCGCCCGTGGATGAACAGCAATCCGCGATTGGGCCGGGTATGGCTGTGTTCTCTCGATACGCCAGCATCGTGGAAAGCGACGGATCGAGGATGACCGTGCGCGATGCGTTGAAAGTCATCAACGCAACCCTTGATGAGGTGCTCGCGGATCAGGAGACCGACTTCGACCTCCCGACGCGATTCGCAGTCGCCTGGTACCGACACAGTGGCTACGACGCGGGTCGATTCGGCGACGCCGACAACATGGCCCGCGGCTGGAACACCTCAGTCGAGACGATGGCGCGGCATGGCATTCTCACGGCAAGAGGTGGTCGCGTTCATCTCCTACAAGCTGACGAATACCCGGAGTCATACGATGTCACGGCAGACTCATTCGTGAGCGCATGGGAAGTGATGCACCATGCGATGCGCATCCAACAGGCGCAGGGTATCCCAGCTACCGGTGTTTTTCTCCGATCAGCCACACAACGGGCCGATCCGATCGACCTTGAGCTAGTCCGAGACCTTGCACACTTGTTGTACCGGATTGCTGACGAACTCAAGCGCACACGCGATGCATCCGCCTTCAACGCATTCGCTTCGTCATGGAGCGACTTCATCGAGGCGGGTCGGGCAGGGGTTCCATCAACCGACTCGAGTGTGCCTCTTGACTTCGGCGGCCTGGAGTAGGCGCTGGATGGGCGCGCCTCGCAACCTACTGAAAGGTTGGTGCTCTGTCGGCTGTTCGTTCCCCGAAGGCCTGCGAGCGTTCGGAGATGACTCGCGTATCCAGAGTCTCGAGGCCCACCTCAAGTCGCTCACCGGACTGCGATCCGGCGAGCCGGGAGCGGCATGGGTGCTTGCTGCGCATACGGGGCTTTGGCCAGAGCCGCGCGACGGGGCCGAGGCAGGTCAGCGGCTGGTCGACTTCGTGCTGCAGGGGGAGGGCGACTACCTGGAGGTCGCCGAGGTCATGCAGACGACAGACGCGGAGTTCATCCGGCGGCTCAGGACGATGATCGATCGCATCGTTCCTGCCGTCCACGCGGCTTACAACGGAGCTCACTCCTGGGGACTTGGGTTCGAGCGGTTCGTCGAGCTGTCATCGAGCCATCGGGACCTTCAGCAGCGGGCGTCAGCCTGGGCGGAGGTGCTTGCGAACGCCGACCCGAAGGCGGGAGCCGTGGAGCTGGGGCCGGGGCTGAGTGCCTGGCCGTTCAGCGACGAGAGACCTCCCGGCGTTTACTTCAGCAGCGCCAATGCAGAGATCGCCGAGCGCCCCGAGACGCCCTACCTGGAGCGGCTCTCCGAGTACCTCGCGACCGACGGCAACATCGCTCGATACATCGAGAAGCTGTGGGCAGAGAGCGCGACGCTCTCTGCTCGCCGGAGCCATCTGTATCTTCCCATCGCCGCGAACGGCGAGAACGGTGACCTGCTCGCGCTGTCGCCGAGCCTCTTCACCTGGGGCACGTTCACGCCGATTGAGGGCGTGACCGACCTCTGGCTTGCGAACGGGCTCGACGTATTCCAATGGTCGGCCGAGACAGGCTGGGTCTATCACCCCGATACCGACGAGCGTGCCGAGAGCGCTCGCGCGCACGTCGCCGGGCCGAACTCGTAATGGCCCGACACGCGCCGACCTCACCTGTGTCGCAGGCCCCCGGTAGCCTAGGAATCCAGGAGGCTTTCTAGTGGCGACATCAAATCGTGACCGCATCGGGCGGATGTTCGAGATCCTTGCGGAGGCGCTCGACCCGTTCATCGCGGAGGTGCTGGAGCCGCAGATCGGGGACTCCGACTGGGCGCTGGTGGTCAAGCTTGCCGACGAAGAGAAGGGCATAGCCGGCAAGGCATACAGCCGGGAAGACCCTGCTGTGCAGCTTCGGATGCTCACCGAGGGCCTCACGGGTCGCGTGAAGAAGGGCTGGTATCCCTTCAAGGGCACGGTCACGCGCGAGCACGAGGCCTATGCCAGCCTGCTGCGCGAGACGCGGAACCAGTGGGCGCACAACGCCTCGTTCGATGACGACGCGGCGCTGCGGGCGCTCGACTACGCCCGGCTGCTGCTGGCCGCAGTGGGGCAGGCGTATGCAGCCGACAAGGTGGACGCGATCCGCCTCGACCTGCGCCGCATCGCCACGGGCAAGCAGGATACGCGGGCGCTGAAGTCGTCGACGGTGGTGCCCGGCGCGTCGGGGCTGGCCCCGTGGCGGCAGGTGCTGAAGCCACGCGACGAGGTGGCGACGGGCAACTTCCAGTCCAGCGAGTTCGCGGCCGACCTCTACAAGGTCGCCCGCGACCCAGCGGCAACGAGCGGAGAGTATTCCGACCCGGCGCAGTTCTTCGCCCGCACCTACCTCACCGAGGGTCTGCGCGACCTCATTGGCCGCGCGGTGAAGCGGCTCGCCGGAGACACGAACGCCTCGCCCGTGGTGAATCTCCAGACCAACTTCGGTGGCGGCAAGTCGCACTCGATGCTCGCCCTGTGGCACCTGGCCGGTGGTCTGCCGCTCGCAAAGTTCCCGCAGGAGGCGCAGGAGCTGCTTACGGCCAACGGCTACCCATCGGAGGGCATCACCGCCAGCCGGGTCGCGCTCGTCGGCAACCACTTCGCGCCTCAGGGCGAGACCAAGGACGACGGCACCCGCGTGAACACGTTGTGGGGCGAGCTGGCCTGGCAGCTCGGCGGGCGCGAGGCGTATGAGATCGTGCGCGAGCACGACGAGAAGCGCACCAACCCCGGCGGTGACCTGCACGTCCTGCTGGCGAAGTACGCGCCCGCGGTGATCCTGATCGACGAGTGGGTCGCCTACGCTCGGCAGCTCTACGGCCGCGAGGATCTCGCTGGCGGTACCTTCGACACGCAGTTCACGTTCGCGCAGTCGCTGACCGAGGCAGCGAAGTCGATCCCCGGCGTGCTGCTCGCTATCTCGATCCCCGCCTCGCACGACGGCGACGACAGTGGCGAGGTCGCGGGCGCGGCCGAGGAGGTCGGCGGATCGAACGGCATGGAGGCGCTGAAGCGCCTCCAGAACGTCGTGCGCCGGGTGGCCGACCAATGGCGTCCGGCCTCCAGCGACGAGGCGTACCGGATCGTGAAACAGCGCCTGTTCGAGTCGGAGGACGCGCAGGCGCTCGCGCAGATCGCGGCGACTGCGAAGTCGTTCAGCGACTTCTACCAGGCCAACGCGGAGGAGTTCCCGAAAGAGGCCCGCGACCCGCAGTACGGGCGGCGCATCCAGCAGACCTACCCACTGCATCCCGAGCTGTTCGACCGGCTCTACGAGGACTGGTCCTCGCTGGAGCGGTTCCAGCGCACGCGCGGCGTGCTGCGGCTGATGAACGCCGTCATCCACGCGCTGTGGGTCGGCGAAGACCAGGGGCCGCTCATCCTCCCCGGCTCGATCCCGCTGGCGGTCGCCTCGGTGAACGCCGAGCTGACGCAGTACCTGCAGGACTCGTGGAAGGCCGTCATCGACGCCGACGTGGACGGCACCAACTCGGAGCCCGCCCGCATCGACAGCGACAAGCCCGTGCTCGGCCAGCGGTCGGTTACCAAGCGGCTGGCGCGCACCGTGTTCTTCGGCGCGGCACCGACCATCGGCACCGCGCACAAGGGCATCGACACGCAGCGGGTGTTCATCGGCACCGCGGTCCCCGGCGATGTCGTCGGCAACTTCCACTCCGCACTCACCCAGCTCGGCGACCGCACGACCTATTACTACTCGTCCGCGGGCAAGCACTGGTACGACACCCAGGCCAACATCACGCGCCGCGCGAAGGACGCCGCCGACGCGCTGCACCCCGAGGACGTGTGGGCGGAGATCGTGAAGCGGCTGCGCGGCGAGGAGCGCGCCCGGTCGGACTTCGCGGGCGTCCACGTCGGCCCGACCGACTCGGGCGACATCCCCGATACCGACCAGGCCAGGCTCGTCATCCTGCACCCGAAGTACCCGCACCGCCGCAAGAAGGGCGACTCGCCCGCGCACGACTTCGCGCAGCAGGCCACCGAGCGGCGGGGCACCGCGAACCGCGCGAACCGCAACATGGTCGTGTTCCTCGCGCCCGACGAGGAGCGCCTAGCCGAACTCGACCAGGCTGCGCGATCCTTCCTGGCGTGGAAAGAGATCGCCGAGAAGGCCAACGAGCTGAACCTCACACCGCAGCAGCTCGCACAGGCCACCGACAAGCGCGACCAGTTCGGCCGCACCGCCGAGGACCGGCTGGCGCTGACCTACCAGTGGGTGCTGAACCCTGTGGCTCCCGATCCCGGCTCGCCGTTCGAGCTGGAGGAGGTCAAGGCCGACGGGCAGGCGGGTTCGCTCGCCGAGCGCGTCGCCAAGAAGCTCGGCAGCGCGGGCGCATACTCCACCCAGCACGCCGCCCGCTCGATCCGGCTCGCACTCGACACGAAGGTGCCCGCCGCATGGTCGATCGGGCATATCGCCGTCGGCGACCTCTGGACCCTCTACGCGCAGTACCCGTACATGCCGCGCCTGCGCTCCCGCGAGGTGCTGATCGACGCCATCGACAACCAGCCGCTGCTCTGGCAGAGCGAGAGCTTCGCCCTCGCCGACGGCTACGACGAGGCGACCGACCACTACAGCGGACTCTGGCTGCCCGGCGACACCGGACGCGCACCCATCACCGACGCCACTCTGATCGTCAAGCCCGCACCCGCCGAAGCTCAGCGCGCCGCGGATGTCGCCGCGACGACGGGCAGCAGCGCATCCGAGGCTGGGGCGGATGCGCCCGCGGCGACCATAGGGGCAGCATCGGCCGCGCCGGGCGGCACCGCGACTGCGGCACCCACGCCAGCGAAGAAGCCTGCGTCGACCCGGTACGTCGGCAGCGCACCGATCAACGCGGAACGCTACTCCGCGGACTTCGCCAAGATCGCCAGCGAAGTGCTCGCCCACATCGCCGCATCAGGCGCGAATCTCACCATCTCGCTCTCCATCGACGCAGTTCACCCGGACGGCTTCACCGAGCAGCAGCTCCGCACCATACGCGAGAACGCCAGCACGCTGAAGTTCACGACCAACGAGTTCGAGGCGGAGTAGCGGGCGGGGAAGCGGCGCTGCTGTCAGCACTAACTTGGAGTCAGCCGCGTCGCGCCTGCTGGGAGAGCAACTAAACGAGGTAAGGGGAAACCATGGCAGTTGGTTACCGCGCGATCCTTCGTCTTTCCCGGGATGCCGATGCCGTCGAGATCGCGGAAGATCAGGTTCGTAGCTGGTTGAAGGACAAGATTCGAGCCGGGGCGTCGGACGTCGCCTGGGACCGACCGGGGCATTATCAGTTCGGCCCACGTGTCGAACTTCTTGTTGTGCACGCTGAGCATGAGACCAGTGGTCGGCGGCGGCTCTATCGGCTCATCGAGACGAACGTTGCTGGGCGTTGGGGCGTATCCCTCTACGCTTCATCGCTCATGACGGGAGGGGGACGCCAGCAAACCATTGTCGTCGAGGTGGACCTCATCGGTGCTGACCGTGAAACGGCGCTTTCGAAGGTCGCCCCTCCGCGAGTGGTGCGCTCGATTCTTGACACTGTTTCGGCGAGCGATGGTGCTGTGTCGCTCACAGGCAGTGCCGCAATAATCAGGGCCGGCGAGACGTCCGAGGTCGTTCAGGCGATCGTCACCCCGGATCGTACGGCTTCGGTCGTGGTTGCCGTTTCCCCGGCTCGCGATCTTGACAATAGTTGGCGTGAGATGTTGTCCAGTCTGATCACGCAAAGCGTGGGGGTGACGGCTGCGTACGCAGTTGCCGCCGATGCGGCCGATGAGCTCTTCACCGCGCTTCCTGAAAGCCACCGGACGCGTGCTGGCGAAGTCCGGACGTACTTGCCAAGAGTCGACTTGACCGACCCTAACGACTCGTATCGCCATAAGTGGCTATCGTTGCCGACGCTCACTCGATCGCTCAAGGGACGTATTGTTGCTGAGCCGCTGCAACGTCGACACGGGGAGGTCGCCCGGCGCAGATTCGTAGAAGCCCAGCTGCCCAGTGATGTACGACGGACCATAGATGTTCTGCGCCGCGCGGAGACCGGCGTCGAACGGGCTGCGAAGGTTGCGGCCGCAGTGCAGCAGCAGCCGGTGGTCAAACCGCGAGTTCCCGACCCGACTATGCCTATCGCTGGGAGCACGGAGGCGCCTGCGAGAAGCGATACTCTCCTAGAGAAATCGTGGATCGAACGGATTGCTCAGTCCTTCAAGCGATGGCTCGGGATCGAAACGCCCGAGTTCGAGCAGATCGACGCGCTCGATGCCTTCGTCGCAGCAAAGGTTGCTGAAGTTGCTGTCGCGGAGGAACAGCTCAGCGACGCCGCAGAGCGTGAGCAAGCACTGCAGTCTGAGAACGACCAACTTCGGCGCGACCTCGAGGACCATGATCTCGATCTGGCGATCGCCCAGGAGCAACAGCTCCGCGATCAGCGGGAGCTAACTATCCTCCGGCGACGCATCGCGGCAAGTCAGCATCCCGAGGACGCGTATGTTGCAGCAGACGAAGAGATCTGGCACGCTCCTGCGTCTGTAGAAGAGCTCGTTGAACGTTTGTTGCCAGGCGATGACGGTCACGTAATCTCGGGACGGGTCGTTTTCACTGGCGACATCGACAAGGCGCTTGAGATCGATCGCCGCGATGCTACAGGTCGGTATGCAGCCGCGTTTTGGCAGCAAGTTCGGACGCTTCATGACTATGCGATTGCGCGGTCAGGTGGCTTCAACGGTGGAGTTCATTCCTACTTGACCGACGATCGAACGGATGGCATCAAGTGTCCAGTGGGGCAGCATGCGTCGAAGGAGAGTGAGACGGTGCTCAATAACGCCAAGTGGAGACAAGAGCGGGTACTGCCGGTGCCTGTCGAGGTCGATCCGTCTGGTAAAGCACTTATGGAAGCGCACTTTAAACCGACGTGGCGTGACAGCTTCGCGCCGCGGATGTACTACGTCGATGACGTGGCAGGAACCGGCAAAATCTACGTCGGCTATATAGGCCGGCATCTGACGAACACGCAGACGTAGTTGCGCGGCGTCGGAGACGATCTGGCGGCAGGAGCCGACACCGGGGTGTCTCGTTAGATGTGACTGCCCTCTTGAGCCGTGGACTCCTGGGGTGTTGAGAAGAGGCGTTGGCGTTCGGACTCGATGACCTCGCGCACGAGTTCCGCTTCGGACACGTCGAACGCTTCCGGGGCAGCCTCGGCGGTCTCGCTGATCGCGGCGAACTCCGCGAACAGCTCGCGCTTCTTGGCGAGGATCTGCACGATGCGCACGTCAGCGCCTTCCTCGGAGAGCAGGCGATGCACCTGCACGGACTGCAGCTGGCCCATCCGACGGGCGCGGGCGATGGCCTGCCACTCGGTCGTCGGCTTGAGTTGCGGCTCGCAGATCACCACGACAGAGGCAGCCTGGATGTTCAGGCCGACACCCCCGGCGACGATCTGCGAGACGAGCACCGCCCCTGCCTCGGCCGAGGTGAAGTCGTCCACGATCGACTGACGCTTCGCAGCAGGAACGGCTCCGGTGAGCGGCCCGAAGACCACGCCGCCCTGTGCGTCAGGATGGGGTGAGACACCAGCACTGCTGACCTTCGCACTGCACGGGGCGAGAACGGACCAATA
>NZ_PNFU01000008.1:136775-139567 GCF_002871415.1 Microbacterium sp. UMB0228 | reverse complement strand
GCTACGTTGGAGAACAGGTTCCCGTCGGAGCCGGTCCCAGATAACCGAGCCTCCACGAAACCCGGGGCGCTTCAGCTGACCGCTATGCGCGACGGGTAGAACTACGTCGTGGACCTACACAAAGCGCGTGGCGTCCGAACACGAACATTCGACACCATCCCCGCGGGCGATCTCCCAGCCGCGTCCATTGAAAGCGAGACCACCCATGTCCGAACCGTTCGACCTTGCCAAGGCATATACGGCGAAGCAGGACCACATGCTCACAGGGCTGGGGCTCATGCCGCAGTTCACAGATCATCCCGGCACCAAGGGTGACGCCACCGAGGAGCAATGGGTCAGCGTGCTCCGGGAGTTTCTTCCCCAGCGATACGGGGTCGGGCCAATCTTCGCAATCGACTCCCTCGGGCAACAGAGCGGACAGATCGACATTGCGATCTTCGATCGACAGTACTCGCCCCTTTTTTTCGAGCAGGGCGACGTCCGCTTCGTGCCGGTCGAGAGCTTGTACGCCGTTTGTGAGGTGAAGCCCAGAATGAACAAGGAGAACCTCGACTACGCCCGGGACAAGGTCGCCAGCGTTCGCCGACTTCACCGCACCTCAGCGGAGATCCGGCATGCAGGCGGTACGTATCCAGCTCAGGATCCGGAAGCCAAGCCGATCCTGGGTGTCTTTCTCAGCACGGATCTTGATTGGGGAGATATCCGCGGTGCTGCAGCTGTGGGCTCGATCACCGAGCCTCAGCCCACGGGGCTCGATCTCGGCATTGCTGTCCGAGGAGGCGCCTTCGATCAGACTGACGGGGTCGCGTACTCCCCAGGAGGACAGGAACTGATCTGGTTCGCGACGCGTCTGTATCGCGCACTTTCCCGGCTGGGAACAGCTCTAGCAATCGATCTGGATGCCTATTACGTTCCGCTGCAGTCCCCAGGCAGTTAGGAAGCCGTGCGCTCGGCCGATGCGGCTTCCCGGTCGGCGGCGTAGCGTCGCGCGGCTTCCCACCAGTAGTTGTCACGGATCCGGTAGAGCAGGGTCCGCTCTCCGGGCACGCGTCCGACGAACTCAAGGAAGTGTGCGTCGCGGAGCTTGTGGATCAGTGGGTGGACGATGCTCCCCAACAGTCCAGTCGCTTCGACGATCTGCTTGGGAGAGAAGGTGTCGCCTTCGAGGGCGGCGATCTCTATGACGACAGCGTTCATGTAGCTGTTGCCGAAGAACAGCCGCGACTCCGCTGGTGCGATCGGCTCCACTATCGTCATGCCCCGAGTTTCGCATACGTCACCGACGTCCGGCACGTGCGCGAGGTGATTCCGAGGCGACTTCCTTCCCGGTGTTGTCTATCTGACGTACACAACTTGATTCTGGTCGTTTCGAGAGTACAGTGAATGTGACATTCACTAGAACGTACGTCACGTAGTACGTAATTGACCGATTCGCAAGAGCAACTCGGTATGACGTGTGTTACGTATTCGTGGTGGTTTCGTGCATGGATGCACGCGTGTGTGGGCGCCCATGATGGCGACATGTTCACAAACCGCCGGACCGCAGGGGCTGGTTCGTTTCCGTTGTCGTACCAGGGAGCGTCGGGGCTGTGACCGGGCTGGCGTCGACGGTTCAGATTCGCAGGTCAGACGATCACGTCGATGTCATCGCCTTGAATGATGTTCGTCTTCGTCAGTTCGATACCGCGGTGCCGTGGCGGGAGTTTCGTTGGTACCGCAAGCAGCGACACTTCTCCGGCTCGTACTGGTCGGCGACGATGGAGGCCCCGGTGGGGTACGAGTCGCGGTTGGAGTATGTGAACCTGCTGCTGGCCGACTTCGACCCGCGGGTGGTGTGGATCCTCTCGCAGCCGTTTCTGCTCGACGGCGATGATCGCGGCACGCGCCGCAAGCACGTCCCGGATTACCTGTTCGTCCACGCCGATGAGTCGGGGTGCGTGGTTGATGTGAAGCCGGCTGAGAAGTTGTCACGCCCGAAAGTGCGCGATTCTCTGGGATGGTCGCGGCGCGTGATCGAGGGGCACGGCTGGGAGTACCGGGTGCAATCCGAGCCCGATCCTGTCGTGCTGGCGAACGTGCGGTTCCTCGCCGGGTATAGGCGGCGCTTCCAGTTCCTCGAGTCCGAAGTCGATGGCGCAGCAGAGTTGCTATCCACTCCGGTCACATTCGGCGAAGCGGTGCGAGCTGTCACGGCGATCACTGCCGATCCGCGATTGGCTCGGTCCGTTGTGTTGCACCTGATGTGGACGCGGCGCCTGCACACGGACCTCACCCGCGTGCTCGACATCACCAGCCTCCTGGAGACATGAGTGTCGAGCGCGACGATCCACACACCCGCAGATCAACGAGAAGGGAAACGCGTCCGATGAAGAACACCTGGAAGGTCAGCCCGGGGGCCCAGATTGCCTACGACGGAAAGATGTGCACGGTCGCGGAGATCGGTGATGGCGCCGTCATCGTCCGCACCGCGGATGGGCGCACTCGCCGTCTCCGCATGATCGATGTGCTGCAACCGGAGTCGGAAGGCGGCAGAGTGCACGTGCCAGGCAGGGTGGGCGACGACGAGCAGACGCAACCTTTGATGCTTGTCTGGTCGGACGCAACCCAGTCCGCTCAGGCGGGTGCTCACCATCGGGCGGATCACGTCCGTGAGGTGCTCACGGGATACCGGTCGGGCAGTCGTGAGGTCGCCCGAGAGGGCGAGCCACGACTGGAGTACCACCCGCAACGGCCGCTCCGAGAGCGACAGAAGGCCAAGGCCAAAGAGCTCGACATAGGCCTACGGACCCTGG
>NZ_PNFU01000008.1:105233-136660 GCF_002871415.1 Microbacterium sp. UMB0228 | reverse complement strand
GCGGGTCTCATCGATACCCGGATGTCACGGACGGGTGCGGCACTGACAAACTTCGACCCGCGGTGGGTTGACGCCGCGCGAACGATACTCGATGAGCAGGACGATCAGTCCAAGGTGCAGAAGAAGATCATCCTCGCCCGGATCCGCGCACGCATCGAGAGACTTCACGGCCCCGACGTCGTCACATTCCCGTCCACCGCCAGCGCATACCGGGGCTTGGACGAGCTCACCCGCGGACGAGGCACTTTCGCGGGTTCCACGAAGGCAAAGAGATCGATCGCGAACCGGCCCGCCGCTCCCTACGGACGGTTGACCGCGTCACGTCCCGGTGAGTTCGTACTTCTTGACACCACCCCACTGAATGTGTTCGCCGTCGCTCCGGTGACGGGCAAGTGGGTCTGCGCGGACCTCACGGTCGCGATCGATCTCTACTCACGGTGCATTCTCGGGCTGCGCTTGACGCCAGGATCGACCAAGTCCATCGACGTGTCCGGTGTTCTCGTCGAAGCGATGCTGCCGTTCGACCTACCGGGCAGTTGGGATACCGCCGCTCGTGTCCCGTATCACGGCGTGCCTGACACGGTGCTCGTCGACCCCACCCGAACCGATGTCGCCCGTTTCACACGCGCCGGCATCTTGCCCGAGACGATCGTCGTGGACCACGGTCGCCCTTTCCTCTCCGAGCATGTCACCACCGCGTGCGCCCGACTGGGCATATCAATCCAGCCAGCCCGTATCTACCAGCCCACCGACAAGAGCCCGGTGGAGCGCTTCTTTCGCACTCTCGACTCTCTCCTGCAGGAGCTCCCCGGCTACAAGGGTGCGGACGTGTCGGGTCGTGGGGACGATGTTGAGGGTGAGGCGGTGTATACGGTTCCGCAGTTGGAGCAGATCATCCGCGAGTGGATCGCGACGGTCTATCACCTCCGCCCGCATGAGTCGCTCGCCGATCCCAGCCTCCCGGGTGTGAAGTTGAGTCCGGCGCAGAAGTATGACCAGGGGCTCGCTGTCGCGGGTTCGCTGCGGATGCCGACGGACCGGAATGTGCTGTTGGAGCTGCTGCCGGTGGTGAAGCGTCAGTTCAACCACTATGGGGTGGAGATTCACAATCTTCGCTACACGGGGGATTCGGTGGCGAAGTACCGCAACCGGGCCCGGTCGATCCACCGGGACACGGGCACGGAGTGGCCGTTCGTGGTGAACCCGGACGACCTGACGAAGATCTACTTCCACGACCCGGAGGATCACACCTGGCACACCCTGGAGTGGGAGCACAAGGACGCGTTCGACACCCCGTTCAGTTTGGACGCGTTGGAGTATGCGAAGAAGATTGCGATCCGGCAGGGCCGCCCCTCGCAGGTCGATGATGTTGCCGCGCAGTTGCTCGAGGACTGGGGCGCGGGCCGAGGGTTGACACCGTCGGAGCGGCGGATGAGCGCCCGGATGGCGGCCCGCCTGGATGAGAAGAACCCCGATCCGGAAGGGGTGTGGTCGTTGCGGACGGTGCAACGGATGCTGGACGCAGAACTCACGGCCGGGTCGGACCTGGCGACGGAGCTGACCGGCGGGGTGAGGGATCCGAGGACACGGGTCGATGTGCCGGAGACCGGAGATGATGACGACGAGGACGACATCGACGAGCCCACCATCCGTGGCGACTACCGCTTCGAGCCGATGGAGATGCTCCGATGACAACCACCCAGCCCCAGCCGCAGGCGGGAGCACGGCAGCGGAGCCTGTCCACCTACGAGGGGTGGAACGACTTCGCAGAACGCCCAGCCCGGACCCGTCCGGACACCCTCACGCTGAAGCGGCTGGCGGCGCTATCCACGCAGGAGCGTGTCGGGTATGACTTGGCGCGGCGTCAGTGGCACGCGAACATCCTGCTGCGCACCCGACAGGTGCAGGAGATCGAGTTGCAACTCGGCGACATCCTGGACTCGAACCTGCAAGACGCCGACCGGGTGAAGTCAGCGGCGGCGATCGACGCGCCGCCGGCGCTCGGGAAGTCCACGGTGGTGAACAACTTCGGTCGAGTGTTCCACCAGCAGCGGATCGCGGAGGCCGGGGAGTGGCTGGATCAGGACCGGGACGTGCGGCACCTGCCGGTGTGTCATGTGACGTTGACGGGCCGGCCGACGATCAAGGGTCTGCACATGATGATCCTCGGGTTCTACGCCCACCCCGCCACCGCCGGGATCCTGCACCGCTCGATGGCGGGTAGAGATCTTGCCCGGGCAGCCGCGGAGTGCATCGAACGCCACGACACGCGCCTGGTGATCGTTGATGATCTCCACTTCCTGCGGATGAATACCCGTGACGGGGTAGAGGTCGCGAACCAGTTGAAGTGGCTCTCGAATGAATACAACGCCACGTTCCTGTTCGCCGGTGTCGCCCTCCGCAAGCGGGGACTCGTCGGGGAGGGCCAGACCGGCGAAGGCGCAGCAATGGCGCAGACCTTCCGACGGTGGACAGTCCTCAGCCTGGAACCTTTCACCCTCGCCCACAAACGCGGCCGCGATGAATGGGACCGGCTGCTGTTCGGCATCGACCAGGCCCTCGTGCTGACCGACGGGAGAGACGGGATGCTCGTCGACCTCTCGCGGTACCTGTTCGCCCGCACGACCGGGAACATCGGGTCGCTGATGGACCTGATCCGCCGCGGCGCATCGCGCGCAATCCGCACCGGCAGGGAACGCATCGATCGGGAGCTGCTCGATGATATTCGCATCGACGAGGGCGCCGAGACGGAACGTCGTGAGCTGGAGGCGAAGCTGGAACGGCAGCTTCGAAGCCAGAGAGCGGGCCGCCGCCGAAAGACCCAGGGTGGCGAGGTGGCAGCCGCATGACCGGCAAGGCCGCGACGCGTTCCGACGAGGTGCGGGTGCTGCCGTTTCGGGTGCGGCCACTGCCGGATGAGCCGTTCGATTCCTGGCTGGAGAAGATGGCGGCCACCTATGGGGCGACGATGAACGAGATGGCATGCGCGCTCGGTCTCATCGAGCAGGAGAAGGGTTTGGCTGTATCGGCGACCGCGTGGATGGCGGACAAGTGGGCCACAACCCTCACCGAGGAGCAGGCTGCCCGGCTTGAGGCTTCCACGGGCATCCCTGCCGATCAGTTTCACGAGATGACGAGGATGCGCTTCGCCCGTCACGCGATCCGCTATACCCGGCAGGGTCGGATCAGCGCGCAATGCCCGGCTGCAGGGACCGCGGGACGATACTGCCCGGAATGCCTGGTCGATTCGGGTGGACGGTGGCGGATGTCGTGGCAGTTCCCGTTCGGGTTCGCCTGTGCCCGCCACCGCCGCCTTCTCGTGGATCGGTGCCAGACCTGTGATCTTCCTGCCCGACACCGCGCTCACCCGCTCGCACTTGTTCCCGTTCCCGGGCGTTGCCACAATCCCGTGCGGGGTCCGGGGAGGGGTCCGCAGGCCAACCGGTGTCGCGCGGACCTCACCGAGGACCGGACCCGCACGCCGGTGCCGCAGGCGGTGCTGGATGCGCAACGGGCGATGATGCGCATCGTCTCCACCGGTCAGGCGCAGTTCGGGATCTATGCTGATGCACCGCAGCCGGCCGTGCCTGTGTTGGAAGACATTCGGCTACTGTCCCGCACCGCGCGGGACGCAATCGTCGGCGGTCACAGCATCGACGCGAGCCCGCTGGGCCGGGAGCTCATTGGGCTGTTCGAGATGAGCGAGGACTGGACGAGGGCGATCCGGGCGCGACCAGACTCTGCCGTCGGGGCCGCTGTCGGCACCACCCTCGGTCACCGCGCACTGACCAATCCGGCCGCGATCATCTCCCTGCTGCAGGGGCGGCTGGCGCACAGCACGTCGTACACCGCGCACACACCACAACTACAGACCCTGATCGCGGCCGCGCTGGGTCGCCGCCGCCGCCCCACCGTGTTTCTGCAGTCCGCACCGCCGTCGGGCGTCAGCCCGGAAGAGCGAGCACGGAAAGTGCCGGCACAGTTGTGGGGGGACTGGATCGCCCAGTACGCCCCACTGCGGGTCGACAACGAGATCGCCGCGTCCGCGCTGGCAGCAGCGGTCGTGTTTACCGGCACGAGGCTCACACACTCCGCCGCGCTCGCGCTGCTCGATCCGCACGCACCGTCACGGCAGGTGACGCACGTGATGCGTGAGCTGGGCCGCAGCACTCACCACGTGACGACCCTGCACGCGGTCCTCCGCCTGGCAGCTCTATTGGACACGCAAGACGTGCCCATCGACTACGCCCGCCGCCGCCACCTCGACTACACCGATCTCCTGCCCGAATCACAGTGGGGGCAGCTCTGCCGGGACGCGGGCGTGTCCCCAGGGAGCGGACGACGCTGGGAGTTGGCGCGCGCAGCCCTGTACCAAGAACTCTCCGGGAACCCGCTGCGTGCGATGCCTACGGCGTGGCACACGACCAGGGCGAGCCCGCCCGCCGTAGCCCGCTTCGTAGAGGAGCTCCCGCCGGCGGTGCGGGCGGCGCTCGATCAGATCGCCGCAGAGTTCCTCGTCGCCAACGGCATTCAGGAGCCCGTCACCTGGACACCCGAACCCACCCCTCAGCTCCCGGAAGTCGGACCCCAGATCGCGCCGTCGTGGCCGCCCATCCGGCCGGCACGAGCGACAGCGACAGAAGCCATGCCACCAGACCGGCTGACGCAGGTGTACGCGGCGGGAGCTTCCACCTACACGATCGCCGCAGACACGAGGGTGTCTCGGCAGACAGTGGGTCGCATTCTCGCCGACGCGGGCACCCGGACTCGAAGGGGACGACCCCGCACCTTCGACCTCGACCCCCGTTGGCTCCGCGATCACTATGAAACGAAGCACTGGACCATCGCACAGATCGCGCAGCTCGCCGGCTGTAGCGAGATGACCATCAACCGGCATTTGCATAGCGCCGGCATCCCGGTCCGCCCACGCGGGGCGCGCATCAACGGGTCTACCTCGGACGCAGGCAGGCAACGATCTGACCCGCCCGCCCCGCGGGGCCCATCACAGGCTCACGGACTCCGTCGCAGCACTCCCGTCGAGCCATCGACGAATACTCGAATTCCAGACACGCGAAGGACGTCGGCATGACGCAGAAGAAACGAACTTCCAGTCGGCTGCGGCACGACGCGCGGGAACGCGTGAAGGTGACAGGAGAGAAGTACACCACGGCGCTGAAGGCAGTCATGGATGCGGGTTCATCCAGCAGCCGAGCTGGAGGACGAGATCAGGGCGAGGAGCCTGCGGGTCCCGCCGACACGCAACGCGCACCCGACGACACCCGTGACCGGAGCTGAGTCCGGGGTGGGATCTCTGCGATGACGGTCGAGGGCAAGGAATGCGTGGTGTCGGCCGACTCAGGCCGGGAGGACAAGCCGTGGTCGGCACCTCACCTCGCGCCGCTGTTCATTGAACTCACCGCTGACGAGACGGCGCCGGTGTGGGCGCGTCGCGCTGTGACATTCCTCCATCGCTACGCCCGCGAACACGGCCAATCCCCGACCTTCCGGGAAGTATTCCCGGAGCTCGCGTCGCACGATCTCAGCGCCGCGGAGCATCAGGCTGCCTGGACGTCGTCGTCGCCGCGGTACCTGACGATGGTGCACTGGCAGCGTTGTGGATGGATCCGCTTCCGACGAGAACCGCGGACCCTCCGATCCGGCCCCGCGGCAGGCGAACTGTTCATACCGTCGCCCGCGCCGAAAGCGCGTCCGAGGCAGTCCTAAGCCTTGGCGGTGTTCCCGGGGGAGTCGGGGTGGGAAGAGTAGAGCGCGCCGAGGAGTTCCTCCAGCGCGACGCGCAGTTCGTTGTAGCCCATCGTGTAGAACATCGCGTCGGAGTTCGAGGTTTCGGTGGCGTCGAGGTTGGCGAGGAGTTGACGGGCTTCACGGACCGCCACATCGAGCCACGGCTCGACATCCGGTAGGCCCCGGACCCACTCGTCGATGACGGTGAACGGGATGGGCGCGTATGCGTGGGCGTCGACGCCGACGTGGAACTGGTGCCCATTCGGGCCGTGGTCGCGTGCGTGCGTGTGACCGTGCAACAGCGGGATCCCATCGTCCCAGCGGGGCCGGTGCGACGTGTGTCGGTCCGACTCCTGCGAGTCGCCCTTGTACGGGTAGTGGGATGCGAGGATCCGGTAGCCGTGCCGGGTGCCTTCGATGACCTCCGGCAGAATCGTCCACCCGGCCGCCTCGTAGAGCGGCGCGAACCGTTCGATCGCCTTCCTGGACTGTGTCGCTGGTGAGACCCGGTCATGGTTCCCGGGGACGAGGTACCGGTGACCGTTCAGCTGCGCGGTGAGGGTGATCGATTCCTCGATCGGCCCGAGCGCGACATCCCCGAGATGTAGCACCACATCTGTCGGGGCGACCGTCTCGTTCCAGCGGCGGATGAGCTCGGTGTTCATCTCGTTGACGGTGGTGAATGGACGGTCCGCGAGTTCGCTGATCCGGGCGTGGCTGAAGTGGGTGTCCGCGGTGACGTAGTCGACTCGGTCGAAGTCGAACCACGGATACTCACTCACGGCTAACGCTCCTCGCATGTGACGGATGTCTAGCAGAATCTAGCGGTGTCTAGCGTTTCGGTAGACACCGCTAGATGTTCCTAGAGTTCGTCGAGATCGATCCCGAATTTCCGGGCGAGATCGGAGCGCGCCACCTCCGCACTGTCGGCGGGACGCTCCCGGGCGATACGGGCGATTTCCTCGTCTTCCGCCGCATCCTCCGTGGCGGCGACCGCTGCCAGCTCATCGATCAGGACAAGAACGGGTGTGCCGTCGGCGGTCGCGCGGCGGCGGATCTCGGCGGCGGCATGGCCGAGGGTGTACATCCGCTCCCACGGGTGCTCGCCGTGGCGAGCGATGGCCACGGTGTCGCGGGTGTAGCTGCGCTCATCGCCTGGGACGAGCCACCGTTCGGTGCCGTCCGAGGCGAGGAAGAAGTCGACGTAGCAGTTCCCACACGGCATCCGGTAGACCCCGGGCTCGGTGGGGGCAGAGTCGGTGCTACGCGCGATCATGTCGCGGATGATCCGCCCCCAGTCCGTGTTGCCGTCAGAGTGTGACATCGGCCAGACCCTTCGTTTGGCGAACGGAGTAGTCTCTCACACCGGTGAATTTGTGTCCACTGATTGGGTCAGAGCCTGTTCGAGTCGAGTGGTTGCTCTCGCTCAGGAAGTCTCGCCCGTCGTGAGATGCTCGCCTCATGGCATCGCACACTTCAAGCGGCTGAAAGCGGCCCCAGAAGACCTCATCGACATCCAGCGCTGCGTGACGTTCGTCGCGGGCATGGGCCTGGACCCCGTTTGGCCCGAGGCCCAGCAAGGCCTAGCAGCCGGTGGAAGGCCATTTCACTCGACGCGCTGGACCGATCACAACTCAATGGGTAGCCCACCCGAGGCACATGAACGTGCTGCTCAAGGCGCGCCGCCTCGGTGGGACGGCGGACGGCGACTGATATATCGAGCCGTGTCATCGCAGCCGGTGTCTGCAGCATGCAACAGACTGATCTGGCAACCCGGCTTCGCCGGTAATGCACAGCCCCTGGCAGACACAGCGGGCCAAGTGACCACGAGCGGAGAACAGATGGCGAAGATGCGAGTGCACGAGCTCGCCGCCGAACTGGGAGTCGACGCAAAGGCCGTCTTGGTCCGTCTGCGAGAACTTGGTGAGTTCGTCAAGAGCCCGTCTTCATCGATAGAAGCTCCAGTTGCTCGCAAGGTGAGGGCGTCGTTCGGTGCCCGACCCCCTCGACCCGGTTCGCCTCGGCCATCGCCGATGCGACGTGAGCACGTAGACCCGCATGTCGATCGGCCGGGATTCGATCCGACCGCACCATCCACTCGACAGTTCGGCTGGCGATCGGGCGCTGTGGCGGCGCCCCAGCACCCAGACCTGCTGGCAAACGTCGAGCGCGTTCGATACAAGTACCCGGTCCTGCGTGACCACATCGACGCTCTGCGAAGTCTTGGCTCCCAGGTGGTCTACGCGGGGTTCTGCCGTCAGGATGGCTTCAGGGACTGCGCGATCGTCCATGTGCGATTCAGTGGAGCGATCGAGGCCGGGTTTGGGTTTACCCGCGAGGTGATGATCTTCTACAGTCCGCATGAGGATCTCCAGGGCCGGACCTTCCAGGCTGCGGCCCGCGAGCTCGGTGGCGCCGATCGTTCCATCACTCCGGACATCTTCTTCATGTGGTCGCCCGATCGGCGTCTACAGATCAAACTGAACGACTGGTCGCGCCCCGCGAAACTAGCGATCCCGCTCTTGATTGACGACGAAGACGAACTCTCGCTAATTACCCTTCTTCGCGACTACATCTATGCCCGAGACCTCTTCTACATGACGACTCCCGTGTATGGCGCGAGCTTCTTCGGCCGCAGGACACTGCTGCAGTCGATGCGTGACGACGTGTTCAACCAGCGAGTCACAGGCGTCTTCGGACTGCGGAAGTCGGGCAAGACGAGCATCCTCATGCAGCTTAAGGAGGAGTTGCAAGAGGACAAAGTGGTGACCGTCCTCATGGACCTGGAGGCCTTCCCCTCTCCGCCGGAAGACCCCACCGACGACATCGTCAGCGATCTGCGTCGACGACTGATTGCTGAACTCAAAGCTCACAAGCTGCGCACCCAAGAGCTTTCGCAGCTGCAGGAACGCCCGAGCATCCTCGACCTGAAGAACGCTCTCCAGGCGATACTCAAGCATCTCCACAAAGACGGGCATAGGATCCTGCTCCTCCTGGACGAGATCGAGTACTTGACCCCAGCGGATCGCATCGATATCGCTGAAGGCGACATGCCACGCATTGCGCAGCTGCTATCGGCCCTCAGGAGCATCGTGCAGGAGTCTGAGAACTTCACCTTCGTGCTGTCCGGCCTTACAAGCGCCATCGTTGAAGGTGGACGACTGTATGGTCGACCGAATCCCCTCTTCTCTTGGGCGAAGGCCGTGTACGTGAAGCCGCTGGAGCGAGAAGAGGCGGACGATCTCGCGAGCACCGTCGGCGGCAAGATGGGCATCCAGATCGAACCTGGTGCGCTCGAGGCACTCCACGAGGCGTCCGGTGGTCACGCCTATCTGTATCGAAATCTGAGCTCAGCCGTCGTGCAGCACCTTCCGACCGACGTCTTCCAACGTACGATGACTCGCGCTTCCGTGCTCACAGAACTTGATGATTGGAAGAGTCGCGTCCAAGGCAACATTGAGGAGATGGTCCAACACGTCAAGCGCTACTACGCGAACGAGGCCGTCATGCTGGACGTGCTGATGGACAGTGCAGCCGACTTCAAGGAACTCGCATCCAGCGAGCACGTCGCAGTTCGTCGACTGAAGGACCTGGGTCTGATTCACGAACAGGACGGCGAGTTCGAAGTCAGCGTGATCCTGGAGCTCGTATGAGCGCGACCGACTACTCCGACTGGATACTGGGCGTTCACCGAAAAGCGGAGCAACTCCGCGTCGTGTTCCTGCAGCTGGGCTCGAGCAACGAGCCAGCCCGCCGCGCTCTGGGGGCTTCGCAGGTGAACGTGACGCGCGTCCGGGACTACTTGCAGCCAGATGGCCCACTTACCACCGGAACAGTCGTGATCGACGGGATGGAGTCGCTCACGATGCAGAGTGAGGCCACTCAGATGGGTGCGCTACGCGAGCGCGTCTTCAGCGACGTCGAGGCCGGCGGCAGGGTCATCCTCCTCTCCCGGGCGCCTCGGATTGCTTTCCCTCCAGTGGTCGGGAGTTCGCTCCTTGACGACGCCAGCCTGGCGCATGCTCCGGTCGTCAAGAGCACAGGCGCTCACGAGTGGCCAACGTGCGTTGAAGACGGCGCCTCCCCGGCCGACGTACTGTGCCGGGCGCTGACAGAACTCGGTATGGACCTGGCTGCGTCTCTCGATCGTGTCGTGTACGAGAGCCTGCTGATTGGCCAGAGCGCGCTGGGCCTGCTCAACGCGAGGGAGCTTGAGGCGCTGGATGGTTCCAGCCTTACAGCGCCCGACGGTGCGACTCGGACATGGAATTTTCCGAAGCATCTCGGACCGCTCAAGAAGGCGCTCGACGAGGTTCTCGCGGATGCCCTCGATCCTCAGCAGCAGCTTGCCGAGGTGAGTTCGGGACTCTGGAAGATCGAGCGGATCATCCGACGCGAAGTGCGTCGGCGCGCAATCGCCGCATGGGCGGAGAACTGGCGCACGCAGTGCCTGAACGGCGACCTTCCGGAAAAAGTGCTCGAGCGAGCGAGCGAATCGGCATACATGGGCGCCACGTCGGTCAAGCAATTGCGCGACCCTCTCGAATGGCTCTCACTCGGGGAGTTGCTCCAACTAAAGGACCGTTCCCAGATCGGCGACTTGGGGTTGAGCGCCGCTCACTGGCGACAGTTCAGCGCGCAGATCATGCCGATTCGGAATCGTCTGGCACACATGCGCAGTCTTCGGCCCGAGGACGCCGCCGACGTCGTCAAATGGCAGCGAGTGCTCGAAATGCGATTCCCCACAAATTGAGACGAGCGCACTGCGAGGAGCGTACGCCCGATCAGTAGGCTCATCTCGGTAGCGGGTGAGGAGATTCGAATGGCGGAGAGCACCACTGCCGATCTGGACGTCAACAGGTCCGACCGGCGACTCGGGCGCGCTGTGACGCGGGTTCATCAAGCCTCGCGCACAATCGACCCGGCTCTGAGACCCAGACTCGAGTCACTACTTCACGCAGGCGAAGCGATGGACTTCGTCGCCCGCATCCATGGATTCTCCGACCCCTTGAGTGCATCCGCCCTCGAGTCTTTCGCCGTCCAGGCAGGAATTGGAAGGCAATCACTTCACTCGACCGTGCTGCCGGCGCTGAAGGCTGCCAATGTTGCAGACTTCGCGCTGGACACACAAGGCGTTGTAATCGAGGTGCAGGAGTTTCTGGGCGTAACCGGGAACCTCATCGAACAGTCCTACCGCGTTCTACAGCAGCTCAACCCGACCATCGATGAGATCGTAACGCTGCACTCGATCGAAGTCGCATCGTTCGCCCCGTTGACGACCACCCAACATCTCGACCAACTCCACCGACGAGGATTCAACGACCAAGTCAGCGAAACCGGTCTGAACCTTGCACTGGCGACAGGCCTTACAAAGCGCGTCAACTCCGTCGATCTCGCCGAGGACGTAATTTATAGCCCTTACGTGTGGGAGTCAGGACAGATTGAGATCGCGTCGTTCCTCCGTGGCCTTCCCCCGGGCGAGCGCGACGCGCTTCTCGGCATATGTGAACAGGCAGCGCAACACCCCGGCCTCGCACTTCCACTCCTCGCGCAACCGACCCCCGGCGTGTTCGGCGCAGCACAGAAGGTCGGACTCGTCCAGGCCGCCACCGTCAAGTCGACGGGAGGATCCGGAGCGCAGACATATGTCTTTTCACCTACTCTCGAGTCGGAGGACGACCGGCTCACAACCACCGAGGCGCTGAATCAGCGCAAGCTTTTTGTCGCCCACATGCTCTTCGGGCATGAACGAGCGGAACGTAGCGGCGGTCGAATACACGATCCTGTGGTCCTCGTGCGGGCGCTCCTAAACCGCGGGAGCGTTGGGCCTGCGAGCAACATCAGCACCGACTACCACCTGCTTGAGGCGCACGGCATCGTTCGCGTCCGTGAAACGGACCACGGCCGGGCATACCTCGAACTTGTGAAGGAGGAGATCGTCGAAGGCGGGCTCGCGTGGCTTCAGAACTCATCAACGTCCGCAGGAACGACGGACCCGACGGTGAACCTCCTCCGAGCTCCAGGCGAGTTCACCAACCCAGAGCAAACACGTGCGGGCGCGGGCGACCTCGGAGCCGCTGACGAGATCGCGAGATCAGCGATCCTCGAGCTGAGAAAGGAACTGCAACGTGCCACCCGTCAAGACCGACCCGCTAACCCCCGGTGATCGACTCGAATGCCGCGTAGGCCAAGTGTGGTTCTGGGAGGGGTACTTCACTCGGGTAGGCATCGACCTCATCAGCTACTACGGCGCGGAACTCATCCAAGTCACCGACCTGGATCTACTCGCCATCGGGCTTGGTCCCGGGCTCGAGAGTCACCGGACCATTGGCGAGTCCAAGAGCGGGACGGGGAAGAGCGCGCCGAAACCACTCGACCGTATTGTGTGGCTACGCGGACTGCAAGAGTTGGTAGGCGCAGAGCGAGCGGAACTGACTGTTGCCTCGAGCGTGACGCCCAGAACCCGGGAGCTGGGCCGCCATTCCCGCGTCAGCGTCGAATCGATCAACGACCTCCAGGCGCGAGAGGCCGCACTTAATCTCTCGAAACTCACAGATCTTGGGGCCCACGGACCCAACGCCCTGCTTCTGCGGCGCACAGTCAAAGTAGTCAGCAAGGACGATCCCACGCTCGGACCTGCGTTCAAGTTCCTCACTTCCACCGTGTGGTTTCTAGATCCGTTCGCTGCACTGAAGCAGAGCCTGGGTCTACTTGAGACGCTTTGCCAGCGCTGGACGCCCGGCGTCAAGGATGACGAACAGCTCGCGGTACGGTGGCTCATTTCAGAGACCCTCAGTATCTGGGTACTCAACCTCGTAACGATCGTGGGATTTGTCCGCCCGATGGATCCGAGTGCATTCACAAGTTTTCTTCGCGAACGCCTCGCAGACGGAGTTGTGCCCGCTCAGCGCATGCGCCAGTTGTCGCGCGACTTCGACAAGTTCATCAGTGGACTGCTCGCGGCGGCGAAGGCCTCGCCCGAGGTGCGGACTGAGGCCATGGGCGCGTTTGAGCCCTCACCGCCGGAGTGGGCTGACTCTGCTGCAGAACTCGCAATCCGGCTAGGCCGTCAGCCCGCGCTCCGAGACTTGCCTCGACAGTTTGATCTCGTCGTTCACGAGCGGCTAGCTCGTGGGCGAGACATCTCAGAAGCTGCGGGGGCTCAGCTTCGACTCAATGATCCGGCGGCAAGATCAAGCGTGAGCCTCATTGCAGCGTTCCTGCGAAGCTTTGGCTCTCTGAAGGACGACATCAGCGAGCTTCTAATCGCAGGGTTCGGTAAGCCGGCGCAGGCGCCGCCCGAGCCTGCACCCCAGCAAGAGATCGAAGCGACTGCTCTCACACTGCCCGGCCTCGACGCCGCTGACAGCGTTGCCGAGGACTGACTGGCGTGGGGCTGTAGGGATTCGCCATTCCCCACGGAATCCTGAGCCTTCGGCCACTGCCAACTACCGGGGATTCCCGGCATCCTCGGCCATTTCCAACGGGAACCTACACGTCGTCGAGGTCGTCGTTGCAGTGAGCTTCCGATGGTCGGCGACATGCGCGGGTTCGTCGCGGGGGCCTTCGATCTCGAACCCGCAGACACCGCAGCTATGCAGCCCGATGCCGTCGACGTCGTCCGAGGGGATGTACATCGTGGTGGGCTCTTCGCACATCAAGCAGCGCATGGTGTCTCCGTTCGTGATTGTCAGGTGATCGGTTGGACGGTGGCGGAGTATCCGCGGTGGGAGCCCCAGGCCGCGGCGATGCGGTCGGCAATGTCGCGGTCCTCGCCGAGGTATGGCCGGTATCTCTTGCCGCGAGGGTCGGTGATCACGACCTGGACGACGCCGGCGGGCTCGCGCACGGTGACCCTGGCGGCGGGGATCGGATATGCCTGGACGCGACCGGCGATGATGAAAGTCGGGTACAGGTCGCGTGCGAGCTCCGGGGCACGGAACACGTCGTGAACCCACGCCGTGATGGCGAGCGCGCCGGCGGGGCTGAACCCGATGAGGCGGGCGGGGAGTTGCTCGAGCCCGGCGCGGACGAAGTAGTGCTCGTCGACGAGGATCGGCGTCGGCGGGAGCAGGGTTTGCTCGTCGTGGGCGGGGTAGATGGTGAGGCTGGTGCGGCTGTTCATGAGGCGCTCGTTCATGCGGTGCGGCGGATGCCGGCGGCGATGATGTGGGCCTTGGTGGGCCGGGAGTAGAAGCCGAAGCTGTCGTCGTCGTCGGAAGCGGAGACGGTGGCGGTGAGTAGATCTTCGCCGTCCGGCGTGTGCTGCCGTCGCTCTCCGTGGAGATGGAATCCCGGCTGTCGGTCTCGTCCTGGCGACGGTCTTCACGCAGAGCGGCTGGGTCGGAGCAATGGCGGTGACCGCCGCGACTCTCGTCGTGGCGGCGCTGATCGTCTGGCACCGTGCCCGATCCGGTCTCGTTCGTGCGCTGGATCCTGATCATGCCGTGCGCCGGAGCCGATCTCTGTCGTGGTCACCGGGCAACCCGGGTGAGCTGTTCCAAATCGGCACAGCGCTGTGGCGGAATCCTCCCTGAGAGTAGAGCTCATCCACCGAGTGGTCGCCTAGTTCCTGCAGGCGCCGAGCATCAACGAAGGAGTTATGCGATGTCCTCGTCATCCACCGCGACCGCAGTCGTCCCGAGCGCCCTGCGTGATCTGTATCTGGGCTGGTCCGAGCTCATGGCCACCCACGAGCTGGACATGCGGCTGTTCCGCAGCATCTTCGATGAATGGCACCAGCCGACCATCGAACCGGAAAATGTCACCTACAAGGAGGAGACGGTCGGCGGCGTGCCCGGCATCTGGGCGTTCCCGGCCGGAGCCGATCGCTCCAAGGTCCTCCTCTACACGCACGGCGGCGGGTTCGCCGTCGGCTCTGCGGCCAGCCACCGGAAGCTCGCCGCGCACGTCGCGAAGGCGGCCGGGGTAACAGCGTTCGTGCTGGACTACCGTCGCGCGCCCGAGCACCCGCACCCCGCCCAGGTAGACGACGGGGTCGCGGCGTTCGAGGCCCTGCTGGAGCGGGGGGTCCACCCCGAGGACGTCACCACCATCGGCGACTCGGCGGGAGGCAATCTCGCCATCGCCATCCCGTTGGCGTTGAAGGCGAAGGGACGGCCGCTGCCCGGGCACGTCATCGCGTTCTCCCCGTGGCTGGACATGGAGAACCGCGGCGCGACGCTGGTCACCAACGATGCGACCGACGCGCTGATCTCCGTGCCGCTCCTGGAGGGCATGATCGCCGGCGTGCTGGGGGAGACCACCAGCCCGTCGGCGCCGCTCGCGAACCCGCTCTACGCGGATTTCACCGGGTTCCCCCCGCTGTACGTCAACGCCGGTTCGGTCGAGTCGTTGGTCGACAATGCCATCCGCGTGGCAGAGCGCGCCAAGGGCGCCGGCGTTGACGTCACCCTGCATGTCGCCGAAGGACAGCAGCACGTCTACCCGTTCCTGGCTGGCCGCGACGCGGACGTCGACGCGGAGCTTGCGGCGATCGGCCAGTGGCTTCGCCACTGACCTGCAGCACCCCACCCACCTCATTCACCGAAGGAGTTGCACCATGACATCCACACAGACCACGGACTTCGACGCGATCGTCGTCGGCGCCGGTTTCGGCGGCATCTACCAGCTACACACCCTGCGCGACAAGCTCGGCCTGCGCGTCCGCGGGTTCGAGAAGGGCGCCGGCATCGGAGGAACCTGGTACTGGAACCGGTACCCCGGCGCCATGTCCGACACGGAGAGCCCTTTCTACCGATACTCGTTCGATGACGAACTGCTGCAGGAGTGGGACTGGGCCCGCAAGTACATTGACCAGCCCGACATCCTCCGCTACCTTGAGACCGTCGTCGACCGGTACGACCTCCGCAAGGACTTCCGGCTGAACACCGAAGTCACGTCGATCGTCTTCGACGAAGCCACCAACACCTGGACGGTCGGCACCTCCGCCGGAGAATCCTTCACGGCCCGATACGTGGTGGCGGCGCTGGGACTGCTCGCAGCAACCAACATCCCCGACATCCCCGGGATCGACTCGTTCGAAGGCCGCCTCGTGCACACCGCGGAGTGGCCGGAGGACCTGTCGATCGAGGGCAAGCGGGTGGGGGTCATCGGCACTGGCTCGACCGGAACACAGTTCATCGTCGCCGCGGCCAAGCAGGTGTCGCACCTGACCGTGTTCCAGCGCTCGGCGCAGTACAGCGTCCCCTCCGGCAACGGACCGGTCGGCCCGGGGGAGGTGGACGGATACAAGTCCCGGTTCCCGGAGATCTGGGAGCAGGTCCGAAACTCCGGCGTCGCCTTCGGGTTCGAGGAGTCCACCGTCGCGGCCACCGATGTCGACGAGGCCGAGCGGGAGCGCGTGTTCCAGGCGGCATGGGACCGAGGCAACGGATTCTATTTCATGTTCGGCACGTTCAACGACATCGCTATCAACCCGGAGTCGAACGAGGCAGCCGCTGCGTTCATCCGCCGCAAGATCGCTGAGACGGTCAAGGACCCGGAGACGGCGCGATTGCTCACCCCGACCCAGCCGTATGCGAAGCGGCCCCTGTGCAACCAGGGCTACTACGACGTGTACAACCAGGACAACGTGAAGCTGGTGTCGATCAAGGAGAACCCAATCGTTGAGATCACCCCACGAGGGGTGAAGACCGCGGACGGTGTTGAGCACGAGCTGGATGTGCTCGTGCTGGCTACCGGGTTCGACGCGGTCGACGGCAACTACCGCCGCATCGACATCCGCGGGCGCGGAGGGGTGAGCGTCGACGAGCACTGGGCCGACGCCCCGACCAGCTTCCTCGGCATCATGACGGCCGGATTCCCGAACATGTTCATGATCCTCGGCCCCAACGGGCCGTTCACCAACCTGGTGCCCAGCATCGAGGCGCAGGTCGAGTTCATCACGACTCTGGTGACCGAGGCGGAGCGGAGAGGCGGGCTCATCGAGGTGTCGCAGCAGGTCGAGGACGAATGGACCGAGACCTGCACGACGATCGCAAACTACACGCTGTTCCCCAAGACCGACTCGTGGATCTTCGGGGCGAACATCCCCGGCAAGAAGCACGCCGTGATGTTCTACCTCGGCGGCCTAGGCGCCTACCGCGGCCTCCTCTCGGAGATCCAGGCGAAGGACTTCGAAGGATTCAGCATCGGACAGCCCATCCCGGCCTGATCGACGGTAACCGTAGGCCGGGAGTGTGCTTCCCGGCCTACGGTCGTCCTATGAGCGACAACATGTCAGAAGACGTCACCTTCCGATCACGCCGCTGGGTCCGTCCCGAGGACCTGAACGCGTACGGCACCCTGTTCGGCGGCAGCCTGCTGCGCTGGATCGATGAAGAGGCCGCGATTTACGCCATCATCCAGCTCGGAAACCCTCGGGCGGTCACCAAGTACATATCCGAGATCGACTTCGTCAGCTCCGCACGACAAGGTGACCTGATCGAGATGGGACTGCGCGCCACCGCGTTCGGGCGCACCTCCCTCACGATGCGCGCCGAGGTGCGCAACATGATCACCCGTGACCGCATTCTGACGATCGAGAAGATCGTCTTCGTCGGCCTCGACGACCACGGCCAGCCCATTCCTCACGGCTACACCGACATCACCTACGAACGCGACCGGCTTCCCCACCACCATGGACTCATGCGCACAGAGGATGGATCCACAGCGGACTAGGTATTGGCGGGTCCTAATAGGGAGGCGGATACTGGGTGGGACCACTTGCAGTGACGCGAGGTCCCAGCTATGTCCACCGATACCTATTCCGCCGCGAGCGTGCGGCAGGCTCGTGAACGCCTTCTCGAAGCTGGCGTCGGCGCGCACGGTCTCACTCCCCGAACACTGAACGTCCCCCCGGTGATCGAGCGCAGTTGGCGTCGCTCGTTCACCACCGGTGGCGGCTACGATCCGACGGCGACTCCTGCCTACCACCCGTTCTCCGAACCGGCGGGACGCTTTCAGGACACCGCTGAGATCGTCCTGGCGCGATGGGCGGAATCACTCGCGGACATGCGTGTCGCGCTGCTGGTCAGCGACCGATCCGGACGGATCCTCGCCCGAAAGGTGGGCGACCCGAGCCACGCGAGACGGCTCGACAAGGTGTCCGCGGCCGAAGGATTCGAATTCTCGGAGTCCGCGCTGGGCACGAACGGACTCGGAACGGCGATCGAGGAAAGATCCGCAGTGTTCGTGCGCGGCGCCGAGCACGTCAACGACCGGCTGCAGACCCTCGCCTGCGCTGGCGCCCCCATCCACGACCCTCTTTCGCGGCGGGTCATCGGCTCGCTCGCCCTCGCCTCTCCCGTCGGGGCGTCCCACCCCGCGATGCTCGCGATCGCGAAGCAGGCCGCTCGTGACCTCCAGGACGCGCTGCTTAACACCGCACCGCTGGAGCTGCAGGCGCTGCTGGCCCGGTTCGCGGACGGTACCGCCCGCCACCGTGTGCTGGCCATCGGCCGTGGCGGCGTGCTCGCCTCGACGGGCGCGTTGCCGATGCTCTCGGCCGAGCGGCACGTGACCCTGTGGGACGAGCTCCAGGCCCACCACTGGCAGGGGGATGTCGCATCCGTCTTGCTCGCGGATCGGCCGAGCACTGCCCGCCGCATCGTGAATCGGGCAGGGGAGAGCATCTACCTCGTGGAACTTGCCGAGTCCGAGCCGGCCGCAGCGCCGGAACCCACCCGGCTTTCCCGCCTTGCCGCGCACCTCGACGTGCTCGGCCGCAGCAGCGGGTGCATCGCGATCCACGGTCCGCGCGACAGTGGGAAGACGCTTCTCGCCCAGCTCTGGCTGCGCGAACGCGATCGCCACGACCCGGTCGTCATCGGCGCCCCGGCATTTCGGGAACCGGGGGCCGTGGCCACGGCGGTGCAGGCGCTGAGCACAGGTACATCGGTGGTCGTCTGCAGCGTCGAGTCTTTGACCGACGTTGACTTCCCGGTCCTGCAGCAATTGGCTGGCGCGGCAGATCCCGTCCGGTCCGCCCGGGTGGTGTTCTGTGTCGCAGACGACCTGACTGGCGTCGTCGTCGATTTCCTGGGCCGCCAAGGGCCGCGGCTCGATCTCCCTGCGCTGCGCGATGACCCAGACCGTGTCATCGGCCTGGCTGTGAGACTCGCTCAGGAGTACTCGGTGACACTGAGTCCTGCTGTGCTGCAGGCGCTTTCCCGGTGGGATTGGCGTGGTGGCGCCTCGGAGCTGCGGGTTCTGATTGCCGCGATGGTGGTGCAGCGTCCCGGCGGCACCGTCCTGGACGTCGACCTTCTGCCCGCCGAGATGCGCACACGTGCCCGCCAGCTGCGCGGCATCGCCGCATCCGAGTACCGGGCGATCGATGCGGCGCTGCGGGAGGCGGACGGAAACCGTTCGCGTGCAGCGGAGATCCTCGGTATCGGGCGCACGACGCTGTACCGGAAACTGCGCGCGTACGGTTTCGACGGGCAGAACACCCTGATCTCCTGAAAACAGCGCCCCCGCCTGCCGACCAGGGAGGCCTGGATTCGCAGTTGCGTACTCGGCGCGGCGGAGGCGTTACACGGGGATATCAGGCGGGGGTTCGGATGAGCTTCTTGTTCGCGAACTCGTCCATGCCGTACCGGGCGAGTTCGCGTCCGACGCCGGAGCGCTTCACGCCGCCGAAGGGGAGGTCCGGTGCGCTGCGGCTGGTGCTGTTGATCCACACCATCCCGACCTCCAGTTCGCGGGCGATCTGCGCGGCTGCCAGAGGATCCTGCGTGAAGACGCTGCTGGACAGCCCGAAGGGCGACTCGTTGGCCAGGGCGACCGCGGCCTGCGGGGAGGGCACCCGGTACACGACCGCGGTCGGTCCGAACAGCTCCTCCTCGTAGGCTCGCATCAGCGGGGTGACCCCGGTGAGCACGCTGGGCGGGTAGAAGGCGCCCTCTCGGCGTGCACCGGGGGCGATGTGCAGGGTGGCGCCCTTGGCGACCGCGTCCTCGACGAGCTCCTCGAGCTCATCTCCGGCATCCGCGGACGCCAACGGGCCGAGGAACGTGTCGGGGTCCGTGGGGTCGTCGGGGATGATCTTCGTGATCGCGTCGATGAACTTCCGAGAGAACTCGTCGTAGACGGCATCCACGACAATGAACCGCTTGGATGCCGTGCACGCCTGGCCGCCGTTGGCGATGCGGCCGCGTACGCCGGCTGCCACGGCCGCGTCGACGTCAGCATCCTCTAGGACGATGAACGGGTCCGAGCCGCCCAGCTCGAGGACGACCTTTTTCATGTGCCTGCCGGCCACCTCGCCGACAGCCGAGCCCGCCTTCTCGGAGCCGGTCAGCGACACCCCTTGCACGCGCGGGTCGGCGATGATGCCGGCAATCTGGCGGCTGTCTACGAACGCGTTGATGTACGCGTCGGCTGGAAGCGCGGCGTCGTGGAGCACGCGTTCGATGGCGAGGGCGGACTGCGGGCAGTTGCGGGCGTGTTTGAGGATGATCGTGTTGCCCAGTGCGAGGTTGGGGGCGACAAACCGGGCCACCTGGTAGTAGGGGAAGTTCCACGGCATGATCCCCAACAGCGGCCCGATCGGCTCGGTGCGGACGAGCGCTTCCCCTCCGCCGACGATGTCGAGGGTCTCGTCGGCGAGGAACGCTTCGGCGTGGTCGGCGTAGTACTGGTAGATCGAGGCGACCAGCTCGACTTCCCCGCGGGCCTGCGTGACGGGTTTGCCGACCTCGAGTGTCAGCAGCGCGCTCAGTTCATCAATGCGGTCCCGGTGCAGCTGCGCCGCGCGTGCCAGGATCCCCGTCCGTTCGGCGAGCGGCAGCTCCCGGTACTTGCGGTAGGCCGTGTGCGAGCGGGCGACGATGTCGGCCACGTCCGCATCGCCGATCACGGCGTACTCGGCGACCGTCTGACCGGTGGCTGGGTTGATGGTCCGGTATGCACCCATCGTGGTCTCCTCGCTTCATTGCTGTCGTGCGTCTCACGGGCCACGCCCGCCCAGATCGGCGGTCGTCTGGCGCGGTACTGCCCTCTCAGCCTGTCGCGCCGTGGCCGAGTTCGTCCAATACTGATCCCGGTCCAGATTGATGACGATGGCGCATCAGATGTACGTGGATCGGGTATTGGACGCGCATTGATCGGTGATGGGAGGCTGGGACGGTGACCACTCTGATACTCCGCGAGGGCGCGGACCGGCTTCACGTCGAACTGAACCGTCCTGACGTGCGAAACGCGATCAACGACGACATGGTCGACGAACTTCACGCGGTATGCACGAGCCTGGAGCGAGAGCCCCGCATCCTGATTCTCACCGGAACCTCTACGCCCGAACGGGGTGTGTTCGCGGCTGGCGCAGACATCCGGCAGCTGCTCGAGCGCGGCCGCGACGAAGCGCTGGCCGGCATCAACTCCGGGCTGTTCATCCGTATCGCGCGGCTGCCGATGCCGGTGATCGCTGCGGTCGACGGGTTCGCGATCGGGGGCGGTGCGGAACTCGCGTACGCGGCCGACATCCGGATCGCGTCCACCCGCGCCGTGTTCGGCAACCCCGAGACGGCGATCGGAATCCTGGCCGCGGCCGGGGCGACCTGGCGGCTCGCCGAGCTGGTGGGGGAGCCGCTGGCCAAGGAGATCCTGTTCACGGGGCGCCGGCTGGACGCCGAGGAGGCGCTGCGGTGTGGGTTGGTGGCCTCGGTGCATGAACCCGACCAGTTAGCGGCGGCGGCGGATACCGTCGCCGATCGGATCGCTGGCCAGGATCCGCTCGCCCTCCGCGTCTCGAAGCGCGTGCTCGCTGCGCCGCGGGACGCCCACCCCCTTGTCGACGAACTCGCGCAGGCGATCCTGTTCGAGTCGGACGCCAAGACGCAGCTGATGACCCGATTCCTCAACCGTTCTCAGGAGACCCGATGATCACTGTTCCCTCCACCGTCGGCGTGATCGGGGGCGGCCGCATGGGCGCCGGTATCGCGCAGGTATTCGCTCAGGCGGGCGCGCAGGTCACCGTGATCGAACGCGACCCGGCAGCGGCGGGCGCGGCCGCCGCGCGGTTGGCCGATGGGATCCGCAAGGCCGCGGAGCGGGATGCCTCGGTCGACGTCGACGCAATCGCCGGCCGCGTCGCGGCCAGCGCCGACTACGAGGCGCTGCGGAATGCCGAGCTCGTGATCGAAGCGGTCCCAGAGACATTCGCACTCAAGGTCGAGGCGATGCAGAGAGCAGAGGGGATCGTGGAGGAGTCGGCGTGGCTGGCCACGAATACCTCATCGTTGTCGGTGACAAGGCTCGCGGCGCAGCTCGCGAGGCCGGAGCGCGTGTGCGGACTGCACTTCTTCAATCCGGTGCCGCCCTCGTCACTCGTCGAGATCGTGCTGACGCCGTCGACCGACCCGGACCTGCGGCAACGGGCGGAGCAGTGGGTGACATCGCTGGGGAAGACCCCGATCGTCGTCAACGACGCGCCCGGCTTCGCGAGCTCCCGCCTGGGCGCGGCAATCGCGCTGGAAGCGATGCGGATGCTCGAAGAGGGGGTGGCCAGCGCTGAGGACATCGACACGGCGATGGTGCTGGGATACCGTCACGCGACAGGTCCGTTGCGCACCTCCGATCTTGTCGGGCTGGACGTGCGTCTCGGGATCGCCGAATACCTCTATGAGACGCTCGGCGAGCGGTTCGCCCCGCCGCAGATCCTCCGCGACAAGGTCGCGGCCGGGGAGCTGGGACGCAAGACGGGACGCGGCTTCTTCGACTACGCGTGAGTCGTGGCCGGCTGGACGCCCGGCGCGGTCACGCGCTGAGCACGATCCGGCCGGGCACGCCGCCCGCGGCGAGCCGGTCCAGCGCATCCTGCACCGCCGTCGCAGACAACTCCCCGTCGATGATCGGGAGATGCGGGAGCGCGCCGCGCCGCGCGAGCCCGACGAGCTCCTCGAGCTCGCCGAGGGACCCGACGAAGCTTCCGCGGATGGTGATGATCTTCAGAGTGAGCAACGCGGTGGGGATGACCAGCTCTCCGCCGAACAGCCCGACCTGAACCATCGTTCCGCCCTTGCGGAGCGCGGCGAACGCAGCGGGAGCTGTTGTGGAGTTGTTGACGAAGTCCACGATCGCCGCGACCGGCCCACCGGCGCCGGCGACGATGGCGGCGGCAAGGTCTTCCTGGCGGGCGGAGATCGTCGTGGTCGCTCCGAGCTGCCGCGCCAGTTCCAGATTGCGCTCCTGCAGGTCCACCGCGAGGACTGCTTCGTGGCCGAGCGCGCGCAGCGTGGCGATCGCCATCAACCCGACACCGCCGGCGCCTATCACCACGACCGGATCGGACGCGGTGGCCGGAAGGGCCTTGCGCGCGGCACTGTAGGCGGTCAGGCCGGAGCAGGCGAGAGTTGCGGCCCACCGCTCTTCGATCCCGGTGACGTCGAGGAGGTAACGGGGGTGCGGGACGAGGATAAACTCGGCATACCCGCCGTGGCGGGCGACGCCGAGGTTACGGGGCGAGGGGCACAGGTTCTCGTGACCTGCCTGGCATGCGTCGCAGGAGCCGTCGCCGATCCATGGGTAGACAAGGCGATGCTCACCCGGCGAGACCCCGTCGGCGTCGGGGCCGGCCGCTTCGACGACGCCGACGACCTCATGGCCGAGGACAAGCGGGTAGGTGACGCCCCGGTCGATCAGATTCAGACGCCCCCGGCTGCCGAGATCGTAGTACCCCTCACGCAGGTGCATGTCGGTGTGGCACACCCCGGAGCGAACAACGCGGAGGAGCACTTCGGTGCCCTCGGGCGTTGGTGTCGGCAGTTCCACATCGGTCACGGTGTGGTCGTCTTGGAAGATCGCGAACGCGTGCATGGTTGTCCTCGCCGTTGATATACGCACAGTGGACTCCACGCTTCCACTTCGTTCTGATTCTCTCCAATACCAAATGGCAGGCGGATTGATACCTGGCGACCCTTAGTCCTGCGGCGTCGGGAGGACGGATTCGGACAACCGGAGCACGGCGTGCAAGGCACGGTCGTCGCTGTCGCGCAGCCACGCCATCCGCAGCTCGACAGGTGCGACGTCGTCGGTCAGGCGCAGGAAGCGCAAGTGCGGGTCGGCGATGCTGTCGATCACCGAGGACAGGGTCAATGAGCAGCCGATCTCGGCGGAGACGAGGGACATCAGCGTCCACGAGTCCGGTGCGTGCTGGACGACATCGGCGTTGAACCCGGCGGCTCTACTCATCTGTCGCAGCCGCTCCAGCAGCAACGTGCCGGTCTGCGGTTGGAGCGACACGAACGGCTCACCCTCGAACTGCGCGATCGACACGGCACCGGCGTCGGCTAGACGGTGGGTCTCCGGGACGGCGATGACGAGTTCCTCGACAGCGATCACGCGGGTGCGCACGGCGGCGGGAATGTGGTCCCACCTGCCGAGGGCGATGTCGATGTCGCCGCGGGTGAGCAGCTGCATCGCCGGTTGGGCGAAGTGCTGGCTGAGCAGCTCGAGGTGGATGCCCGGGTGGTTCTGGTTGACCGCTCGGGCGAGCAATCCGACCATCACGTTGGAGGACGCACCCGCGTACGCCAGACGGACGTGACCGATCTCGCCCGTTCCGGCTGCGCGGGCGACCCTGCTCACCCTGTCCAGCGCGTCCAGGACCTCCTGGGCGGGGGCGACGAGGGCCTCGCCCACCGAGGTCAGCGTTACCTTGCGGGTGCTCCGCTCGAACAGCCGCGCACCCAACTCCCGCTCCAGCTGCTGGATGCCGCGGCTGATCGGCGGCTGCGCCATATGCAGGCGCTCGGCTGCCCGCCCGAAGTGCAGTTCCTCGGCGACGGCGAGGAAGGCGCGCAGCTGCTGCAGATCCATCCAGGGATTATTGCATAATCCGTACCGATGGAAGGTGGATTGGCATACAAGTCTGGATGAGTCGGCCGGGGTCGCGCAGACCCCGGCCGACCGAGATCACTGCGCGGTATAGCCGCCATCCACGACATACTCGGCGCCGGTGACGAAGGAAGCCTCGTCCGAGGCGAGGAAGAGCACGACGTTCGAGACCTCCTCGGGCTGGCCGGGCCGGTCGAGGATCGTCGTGGACAGCACGGCCTTCGTCGACTCCGGCGTCGCCAGCAGCCCCGTGGTCATGGGGGTGGCGATGACACCGGGATGCACAGAGTTCACCCGGATGCCGTACTTGGCCAGGTCCACCGCGCTGGCCTTGGTCAGCAGCCGGACGGCGCCCTTTGACGCCTCATACGCGGCGGCGCTCGGTGCGCCGACGATGCCGTAGATGGACGAGATGTTCACGATCGATCCGCCGCCTGAGCGGACCAGAGCAGGCGCCGCGGCCTTGGTGCCGAGGAAGACGCCCTTGGCATTGATGCGGAAGATGAGGTCCCACTCCTCCTCTGTGGTCTCCTCGACGGGCTTGAGGATGAGCACCCCCGCGTTGTTGACCAGGATGTCGAGCCGACCGAAACGCTGCTCGGCTTCTACCACGATCTCGTCCCACCTCGCCGCGATCGCGACGTCCTGCTCCAGCCCCACGGCCGTCCCGCCGTCACTGTTCGCTTCGGCGACGGTCTGCTCGAGCCCGGCGGAGTCGACGTCGGTGGCGAGGACGCTCGCCCCTTCCTGGGCGAGGCGGCGCACATGCGCGCGCCCCATCCCGTTCGCCGCGCCGGTGACGATCGCGACCTTGCCTGCAAGCCTGCTACCCATGGGTTCTCCTTAGCCTCATTGCTGATCACGCCCAGGCGCAGGCCGCTGTCGGCACCGTCGCCTCGACGCTCCCCAGGGTGATGTCCAAACGGGAGTCTCGAGTGTGCCGTTCTGGAACAGCCCCTCGTTTCATGAGATCACAGCATCAATACGTGTCCGATCAGGTATTGGACGGACATAAACGGCTGCTGGGAGTCTGGATGGACATGACGACGACTGAGGTGTTCCCGATGATGAAGAGCTCGCTCCCGGATGACCGGACGGTGCAGGACGTTCCCGGCGGCCCTTTCGACGGCCTCCTAGTCGCCGATTTCGGCCGGGTACTTGCCGGCCCTTACTGCACGATGCTGCTCGCGGACCTCGGCGCGACGGTCATCAAGGTGGAGAGCCCGCTGGGGGATGAGACACGCAGCTACCGGCCACCGGAGTACCGAGGCGAGTCGACCTACTTCCTCTCCATCAACAGGAACAAGCAGTCTGTGGTGCTGGACTTCCGCAACCCCGATGACCTTGTCCTCGCACAGCGTCTCGCGGCCAGAGCCGATGTGGTCACAGAGAACTTCAAACCCAGCGGGCTCCGGCGATTCGGCCTGGACTACGAGTCCGTCAAGCGGGAGAACCCCAATGTGATCTACGCGTCGATCACCGGCTTCGGCACCGCGGGAGGCGCAGGGCTCGCCGGCTACGACCTGCTCGCACAGGCACTGTCCGGACTGATGAGCGTGACCGGCGCGCCGGACGCGGAAGGATTCCGCGCGGGCGTTGCGGTGTTCGATGTGATCACCGGATTGCACACCTGCATCGCGATCACCTCCGCCCTTTACCACCGACAGCGTTCGGGAGAGGGACAGCACGTCGAACTGAACCTGCTGTCCTCCGCACTGTCGGGCATGGTCAACCAGACCGGCGGGTTCCTGCTCAGCGGGCAGTCTCCTACCCGGATGGCCAACGACCACCCCAGTATCTACCCCTACGCACCGTTCCCCACCCGTGACGGGGAACTGGTCCTCGCGATCGGCAACGATGTGCAGTTCGCCACGTTCTGCGACACCATCGGGCTGCCGCAGCTGGCCGCAGACACCCGCTTCGCGTCCAATGCGGACCGCAGCGCGCACCGAGACGCCCTGCGCCCGTTGCTGACAGCACGGCTGGCGTCCAAGACCGCATGGGAATGGTTCGACATCCTCAGCCCGTTGCAGGTCCCATGCGCGCCGGTCCTGGATGTTCGCGGAGGCGTCGAGTTCGCCGCCAAGATCGGGCTGGACCCGAGCGTTCCGGCCGGCACCGACGACCAGGCGGTGCCCACCATTCGCAACCCGATCACGTTCTCCCGCACCCCCGCGACCTACCGCACCGCGCCTCCTGCACTCGACCAGGATGGCGAGGCGGTCCGACGGTGGCTGCAAGACGCGGAAGGCGATGAAGACCACGTCGGCGGCCGGGTCACCGTCCCGGCGATTCGGGAAGAGGGACACTAAGATGACGATCACGACGACAGCACACCCGGTCGACACAGACTTCTACCAGATCGGCGATCTTCTCGGCGACGACGACCGCAACCTCATCACACGTGTGCGCGGATTCGTGGACTCCGAGGTCCTCCCTGTCATCAACGAACACTGGGAGTTGGCGGACTTCCCCTACCAGATCCTCCCCGCCCTGGGCGAGCTTGGGATCGTGGGCACCGCGATCCAGGGCTACGGCTGCCCGGGACTGACCCGACTGCAGACCGGCCTCGTCGCGATGGAACTGTCACGCGGCGACGGCAGTGTGAACACGCTCAATGCCGTGCACTCGGGACTCGCGATGGGCAGCATCGCACTGCTCGGCGACGACGAGCAGAAGCAGCGCTGGCTGCCCGAAATGGCAGCCCTCCGCAAGCTCGGCGCGTTCGCGCTGACCGAGCCCGAGCACGGATCAGACTCCGTTGCGCTGGAAACCACAGCCCGCCGCGAAGGAGACGTCTATGTGATCGACGGTGCCAAGCGGTGGATCGGCCTCGGCCATGTCGCCGACATCGTCATCATCTGGGCACGCGACACCGCAGACTCGAAGGTGAAGGCATTCGTCCTTGAGAAGAATGCCGATGGAGGATACCCCGACGGATATGAGGCCGAGGCGATCACCGGGAAGATCGCCAAACGCGCGATCCAGCAGGCGCACATCGAGATCTCCGGACTGCGGATCCCTGCCGGGAACAAGCTCGCGAAGTCGAGCTCCTTTCGGGACGTCTCCGCGATCCTCAATCGCACCCGCAGCACCGTCGCGTGGGAGGCGCTCGGGCACGCACTCGCCGCGTACGAGGCGGCAGCGGCCTACGTCCAGGAGCGCGTCCAGTTCGGCAAGCCCATCGCGAGCTACCAGCTGGTGCAGAACAAGCTGGCCAACATGCTCGCCGATCTCACCGCGATGCAGCTGCTCTGCTTCCGCACAGCCACCCTGCAGGATGAAGGCCGACTGACGAACGAACAGGCCTCGCTCGCGAAGATGTTCACCGGCGAGCACGCGCGTGCACTCTGCCGGGATGCCCGTGACCTCCTCGGCGGCAACGGACTCCTTCTGGAGAACCACGTCGCCCGCCACCTCACCGACATGGAAGTCGTCCACACGTATGAGGGAACCGACTTCATCCAGTCGCTCATCATCGGGCGCCAGATCACCGGAATATCGGCGTTCGCCTGACCCTCGGCCGACCACGGAAGGGAGCCCGCCATGACCGCGAGCTTTGTCTACGATGCTGTCCGCACCCCCTTCGGGCGGGCGGGTGGCGCGCTCAGCGGCATCCGGCCCGACGATCTCGCCGCAGTCGTCATGAAGGCGACCGTCGCGCGCATGGGCCTCGACCCCGCGCGCATCGATGACGTGATCTTCGGCGATGCGAACCAAGCAGGAGAGGACAACCGCGACGTCGCCCGTTTCGGGGCGCTGCTGGCAGGCTTCCCCACCAGTGTCACCGGCGTGACCGTCAACCGACTCTGCTCGTCGTCGCTGGAAGCGGTGATCCAGGCCGCCCGCGCTGTCGAGACCGGCGACGCCGGTCTCGTGCTCGCCGGCGGAGTGGAGTCGATGAGCCGGGCGCCGTTCATCGTGGAGAAGTCGCCGAGGCCGTGGCCGGCGGTCGGTAACCAGACACTGTGGAACACCTCCATCGGGTGGCGGATGACCAACCCGAAGCTGCCGAAGCAGTGGACCATCTCCAATGGAGAATCGGCGGAGAAGATCGCCCGAGAGTGGGGAATCTCCCGAGATGCCCAGGACGAGTTCGCCGTGCGCTCTCACCGGCTGGCAGCTAAAGCGTGGGCTGACGGGGTCTACGATGGCGAGATCGTGCACGTGCCAGGGGCCGACCTGGCACGCGACGAGGGCATCCGGGACGACACTTCCGTGGACAAGCTCGCCGGGCTTACTCCGCTGTTCGCGCGCGACGGCGAAGGCACCGTCACCGCCGGCAACTCCTCGCCGATCAACGACGGCGCTTCCGCCGTTCTGATCGCCGCGGAGGGTGCGCTGCCCGGCGAGCCACTCGCGCGGATTGCGGGACGCGGGGCGCATGGCGTCGATCCGCATCTGTTCCCGATCGCGCCGATCGAGGCGGCGAACAAGGCGCTCGCACGCGCCGGCCGGTCCTGGGCCGATGTCGACGTGGTCGAGCTCAACGAGGCGTTCGCTTCACAGTCGCTCGCATGCGTCGCCGGGTGGCCTGAACTTGATCCTGAGCGGGTCAACATCCACGGCGGAGCGCTGGCCATCGGCCATCCGCTGGGCGCTTCGGGGGGCCGCATTCTCGGGCATGCCGCGCATGAGCTTGCGCGACGCGGAGGCGGCGTCGCCGTCGTGGCGATCTGCATCGGCGTGGGTCAAGGCCTCGCCGTCGTGCTGGAACGGTGACAGTGAGACCGCGAGCATCCGTTCGTGGTGGGGTCATTGGCAGTCCCAGAGTCAACCGAAGCTTCAGCATTCCCCTCCGACGTTCTTCCTCGACGGTGAGATGCTCGAGCTCGGCCAGCTGCAGTGACCTCCAGCGCTCTCGCCGCCGTGACAGGCCGCTGACCAGACAGGGTCGGCGCGTCAGAGAGCGGTGTAGGAATCCGCCATTTCCCGTGGAATCCTGAGTCCGGGACCACCGCCAACTAGCGTGGAATCCCTGGGGTTATCCGCCATCTCGAGCGGGAACCTACACAACTGATCCCCGGCGTCAGCTTCCTGCGTCGGACGCCGACTCCTCGCGGAGGCTGAGCCGGACGTGGCAGGAGTGCGCGCTCGTGAACGGGATCACGCGTTCGATCTCCACGGGTCCGCCGGCTCTCGCCAGCACCGACTTCATGAGCTCCTCGTGCACGCGGCAGACCACGGTCTGGTCATCGGTCAGCAGCGTGTGGAAGCGGCAGGGGGAGAGGTCGACGGTCATCGCCTTCTCGTCGATGTCGGGCTGCAGGCCCACGTCATCGAGGTGGTGGAACAGTGCGTCGAGCTGATGGGTCGCCGCCTCCGGGAGTCCGGACCGCGTCGCCGGGAGCACCGCGCGCATGAGGTCGCCGTGGCGGATCGCCTCCCGGAGCCGCCGTTCCTCGATCTCATTCGGCTCACTCGGCAGCACGGGGGAGAAGCGGAGGCGCGGTCTTCCGCGCCGACCGGTGTGCTCCACCTCGGACCGGGCGAGCCCCTCGCCCTCGAGCACGCGGAGGTGGTCGCGGAGCGTGTTCACGTGGAGACCCATGCGGAGGGAGAGCTCGGCGAGCCCGATTCCCGGAGTGTCCATCAAGGCGGCGAGAACCCGCAGCCGGCTGCTCTGCATGAGTCCGCGATAAGCGTCGGTAGGACGTGGCATGTTACCCATTATCCCCTGAGCGGGGCGCGACGGGCCGATTTCCACGGTCACCCGTCGCCGGGGGTGCGGACCGCCCGGTTAGCCTGAGGCCATGACGGGCGGACGCATGGTGACGGCACTGCGCCTGCTGCTGCCCGCTTTCCTGCTCGGGGCGATCATCGCGATCTCGTTCCTGGAGGCACCGCTGAAGTTCCTGGCTCCCGGAATCACGATCCCGCTGGGTCTCGGCATCGGTCGCCTCGTGTTCACCGCCCTCAACGTCCTCGCGGGAGCGGTGCTCCTCGTGTTGACGGCGGTCAGCGTCCGTGCCCGTGCCGGGCGTTCCTCGGCGCTGCTGCTCGGCGGGCTGTGGCTGGTGTTCCTCGTCGAGGTCATCGTCATCCGCCCGATCCTCAATCGGCGCAGCGACCTCGTCATCGCAGGGCAGGAGGCTCCGGGAACCGATGGCGCGCACTACGCCTACATCGTCGCGGACGTGACGATGGTGGTGCTGCTCGTGGCGTTCCTCGTGGTCACGGTGCGCGCGGTGCTGCCGTCGCGCGCGTCCTCACCGACGACCGGCGTCTAGGACGCGTCGGACGCAGCGGATTCCAGCAGTCGACGCGCGCTGTCCCGAGCGGTCGCGAACGGCTCCGCGAACGTCCCCATGCCGACGGTGACGATCGCGCCTTCATAGAGGAGCATGAGCGTCTCGGCGAGCCGGTCCGGGTCGTGGAACCCGGCCTCACCGCAGAGCTCAGCGAAGACCGCGAGCAGCCACTCCTTCTCGCGACGAGCCTCGGCGAGCACCAGCGGGGCGTCCCCGGGGCCGTCGATCTCGGCGCGCGCGTTGATGGCGCTGCATCCCTTGGTGCTGTGGCCCGGCACCCAGGAGATGGCGGCATCGAAGATCGCGAGCACGCGGGCGGGCCCCGGCTCCGGGACCCGTGCGAGGTGAGCGGCGACGTGATCCCGCCAGCGGGCGTCCCGGTGCTGCAGGTACGAGACGACGAGCGCTTCCTTCGATCCGAAGCGGTCGTACAGGGTCTTCTTCGTCACCCCGGCCGCAGCGGCGATGGTGTCGACTCCGACAGCGTGGATGCCGCGCTCGTAGAAGAGGTCGGAGGCGGCATCGAGCACGCGGCGCGCCCCGGGGGTCAGCGGCGGGAGCTCCGGCACGGCGGTCGACATGCGATGAGTATAC
>NZ_PNFU01000008.1:49476-104933 GCF_002871415.1 Microbacterium sp. UMB0228 | reverse complement strand
TCCAAGCGGTCATCGGAGCGCTCGCCCAGTTCGGGTACTGCGCTGCTGTGTACGCAGCCGTCGCCGCAGGGATCGCCACCGGCACCGTCGCGCTGATCGACGCCGTCCAGCCGCTGCTCGTCGCCGTGCTGGTCGGGCCGGTGCTGGGCCTCCGTGTGCGCGGTGCCCAGGTGGCGGGACTGGTGATCGGGGCGGTGGGGGTGCTGCTCGTCGTGCAGTCGCAGTTCGGTGCCGGCTCCGCGCCGCTTGTCGCCTACCTGCTTCCGGCGGCGGCGATGGTCTGCCTCGTGATCGGCACGCTGGTGCAGCGGCGGACGGCCGTGCGTACGGGGGTGCTGCTGACCCTGACCATCCACGTGAGCGTGACCGCCGCGCTGCTCCTCGTCATCGCCGCGCTCGCCGGGGCACTCGTGCCGCCGGCGCGACCGTCGTTCTGGATCGCCGTGGTCCTGACCGCCGTCTTCCCCACGCTCGGCGCCTATGGCCTGTACTGGTGGCTGCTGCGCCGGGTCGGCATCACCGCACTGCAGGCGCTGCTCTTCCTCGTCGCCCCGGCGACCGCGATCGGCGGGGCGCTGCTGCTCGGCGAACCCCTCACGGCGATCACGCTCGGCGGGTTCGTGCTGTGCGGCGCCGGGGTGACCGCGGTGCTCGTGAGCGAGGCGCGGAACCGGGGCGCGGAGGTGGAGGGAGGCTCCGCGATGCCGGGTCAGGGCCGGACGCGGACCGCCCGGCCCTCGAAGGTCACCACATCGCCGTCGCGGAGCTGACGCCCGCGGCGCCGGTCCACCTCGCCGTTCACGGTGACGTAGCCGTCGATGATGACCTCCTTCGCGTCGCCGCCCGAGTCCAGCAGTCCCGCGAACTTGAGGAACTGGCCGAGGCGGATGACCTCGCCGCCGATGGAGACCTCGTCGATCGGATCGGAGTTCGTCATCTTTGCATGCTAGCCCTCTGGGCCGCGGTCACTCGTCGACGTCGGTGCCGACGACCGCGAACGAGGCGTCGAAGGAGATGTCGATCGAGCGGTTGTCCGTCGTGAGGACGGAGGCGTCGTAGGGGCTCACGTCGTCGGATTCCACATCGAGGTCGGTGATCATCCCCTCGGCCTCCGCGAGGGCGGCGTCGACGAGAGTGCGGATGGTCTCCTCGTCCAGCGTGAGAGTCGGTCCCTTGTCGTCGTCGTCTGCGGCGTCGGTCGAGACCACGGTCGCGGTGAGGTCGTCGTCCACGCGCACCTCGGTCTCGTCCCCGGCGGACGTGGTCAGCTGCACTTCCCACGTTCCGTCGCGCTTCGCGTCGATCGAGGTGACCTCGCCCTCGGCGGCGTCCTGGGCGGCGGCGGCGATCGCGAGGAGCTCGTCGACGTCGTCGGTGCCGATGCCGGTGACAGGGCCGCGGTCGGCCCGGTCTCCGCTCGGGCGGGCATCCTCGTCGCCGCGGTGGTCACCGCGCGGGCCGTGGTCGCCCTCGTGTCGGGGACCCTCCATGGCGGGGCGGTCGTCGTCGTCACCGAACTCGTCGCCGATCGCGGCACCCACCGCGACGCCTCCGCCGGCGAGCAGTACCGCGGCCGCGATCCCGCCGCCGATCAGGAGCGCGCGCTTGCGTCCGGGCGTGGCGGGGGTTGCGGCGGCTGGTGCCTCCGGGGCGGCGTTCGGGGCGGCGTTTGGGGCGGCGGCCGGGCCGGGGGTCGGCGCGACCGGGACCGTCGGGGCGTCGGCGGTGGTGCCGGGGCCGGCGGGGGAGTCCTGTCCGGCGTGCTGGTCCTGGCCCGCGCTCGGGACCGCGGGTGCCGCGTTCTGACCCGCGATGTCGTTCTCGTCCGGCGTGGGGTTCTGGTCGGGAGCAGGAGTCTTGTCGTTCATGTCTCGATGGTCTCCCGACGCCGCTGAAGCCACCCTGAAGCCTCCTGAAGCCCCGTTCAGGAACCGATATCTCGGGCACGACTCCGGAGCTCGGGAACGACACGCCGCCTGCGGGCGGCCATGACCGGGGTGTCGTCGGGGATCTCCGAAGCTGTGCCCGGGCGGTGGGTCAGGAGAGTGGGCCGGCCAGCGGGAGGGTGACGGTGAAGCGGGCGCCGCCCAACCGGGACGTGTCCACCGTGATCGCGCCGTGGGCGGCGGTGGCGATGCCGTGGGCGATCGCGAGACCGAGCCCGCTGCCTCCCGCGTCGCGACTGCGGGCCTCATCGAGCCGGACGAAGCGCTCGAAGATGCGGTCCCGCTCCTCTGGCGGGATGCCGGCCCCGTCGTCTTCGACCGTGAGGACGACGTGCGCCGCCTGCGGTTCCACCCCGATCGCCACCCGGCCGTTGCTGTGCCGCGCGGCGTTGTCGGCGAGGTTCCGCAGCAGCTGGCCGAGCAGCCGGGGGTCGCCGATGGTGCGGGCCGCACGGATTCCGGAGCCGTCGACGTCGAGCCCGGTGGCCCGTAGCCGACGCACCTCCGCGAGGGCCAGGTCGTCCAGGTCCACCGGTTCGGTGCTCCCGGTGACACCCTCGTCGAGGCGGGCGAGGAGCAGCAGCGACTCCACGATGCCCTGCAGCCGCAGCCCCTCCTCGGACACCACCTCCGCGAGCTCGTCGATGCTCGTCACCTCCGGGTGCGCCTGGGCGAGCTCCGCGTGCTGACGGATCGTGGCCAGGGGCGAGCGGAGCTCGTGCGAGGCATCGGACACGAAGCGGCGCTGCGCGGTCGCCGCCGCGTCGAGCCGGTCGAGCATTCCGTTCATCGTCACGGCGAGGGAGTGGATCTCGTCCGCGGTGTCGGGAACGGGCACCCGGTGATCGAGACGCTCGGCGGTGATGCCCTCGACTTCCTGGCGGATGCGGGTCACAGGGCGCAGCGCGCGCCCCGTGACGAGCCAGGTCGTGACGGCCACGAGCAGCAGCAGCGCGGGGACGGCGATCACGAGCAGCGTCGCCACCGTCGACAGGGTCTCCGCATCCTCGTCCATCGGCACCGCGAGGACGAGGGTCTGGTCGCCCTCGACGTCTTCCGACACCACGACCATCGGCTCGCCGTCGACCCGGACGACCTGCGGATCGTCGTCCACGGGCAGCGGGGTGGCGCCGAGCGCATCGGCGGCCTCCTCGCTCGCCGCGCGCACCGCTCCGTCCCGCCCGAGCAGCTGCACGAGGTCGTCGTCGAGCTGGTCGGGGCCGCGGCGTCCCGGACCGTCGAACCGGCTGACGAGTTCCTCCAGCCGCTGCTCCGCCGCGCGTTCGGTGCTGCCGTGGATGCTCGCGCTCAGCACCCCGTAGAAGGAGAAGGCCCCGAGGAGCAGCGCGACCGCGACGACGAGGGTGGCACCCAGGGTCGTCCGGCCGCGGACCGACCGCCAGAGCCGCCTAGCCACCGGTCGCCGCCAGCCGATAGCCCGCGCCGCGGATGGTCTCGATCGCCTCACGCCCGAACGGCTTGTCGACCTTGCGGCGGAGGTGGCCGATGTACACCTCGACGATGTTCGGGTCGCCGTCGAAGTCGTCGTCCCAGACGCCGGCCAGGAGGTCGCGCTTCGACAGCACCTGCCCGCGGTGCCGCATCAGATGCTCGAGCACTGCGAACTCGCGGGCCGTGAGGGAGATCGGGGTCTCGCCGCGCCACACGTGGTGTCCGGCGGGGTCCAGCCGCAGGTCGCCGGCCTCCAGGATCGTCGGTCGTGCCACCGCACCGCGGCGCACGAGTGCCCGGAGCCGCGCCACGAGGATCGCGAACGAGAAGGGCTTGGTGACGTAGTCGTCGGCGCCGCTCTCCAGCGCCTCCACCTGATCCCACTCGCCGTCTTTCGCGGTGAGCATCAGCACGGGGGTCCAGTTCTCCTCGGCGCGCAGGGCCTCGCACACCTTCCACCCGCTCATGCCGGGCATCATCAGGTCGAGCACGATGGCGTCGTATCGGGTCTCGCGGGCCCGCCAGAGGCCGTCGACGCCGTTGTGGGCGACGTCGACCGCGAAGCCCTCCGCCTCGAGTCCGCGGCGCACGCCCTCGGCCAGACGCACCTCGTCGTCCACCACCAGGATCCGCATCCCCCCAGTGTGGCGCGTCGTCGCTGAATCGGGGCTGAAGCGGTCGGGCCGCTTCGAATCGCGCACCTCGTTCCATTCCGGGCTCAGATGCAGCAAGTTGCGCGATTCGAAGAGGGACTTACGACGAGAGGTGCGCCTGGATCTCGCGGATCACCTCGCCGAGGGGGCCGGAGGAGAGGAGTCCGGGGCCGAGGGGGCCCGCGGGGTCGGTGCCCAGGGGCGGGAGGGTGCGCAGGGCTGCAGCGGCTTCGGGGGAGAGCTGCGCGAGTTGCCAGCGCACTTCGGCGGCGCGGGCTTCGCGGGCGTCCGGGCGTGCCAGCTCGACGGCCCGTGCGGCGTAGGCGGCTGCCCCGAGAGCATGCGCACCCATGTGCGCGACCCCGGCGGCCTGTGCCGCGGAGCGGGCGGCCGCGGTGCCGGCAGGGGTCACGGAACTGCGGGCGGCCCTGCCCGCGACGAAGCGACGACGGATCTCGCCCGCAGCCGTGAGCTCGCCCCGCGCGAAGGCGCGCGTCCTGGCGATGGCATCGCGCGCGCGGTCGTCGTCCGGGGCCTCCCTCTCGAACAGCGGCAGCACGCGCGCGGCGCAGTCCGCCGCCCACACCGCGACGATCCGGCGGTCGGCCTCGGTCATGCCCTGCGGAGTGGACATGGGGTCACCTCGCCCGTCGTCCGGTGCGCGCACGTGCCGCCTCGTGCGCCTCGCGGAGGAGGGTGAGCACGGTACCCTCCGTCGCCTCTGCGGGATCGATCACGCACACCCAGCCGGCGGTGCCGTACAACGGGTGGGGCCGGAAGACGTCGACCGCCGTCGGGTCGGTGTCGCCGCCCGTGAGAGACCCCGCCGCGATGATCGACTCCGCGCGCTCGCGTCCGACGTGGATGTTCACCCGGAAGCGCTCGGGAGCATCCAGAGCGGAGGACGTGTCGTCGGGATAGTCCTTCGTGATGATCGTTCCGAACGGCTGGGTGCGCTCGGGCATCCGGCCGTCGGGGGCATGGAAGAAGAACGCGTCTCCCCAGGCGAGCTCGGGGAAGTCGCTGCCCGCCTCCGGGGTCACGACGAGCACACCGTCGAACGAGCGGACCTCTGCGATGATCTCCTGCATATCCATCCTTCAATGCTGAGGCTGATGTGCCTATGTGGACGCAAGGCCCGGAAAGACGAGGAAGCGCGTGCATAACCCTCAAGAGCAGGTGATGACGACGGCGGCGCTCGGACGGCTGGTCGACTACTCGACGCAGCAGGTGCGCGACCTCGAGCGCCTCGGTGTCCTCCCCGCCGCAGAGCGCGGCGCGAACGGGTACCGGCGGTATCGGATGCCACATGCCCTGGCGCTGCGCGCCTATCGCGCGTTGGCGACGGCGCTCGGTCCGGTACCCGCGCGTCGACTGATGCCCGCTCTCATCGGCGGATCGGTCGAGCACGCGGCGGAGCGGATCGACACCCTGCACGCGGATCTCGCCCTCGAACGCTCACGGGTGCGCGCGGCCCTGCGCGGACTCGAGGACGCGGTGGCGGAGGCCGACGACCCGTTCGTCGAGGACGATGCGATGGCCATCGGCGAACTCGCCCAGGCGCTCGGCGTCCGGTCCTCCGCGCTGCGGCACTGGGAGCGAGAAGGGCTCGTGCGCCCCCGTCGTCGTGCGGGATCGGTGCGCTCCTATGACTCCCTCGCGATCACCGAGGCGCGGATCGCCGCTGCCCTGCGCTCGGGCGGCTACGGCATCCCCGCCGTTTCGCGGATCATCGACGAGGTGCGCGCGCATGGTGACACGGAAGAAGTTCACCGCATCCTCGCGGAGCGGCTGGCCGACCTCACGCGCCGCAGCGTCGCGCTTCTCGCGGCGGCAGGACACCTGCACGCCCTGCTGACAGAACGCCTCGCGGAGGAGGAGGGTTCGTCGCGCACGCCCGCGCCGGGATCTGCGCCCGGACCTCGGGGATCAGCGGATTCTCGTCGAGGGGGCCGGTGATGACCGCGGCGACAGCCTCGAACGGCAGTACCGGGCAGCGCGAGGCGGCGCCGATCTTCTCGCCGCTGGCCAGCACGATGGTCGCGGCGCATCGGCAGGCGATCGCCCGCTTGGTGACGGCATCGTCGAGATCGCCCACGAGCTCGGGTTGCCCGTCTACCGATCGCTCGACGAGATTCCCGCAGCGTCGACTCCGTAGGCTGGAGGCATGACCAAGAACATCTGGACCGTCCTCGGCGTCATCCTCGCCGTCGTGATCGCGTGGTGGATCGTCAGCGCGCTGTTCTCGGTGCTCTGGTTCATCGCGAAGCTCGCCATCGTCGCGGTCGTCGCCGTGGTGGTCTTCCTCGTGCTGCGGAGCCTCTTCACCCGCGACGCCGACTGACCTGCCTTCGAATCGCTCACTTTGCGGCAAATCGGCTGGTTTTACAGCAAAGTGGGCGACTCGAACGGGGTCAGCGGCGGTACTGGGCGGCGCGGTGCGTGGGCTGGACCCGGTCGCCGCGGCCGTGCAGCTTGTGGCGGAGCGTGCCGGGGACGTACTCCTCGGGGTAGGCGCCCCGCTCGCGCAGCACCGGGATGACGTGCTCGATGACGTCCTGCCAGGTGCCGGGAGTGACCGCGTACGCGAGATTGAAGCCGTCGATGTCGGTCTGCTCGACCCACGACTGCAGCTCGTCGGCGATCTCCTCGCCCGAGCCGACGATCGTCGGGCCGAGCCCGCCGATCGCGTTGTGGCGCCCGAAGTCGCCCACCGTCCACTCGCGCCCGAGGTCGGCCTCCTCCTTGAGGTGCTGCAGCACCGACTGGATCGCGTTCGACTCGACGTTCCCGACCGGCTCGTCCTCGGCGTACTGCGACAGGTCGACGCCCATCCACCCCGACATGAAGGTGAGCGCCCCCTCCGGGCTCGCGTAGGACAGGTACTCGGCGTGCTTCGCGGCCGCCTCCTCGCTCGTCGCCGCGGTGATCACCGTCAGCAGCGTGTAGATGCGGGCGTCGTAGCGGTCGCGCCCCGCGGCCTCGAGGGCGTCGCGGATGCGCTTCACCGTCCCGGCGAGCACCTCCTTCGAGGGCGCCGCAACGAAGATGGCCTCCGCGTTCTCCGCCGCGAACCGCACCCCGCGCGGGCTCGCGCCGGCCTGGTAGATCACCGGGGTGCGCTGCGGCGACGGCTCGGAGATGTGGATGCCGGGCACGGAGAAGTGCTTCCCCTCGTGCCGGATCGGGTGCACCTTCGACGGGTCGGTGAAGATGCCGCGCTCGCGGTCCTCGACCACCGCGTCGTCCTCCCACGACCCCTCCCAGAGCTTGTAGAGCACCTCGACGTACTCGTCCGCGTGGTCGTAGCGGTCGTCGTGGGCGAGCTGGTCCTTCTGGCCCATGTTCCGCGCGGCGCTGGGCAGATACCCGGTCACGACGTTCCAGCCGACGCGGCCCTGCGTGAGGTGGTCGAGCGTGCTGAGTCGTCGAGCGAACGGGTAGGGGTGCTCGAACGCGGTGCCGGCCGTGACGCCGAAGCCCAGATGCTCGGTCACCGCGGCCATCGCGCTGACCAGGAGGATCGGGTCGTTCACCGGCACCTGGGCGCCGTTGCGGATGGCGGCCTCGTTCGTGCCGCCGTAGACGTCGTAGGTGCCGAGCACGTCGGCGATGAAGATGCCGTCGAAGGTCGCGCTCTCCAGCAGCTTCGCGAGGTCGGTCCAGTACGAGAGGGTGTTGTACTGCCGGGAACGGTCGTCGGGGTGCCGCCACAGGCCGGACGACTGGTGGGCGACGCAGTTCATGTCGAAGGCGTTGAAGCGGATCTGCCGGGTCATGCCCCCATGAAACGGGACCGGACGGTATCGAGGCGAGCGGGATCGACACGCACGGAAACAATCCGTGGTGCGGCTCAGGCCTCGTCGTCCGGACGGCGGGGGCTCGGGTCGGGAGGGAGGATCTCGATCGGGCGCGCGGTCTGTCGCTGCGCTCGCCACCAGATCACGAACCCGACCGCCGTGAAGACGCCGTAGAACACGTACATGAGGCCGGTCGCGTAGTAGCCGGAGCTGAACAGCAGCGGCACCCCCACCACGTCCACGGCGATCCAGATGAGCCAGAACTCGGTCCAGCCCTTCGCCATGCCGTAGGTCGCCAGCAGTGACCCGACGAAGGTCCAGGCATCGGCCCAGACCGGCTCCCACGAACCGAGGGCGCGGAACAGGGGGGTGAGCGCCACGGTTCCGACGACGAGCACCACGACCAGACCGATGCGGGCCCCGGTCGGCGCCCACCGCGGCACGATGCGACCGCCGTCGGCGTTCCGCCAGCGGATCCACCCGTAGATCGCGACGGTGATGAACATGATCTGCCGCCCGGCCTGACCGAGGAGATGCGGGAGCGAGGGGTCGGGGCTCAGCGCGGAGCCGAGGAACACCGTGAGCAGCAGGAGGTTGCCGACGATGCCGACCGGCCACGCCCAGACCTTGCGCCGCATGCCGCCGAGGGCGCTCGCGAGTCCGAACGCGTTCCCCACGACCTCACGCACCAGGAGGGTCTGCCCACCCGGAAGCACCCAGGACGAGGAGAAAGCGTCGACGAGCCACTGCAGGAAGCCCATCGCTAGAGCGCCGCGTCGGGGGTGGGGCGCTCGTCGAGCACGAGCTGCAGCATGCTGAGGTCGAGCCACCGGCCGAATTTCGCGCCGACCTGGGGCATGCGGCCCACCTCCCGGAATCCGAGGCGCTCGTGGAGGGCGAGGGAGGCGGTGTTGCCACTCTCCACACCGCCGATCATCACGTGCATCCCGGCTGCCCGGGCCCGGGCGATGAGCTCGATCATGAGGACCGTGCCGATGCCGCGTCCGCGCTGATCGCCGCGTACGTAGACGGAGTGCTCCACGGTGAGGCGGTAGCCGCTGTGCGGGCGCCACTGGGCGTAGGACGCATAGCCCACGACGCCGCTCTCGTCGGCGGCGACGATGACGGGACAGCCGCGCGCGGTCCGGTCGGCGAGCCACGCCTCCCGGTCGGCGCGATCGACGGCCTCCTCGTTCCAGATCGCGGTCGTGTGCAGGACGGCGTGGTTGTGGATCTCGGTGATCGTGTCGAGGTCGGCGCTCTCGGCGGGCCTGAGGTGCACGGCGGTCATCGTCAGACGCGGATGTCGGCGGGGGAGGCCTCGCCCTCGTGGAAGCTCGGCTTCCGGCCGAAGAGCTTCGCGATGCCGAGGACGACGCCGACGATCACGAGACCCCAGACGAGACCGGCCACCGCGGAGATGAGGGTGTCGACCACCCACACCACGAAGCCGCCGAGGGGCTCCAGCGCGTGCTCGACCACATGGAGCACGTCGGCCGGGGCGTGCAGCCCGACCTCGCCGAGGTTGATGAGGACGAGGTGCCCGCCCACCCAGAGCATAGCGACGGTGCCGAGCACGCTGATGAAGCGGAAGACCGCGGGCATCGAGCGGACGATGCGGGTGCCGGTGTGCCGGACGCGCTGCGCCGGGTTCTTCGCCATCTTCAGGCCGATGTCGTCGATCTTCACGAGGAGCGCCACGGCGCCGTACACCGCGACGGTCATGACCAGCGCGATCACGGCGAGGATCGCGAGGGTGGACCAGATGCCGAGCCCCTTGTCGAGGCTGGCGAGGGAGATGAGCATGATCTCGGTCGAGAGGATGAGGTCGGTGCGGACGGCGCCGAGCACGAGCTTCTTCTCGTCGCGGGCGCCCTCGTCGGCGTGGCCGTGCTGCACGCCGAACCACTCGAGCACCTTCTCCGCGCCCTCGAAGCACAGGTACGAGCCGCCGAGGATCAGCAGGTAGGGCAGCACCCACGGCGCGAAGGCCGTGAGCAGCAAAGCGATCGGGATGATGATGACGAACTTGTTCACCAGCGACCCGAGGGCGATCTTGCCGACCACGGGGAGCTCGCGGGCCGGGGTGAGGCCCTGCACGTACTGCGGGGTCACGGCGGCGTCGTCGATGACGACTCCGGCGGCCTTCGCCGACGCCTTCATCGCGGCGCTCAGGATGTCGTCGACGACGGCGAGCAGTCCAACGGACATGCGGGTCCTCTTTCCGTGGTGGGAAAGTCAGACTACCGACTCCCGGGCTCAGGCCCGCACGTCCTCCGCGGTCGCCAGCACGCGCTGCAGCGGCTGGTAGTGCTCGATGACGGCCCGGCGGTAGCGCTCGACGTCGCCGGAGCGCGCCGCGTCCAGCATGTCGCCGTGCGCCTTGGCGGTCTTGTGGATGTCGTCGGGCTGCGCGATGCCGAGCTGCGGGAGCACGGCGGTGTGCACGTCCCAGAACGCGCCGACGAGCTGGCCGACGAGACGGTTGTCGATGGCGCCGAAGAGGCGGGTATGGAACGCCCTGTCCTCGTCGAGGAAGTACTCGCCGCGGCCGGCCTTGTCGACCATCTCGGCGACGAGCTCGTCGAGCTCCGGGTCCGCCTGCGCCTGAGCGGCCTCGACCACGCGCTCGGCCATGGAGAGGTCGAGCGCGAGGCGCACCTCGACGACCTCGCGCAGGGCCTGCAGCGACCCCTCGGGGGACAGCACGCCCCGGAAGACGAGCGCCTCGACCATCGGGTCCAGCGACATCGGGCCCACGTAGGTGCCGTGACCGTGCCGGACGTCGACGATGTCGAGGGTGGAGAGCGTGCGGATCGCCTCACGGACCGAGGAGCGCGACACGTCGAGCTCCTCGCAGAGCTCGGCCTCGGTCGGCAGAGGGTCGCCCGGGGTGAGTCCGCGGGTGAGGATGAGCTGCTTGATCTGATCCGCCGTCGTGGCTCGCCGCATCCGCGACGCCCTCCCCGTGGTGGACTTCATAGGGTCCCTCTCCTGCCTGCCGGAAACGCTCCGATCCTCTCACTCTTGTGATCCGGTCGAACGTGTGTTTAGAGTACATCAGACGTCTGATGTCCTCAAGGCGTCGCCCCCCACCACCTGGAGCACACATGAACCGACACAGCACTCGCCGCCGCGCGGGTCGTCTCGCGATGGCGGTCGCCGGCACGGTCGCCGCGTCCCTCGCCCTCGCCGGCTGCGGCGGCGGCGCCGCCAGCACCGCCGAGAGCCCCGCCGCGAGCGACATCGACCCGGACGGCATCATCGAGGCCGGGATCTCGTACACCCTGAACGGCAGTTTCGACCCGATGGTCGCGTCCGGCGCCGTGACGGTCTCGGCGAACTGGCACGTCTTCGAGGGGCTCATCGACCTCGACCCCGTCACGCAGGAGCCCGCCCCCGCCCTCGCCGCCGACTTCCCGACGCAGGTCGACGAGACGACCTACGACATCGATCTCCGCGAAGGCGCGACGTTCCAGAACGGAGACCCGGTCACCGCCGACGACGTGGTCTTCAGCTACGAGCGCGTCCTCGACCCGGCGAACAACTCCCTGTTCCGCTCGTTCGTCGAGTTCATCGACACCGTCACCGCCGTCGACGAGGACACCGTCCGGATCACCACCGACTACCCGTTCTCCCTCATCGACGACCGTCTCGGCGTCGTCAAGATCGTGCCGAAGGCCGTGGTCGAGGCCGATCCCGAGGAGTTCGGAGCGAACCCGATCGGCTCCGGTCCGTACGCCCTCGTCTCCGCCGTTCCCGAGGACAAGATCGTCTTCGAGCGGTACGACGACTACAACGGCCCGCGTCCCGCGCTCGCCGCGGGTATGAACTGGAACCTCCTCGCCGACGCCTCGGCCCGCGTCACCGCGATGTCGACCGGCACGGTGCAGGCGATCGAGGACGTGCCGTACATCGACGCCGACGGACTGGCGGCCTCGGCCGAGGTCGAGAGCGTGCAGTCGTTCGGCCTCCTCTTCATGATGTTCAACACGAAGGCCGAGCCGTTCGACGACGTCCGCGTCCGCCAGGCGCTGCACTACGCGCTCGACATGGACAAGATCATCGAGACCGGCATGCTCGGCAACGCCACCCCGGCCACGTCGTTCCTGCCCGAGGACTACCCGAACTACCACGAGGCCTCCACGGTCTATTCGTACGACCCGGAGAAGGCGGAGGAGCTGCTGGCGGAGGCCGGGGTCTCCGACCTCGCGATCACGCTGCGCATGACCGACACCGGATGGGTGAAGGAGGTGGCCCCGCTCATCAAGGAGTCCCTCGACGCGATCGGCATCGACACCACCCTCGACATCAGCCAGTCGGCGTCGATGTACGAGAAGGTCGACTCCGGCGACTACACCGTCGCCATCGCCCCCGGTGACCCGTCGGTGTTCGGCGTGGACCCCGACCTGCTCATGAACTGGTGGTACGGCGAGAACGTCTGGACCCAGACGCGCACCGCCTGGGCCGACTCCCCGGAGTACGCCGAGCTGCGCACGCTGCTCGACACCGCCGTCACCCAGGAGGGCGAGGAGCAGCAGGAGTCCTGGAACCAGGCGTACGACTTGATCTCCGACCAGGCCGTGCTGTACCCGCTGTTCCACCGCAAGCTGCCCACCGCCTGGAGCTCGCAGGAGCTGGTCGGCTTCCAGCCGGTCCCCACGACCGGACTGTCGTTCCTCGACGTCGGCGTGGCCGCGAAGTAGCACCTGCCCGACAGGGCGGGGGCGCGCTCGCCCGAAGAGCGCGCCCCCGCCACCCCACCCCCGGAAGGAGCGGCACGTGTCCCACACGCTCCGCCTCGTCGGCCGGCGACTGCTGCAGTTGCCTCTGATGATCCTCGGCATCACGTTCCTGGTCTTCTTCGTGATGTCCTTCTCGCCCGTCGACCCGGCACGCACCGCGCTCGGCGAGACCGCCTCCCCCGAAGCGCTGGAGGCGTACCGCGAAGACCACGGACTGAACCTCCCGCTGTTCGTCCGCTACGTGAACTTCCTGTTCGGTCTCGTCCAGGGCGACCTGGGCACCTACTCCGCCCGCAGCCTGCCCGTGGTCGACGAGGTCGCCCGGGCCTTCCCGGTGACGCTGGCCCTGACCTTCCTCGGGCTCGTGATCGCGGTGGTCGTGGCGTTCGTGATCGGCGTCCTCGCCGCGGTCTACCGTGACCGCTGGCCCGACCAGGTCATCCGCGTCTTCGGCGTCGCCGCGCTGTCCACGCCCTCCTTCTGGCTCGCGATCCTCCTCATCCAGGTGTTCACCCTGGCGCTCGGCGTGCTGCCGGCCTCGGGCCCGTTGCCGGCCTTCGCCGACGACCCGTCCGGGTGGCTCGCCCGGATGACCCTTCCCGCGGTCGCGCTCGCCGTGCCCGTGATCGGGCAGCTCTCCCGGGTCGTGCGCACCTCGATGGTCGAGGAGCTCGACCGCGACTACGTGCGCACCGCCCTCGGCGCCGGGATCCCGCGGGTGATCGTCGTCGGCCGCAACGTGCTGCGCAACGCGCTGATCACCCCCGTGACGGTGCTCGGTCTCCGCATCGGGTACCTGCTCGGCGGTGCCGTGGTGATCGAGATCATCTTCGCGATCCCGGGGATGGGCACGCTCATCCTCAACGGGGTCACCAACAACGAACCCAACCTCGTGCAGGGCGTGACACTCGCGGTCGCGCTCGCGTTCGTCGTGATCAACATCATCGTCGACCTCCTGTACGTGCTCATCAATCCTCGAATCCGGGCGGTGTGACATGCGACGCAGACTCACGGAACGGCTCTCCGTCCCCGGCCTCCGCTGGGGCCGTCTCTCCCTCGGCTCGATCATCTGCCTCGCCGTGCTCGCGATCATCGCGCTCGCCGCGATCCTCGCTCCGCTGATCTCGCCGTACGACCCGCTCGCCTCCGGCCCGCCGGTGCAGCCGCCGAGCGGGGAGCACTGGTTCGGCACCGACCGGCAGGGTCGCGACATCTTCTCCCGACTGGTCTACGGGGCCCGCTACTCCCTCGTGATCGGGCTCGGGGCCACCCTCGTCGCCCTCGCCGTCGCCTGCGTGCTGGGCACGATCGCCGCGACCGCGCCGAAGTGGATCTCCGAGACCCTCATGCGCGTCATGGACGTGATCATGTCGTTCCCCGGCATCGCGCTCGCCGCGGTGTTCGTGGCGGTGTTCGGCAAGTCGCTGCCGGTGCTCGTGCTCACGATCGCATTCCTCTACGTGCCGCAGCTGACCCGCATCGTCCGCGCGAACATCCTCGACCAGTACGGCGAGGACTACGTCTCGGCCGTCCGCGTGATGGGCGCGGGGACCCCGCGGATCATCGTGCGGCACGTCGCCCGCAACGCCATGGCACCCGTGCTCGTCTTCGCCACGGTGCTCGTCGCCGACGCGATCGTGTTCGAGGCCTCGCTGTCGTTCCTCCAGGCCGGTGTGCCCGACCCCGAGCCGTCCTGGGGCAACGTGATCGCCGCGGGGCGCAACCTGCTCATGAGCGGAGCCTGGTGGGCGACCTTCTTCCCCGGCATCCTCATCATGATCACGGTGCTGAGCCTCAACATCCTGTCCGAGGGGATGACCGACGCCATGGTCTCGCCGCGCGCCAGGAAGATCACCGCCGACGCCGCGAACACGGAGGAGTCGACGCACGACCTGGAGGAGGCCGCCGCCCCGGACGACACCCACGTCATCCCGACGGTCGATACCGCGGTCAACCTCTCGGTGCCCAGCGGTGTGCCCGACGTGCTCGTGCCCACCGCGGAGACGGTGCCGCTGGCGGAGCGCCTCGCCGAGCTGCGCGTCCGCGAACTCTCCCGTACCGATCGCCTGGTTTACACGGGAGACGCCGCGCCGCTGCTCGAGGTGCAGGACCTGTGCATCTCCTTCCCGCGCCACGGCGACGTCGACGTGGTCGACCACGTCAGCTTCACCGTGCGCCCCGGCGAGACCATGTCGCTCGTGGGGGAGTCGGGGTGCGGCAAGTCCATCACCTCGCTGGCGATCATGGGGCTGCTCGATCCGAAGGCCGACATCCGCGGGCGCATCCTGTTCGACGGGAAGGATCTGCTGCGGATGACGCCGAAGGAGCGCAACGCGCTGCGCGGCCACGACATCGCGATGATCTACCAGGACGCCCTGAGCTCGCTGAACCCCGCGATGCTGATCCGCGCGCAGATGAAGCAGCTCACCTCCCGCGGCGGCACCCGCACGGCCGAGGAGCTGCTGGAGCTCGTCGGTCTCGATCCGAAGCGCACGCTCGCCTCGTACCCGCATGAGCTCTCGGGCGGCCAGCGGCAGCGCGTGCTCATCGCGATGGCCCTGACCCGCGACCCGCGGCTGGTGATCGCCGACGAGCCCACCACGGCCCTCGACGTGACGGTGCAGGCCCAGGTCGTGGAGCTGCTCATGCGGCTGCAGCGCGAGCTCGGGTTCGCACTGGTGTTCGTCTCGCACGACCTCGCCCTCGTCGCCGAGCTCTCGCACCGGATCACGGTGATGTACGCGGGCCAGGTCGTGGAGCAGGGCACCACCCGCGAGGTGCTCACGCAGCCCGTCCACGAGTACACCCAGGGCCTGCTCGGGGCGGTGCTCTCGATCGAGGCCGGCTCCGACCGCCTGCACCAGGTGTCCGGTGTCGTCCCCTCCCCGCGGGACTTCCCGCAGGGCGACCGCTTCGCGCCGCGCTCCGCGGACCCCGCCCGGTACGCCGGCGTGGAACCCGTGCGGCGGCACATCGACGGGACCGAGCACTACTACTCCGCGCATCCCGACGATGCGCCCGTCGAACCGATCGGAGCAGGACGATGAGCGAACCCGTCATCCAGCTGCAGGACGTGCACGTCCGCTACCGGGCCCGCAGCTCGTCGTTGTTCCGCCCGCACTACGTCGACGCGCTCGCCGGGGTCTCGCTCACGGTGCGCCGCGGACAGACGCTGGGCATCGTGGGCGAGTCCGGCTCGGGCAAGTCCACCTCCGCGAAGGTGCTGATCGGCCTCGAGAAGCCCACGAGCGGTCAGGTCGTGTTCGACGGGGAGACGGTGCGCTCCTTCACCCCCGCGGTGCGCAAGCGCCTGGGGCGCATCCTCTCCGTGGTGTTCCAGGACCCGGCGACGGCTCTGAACGCCCGCATGACCGTGCGGGACGCGCTGCTGGATCCGCTGCAGGTGCATCGCCTCGGCTCCCCGGCGAGCCGGGAGCGCAAGGTGCGCGACCTCATCGGGCTCGTGGGGCTGCCGTCGTCGGCGCTGGAGGCGCTGCCCAGCCAGCTCTCCGGCGGGCAGCGGCAGCGCGTCGCGATCGCCAGGGCCCTCGTCCTCGACCCCCAGGTCATCGTGGCCGATGAGCCGACCTCGGCCCTCGACGTCTCCGTGCGCGCGCAGATCCTGAATCTGCTGACCGACCTGAAGCAGCAGCTCGGGCTCGGCATGGTCTTCATCTCCCACGACATCCAGACCGTCCGCTACCTCTCCGACGAGATCGCCGTGATGAACAAGGGCCGCGTCGTCGAGCACGGCGACGCCGCCCGGGTCTTCGACGACCCCGCCGACCCCTACACCCGCACGCTGCTGGGCGCCGCGCCCTCGCTGCTCGAACCCCACCACTGAAAAGACGGAACACCTATGCCTTCCCCCGCTCCCGCCCTGTCGTTCTCCGGCGTCGTCCCGCCGGTCGCCTCCCCGCTGCTCCCCGACGGGACGATCGACCACGCGTCGCTCACCCGCCTCGTCGAGCGCCTGATCGGGGAGGGCGTCTCCGGACTGTTCGCGCTCGGCTCCACCGGGGAGACGGCGTACTTCACGGACGACCAGCGCGTCGAGCTGCTGCAGACCATCGTCGCCGCGAACGCCGGACGCGTGCCCGTCATCGCCGGCGCGATCGAGCTCACGGCCCCGCGCATCATCGAGACGGCCCGCCGGCTCGTCGCCGCGGGCGCGCAGGCGATCGTGACCACCGCGCCGCTGTACACGCTGAACTCGCCGGCCGAGGTCGCCGCGCACTTCCGCACGATCGCCGCCGCGATCGACGTGCCGCTCTGGGCCTACGACGTGCCGGTGCGGGTGCACTCCAAGCTCGGCATCGACCTGCTCGTGCAGCTCGGCCGGGAGGGCGTGATCCACGGGGTGAAGGACTCGTCCGGCGACGACGTCGGGTTCCGCCGACTGATCGCGGCGAACGAGGCCGCCGGTCGCCCGCTGCAGCTGCTCACCGGGCACGAGGTCGTGGTCGACGCGATGGCCCTCGTCGGTGCCGCCGGTGTCGTCCCGGGCCTGGCGAACGTGGAGGCCGCGGGCTACGTGCGCCTCTGGGAGGCCGCGCAGCGCGGTGACTGGACGACCGCCCGGGCCGAGCAGGAGCGCATCAACCGGCTCTTCGACATCGTGTTCCAGCCGCAGGGGCTGTCCGGCGACGCCACCGGCGTCGGCGCGTTCAAGGCGGCGATGCACGCGCGCGGCATCATCGACCACGCGACGATGGCCGACACGGTGGAGCCGCTCTCCCCGGAGGCCGTCGCCGGCATCCGCACGATCCTCGACGAGCTCGGTCTGCTTCCGGTCGCCGTCTGATGCGCGAGGTCGTCCTCGCCGTCGACATCGGCGGCACCAAGACGGCCGCGGCGCTCGCCGACCGGGAGGACGCGCTGCTGCGCACCGCCGCGGCGCCGACCCCCGCGAGCGCGGGACCCGCCGCCGTCGTGGCGACCGTCGCCGCGCTCGCGGAGGAACTGCTCGACGAGGAGTCCGCGCTCGTCGGCGTCGGCATCGGCACCGCGGGCGTGGTCGACGCGCGGACGGGGACGATCGTGTCGGCCACCGACACCTTCGCCGACTGGCCGGGCACCCCGCTGGCCGCCCTGATCCGGGAAGTCCTTGCGGATCGCCTCCCCGCCGATGCGCCGGTCGCCGTGCAGAACGACGTCGACGCGCACGCCGCGGGGGAGCACCGGCACGGCGCCGCCGCCGGAGCCGCGAGCGCCCTCGTCGTCGCCGTCGGCACCGGCGTCGGCGCGGGCGTCATCCTCGACGGCCGTCCGGTGCGCGGTGCCCATCACGTGGCGGGCGAGCTCGCGCACCTCCCGATCCCGGGGGCGGCGCACCTCCGCTGCCCCTGCGGCCGGCACGGACACCTCGAAGCGCTCGGCTCCGGCATCGGCCTGCACCGGCACTACCTCTCGCTCGGCGGTGACGCGGCGCTGCGCGATGCGCGCGGGGTCGCCGTCGCGGCCGGCACGGGGGACTCCCTCGCCGTCCGCGCCATCCAGGACTCCGCCGCCGCCGTCGGCCGCGCACTCGCGGGAGCCGCGACCCTCCTCGACCCCGAGCGGATCGTCGTCACCGGCGGCGTGCCGCGCATCGGCGAGCTGTGGTGGGACTCCCTGCGGGCGGCCTTCCACGCGGACGCCATCGACGCCCTGCACGACACCCCCATCCTGCCGGGAACCCTCGGCGACGACGCGCCGCTGCGGGGCGCGGCGGCATCCGCCTGGAGGCGACCATGACATCCACCCCCATCCTCGAACGCCTGCGCGGCGGCCTGATCGTCTCCTGTCAGGCGTACCCCGGGGAGGCGATGCGCGACCCGCGCACCATGGCGCAGGTCGCCGACGCCGCCGTCGTCGGGGGTGCCGCCGGGATCCGCGTGCAGGGCATCGACGACATCCGCGCGGTCGCCGCCCTCCCGGTGCCGATCATCGGGCTGTGGAAGGACGGCGACGCCGACGTCTTCATCACGCCGACGCTGGAGCATGCCGTGGCCGTCGCCGACGCGGGCGCCGACATCGTGGCGATCGACGGCACCCGACGCCCGCGGCCCGACGGCCGGACCCTCGCGGAGACCATCGTCGGGCTGCGCGCGCATTCCGACGCGCTCATCATGGCCGACTGCGGTTCGCTCGACGACGCGCTCGCCGCCGAAGCCGCGGGCGCCGACATCCTCGGCACGACCCTCTCCGGCTACACCGGGGAGCGTCCGAAGAGCCACGGCCCCGACCTCGAGCTCATCAGCCTCATCGCGGCACGCTGCACGCGCCCGATCGTCGCGGAAGGGCGCATCCACACCCCGGCGCACGCCGCCGCCGCGATCGCCGCGGGGGCCTACGCGGTCTGCGTCGGCACGGCCATCACCCATCCGGCCACCATCACGTCGTGGTTCGCGCGGAGTCTCGCCGGGGCCCGTCCGTGACCCCCGTGCTCCTCAGCGCCTATCCGCTGTCGCCCGCGCACACCCAGTGGGATCCGGCGCTGGAGGCCGCGCTGCTGCCGGAGCTCTGCGCGCTCCCCGGGGTGGCCGGGCTCGAGGTGCCGTGGATGGGGGCGGTCCATCCACACGACCCGTCCTGGCTCCTCGACCACGTGCCGGCCGTGCCCCTTGCGGTCACCGCAGTGCCGTTCGTCATGCGGCGGCTCGGGGAGGACCCGTCGTACGGCCTCGCCTCACCGCAGGCGGAGGGGAGAGCCGCGGCGGTGGCGGATCTGCGGCGCGTGGCGGACGATGTCGCGCGGCTCACCGCCGAGAGCGCCGCAGCGGTCGCGGTGGTGATGCTGCACACCGCGCCCCGCGGGAGCGGAGACGGGGACCCGCTCGCCCGGTCGCTGGAGGAGGTCGCGGCGTTCGACTGGAGCGGAGCCCGGCTCGTCATCGAGCACTGCGACGCCGCCGTTCCCGGTCAGACGCCCGAGAAGGGGTTCCTCCCGCTCGCGGCCGAGATCGCGGCCATCCGGTCCGCCGACGCCCCGGTCGGCCTCTGGCTCAACTGGGGGCGGTCGGCGATCGAGCTGCGGGACGCGGACGCGGTGACCGCGCAGATCGCCGACGCCGCGGCCTCGGGGCTGCTGACCGGGCTCGCGTTCTCCGGGGCCGCGCCGGTCGAGAGTCCGTACGGCCCCGCCTGGGTGGACGCGCATCTGCCCATCGCGGAGACCCATCCCGCGTCCGCCTCGCTGCTCGACGCGGCGCACGTCCGCGCGGGACTCCACGCCGCGGGCGACGTGCCCTGGCTCGGCCTCAAGGTCGCGCGGCGGCCGGAGGATCGCACGGTCGCGGAGATCGTCCGCACCGCGGAAAGGAACCTCGCCGTCGTCCGAGACGCGGGCTGAGCGGAAACTCCCAGCCCGCTCCCAGCCCCGCGGGACCAAAACGGACCCGTCCCTGGTTCTCCTCTATGACGCCGCAGCCAGCGGCGTCGGACAAGGAGCCACTCATGTCGAACGACTACGGCAGGACCCCCGAGGCCGTCAGCGGTCTCACGAACCTGCAGTACGAGGTCACGCAGCAGGACGCCACTGAGCCGCCCTTCCGCAACGCCTACTGGAACACTCACGACGACGGCATCTACGTCGACGTGGTCTCGGGGCAGCCGCTGTTCTCCTCCCGGGACAAGTACGACAGCGGCACCGGCTGGCCGAGCTTCACGCGCCCGATCGACGCCGACGCCGTGACCACGAAGACCGACCGCACGCTGTGGATGACCCGCACCGAGGCGCGGTCGTCCGGTGCCGACAGCCACCTCGGACACGTCTTCGACGACGGACCCCGCGCCGAGGGCGGCCTGCGCTACTGCATGAACTCGGCCGCCCTCCGCTTCATCCCGGCGGAGGATCTCGAGAAGGAGGGGTACGGTCGCTACAGCCCCCTCTTCACCACCCACACCTCTGAGGAGCAGTCATGACCGACACCGGAACCATCACCCGCACTCCCGGGACCGAGACGGCCGTCCTCGCGGGCGGCTGCTTCTGGGGCATGGAGGACCTCATCCGCCGCCAGCCCGGCGTGATCGACACCCGCGTGGGCTACACCGGCGGGGAGAACGACCACGCGACCTACCGCAACCACCCCGGTCACGCGGAGGCCGTGGAGATCGTGTTCGACCCGAGTGCGACGACCTATCGCGACATCCTGGCGTTCTTCTTCCAGATCCACGACCCGTCGACGCTGAACCGTCAGGGCAACGACATCGGGTCGAGCTACCGGTCGGCGATCTTCCCGCTCACCCCCGAGCAGGAGCAGGTCGCGCGCGACACGATCGCCGACGTCGACGCCTCCGGGCTGTGGCCGGGGAAGGCCGTCACGACGATCGAGCCTGCCGGTCCGTTCTGGGAGGCCGAGCCCGAGCACCAGGACTACCTGATCAAGTACCCGAACGGCTACACGTGCCACTTCCCCCGCGCCGGTTGGGTCCTCCCGAAGCGCGAGGACGCCACCGCCTGATCCCCGAGACCCCGCTTTCCCGCCGAGACCCCCTCCTGCACGCGAGTGTAGGAGGGGGTCTCGGCGCGTAGACGGGGTCTCGGCGGAGTCAGGACTCAGCGAAGAAGGCGAGCGCGGCCTCTTTGAAGTCGCGGGAGCCGGGGGCGTTGAAGTGGTGGCGGTTCGGGAGCTCGACGAAACGGGCATCGGGAGCCGCGGCCGCCAGTGCCCGGGAGCCCTCGATGATCGCGTCCTTCGATCCTGTCGCGAACAGCAGCGGCACGACCGGGGCGTCCGCGGGATCCGGATCGATCGTGCCGGAGCCTCGAAGTCCCTCGGCCAGGGCGATGAGCGCGCGCAGGTCGTTCCCTGGCACCCGCTCGGTTAGCGCGATGTAGTTCTGCGTCGTGCGGTCCTCCACCGGGGTGCCGTCCGCGATGTACGCGCGCACCTGGTCGAGGTCGAGACGCGCGAGGGGGATGCCGTCGGGGACCCCGCCCAGGACCGCCCGGCCGATCCGATGCGGGAGCTCGCGGGCCACCTCCCACCCCACCCGGGCGCCGAGCGAGTAGCCGAGGTAGAACGCGTCGTCGACGAGGTACGTGTCCATGACGGTCTCGACGTCGGTCACGAGGTTGCGGATGGCGTAGGCGTCGGACTCGTGCGGCTTGTCGCTCTGCCCGTGCCCCCGCTGGTCGAGTGCGAGCACGCGGTACCCCGCCCTGGTCAGCTCGCGCACCCAGCCGGTCAGCACCCAGTTGTCGCGCGCGCCCGAGGCGAAGCCGTGCACGGTCACCACGACGGGGGCGTCGAGCTCCCCCCACGTGTACGTCGCCAGTCGTGTGCCGTCCGCCGCGTAGACGTGCTGCGGGTCGGGCATCTCGGTGAGGTCGGAGAGGGGAACAGCCACCCCACCATCCTCCCCCCACTCCTCCCTTCCGTGGCGCCGAGACCCCGGTTACACGCCGAAACCCCCTCCCCGCCGTGTCGCGGAGAGGGGGTTTCGAGGAGAACCCGGGGTCTCGGGTCAGACGCGGTCGCGCAGAGCGGCGCCGAGCTCGGCGTCCACGTTCGTCCAGTACTGGAAGAAGCGCTCGCGGATGGCGTCGACCGTGATCGAGCGGCCCTGACCGGTCAGGACCTCCAGGAAGCGGGCGCGCTGCGGGCCGTCGAAGACCTCGCGGTACAGCGTGCCGGCCTGACCGAAGTCGTCGTCCTCGGCGTGCAGCGTCGCGGCGGAGCGGGTGAGCTCGCCGTCCGCCGACCAGTTCACCTCGATGCCCTTCGCCGGGTCGGCCGCGGGGCCACCGGGGGTCCCGAAGGAGTTCGGCTGGTAGGTGCGGTGCGCGGCGTCGTTGTACTGGTACCGCATCGAGCCCTCGTGCTGGTAGTTGCGGGTCTCGGCGGCGTGCGGCTGGTTCACCGGCAGCTGGTTGTAGTTCGCGCCGATGCGGTGACGCTGGGCGTCCGGGTAGGCGAACATGCGGCCCATGAGCATCTTGTCGGGGGAGATGCCGGTACCGGGCACCTGGTTCCCCGGCGCGAAGCCGGCCTGCTCGATCTGCGCGAAGAAGTTCTCCGGGTTGCGGTTCAGGGTCAGCGTGCCGACCTTGATGCGCGGGTAGTCCTTCTTCGAGATCGTCTTGGTGAGGTCGAAGGGGTTGAAGCGGTAGTCCTTGGCCTCGTCGTACGGCATGATCTGCACGTACAGGTCCCACTTCGGGAAGTCGCCTTCGGCGATCGACTGGAACAGGTCGCGACGGTAGTGGTCCGCGTCGGAACCGGCCAGCTGCTCGGCCTCCTCCGGGCTCATCGCCTCGACGCCCTGGTGAGAGATGAAGTGGTACTTGACCCAGAACACCTCGCCCTCGGCGTTGATCCACGAGTAGGTGTGGGAGCCGTAGCCGTTCATGTGACGCCAGCTGCGGGGCAGGCCGCGCTCGCCCATGAGGTAGGTCACCTGGTGGGCGGTCTCGGGCGAAAGGGTCCAGAAGTCCCACTGCATGTCGGCGTCGCGGAGCCCGGAGTCGCCGAGGCGCTTCTGCGAGTGGATGAAGTCCGGGAACTTGATGGCGTCGCGGAGGAAGAACGTCGGGGTGTTGTTGCCGACGATGTCGAGGTTGCCCTCGGTCGTGTAGAAGCGCAGCGAGAACCCGCGCACGTCGCGCCAGGTGTCGGGGGAGCCCTGCTCACCGGCGACGGAGGAGAAGCGGAGGAGGGTCTCCGAGGTGGCGCCCGGCTGGAACACGGCCGCACGGGTGTACTTCGAGACGTCCTCGGTGACGACGAACTCGCCGAACGCGCCGCCGCCCTTGGCGTGCGGGTTGCGCTCCGGCACCCGCTCGCGGTTGAAGGAGGCGAGCTTCTCGACCAGGTAGTGGTCGTGCAGCGCGGTGGGGCCGTCGGGGCCCACGGTCAGCGAGTGGGTGTCGCTCGCGATCGGCGCTCCGGCCTGCGTCGTCGTGGCCGGACGGCCCGCGTCGGTGGGGTTGGTCATGGTCTTCTCCTTCTCCGCGCGGACATGCCGAACGGACCCTCGGGGAGGGGATCGGTGGATGCGCCTACGCGGCGTTCTGGCAGCTGGGGCAGAGGCCCCAGAAGGTGACTTCAGCTGTCTGCACGGTGAAGCCCCCCGTCGAGGACGGGGTGAGACACGGCGCCTCGCCGACGACGCAGTCCACATCGCCGACCGCACCGCAGGAGGTGCAGACGACGTGGTGGTGGTTGTCGTCGATGCGCCGTTCGTACAGCGCCGCGGAGCCTGCCGGTTCGATCCGGCGGATGAGGCCCGCCGTCGTCAGGTCCGCGAGGATGTTGTGCACCGACTGGATCGACGTGGTCGGAAGCACGTCGGACACGGCGCGGTAGACCCGCTCCGCATCCGTGTGGGCCATGGAGCCGAGAGCCTCGAGAACGGCGACGCGGCCCGCAGTCGCACGCAGCCCGGCGTCGCGCAACGCCGAGTCGAGTTCCGTCTCCATGCCCTCGACTCTACACGTGTTTTGAGTGATTCAAAAGAGCATGCCGGGATGCCGGGCGCGTCGCCGCCGTCAGACGAAGCGGACCGTCTGCTGCAGCCGGGTGCGGATATCGAACAGCTCGTTGCCGCCGATGGCCCGCGCCCCGGGCACGCCCTGACGCAGCACCATCGCCAGCGCGCTGCGACGCACCACCACGACCGGGACCCCGCGGTTGCTGCCGAGCGGGGTGACCGCCTGGGCGAGGTCGTCGTCGGGGAGCACCACGATCGCCCCGGCGAACTTCACCTTCGCGGCCTTCGCCACCGCGCGCATCCGGGCGAGAGCCGCCGTGACCGGGGCCCGGGTGCCGAGGCTCGGGCCGGTGATCTCCCCGCGGCGGAACCCCACGATCCCGCCGAAGTCCTCGGACATGACGCCGTAGAGGCCGGAGGGGCTGAGCACCACGTGGTCGAGCTTGTCCTCGGGGGTCTGTCCTGCGGCGACGTCGTGCCAGACCGTGAAGCCCATGCCGAGGTCGGAGACCGTGCGGGCCGTGGCCTCCTCCGCCAGCGCGTCGGCGAGCAGCCGCCGGAGCTCCCGTGGGGCGGCGCGCACGAGGGCCGGGGCGTACGGGTCGGGGACCTCGACCCCGTGACCCGCCCACTCGCGGATCAGGGAGAGGTAGCGTTCGCGGCGCCAGCCCCCGGGGTGTCCGTAGGAGCGGGCGCGCGGCCGGGTGTCGGTGCGCACGGTCTGCGGACGCCAGCCGCTCCATTCGCCGCCGTCGTCGGTCAGGCCCGCGCGGCGATCGTACGCGGCGCGGTCCTCCACGGTGCCGATGAGCTCCCACGCGCGCTGGACCTGGATGAACACGGCCGCGTCGCCGCCGGTGTCGGGGTGGGTCTGCCGCAGTCGCAGCCGATACGCCCGCCGGAGCTCGGCGTCGTCGACGGCCGGATCCACGCCGAGGATCTCGTACGGCGAGGCCGAGAGCGGACTGTCGAACATCGCTCTCCTTCCGCGACCGCGGCGTCCAGGATATCCGTCGGACGGTGTGCGGCCGCCGGGAGGCCTCAGTCCGCGACGTCGACGATCCGCTCGATCCCGGCCACCGGGGCCACGGCGCCCCCGGACGCGGCGGCGAGGTCGGCGGCCAGACGCGGAAGCGCGGCGGCGGGCACCCACAGCTCCAGCTGCGCGGAGGCCCCGTAGGTCGGCGTGCCGAGCGTGGCCCCGTGGGACGCCGCCCAGTCGCGGAGCAGGTTGTCGTAGCGGCCGGCCTCGGCGTGCGGGACCTCGATGGTCGCCTGGGTGAGCGCCTCGCGGCGGACGAGGGCGGCGCGGTCGAGCGTCTCGGACACCGCTGTGGAGTAGGCGCGGATGAGGCCGCCCGCCCCCAGCTTCACCCCGCCGAAGTAGCGGGTCACCACCGCAACGATGTCCGTGAGGCCGCGGCGCCGGAGGACCTCGAGCATCGGGACGCCGGCCGTTCCGGAGGGCTCGCCGTCGTCCGAGGAGCGCGCCTGATCCCCGTGCAGACCGGTCACCATCGCGGTGCAGTTGTGGTTCGCGTCCCAGGCGCGCTTCCGGATCGTCGCGATGACGGCTTCGGCCTCGGCCACCGACGACACCGGTGCGACGTGCGTGAGGAAGCGCGACTTGCGGATGACGAGCTCGTGGTCGACGGCTGCCGCGATCGTCGCCGGGAACGGGTGCGGTGTCGACATCGGCCCCACGATACCTCCGTTCGAATCGCCTGATTGGTCCCAAATCTGGGCCGGATGCCGCCAATCGGGCGATTCGAACGGGGTCGACCGAACGATGGAGGCGCACACCGGCCCGGCGGACGAGAATGTCAGCATGCCGACCGGAGACACCGCCGAGACCGACCACCCCGGAGGGCGGACGGGACGCACGCGCTCCTGGGGGCGCCTGGTCACGTCGCTCCGTGTCGGCCAGGCCGTCATCACCGTCGTGCTCACCGTCGTCGGCGTCGTCCGCTCCCTCGCCGACGGGGTCCCGGTGCCGTGGCTGCTCGCGACCGCCCTCGCCTTCCTCGGCTGGTACGGCGGCGGACTCCTGCTCTCCTCCCGCACGGACGACCGGGCGCTCGCCACCGGCTGGCTGCTGGGGCTCACGGCCATCTGGCTGGGGGCGGTGGCGCTGTCGCCGGAGTTCGTGTGGCTCGCGTTCTCGCTGTGGCTGCTCGCCGGCTTCCTGCTGCGACTGCGATGGGCTGTGCTGCTCAGCGTCCTCATCCTCGCCGTCGTCATCGTCGCGCCGCTGCTGCACACCGGGACGACCACCTACGCGAACGTGATCGGGCCGCTGGTGGGCGGCATCTTCGCCCTCGGGATCTCCCGCGGCTACCTGGAGCTCGTCCGCGACGGGCGGGAGCGGCGGCGACTCATCGCGTCCCTCGTCGCGACGCAGCAGGAGATGGCGGCCCTCCAGGACGAGCTCGCCCGGACCCAGCGGGAGTCCGGCGCCGCCGCCGAGCGCACCAGGCTGTCGCGCGACATCCACGACACGGTCGCCCAGAGCCTGTCGTCCATCGTCCTGCTGGCGCGGTCGGCCGCCGAGCACGAGGACGGCCGGGATCGGGCGCTCGGGCAGATCGGGGCGCTCGCCGCGGAAGGGCTCGCCGACGCCCGACGCATCGTCGACGACCTCATGCCCGCCGAGCTGGACGGCTCCGCGCTGAGCGACGCCCTCGCCCGGATGCTCGAGCGCCTGACCGCCGAGACCGGGATCGTGGCCACCTTCCATGCCGACGAGGATCTGCCCGCACTCGGCCTCGACGCGGAGGTCGCCCTGCTGCGGACGGCGCAGTCCGCGCTCGCCAACGTGCGCAGCCATGCCGCCGCGACTCGTGTCGTGGTGACCCTCGCGGACGCCGGCGACGCGGTGCGGCTGGACGTGGTCGACGACGGTCGCGGCTTCGACCCGTCGCGGCTGGATGCGGCGGGGCCCGGCGGCGGCTACGGCCTGCGGGCGATGCGCGCCCGACTGCGCGAGCTCGGCGGCGGTCTCGACGTGGAGAGCGCCCCCGGCGACGGCACCGCGCTGTCGGCCCACCTGCCCCTCGGAGGCCGGTCGTGACCCCCGTGCGGATCCTGCTCGTCGACGACCACCCCATCGTGCGCGCCGGCGTGCGCTCGCTGTTCGACCGCCGCGACGACGCCGAGGTCGTGGGCGAGGCCGCGTCGGGGGAGGAGGCGGTCGTCCTCGCCCGGCACCTGCGTCCCGACGTCGTGCTCTGCGACATGCGGCTGGGGGCCGGCATGGACGGCGTGCAGACGACGGCGGCGCTCCGGGCGCTCGACCCGGCTCCGGCGGTGCTCATCCTCACGACGTTCGACCGCGACGCTCAGATCCTCGGCGCGATCGAGGCGGGGGCGGCGGGGTACCTGCTCAAGGACATCGCCCCGGAGGACATCGTCCGGGCCGTGCGACAGGCCGCGTCGGGCGGGCAGGCGCTGACGCCGGAGCTCACGGCGCGCGTCGGCCGCGCCCTCCGCGCCCCGCGGGTGCAGCTCACGGGGCGCGAGCTCGACGTGCTGCGGCTGCTCGACACCGGGGCCTCGAACCGGGAGATCGCGAAGGCGCTGTTCGTCACGGAGGCGACGGTGAAGACCCACCTCGTGCACGTCTTCGAGAAGCTCGGGGCCGACAGCCGCGCGAAGGCGGTCGCGATCGCGAGGGAGTCCGGTCTGCTCTGACGCCCGCGGTCTCCACCGTTCGATGGATCCGCGGCGACGGCCCCACGGCGAGGCTGGAGGCAGACAGAAAGGACTCCCATGCGCAGGCTCTTCACCGCCGCGTTCGCCTCCATGCTGGTGGGCGTCGCCTCCGGACTCTTCTACCGCGAGTTCACCAAGATCAACGGCTTCCCGGAGGGAGCGCCGACGCAGCTCGGACTCGTGCACACGCATCTGCTCGTGCTGGGCTTCGTCGTCTTCCTCGTGGTGATGCTCCTGGAGAAGGCTTTCGCGCTCTCCGAGAGCCGCCTGTTCGGCTGGTTCTTCTGGACCTACACCGCCGGGCTCGTGCTGACCTCGGCGATGCTCGTCTGGCACGGCTGCCTCACGGTGCTCGGTCAGGAGTCGACGAAGATGATCGCCGGCATCGCGGGCGTGGGGCACATGCTGCTCGCCGCCGGCATGGTACTGCTGTTCCTCGCGCTCCGCCCCCGCGTCTTCGCCCCGAAGGTCGTGGCCGCACAGCCCGCGACCCTCGAGTCGGTGGCCTGACGCCTCAGTCGGCCGGGATCGTGTCGTCGCGCAGGTACGCGATGTGCGCGGCGTGGCGCTCCCGGTGGTGCGGCGACTTCCGCACGAACAGCCAGGCGACGATGAGGATCGCGAACCAGATCGGCGTCACGAGCAGGGCGATCAGCGTGTCCGGCTGGGTGGTCAGCGCCCAGAGGATGAACAGGAAGAACGCGAGCACCACGAACACCATGAACACCCCGCCCGGCATCTTGAACGCCGAGGTCGCCGCCTTCTCCGGACGACGGCGCCGGTACACGAGGTAGCTGCAGAGGAAGATCGTCCACACGAACATGAAGCACACGGCCGACACCGTCGTGACCATCTCGAACGCCGTGCCGATGTCCTTGCCCGCGTAGAGCAGCACGACGCCGGACAGCAGCAGGATGCAGGACAGGAACAGGGCGTTCTGCGGCACGCGGCGCTTCGAGAGCCGGCCGAAGAACCGGGGGGCATCGCCGTCCTGCGCCAGCCCGAAGACCATGCGCGACGTGGAGTAGATGCCGGAGTTCGCGCTGGACATCGCCGAGGTGAGCACCACGAGGTTGACGACGGTGGCAGCGATGCCGAGCCCGGCGAGGGCGAACATCGCGATGAAGGGGCTCTCCCCGGCGACGTACTCGGTCCACGGCGTGACGGACATGAGGATGATGAGCGCGCCCACGTAGAACAGCAGGACCCGGATCGGGATGGCGTTGATGGCCTTCGGGAGGTTGCGCTTCGGGTCCTTGGTCTCCGCGGCGGCGGTGCCGACGAGCTCGATCCCGACGAACGCGAACACCGCGATCTGGAAGCCGGCGACGAAGCCGAGGAAGCCGTGCGGGAACATGCCGCCGTGCTCCCACAGGTTGGCGAAGCTCGCGGTGCCGGCGTCGTGCGAGAAGCCGGTGAGGATCATGACGAGACCGGTCACGATGAGGGCGACGATCGCTACGATCTTGATGAGCGCGAACCAGAACTCCATCTCGCCGAACGCCGCGACGGTGGGCAGGTTGAGCGCCAGGAGGATCACGACCACGAGGAGGCCCGGGATCCACAGCGGAATGCCGGGGAGGAGCGCATCGGTGTACCCCGCGATCGCGATCACGTCGGCCACGCCCGTGACCACCCAGCAGAACCAGTACGTCCAGCCGGTGAAGAAGCCCGCCCACGGGCCGAGCAGGTCGCTCGCGAAGTCGCTGAACGACTTGTACTTGAGGTTCGACAGCAGCAGCTCGCCCATCGCCCGCATGACGAAGAACAGCATGAACCCGATGATCATGTAGACGAAGATCACGGAGGGGCCGGCGACGGAGATCGTCTTGCCGCTGCCCATGAACAGGCCGGTGCCGATCGCCCCGCCGATCGCGAGCAGCTGGATGTGCCGGTTGCTGAGCGCGCGCCGCAGGTGCTCCTCGCCTCCGGCTGCGGTCTGCCCCTGGCGGATGGCCCCCGTGTCTTCCTTCGTCACGCTCATCTCCTCCGGTCGTCCTCGACTGATGCAGAGTAACCACCGGGGCCCGCTCGTCCGAAATCGACGCCCCGGCGACGGCAATCCGGTCCGGGGTGTTCCGTTCGCCCGAAACGATTCGATAAACTGGGCCCACCCCCGATCCATCCCCTCTTTCCCTGCGAGCCCCTTCCTTCATGGCCACCACCCTCACCACGGGCCGTCCGTGGCGCGTCATCCTCGCCTTCTCGATCCCGCTGCTGCTCGGCAACGTCGTGCAGCAGCTCTACCAGTTCGCCGACGCGATCGTCGTCGGACGCCACCTCGGCGTCCAGTCCCTCGCCGCCGTCGGCGCGACGGGCAGCCTGCTCTTCCTCCTCCTCGGCTTCGCCTGGGGTCTCACGAGCGGCTTCGCGATCCCCATCGCCCAGGCCTTCGGTGCGCGCGAAGACGCCGCCGTGCGCCGCTCCGTCGCCACGGGTGTGCTCCTCAGCGGCATCACGAGCGTGGTCCTCACGGTGGTCGCGCCCCTCATCGCCGGGCCGATCCTCGCGCTGCTGCAGACGCCGCCCGAGCTCATGGCCGAGGCGACGGTGTTCACGCAGATCAGCTTCCTCGGCGCGGGCGCGACGATGTTCTTCAACTACCTCTCCGCGATCATCCGCGCCATCGGCGACTCGAAGACCCCGCTGGTGTTCCTCACGATCTCCTGTGCGCTCAACGTCGGCCTCGTCGTGCTCATGGTCGGTCCGCTGGAGTGGGGCGTCGCGGGTGCCGCGCTCGCCACGGTGGTCGCGCAGGCCGTCTCGGTGATCCTGTGTCTGGAGTTCGTGCGCCGGAGGCTGCCCATGCTGCACCTGCGTCGTTCGGACTGGCGCATCTCCCGCACGGACATCGCCGACCACCTGCGCCTCGGCCTCCCCATGGGCTTCCAGGCCTCGATCATCGCGATCGGGACCCTCACGGTGCAGGTCGCCCTGAACACGATCGGCGCCGACGCGGTGGCGGCCTACACGACCGCATCCCGCGTGGACAGCCTGGCGGTCGCCCTGCTCTCCTCGCTCGGGCTCGCCGTGTCGATGTACGCGGCCCAGAACCACGGCGGCCGCCGCCCCGACCGCATCCGGCGCGGCGTGGTCGAGGCCACCTGGATGGCGGTCGCCGCGGCGATCGTCCTCGGCGGGCTGCTCATCGCGTTCGGCGCGCCGATGGTCCGGCTGTTCGTCGGCGACGGCTCGGACGACGTCGTCGACATGGCGCACCGCATGCTCATCATCAACGGCTGCGGCTACTGGGCGCTCGGCATGCTCTTCGTGCTCCGCGGCGCGCTGCAGGGGCTCGGCCACACGCTGGTGCCGACGGTCACCGGCGTGATCGAGCTCGTGATGCGCGTCGTCGCCGCGGTCGTCCTCGGGGCGATGATCGGGTTCGACGGCGTGGCCCTCAGCAACCCGCTCGCCTGGGTGGGGGCGATCGTGCTCCTCGTGCCGGCCTACGTCAAGGCGCATCGCGCGCTCGCGAGGCAACCCGTGGCCCCGGCCGAGGCCACGGAGACCTCCGCGATCGCGATCGTCGGCCCCACCGACGGCTCGATGGTGGTCGACGCGGTCGTCACCCGCCCCGTCCGCGTCGTGCGCCCGCGCCGGCTGCGGTGGCCGGTCCGGCGCTGAGCCGCGGATATCCACCGGAAGGATGACCCGGATCGGACTTGAGACGGATGGCCTTCCGGAGAGACACTTCTAATGTCGAAGGTGCGGAGGGGTTCCGCCGGACGGGGGGTCGTCATGACGACAGTGGGAGTGGCCAGAGACCTGGCCGCCATTCTGGTACCGATCGGATACGTGGGTGCGGCGCTCGCCGCGGTCTGCGCGATCGTGGCCGCGATCGCGATCATCCGCGGAGCCGGGGGGCTCGCGGGCGGCGCGGTCGGATTGTGGATCGTGTGCGCGCTGATGAGCTTCACCGCGAGCTTCGCGAATCAGTGGCTTCCGCTGATCGCGGCGGGCGCGTCGCTCATGGGCATGCTCGTGATCGGCGGGATCGTGCGCGCGATGCTCACGGCGGGCGGCTTCGAGTCGCGACGCCGGGCCGCGCGCGTGAAGCCGGCGCCGGCGACCACGACGACGGCCACGCTCAAGACCGGCTCGACCGCGACGCCCACGGCGCCGGTCGCCGTCGTCTCCTAGCGCTCAGCGGTAGTCGCGGTCGCGGTGCTGCCGCGCCTCGTCGCCCGCGGCCACGCGGGCGCTCTCGCGTGCCCGCAGCTCGACGCGGCGGATCTTCCCGGAGATCGTCTTCGGCAGCTCGGGCACGAACTCGATGATCCGCACCCACAGGTGCGAGGACAGCCGTTCGTGCGCGTAGCCGAACACGGCGCGTGCGGCGGCCGCCTCGTCCGCGCCCGCGTCCGGCGTCAGGCACACGTACGCCTTCGGCACCGCGAGGCGCGTGGGGTCGGGGCTGGGGATGACGGCCGCTTCGACGACGAGGTCGTGCTCCAGCAGCACGGACTCGAGCTCGAACGGCGAGATCTTGTAGTCGGAGGCCTTGAACACGTCGTCGGAGCGCCCGATGTAGGTCAGGTAGCCGTCGGCGTCGCGCACGGCGATGTCTCCGGTGTGATGGAAGCCCCCGGCCCGCGACTCCGCGGTCTTCTCCGGGTCGTCGTAGTACCCCGCCATGAGGCCGAGCGGCGGCTGCGCGAGGTCGAGCGCGATCTCGCCCTCGTCCTCCACGACCTCGCCCGTCGACGGATCGAGCAGCACGACCGGGTACCCGGGGAGCGGACGGCCCATCGATCCCACCTTGACCGTCTGCCCCGGGGAGTTGCCGATGCAGGCGGTCATCTCCGTCTGCCCGAAGCCGTCGCGGATCGTGCCGCCCCACGCTTCGCGCACCCGGTCGATGACCTCGGGATTCAGCGGCTCGCCGGCGCCGACGAGCTCCCGCGGAGGGTGCGCGAGCCGGGAGAGGTCGGCCTGAATGAGCATGCGCCAGACGGTGGGCGGGGCACAGAACGTCGAGACGTGGTGGGTGTCCATGACCTCCATGAGCGTGTTCGCGTCGAAGCGGTCGTAGTTGTAGACGAACACCGTCGCCTCGGCCAGGAACGGGGAGTAGAAGCTCGACCAGGCGTGCTTGGCCCACCCGGGGGAGGAGATGTTGAGGTGCACGTCGTCCGGGCGCACGCCGAGCCACCACATCGTGGAGAGGTGGCCGACCGGGTAGGAGACGTGGGTGTGCTGCACGAGCTTCGGGCGGTTCGTCGTGCCGGACGTGAAGTACAGCAGGGCCGTGTCGCCGGCGGGCGTCGGGCCGTCCGGAACGAACTCCTCCGTGGTGGCGACGGCGTCCGCGAACCGCTTCCAGTCCGCAGGCAGCGACGCGCCCACGCCGATGCGCAGGACCGCGGGGTCGATCCCCTCGAGGCGGTCGGCCAGGGTGCCGAGGGTGACGACGGCGCCGGCGCGGCCGTGCTCGATGCGGTACGCGAGGTCGGAGGCCGACAGCAGCGTCGAGGTCGGGATCGACACCGCGCCCAGCTTCGTGATCGCGAGCATCACCTCCCACAGCTCGATCGTGTTGTTGAGCATGACGATCACGTGGTCGCCGCGGCCGATGCCGAGGCCGCGCAACCAGGCGGCGACCTGGTCGGAGCGGGCGGAGAGCTCGCCGTACGTCCAGGAGCGGAGGCTGAGGTCGGCCTCGACGATCTGCACGGCCGGACGGTCGGGGTTCTCCCCGGCGATGACGTCGAACCACTCGAGCGCGAAGTTGAAGGCGGTCAGGTCGGGCCAGGCGAACTCGCGGCGCGCGGCGTCGTAGTCCGTGGCGTGCGTGAAGAGGAGGTCCCTCATCCCGCGGATCGCTTCGGTGGCGGGGGTGGCACGACGGCTCATGGTGCTCCTTTGCAACGGCGTCCCTCCATCCTGCCCCCTCGTTCAGCGGGGGAGGAAACCCGTGCCGTCGCGGAGCTCGAACACGAGCTGGGTCTCGGTGCCGCGCACGACGGGGTGGACGGTGATGTGCTCGAGCACGATGTCGCGCAGAGCGGTCGCGTCCTGCACGGCGACGTGCACGAGGAAGTCGTCCACCCCGGCGACGTGGAACACCTGGAGCACACGGGGGATCGCGACGAGCGCGTCGAAGAGCGCCGTGACCTTGGGTCCGGTGTGATGCGCGAGGCGGACCTTGATGATCGCCTGCAGCGGGTAGCCGAGAGCGGAGCCGTCGAGGCGGACGCGCGTATCGCGGATGACTCCACGCTCGCGCAGGCCGCGGATCCGGTGGGCGCAGGTGGACTCCGCGAGTCCGAGGCGGTGGGCCAGAGCCTTGTTGGTGACGGCTGCATCGCGGCTCAGGGCGGCGAGCAGCTCCAGGTCGATCTCGTCGAGTTGCGCTTTCGCCAACGTGCCCTCCTCGGTACGGCCGGATGTTGCACAGAATAGCGAGGATCCCGGATTCGATGAGTTGTTCTGTCGAAGACCAGCGAGAACCCCGCGATTCGGCCAGCGTGGAGGGATGACTGCACCGCTGCATCCCGACACCGTGGCCGTCCACAGCGGCCGTGCCGACCTCGAGGCGCTCGGGGTCCACGCCCTGCCGATCGACCTCTCCACGACGAATCCGCTGCCCGACGTCGAGCGCGGCGGTGACTCGTACGAGGCGATGGCGACCGGGGGCCGCCCGCCGCAGGACGGCAGCATGGTCTACGCCCGCCTCTGGAATCCGACGGTCGGGCGCTTCGAGGATGCGCTCGCCGAGCTGGAGCACGCCGAGGCCGCCGTCGCCTTCGGCTCCGGGATGGCGGCCATGACCGCCGTGATCCTCGCGCACACGGGTGCCACGGGAGCGCGGCACGTCGTCGCGGTGCGTCCGCTCTACGGAGGGACCGACCACCTGCTGGGGTCCGGCCTGCTCGGGGTGGAGACGACGTACTGCCGTCCTGACGAGGTCGCCGCCGCCCTGCGCGCCGACACCGGACTCGTCGTCGTGGAGACGCCGGCGAACCCGACCCTCGAGGTCGCGGACATCGCCGAGGTCGTGCGGCAGGCGGGGAGCGTGCCGGTCGTGGTCGACAACACGTTCGCGACCCCCGTGCTGCAGAACCCGATCGACCACGGCGCGGCGATGTCGCTGCACAGCGCCACCAAGTACCTCGGCGGCCACGGTGATGTCATCGCCGGCGTCGTCGCCTGTGACGAGAGGACCGCGGAGGCGCTGCGTCGCGTGCGTGCGGTGACCGGGGGGCTCCTGCACCCGCTCGGTGCGTACCTGCTGCACCGCGGTCTCACGACCCTGCCGGTCCGCGTGCGGCACCAGCAGGAGAGCGCTCGTCGCATCGTGCAGTGGCTGGTCGATCGGCCCGAGGTCGCCGAGGTCTTCTATCCCGGGCTCGACGGGGATCCGCGCGGCATCCTGGAACGGCAGCTCCGCGGGCCGGGGGCGATGATCGCCCTGCGGCTGCGCGGTGGCTATGCAGCGGCCGCAGCGGTGGCCGGGGCGACCCGCCTCTTCACGCACGCCGTGTCGCTCGGGGGCGTCGACTCCCTCATCCAGCACCCCGCCGCGCTCACGCACCGCCCGGTCCCCGCGGAGGCGCGTCCCGCCGCCGACGTCCTGCGTCTGTCCATCGGCCTCGAGGACGTCGACGATCTCCTCGCCGACCTCGCGAACGCCTTCGCCACTCTCGCCGACCCACCCCTTTCCGCGCGACCCACCCCCGAAAGTGCGTCACATATGGGGGTGGCTCGCGCATAAGGGGCCGGGTCGGCGATTGTGTGAGGACGACAAGAAACTGAGTGTCGCCCGAGGTGGGACTTGGTACCTGGCGGCAAAACCGGGGGGTGGTGGGGAGTGCGGCCCTACAGTCGCGGGTGGCAACGACGCCACTGACCTCGGGAGTCCTCAATGACGAGTGAAAAGACCCACGCGCACGGCCTCGGCATGCGCATCGCCGTGATCGTCCTCAGCCTTCTGCTGGCGGCGATGGTGCTGTTGTTCTTCGCCACGATGAGCAAGGTGTCCGCGGGCGCCTCGGAACTCGCGGACGGCACCACCACCGCGCAGGGGGGATCCGCGGACCTCGCCGCCGGAGCCGCCGACCTCGCCGCGGGGGCCGACGAGCTGGCCGCGGGCACGCAGGATCTCGCGGCAGGCACCGCGACGGCGCAGCAGGGATCGGTGAAGCTCAGTGACGGCGCGACCACCGCTGCCGCGGGCGCCACCACGCTCGCCGAGGGCGCGGGTACCCTCGCCGCGGGAGCCGCCACCGCTCTCGACGGTGCGGGGCGGGTGAGCGGCGGAGCCCAGACGGCGCTCGCCGGATCGCAGGAGCTCGCGGCGAAGATGGCGGCGGCAGACGCCGGAGCCCGGCAGCTCGTCGACGGCGCGACCACTCTCGCCGCCGGTGTCGACGGCGCGCACCGGTACGCGAACGGTGTGCTCGAGGGGGCGACGACCCTCAGCACCACGCTGCGCGCCGGAGTGAGCGCCGATGTGCAGAAACTCGCCCATCCGGAGACGAAGGCCTTGCTGACGGGCGTCGCCACGAGCGCTCCCGGCAATGCGCGGACGCTCGCGGCCGGACTCCAGGGTCTCCTCGCTGCACACCCTGATGACGTGCAGCTCCAGCAGCTCGCGGCGCTCGCCGCCGGCGTCGAGAAGCAGGTCGGCGCGCTGGCCGCCCCCGCCGCGGCTGCTCCGGGCCTCGCACAGGGACTCATCGGTGCCGCCGACGGCTCCGCCCGTGTCACGGCCGGCGTCGGTGCGCTCATCAACGGCGACTCCTCGAAGGGCTGGCCGGGAACCGTGGCCCTGGTCTCCCCGAAGGGCGCTCCCGCCCTGGTCGCCGGAGCGCAGACGCTGCAGGACGGCACCTCCCGGCTCGCGGCGGGCGCGGCGGATCTCTCGTCCGGGCTGCAGACCCTGTCGACCGGAGCATCGTCGCTGTACTCCGGCACCGCGGAGCTCAGCGCCGGCGCGGCGCGGCTCGACGAGGGTGCCGGGACTCTGGCCACGGGCGTCGGCGCGCTGCAGTCGGGGGCCGGCGACCTCCGGTCCGGGATGACCGAACTCCGTACCGGCGCCGACGCGGTCGCCGAGGGCTCCGGCACCCTCGCGGCCGGAAGCGCGAAGCTCGACGCGGGCGCGGCCGACCTCGCGGCGGGCAACGGACGCATCGCCGATGGCTCCGGCACCCTCGCGACGGCCACGGCCGGCGCCGCACCCTCTCTGCTCCCGTGGATCCTCGGTATCGGTCTGGTCGGCCTGATCGCGATCGGCTTCTGGATCGGTCACCGCGTCACCCACCGCTGACCGTCGACCCACCCCCTTCCGTACGACCCACCCCCATAAATGACGCACTTTTGGGGGTGGGTCGACCTCAAGGGGGTGGGTCGGCGAGAGCGGATCAGCGCTTCGGGAGGGGGATCGTGCCGGTGGCGATGCGCTCGGTGGGCATGCGGTCGCGATCGTAGGTGATCTCGTCGTAGCCGTGGGGGGTGGGCAGGCCGTCCTCGCCGATGCTGACGAACACGATCTCGTCGATGGTGAGGATGCGCTTGCGCGTGATCATGTTGCGCGCGACGGCCCGCATCGTGAGCGAGGTCGTGCCGAAACGGGTGGCCTGCAGCCCGATCTCGATGAGGTCGCCCTGCACCGCCGACGCCTCGAACGTGATGGCGGAGATGTGCCGGGTGACGACGCGGTAGTTGCCGAGCTGCACGATCGCGTAGATCGCGGCCTCCTCGTCGATCCACTTCAGCAGGCTTCCGCCGAACAGCGTGCCGTTCGCGTTGAGGTCTTCCGGGCGCACCCACTTGCGGGTGCGGAAGTTCAGGCCGTCCTCGGACTGCCATGCGGGTGCTTTCTGTTTCGCCATGCCCCGAGGCTAGGCGGGTCGTGCGTCGGCGGTGTTACGTCGCGTTTTCCGGCGGGTGCACACGCCGCCGCCCAGAGCGGATCTGCTCCGGGCGGATCCGCTTCCGCGGCCGCAGCCGGAGCCGGATGCTGGGGACATGAGCGAAGAAAAGCCCTTCCCGCAGTTCGGCCCCGAGGCCCGGCGCGCCCTGTTCCACGAGCGGGTGCTCGTCCTCGACGGCGCCCTCGACGACGACAACGGCACCCTCCTGATGACGCAGCTCCTCGGCCTCTCCGCCGAGGATCCGGCGGCCGACATCGCCCTCTGGATCCACTCGCCCGGCGGGTCCGTGCCATCGATGCTGGCGATCCGCGACCTCATGCACCTCATCCCGAACGACGTCTCCACCCTCGCCCTCGGTCTCGCCTGCAGCGCCGGGCAGTTCCTGCTCTCCGCGGGGACGAAGGGAAAGCGGCGCGCTCTCCCGCACGCGCGGATCCTCATGCACCAGGGCTCGGCGGGGATCGGCGGATCCGCGGTGGAGATCGAGGCGCAGGCGGACGACCTCCGGCACATGCGCGACACCGTCCTCGGCCTCATCGCCGAGGACACCGGTCAGCCCCTCGCGCGGATCTTCGAGGACTCCCTCCACGACCGCTGGTACACCGCCGGCGAGGCTCAGGACTACGGGTTCATCGACGAGATCGTGCAGTCGACGGCGGAGATCCTGCCGCGTCGTCGTGCGCGGGTGGGACTGGGGGCGGACGCATGAGCAGCTACACGATCCCGAACGTCATCGCCCAGCACCCGCGGGGTGAGCGGGTCATGGACGTGTACTCGCATCTGCTCGCCGAGCGGGTCATCTACCTCGGCACGGGCATCGACGCGGGGGTGGCGAACGCCCTCATCGCGCAGCTCCTGCACCTCGACGCGGACAGCCCGGAGACCGGCGTCCGGTTCTACATCAACAGCGAGGGCGGGGATCCCGGTGCCGCGCTGGCGATCTACGACACCATGCAGCACATCCGTCCGCGGATCGCGACGACGTGCGTCGGGCAGGCCATCGGCCCGGCGGCGCTCCTCGTCGCGGCGGGAGCGCCGGGGGAGCGGGCGGCCCTCGCCCACGCGCGCATCGTGCTGCACCAGCCGGCCGGTCAGTCGCGCGGAGCCATCCCGGACCTCATCCTCGCGGCCGACGAGGTCGTGCGGGTGCGCGCGGACATGGAGACGATCCTGGGTCGGCACACCGGCCGCTCCCTCGCGGAGCTCCGCGCCGACACCGACCGGGACCGGGTCTTCACCGCCGCCGCCGCCCTCGACTACGGCCTCATCGACACCGTGCTCGGTCCCCGGGATCCGGAGGCACGATGAGGTGACGGGTGCACGACGAATCTCCAGGATCCGTCGTGCACCCGGACTCCGGTCGTGCAGGGGAGACGGGTCAGGCGGCGAGGGCGAAGGCGCCGCGGGAGGCCGACACCACCGCCGCGGCGGGGGTGGCCTGACGAAGCTCCTCGGCGACCGCGCTCGTGAGCTCCACGAGGGTGGCGTCCAGGGCCCCGGCGATCGCGGCGATCATCTCGCTGGACGGTTCCTTCCGGCCGCGCTCGACCTCGGAGAGGTACTGCGGCGAGACCCCGGCCTTCTCCGCGGTCTCGCTGAGCGTCTCGCCGCGGTCATGGCGCCGCCGCCGGAGCTGATCCCCGAGCAGGTCGCGCCACAGCGGCTCGGGGCCGTTCGACGGCGGACGGACGGGATGCGGGGCACGGGGGAACGGGACGATGTCGGCCATGCCTCACGATAAGCCGCCGTCTGCGCGGCGATCGAGACGTTCTGCTCAGAGCAGAACGCGGCTCACAGCGCCGCCGTGACGCCGGGAAGCAGCGCGCCCAGGATGTCCTGCAGCCGCTGCCGATCCTCCGCGGACAGCGGGTCGAGGATGAGCTCGCGGATCTGGGCCACGTGGACGGGCGCGGCCGTCCGGAGCATCTCCCGGCCCGCCGGGGTCAGCGTCGCGGAGAGCGTGCGCTTGTCCGTGGAGCACGACGTCCGCTCCACCCACCCGCGCTCCTCCAGGGAGTCCAGGGCGTGGCTCAGCCGCGACCGGCTGAGTCCGGCGATGCGCGCGAGCTCGGTCATGGTGACGGCGTCCTCGCCCTGCCCGGCGAGGGTCACGAGGATCGCGTAGCGGGCGTGGTTCAGGCCCACCTCGTCCTTCAGCGCCCGGTCGAGGACCTGGGGCAGCAGCTGGACGAACCGGATGATCGGGAGCCACGTCGCGAGCTCGTCGTCGTCGAGCCGCCGCGGGTGCCGCGTCTCGCTCATGTCGTGCTCCTCGGAGGTCACGCCGCGGTCAGGTCGATCGTGTGCGCCGTGTGGTCGCGCTTCGCCTGGAGGTAGCGCGAGTTCGCCTCGGACAGGTGCACCTCGGTGCGCACCCGCTCGGTGACATGGATGCCGAGGCCGTCGAGCTGCGCGGCCTTGTCGGGATTGTTGCTCAGCAGACGGATGCGGTCCACGCCCAGCGCGCGCAGCATCTGCGCCGCGACGGTGTAGTCCCGCTCGTCCTCGCCGCGGCCGAGGGCCACGTTCGCCTCATAGGTGTCGAGGCCGGCGTCCTGCAGGGCGTACGCGTCGAGCTTGGCGTAGAGCCCGATGCCACGGCCTTCCTGCCGGAGGTAGAGGAGGAAGCCGCCCTCGGCGGCGATCCGCTCGACGGCCTCCCGCAGCTGCGGCCCGCAGTCGCAGCGCTCGGAGCCGAACACGTCTCCCGTGAGGCACTCGCTGTGCGGGCGGACGAGCGGGGCGTCCCCGCCGTCGGCGGAGCGGGCGAGCGCCGCCTGCCAGTCGCCGAGGCCGAGCAGCAGGTGCTCACGTCCGTCCACGAGGCCATCGAAGGTCACCACGTCGGCCGTCGTGGTGAAGCCGTCCGCGAAGCGCAGGGGCACCCGCACGCGGGTACGCTCCGCGGCGACCGTTGAAGTTTCAATCATGTGAGGGGAAACGTCGTCGGCGCGTGGCTATTCCCGGGCCGCGAGGACCGTGTCGGTCCGTGACGGCGATCGACGCGTGGCGCCGCGCACTCGGTAGCCTCGCACCATGAGTCACTTCGTCTCCGCGGCAGAACTCCACGACCTCCTCGAGGACGGCGCCCCGATCCGGGTCGTCGACGTGCGCTGGCGCCTGGACCGTCCCGAGGCGGGCCCGGGCGACTACCGCTCTGGCCACATCCCCGGTGCCGTGTTCGCGTCGTTGGATCAGGAGCTCTCCACACCCGGAGCGCCCGCCGAGGGGCGGCATCCGCTCCCCTCGACGGAGACCCTGCAGGCGGCGGCCCGGCGTTGGGGGGTGCGGCAGGGCGACACGGTCGTGGCCTACGACGACACCAAGGGACTCGCGGCGGCCCGGGCGTGGTGGCTGCTGCGGCAGGCCGGGGTCGACGTCCGGGTGCTCGATGGCGGGCTGCGCGCCTGGACCGCGGCCGGATACGACCTGGCGACCGACGACGTCGTGCCGGAGACCGGTGACGTCGTCCTCGCCGACCCCGGCCAGGACGCCCTCTCGATCGACGAGGCGGCGGCGTTCCCGGCGACCGGGGTGCTCCTCGACGTGCGCGCCCCGGAGCGCTACCGCGGCGAGACCGAGCCGCTCGACCCGATCGCCGGACACATCCCCGGTGCCCGGAACCTCCCCACCACGCGGCACCTCGACGAGAGCGGGCGCATCTGCGACCGCGACACGGTCCTGGCGACGCTCGCGGAGGTCGGCATCACGGCGGAGACGCCGGTCGCGGCCTACTGCGGGTCTGGCATCACGGCCGCGCACACCGCGCTCGTGCTGCACGAGGTCGGCATCCCGGCGAAGGTGTTCCCCGGCTCCTGGAGCCAGTGGTCGAACACGCCGGGACGACCGGTCGCGACGGGTGATCAGCCGGGCTGATCGCCGTCGCGCCGGCCGTACCCCCAGCGCAGACCGAGGGCACCGGGACCGAACGCGCGGCGCACCTGATGCACCGACGTGCCGCGAGGTCGCGGGAGCGCGGTGACGACGGTGCCTCCGGCGGTCTCGACGACTTCCTCGCACCAGTCCGGCACGGCATCGGGATGGAAGCGCGTCCACACGAGGAGTTCCCGTGCCTGGCGGGACAGGGCGTGGCCGGTGTCCCGATCCGAGGGGCGGCCCGGCTCGTACTGCACCGACCACTCGACGACTGCGGTGTCCGGAGCCTCGAGCGGCACGTCGAGCTCGATCAGCGCGCCGTGCGCCTCACCGTTCGGGTGGGAGTAGCGCGCGGTGATCCGCCCGCCGGCCACGGCCGTGAGGAGCGGTGGGGGCCCGGGGACGCCGGGGGTGAGGTCGAGGACGGGGATGGCGGTGATCACGCCGCTCGTCGACTGCACGATGCTGCGGGTGAGGCAGGAGGACACCTCGCCGTCGGCGTCCACATCCGTGACGGAGTGGACGGTGAGCTCCCGCGACGGGTCCGGGTACGTGGCGCCGAGGGCGGCGTAGACCTCGCGGACGGCCCGCTCCATGTCGACCTGCTCCAGGGGGAACCCCCGCGGCCCCAGGGGGCCCGTGCGGTGTGGACGCAGGAGCCGGCTCAACGCGCCGGACTCGAGGCACAGCAGGTCCTCGATGTCGGCGAGGGCGGCGAGGGACTGCGGCCCTTCCGGGCGGCGGGCCCCCGACCGCCAGTAGCTCAGCGTGGCCATCGAGACCCGGTTGCCCCGGTCGCGGAGCTGCCGCTGCAACCACGACAGCGTCACCGGTCTCGCGTTGATCGCATCGCGCAGTGCCGCCGCGAACGTGTCCGGCGTCGCCGCTCTTTTCTCGTCGTCCCCAAAACTCATCACAGCCCCCACCCGGTATGTGAAGAACACACCTCTAGAGTGAGCATAAGACCGCACGCGCGCACCTCAGGGGACCAGGTGGGCAAGTGGGTCACGGGGCTGTGATGTCGCGGGGAGGGTGCCCGACCTTGCGGCAGCGGCCCGACGCAGTGATGCCCCCCTTGCTGCGTATGTCGTGAAGCCCGGCAATCGATCTGGGGAGATCCGCCGGGCTTCACGAGCATCCCTGGGCGCGTGCGGCTCGCCGCCCCGCGTAGACTGGTGGGGAAACTCCGGAGGATCTGGCCGTCATGTCTGCCCCTGCTCGCGCGTTCACCATGCGCCACGTGCAATTGCTGCGCGCGTTGTTCGCAGCCGTCGCCGCCCTCATGATCACCTTCTCCTCGGATCACTCCGCTGCGGTCGGTCTCGCCGTCTTCAGCGGCTTCGCGCTGGTCACCGCCCTGGTGCACATCCTCGCGGCCTGGCTCGTCCTCCCGTCGGGGTCGCGCTGGTCGGCGATCCTCCTGGCGGTCGTGAGCGCGATCGCCGGAATGGCCGGGGGCGTGCCGGCCTGGCGCACGGACGACATGTTCTTCATCGTGCTCATCACCTGGGGCGTGCTCAGCGGCGGCCTCGAGCTGCTCGCCGGCATCCGCGCCCGCCGCGTCGGGGGAGCGCTCGCCACCGATGCGATCACGGTCGGGGCGCTGGGCGTGCTCCTCGCGGTCGTCCTGCTGCTGATCCCGTCGGGCTTCGTCCAGGAGTACACGATCGAGAAGGCGGGCACGTTCGAGCTGTCCGGCATCATCCTCGGCGTGGGGATGTTCGGCGGGTATGCGGCCATCGTCGCCGTCTTCCTCGGCATCGCCGGCCTCACCCCGAAGCGCGCGGACGCCGATGACGTCGCTGCCGCCCCCGAGAATGATGCGGCTCCTGTGGAGCACGGAGGAGAGCGATGAGCGACGACAAGCCCACCCGACGGGACATCCTGCGGCCCCTCCACCTGCTCGGCATCGCCCTGGGCTGCGGCGTGTTCGCCCTGGTGGTCACACTGGTCTCCACCGGCGCCTTCACCCTCCGCGTGAACACCGCCATCGCGAACGGCACATACGAGGGCCTCACCCCGGTGGCGCTGAGCCTCGTCGTGGGCGGCGGCGCCTTCATCGCGACCCTTCTGATCCTCGCGATGCTCATGCTCGCGGTCGATCCCGCCGACGTCACGAAGACCGTCGACCGCCCGGTGCTGTACGACGCGGAGGACGAGGGCGCGAGCGACGGCACCACCGACGAGCCGGGACGCCCCGCCTCGTCGTGACGCGGAGGTCGGGCGGAATATCGGTGAGGTCGTTCCGCTTGTCTCTGGAGTGACTGCCTCCGTCGACCGCGCCTCCATCGGACTCCGGTCGGAGCGGGGACCCATCCTCGGCGCGCTCATGCTCGCCACCGGCCTCATCGCGATCGACGCCACGATCCTGGCGACCGCGGTGCCGAGCATCGTGCGCGACCTCGGCAGCTACCAGCAGTTCCCGTGGCTGTTCTCCGTGTATCTGCTGGCGCAGGCTGTGAGCGTGCCGATCTACTCGCGGTTCGCCGACACCGTGGGCCGCAAGCCGATCATCCTGCTCGGCATCGCCCTCTTCCTGCTCGGATCCGTCCTCTGCGGGTTCGCCTGGAGCATGCCGGCGCTGATCGTCTTCCGCATCATCCAGGGCATCGGTGCCGGTGCCGTCGCGCCGATGTCGATGACCATCGTCGGCGACATCTACACGGTTGCCGAACGCGCGAAGGTGCAGGGATACGTCGCCAGCGTCTGGGCCATCTCCTCGGTGGTGGGCCCCGCACTCGGCGGCATCTTCGCCCAGCTCGACGCCTGGCGATGGATCTTCTGGATCAACGTGCCCCTGTGCCTGGTCGCCGGTTGGATGCTGCTGCGCACGTACAAGGAGCAGAAGCAGACCCAGCGGCACAGCATCGACTACGGGGGCGCGGTGCTGCTCACCATCGGGTTGACCGCGCTCATCCTCGGCATGCTGGAGGGCGGGAACGCCTGGGCGTGGCTGTCCGTGCCGAGTGCCCTCTGCTTCGGGATCGGGGTGGTCGCGCTCGGAGCCTTCGGGTTCGTCGAGCGCCGGGTGGCGGAGCCGATCGTCGATCTGCGCCTCGTGACCCGTCGGCTCATCCTCACGACCACGTTGGTCTCTCTCGGCATCGGGGCCCTCATGCTCGGCGTGACCAGCTTCGCCCCGGCCTACCTCGAGGGGTCCCTGGGGATCGCCCCGCTGCTGTCGGGTCTGGCGGTGGCCGCTCTGACCCTCGGCTGGCCGCTCGCCGCCGCGAACGCCGGACGGCTGTACCTGCGCATCGGCTTCCGTCGCACCACGCTCATCGGCATGAGCATCACGACCCTCGCGGCCATCGCGCTCGCCGCCGTCGCCTCCTGGCCGAACCCGTTCGTCGTCGCCGGCATCGCGTTCCTCCTCGGCTTCGGGCTCGGGTGGAGTGCGGCCCCGACCCTCATCGCCGCACAGGCCTCGGTCGGCTGGGGCGAGCGGGGCGCGGTGACCGGGATGAATGCGTTCGCACGGTCAGCGGGAAGCGCCGTGGGCGTGGCCGTGTTCGGGGCGATCTCGAACGCGGTCATCGCGCAGGGTGCGGGACCCGACGACCCCGACACGATCGTCCACGCGTCGGTGTGGGTGTTCGTCGCGGTCGCCGTGACCGCGGTTCTCACCCTCCTGGCGGCGTCGTTCATGCCGAAGGACAGGGTCGAGGAGCACTCCGGGGAGTCGGGCTCCTAGCTCCTGCCGGATTCAGCGGGCGAGGCGCTCCGCGATGCCGGTGTAGGTCGCGGGGGTCAGCGCGAGGAGCCGCTGCTTGGCCGCGTCCCCGATCTCCAGACCCTCCACGAACGACGCGAGGTCGGCGGCGCCGACGCGGTGTCCGCGGGTGAGCTCCTTGAGCAGCGCGTACGGGTCCTGGATGCTCGACCGGCCGGCGACGACCTCGGCGCGGATCACCGTCTGGATCGCCTCGGCCAGCACCTCCCAGTTCACGTCGAGGTCGGCGAGCAGCACGTCGCGCGACAGCGAGATCGCGTTCAGGCCCCGGCGCAGGTTGTCGAGAGCGAGCAGCGAGTGCCCGAACGCGACACCGATGTTGCGCTGCGTCGTGGAGTCGGTGAGGTCGCGCTGCAGCCGGCTCGTGACGAGCGTCTGGCCCAGCGACGCGAGCAGGGCGCCCGAGATCTCGAGGTTGGCCTCGGCGTTCTCGAAGCGGATCGGGTTGATCTTGTGCGGCATGGTCGAGGAGCCGGTGGCGCCGGCGACCGGGATCTGCGCGAAGTAGCCGAGCGAGATGTAGGTCCAGATGTCCGTCGCGAGGTTGTGCAGGATCCCGCCGGCGTGACGCACGCGGTCGTAGAGCTCGACCTGCCAGTCGTGCGACTCGATCTGCGTCGTGAGCGGGTTGAAGCCCAAACCCAGTCCCTCGATGTACTCGCGGGCGATGGTCGGCCAGTCGGCGTCCGGGTCGGCTGCGAGGTGGGCGGACCAGGTGCCGGTCGCCCCGGAGAACTTCGCGAGGTACTCGGAGCCGGCGATCTGGCTGCGCACGCGCTCGAGACGCCAGGCGAAGACCGCGAGCTCCTTGCCCATCGTCGAGGGCGTGGCGGGCTGGCCATGCGTGCGGGACAGCATGGCGGCGTCGGCGTGCTCGACCGCGAGCTCGCGCAGCTTCGCGATCACGGTGTCGAGGGCCGGGAGCCAGACCTCCTCGACCGCGCGCTTGACGGTGAGGGCGTAGGACGCGGAGTTGATGTCCTCGCTCGTGCAGGCGAAGTGCGTCAGCTCGGCGATGCGGTCGAGGCCGAGCGTGGAGAGCCGGTCGCGGACGAGGTACTCGATGGCTTTCACATCGTGCTGCGTGACGGCCTCCTTCTCGGCGAGCCAGTCGATCTCGGCCTGCCCGAAGTCGCGGTACAGGGCGCGCAGGCGCTCCTTGTCGTCGTCCGACAGCGGGGTCGTCTCGAACAGCGAACGGTCGGTGAGGGCGATCAGCCATTCCACCTCCACCTCGACCCTGGCGCGGTTGAGTCCGGCCTCGGAGAGGAAGTCGGCGAGCCCGGTGACGGCACCGCGATAGCGGCCGTCGAGGGGGCTGAGGGGCTGCGGCGGGAGTGAAGGCTGGAAAGTCAGGGGAATCCTCCTGATGAGGCCCCGAAGGTTCGGGGCGTGCGGGGCAGGCGCAGGGCGGGTTCGAGCTGGCGGAACAAGCCGCGAGTCGCCGTCTCGATCATACCGAGCACCGAATCGAACATCTCCGGGCCTGCGTAGTACGGGTCGGGGACGTCGTGCGTCGACGCGTCGGGATCGAAAGCGAGGAGGAGGGTCACCTTGCCGTCCTCGTCCTCGTCCGCGGCCCATTCGCGGAGGATGCGCTCGTGCGTGCGGTCCAGGGCCACCACGAGGTCGTTCTCGGCGAAGGAGGCGGCGGTGAACTGGCGGGCGCGGTGCAGCGAGCCGTCATAGCCACGGCGGGCGAGGGCGTCGATGGTGCGGTGGTCGGCGCGCTCTCCGAGGTGCCAGTCCCCGGTGCCCGCGCTGCGCGAGACGATCTGGGAGCCGAGCCCCTGCCGCTCCGCGAGGTCCCGGAACACGACCTCCGCCATGGGGGATCGGCAGATGTTGCCGGTGCAGACGAAGATCACGCGGAAGGGATCTCGGGCTGTCACGGATCCATTCTGCCGGTCGATGCCGTTCCTGCACAGCGGGCACCGGATCGCGGGGCGGCTCGACCCTCCTGCACGGTCCTGGGGGAGAACCGGCTCTCCACCGGTCGTGGCCGTCCGACGGGGCCCTGGCCGCAACGGACGCGGTCCGGCGGAAGGCTGGGGGCATGTCGTCCTTCGCCCTCACCGCTCTCTCTCCCGGTGTCGATCCTGCGCTGCGGGTCCGAGTGCTGTCCGAGCTGGACGCCGCCATCGCGGGGCTCGACGATCTCGCTTCCACGCTGACGGCGCTGCGTGACGCGTGTGCCTGGGAGTCCGACGGCGTCGAGGCGCTGCGGTGGGCCCTCTGGCGGCTGTCGGACGACACGGCGACGGTGCGCCGGACGCTGCAGGCGTGCCGCGGGGAGGTCGAGGGTGCATGAGCGGGCTCGACATCGACCACGGCGGCGCGATCGCGGTGGACACGGCGCAGCTCCGCGAGCTCGCGGTGCGCGTGCGGGCCGCCGAGCCGGTGTGCGCGGAGGTGCAGGACGCCGTGGGGCGTGTCGAGGCGATGCTCGGCTCCGCCGCATGGACCGCGCTCGCCTCAGCGGCGTGGTCCCTGCGGTCCGCAGTGACGGCGCTGGAGGCGCTCGCGGCGCGGGTCCAAGAGACGGCCGCCGATCTCGACCTCATGGCCGAGGTCTACGAGGTGGTCGAGCTGCGGGCGCAGGCGGAGGCGCTGGCGCGGACGGATACGGCTGCGGCCGCTGCGGTGGAGGGGCGCCTGCGGCTGCTCCTCGCCGGTGACGAGCGTCTGGCCGCGCTGGCCGACGCGCGGGAGCGGATGGCGGACGACCGACGCTTCCGTGGCTTGGGCGACCAGTTCGACGCCGGGGGACTGCTTCCGCCGGTGTTCCTGGGCGGCGCTGTCGTCGGCGTGACGTCGGGGCTGGGACGGGTGCGACCAGGGATGGCACTCGGCGCGACGGCGGATCCGGTGCGGGTATCGGTCACCTCGCGTTCCCGCCCGGCCGGGGCTCCGAACGGACTGGCCAGCGCCTTCGGGCGCCTGCCCTCCACTTCCGGGGCGCAGGTGGCGATCGAGAAGTACACGGTTCCGGGTGAGTCCCCGCGCTACGTCGCTTACGTCTCGGGCAGCCGCTCGATGTCTCTCCGGGAGGGCGGGGGTGTCGAGGCCTGGGACATGAAGTCGAACATCGAGCTCTACACCGGGGGTCGGTCCGCGTCGTATCAGGCGACCCTCGACGCGCTGGCCGCGGCGGGTGCGAGACCCGGGGATCGGGTGGACGTCGTCGCCCACTCGCAGGGTGGCATGATCGCGGCGCACCTGTCGATGGAGAGCGAGTTCACGGTGACGACCCAGATCACCGCCGGGAGCCCGGTCGAGCCGACACTGTCCGCCGAGCAGACGCTCGTGCAGCTCCGGCACACCGACGACGCGGTGTCCGCGCTCGCCGCAGGAGGGGCGAGGGAGGGCACGGGGTCCGCCGACAGCTTCACCGCGAGCCGGGTGGGCGATCCGGATGCCGGTCGCCAGGACCTCGCGCTCGAGACCCACTCCCTGGAGAACTACATCGAGACCGCGGCGATGGTGGACGCCTCCGCCGACCCGCGGGCGGTGGCTCTCGACGCCTACTGGGCCGACCTCGACGGCGCCGTCACCGTCGAACGCACCGAGTACCGCGCGGAGCGGGTGCTCCCCGATCCGTGAGCCGTACGCGCCCTCCGCAGACGGGTCAGTCGCGGCGGGAGCGCTTGTTCTGCGGACGCAGGATGAAGCCGAAGATGCCGTTGATGATCGAGACGATCAGCGCGGCGAGCACGCCCCACCAGAACGACTCGACCGACAGGCCCCACCCGAAGCTGCTGGTGATCCACGCGGTCAGCCAGAGCAGGAAGCCGTTGATGAGGAAGCCGATGAGGCCGAACGTGAGGATGTACAGCGGGAAGGCGACGATCTTCACGATCGTGCCGATGATGGTGTTCACCAGCGCGAAGAGGGCGCCGACCGCGAGGAGCGTCAGGACGAGCTGCAGCGTCTCGCCCGGCGGGAAGGCGCGCACCGTGACCTGGAGCACGGGGATGAGCGTGACGACCCAGATGGCGAACGCGTTGACGACGACCCGGATGATGAAGCGCATGATGCGTTCAGTCTCCCACGCGGGGCCCGCGGTGTCAGCCGCGGTCGTCCACCGGACGGATGTGGGCGGCGAGAACTTGGGCGATCTCCCCGAGATCCATCCGGCTCTGCGCGACATCGATGACGAACTCGAAGGCTTCGTCGTTCGTGAAGGTGATGTCGTAGCCGTTCAGCCGGATGAAGATGAAGGTGAGATAGAGCGCTGTGCGCTTGTTCCCGTCGAACAGTGCGTGATTCTGGGCGACGGAGCTCATCAGGGCCGCCGCCTTCTCCGCGAACGTCGGATACGCGTCGACGCCGAACATGCCGGCGGCGGGTCGCGCCAGAGCGGAGAAGAGCAGCCCCTCGTCGCGCACATGCAGGCCGAGCTTCGCGATCAGCGCGAGGGCCTGCTCGGGCTCGATGTACTCGGTGGCCATCGATCAGGCGTCTTCGAGGCGCGTGATGGCGTCGCCGTAGCGTTCGGTCACCTCGTCCGCGAGCGCCAGAACTCGATCGGTCTTGGACTCGCTGTTCGCGAACCGGGTGGCCGCCTCGATGATCACGGCGTGCTTGGAGACGTGCCGGGCTCGTGCGATGTCTTCGAGCCGCGCATCGAGTTCCTCAGGGAGTCGCACCGTCATAGCCATACCAGAATGGTATCACCGCGCCCTCCGCCTCGAAAGGGTGGCGGGCAGCACGTCCTAGACTCGACGCGTGACCGAGCCGACCCTGCCCCGCATCCGTCCCGCCATCGCCTCCCTCGCGCCGTATCGCCAGGGCAAGCAGGCCGGTCCCGAGGCCTTCAAGCTCTCCAGCAACGAGAACCCGTTCGACCCGCTGCCCTCGGTCCTCGACGCGCTGCAGCACACGACGCCGATGAACCGGTATCCCGATGCCACGGCCGGCCGCCTGCGTGCGCGGCTCGGGGCCCGCTACGGGGTCGAGCCCGAGCAGGTCCATGTCGCCTCCGGCAGTGTCGCGATCCTGCATCAGCTCGTCCTCGCCACCGCGTCGGTCGGCGACGAGGTCGTCTACGCCTGGCGGTCGTTCGAGGCGTACCCGAGCCTGCCGCTGGTCGCGGGCGCGACCGGGGTGCAGGTGCCGCTGACGGCCGACTCCCGCCACGACCTCGACGCGATGGCCGACGCCGTGACCGACCGCACACGCGCGATCATCGTCTGCACGCCGAACAACCCGACCGGACCCATCGTCACCTCTGCCGAGTTCGCGGCGTTCGTGGACCGCGTGCCGTCCGACGTGCTCATCATCCTCGACGAGGCCTACGCCGAGTTCGTCACCGCCCCCGATGCCGTCGACGGCCTGGCCGAGCGCGTCTTCGAGGCGCACCCGAACGTGGTCGTCCTCCGCACGTTCTCCAAGGCCTACGGTCTGGCCGGGCTCCGGGTCGGCTACGCGATCGGCCACGAGAAGGTGCTCGACGCGGCACGGACGACCGGCATCCCGCTCTCGGTCACGTCCGCGGCCGAGAACGCCGCCATCGCGAGCCTCGACGCCGAAGCCGAGCTCCTGGAGCGCGTCGCCGTGATCGTCGAACGCCGCACCCGTCTCGTCGAGGGGCTCCGCGCGCAGGGCTGGGAGGTGCCGGACGCCCAGGGCAACTTCGTCTGGCTGCCGACCGGCACGCGCACCGACGAGGTCGCGGCGGCGTTCGTCGACGCCGACCTGATCGTGCGTCCGTTCTCCGGTGACGGCATCCGGATCTCCGTCGGCGAGGAGGCGGCCGTCGCCCGCGTGCTCGAGGTCGCGGCGACCCTCCGCTGACCGCGGCACCGCCCTGCGAGCCGCGGAATCTCGGGGTTCCGGGGAGATACGAGGGCGTCCTAGGTATGCGTGGCCCGGCATGCCGACGCGGGTAGCGTGGGGGCCGTGAGCACCTCTGAGACCCCCCTCGTGCGCGTTCTGGACGAGACCGGAAAGGTCGCCCCGACGCCGGCCGCGGAGCAGTATCTGCCGCTCATCGAGGCCATCCCCGACGACGAGCTCGCGCAGTTCTACCGCGACATGGTGGGCATCCGCGCGATCGACACCCAGGCCACCAACCTTCAGCGCCAGGGCCAGCTCGCCCTGTGGCCGCCGAGCCGCGGACAGGAGGCGGCGCAGGTCGGCTCCGGTCGGGCCGCCCGCGCGCAGGACACGATCTTCCCCTCGTACCGCGAGCACGCGGTCACCCGGATCCGCGGCGTGGACCCGGTGGACATCATCAAGCTCATGCGCGGCGTCTCCCACGGCGGCTGGGACCCGACCGACCCGAAGAACGGCAACACCCGGCTCTACACGCTCGTCCTCGGCTCCCAGGTGCTGCACGCCGCCGGCTATGCGATGGGCCTCACGTTCGACGGCCGCACCGGCACCGGCGACCCCGAGCGCGACGAGGCGGTCGTCGTCTATTACGGCGACGGCGCCTCCAGCCAGGGCGACGTGCACGAGGCCATGGTGTTCGCGGCCAGCTACCAGGCCCCGACGCTCTTCTTCCTGCAGAACAACCACTGGGCCATCTCGGTCCCCGTCACCACGCAGTCCCGGGTGCCGCTCGTGCAGCGCAGCGCCGGGTACGGCATCCCGAGCGTCCGCGTGGACGGCAACGACGTGCTCGCCAGCTACGCGGTGTCCCGCGTGGCCCTCGACGAGGCGCGCGCCGGCGGCGGACCCCGTGCCATCGAGGCCGTGACCTACCGGCTCGGCGCGCACACGACCAGCGACGATCCCACGAAGTACCGCGGCGACGACGAGGAGCTCGCGTGGGCCGGGCGTGACCCGATCGTCCGCATGCGCGCCTTCCTGGAGAACCGCGGCGCCGAGGAGGGCTTCTTCGCCGAGGTCGACGCCGAGGCCGCCGATGCCGCGGAAGACCTCCGCGCCCGCACCGTGCAGCTCGGCCCGCCCCGCGCCGACCTCATGTTCGACCACGTGTACAGCGAGCCGCATCCGCTGATCGAGGAGCAGAAAGCGTGGCGCGCCCGCTACGAGGCGTCGTTCGAAGGAGAGGGCCAGTGACCCGGGAGACCATGCCGCTGGGCAAGGCGCTGAACGCCGGAATGCGCAAGGCGATGGAGGACGACCCCAAGGTCATCCTCATGGGCGAGGACATCGGCAAGCTCGGCGGTGTGTTCCGCATCACCGAGCACCTGCAGCGCGACTTCGGGGAGCAGCGCGTGCTGGACACCCCGCTCGCGGAGTCGGCCCTGGTCGGCACCGCGATCGGCCTCGCGATGGCGGGGTTCCGTCCCGTGGTCGAGATCCAGTTCGACGGCTTCGTCTTCCCCGCGTTCGACCAGATCACCACCCAGCTCGCCAAGCTCACCAACCGGCACGAGGGGTCGCTGCGGCTGCCCGTCGTGATCCGCATCCCGTACGGCGGGCACATCGGGGCGGTCGAGCACCACCAGGAGAGCCCGGAGGCCTACTTCACGCACACCCCCGGTCTGCGGGTGGTGTCGCCGTCGACCGCGAACGATGCCTACTGGATGATCCAGGAGGCCATCGCGTCGGACGATCCGGTGATCTTCCTGGAGCCGAAGAGCCGGTACTGGCCGAAGGGCGAGGTCGAGCTCGACGCCCCCGCCGTCCCGCTGCACTCCTCGCGGGTGGTGCGGACCGGGACCGACGTGACGCTCGTCGGACACGGCGCCATGGTCACGACGCTGCTCCAGGCCGCCGCGCTCGCCGAGGCCGAGGGCACGAGCTGCGAGGTCGTCGACGTGCGCTCGCTGTCGCCGGTGGACTACGAGCCGATCCTCGGGTCGGTGCGCAAGACCGGACGCATGGTCTACGCGCAGGAGGCTCCGGGCTTCACGAGCCTCGGCAGCGAGATCGCCGCGACCGTGATGGAGCGCGCGTTCTACGCCCTCGAGGCGCCGGTGCTGCGCGTCTCCGGGTACGACACCCCGTTCCCGCCCGCGAAGCTCGAAGGCGCCTACCTGCCGGATGCCGACCGCATCCTCGAAGCCGTCGACCGCTCCCTGGCCTACTGACACCCGGCATCCGCCGAAAGGACCCGTCATGAGCACGCAGAACTTCCCCCTCCCGGACGTCGGCGAAGGGCTGACCGAGGCCGAGATCGTCGCGTGGAAGGTGGCCCCGGGCGACCGGGTGGCCATCAACGACGTCATCTGCGAGATCGAGACCGCCAAGTCCCTGGTCGAGCTGCCTTCCCCGCACGCGGGCGTGGTCGGCGAGCTGCTCGTCGACGAAGGGGCGACGGTCGAGGTCGGCACCCCGATCATCACCTTCGTGACCGACCCCGCGGCCGGCTCGGGGACCGGTTCGGTCGCACCCGGCACCGTCGCCACGGCCGAGGCGCCCGCACCAGAAGAGGGCGGCGGGTCGGTCCTCGTCGGCTACGGCTCCGGAAGCGGTGCGACCTCGCGGCGGAAGCGCCCGGCCGAGCGCCCCGTCCGGTCGTCGGTCGGCGTGATCGCGAAGCCGCCGATCCGCAAGCTCGCCCGCGACCTCGGCGTCGACCTCACGAGCGTGACGCCCACGGGTGCCGACGGCGAGGTCACCCGCGACGACGTGATGAAGCACGCCTCCCAGGCCAGCGTCTTCCGCAACATCGAGACCCCGGAGTGGGGGAGCGTGCGCGAGGAGACCGTCCCGGCACCGCAGGCCCCGTCCGGCCTGGCGCGCGGCCTCGCGCCGGTGCGCCCGTCGGCGGCCGGCGACGACCGCACCGAGTCCATCCCCGTCAAGGGCGTGCGCAAGGCGACGTCGTCGGCGATGGTGCAGAGCGCGTACTCCGCCCCGCACGTGACGGTGTGGAAGGAGATCGACGCCACCCGCACGATGGAGCTCGTCAAGCGCCTCAAGGCCTCGCCCGACTACGCCGACATCAAGGTCTCGCCGCTGCTCATCATGGCCCGCGCGGTGATCTGGGCGGTCCGCCGGACGCCGATGGTCAACGCGGCCTGGATCGACACGGAGGCCGGGGCCGAGATCGCCGTGCGTCACTACGTGAACCTCGGCATCGCCGCCGCCACGCCCCGGGGTCTGCTCGTGCCGAACATCAAGGACGCGCAGGACCTCAGCATGAAGGACCTCGCCCGCGCCCTGAACCGGCTCACGCTCACGGCGCGCGAGGGGAAGACCCCGCCGGCCGACCAGCAGAACGGCACCATCACCATCACGAACATCGGCGTGTTCGGGATGGACGCGGGCACGCCGATCATCAACCCGGGCGAGGCCGGCATCGTCGCCATGGGCACGATCAGCCAGAAGCCCTGGGTCGTCGACGGCGAGGTGCGCCCGCGCTGGGTGACCACGGTCGCCGGCTCGTTCGACCACCGCGTGATCGATGGCGACGGCATGAGCCGCTTCATCGCCGACGTCGCCTCCATCCTCGAGGAGCCCGCGCTCCTGGTGGACTGAGGCCCCTGCGCCGCAACAGGCATCCGCGCGGGAACAGGCGCTCCTGAGGGAGAGTGCCTGCTCCCGCGCGACCGCCTGCGTCAGCGGGCGAGCGACACGAGGGTCGCTCCGGCGGGTGGCAGGTCTCGCCAGACGGCGCGGAACGCGCGGGTCAGCGGCGGGCCGGACACGGAGACACGGACGAGCGCTCCGCTCGCGACGTCCGCCTGCACGGAGCGGACGCTCATCACCGCGGGCGCGAGACCGGCCCGAGCGTTCGCGTGGATGATCCCCGTCGTCTCGAGGACGGCGGCGGGGGCCGCCAGCCCGAGCCCGCGATCGGAGAGCCACTGTTCGAGGGTGGCCCGCGTGCCCGACCCCGGCTCGCGGACCAGCAGCGCGGTCTCGGCCAGCTCCTGCGCCTCGATCGTGGTCCCGGCCCAGGGGTGATCGGGGGCGACCACCACGACCAGTTCGTCCTCCGCGACGACCAACGAGGACAGCCGGGGATCGACCGTCGGCCCTTCCACGAACCCGAGGTGCGCGTCGCCGCCGCGGACGAGTTCTGACACGCGGGAGGAGCTCCCTGCGATGAGCCGGACGGCCGTCGGGGGCTCCACAGCGTGCAGGCGCTGCGGCGGGAGTCGAGCGCGCTGGTGGTGGCCGCGTCGCAGACCATCGCCGAGCTGCTCATGCCGGACTGGCTGCTGCGCCTGCAGGCCGGCTTCCAGGCGCCGCGATGCCTCGAGGACCGCCCCGCCGAGCTCGACGATCATCCTGCCCGTGTCGGTCAGCGACGACCCGTGGACCGAGCGCCGCACGAGGGGATGCCCGACGGCTGCTTCCGCGCTGCGGACCCGGGCGGAG
>NZ_PNFU01000008.1:0-49164 GCF_002871415.1 Microbacterium sp. UMB0228 | reverse complement strand
CTTCCGCGATCTCGACCGTCCCCTCGCCCTCTTCTCGCATCTCACGCCGAACTGGTATGCCTCCGTCATGGGAACGGGGATCGTCGCCACGGCGGCCGCGTCGCTCCCCGTGCAGCCCCCGGGTCTTCGCGCCGCCGCGACGATCGTCTGGGTGGCGGCGACCGTCCTCCTCGTCGCCGTCACGGCGGCGACGGGGTGGCACTGGCTGCGGTATCGAGCGGTGGCGCGCACGCATCACCGGCATCCGGTGATGGCGCACTTCTACGGGGCGCCCCCGATGGCGCTCCTGACCGTCGGAGCCGGCGCGGTCCTGCTGGGCAAGGATCTCATCGGCGTCACGGCTGCGGTCGCACTCGATGCCGTGCTCTGGGTGCTGGGCACCGTGCTGGGCGTCTGCACGGCCGTGCTCGTACCCTTCCTCGCCTTCACCCGACACGTGAACGCCCCCGCCGCGGCCTTCGGCGGGTGGCTCATGCCGGTGGTGCCGCCGATGGTGTCGGCGTCGACGGGCGCCCTCCTCCTCCCGTACTGTCCGGCGGGACCGGTCCGAGAAGGGCTCCTCACGCTGTGCGGCGCCCTCTTCGGCGTGAGCCTGGTGGCGTCCATGATCATCATCACTCTGATCTGGAATCGCCTCATGCACCATGAGATGGGGCCGGCGGCATTGGTGCCGACGCTGTGGATCGTGCTCGGCCCGCTCGGGCAGTCGGTGACCGCGGCGACCCTGCTGGCGACGAACGCCGACACCGTCGTCGATCCCTTCACCGCCCGGGTGCTGGTGGTGGGGGCGCAGGTGTACGGCTTCGCGATGATCGGGTTCGCCCTGCTCTGGGCGGGAATCGCGTCGGCCGTCACGCTGCGGACGGCTCGCCGCGGCCTGCCGTTCAGCCTCACCTGGTGGTCGTTCACATTCCCGATCGGGACGTGCGTCACGGGGCTCAGCGGGCTCGCCGTGCACAGCGGCCTCGTCCTGATCGACGTCCTCGCCGTCGCCGCGTACGGGGTGCTGGTCCTCGCCTGGGTGATCGTCGCCAGTCGCACATTCCACGGCTCTGTCCTCAGCGGGCGGCTGCTGGTGCCCGCGTCCGTCAAGCCGGACTGACCCCCCAGCGCGTGTCGCCGACACAGGCTCTCGCGCGACAACAGGCTCTGGAGTGGGGGAGAGCCTGAACTCCCGCGTTCGCCTGAGTTCGCGCGGGCGCCTGTTTTCGCGAGGGAAGGAGGGAGAGGGAGAAGGGAGAGGGAGGTCAGGCGGTGAGACGCTGTTCCGCGAGGCGGGGGACGGCCCGTTCCCTGGCAGCCTTCCGGGCGGTCGCGATGGCCCCGGCCGACACGACTTCCGCGCCGAGCGTCGAGGCGAGGATCTCCGGTGCGGGCAGGTGCAGCTCGTCGGGGAGGATGCGGCGGGCGGCGGCCAGCACGGGTTCGATGCTCTCCGCCACGGCCCCGCAGATGATCACGCGGGCGGGGTCGTACATGCTGCCGAGCACGCCGACGACCCTGGCGAGGGTCGCGCCCACGCGCTCGGCGACGCGGAGGGCGTCGGGGTCTCCGGAGGCGGCGAGCGTCAGCACCAGTCGGGGGTCGACCGGCCCGTCCGCCACGAGCCGGCCGAGGGCTCCGTCGGCGGGGGCCTCGCCCTCCGCGACAGCGCCCCGGGCCTGCTCTTCCAGCGCGTACCGCAGCCCGACCGCCGATCCGACGCCGACGATGTGGTCGAACACCACGCCCTCGCCGACGCCGCCGTGGGCGCCGTGCAGCACGTGCCCGTCGACGACGACGCCGCCGCCGAAGCGCTCGCTGGCGAGCAGGGCCACGTAGTCGCGGCAGTCGACGGCGACCCCGAGCGTCCCCTCGGCGATCGCGGCGAGCTGGGCGTCGTTCTTGACCTCGACCACCGGGGCCCAGTCGCGCAGGGCCTCCGCGAGGCCGGGGTTCGTGCGCTCCCAGAAGCCGTCGGGGTGCGGGGGTGAGATGCCGTCGCGGTTCACGGGGGCGGCGACACCCGCGCACACGGCGAGCACGCGCTCCGGGGGCACCCCGGCCTCGTCGCGCGCGGCGGCGAGGTGCCGCAGGATCGTCGCCCGGCGGTCGTCGACGCTCTGCGCGGGGTCGACCTCCACGCGATGATGCACGAGCGTGCGATCGAGCAGATCCGCGACGGTGACCGCGAGGTGGGTGTCCCCGGCGTCGATGCCCATCACCACACCGAGATCCGCCGCGAGGGCGAAGCGGCGCGCCGGGCGTCCGGAGCGGTAGTCGCCGATGGCGCGGGCGTTCGGCAGCTCGCGCAGCACCTCGGCGGTGACGAGCGTGTCGATGGCGTCGATGGCCGTGGAGCGGGTGAGCGAGGTGCCGGCCATCGCCTCGGTGGCGGTGAACTCGCCGGCCGTCCAGGCGAAGTCGAGCACCGCGCTCACACTCGCGCGGCCGGTGCCGAGTCCTGTCGAGACCTCTGCCACTCCCCTTGACCTTTCTGTCGTCCAGATGAGACAGTACCTCTAGACGGACTAAATTCGCTCACTAGATTTACTCCGCGGATCTACGAAAGGACGACGGTGTCTGCCACACGACCACGGGCGGTGCGCTGGGCCGCCGGAGCGCTCGGCCTCGTGCTGACCGGCACGGCGCTCACGAGCTGCGCCGCCGGCGGGGGAGCGGAGACCATCCGCTTCACGTTCAGCAAGCGCGAGGCCATCCCGTTCATGACGGAGCTCGTCGCGGAGTACAACGCGTCGCAGGACGACGTGCGGGTGGAGATCGACACGTCCGGCGTCGATGTCGTCTCCGCGAGCTTCGTCCGGGGCAACCCGCCCGACATCATGCTCGCCAACTACAACTACGAGGTCGCCCGGTTCGTGCAGCGCTGCGCGCTCACCGACCTCTCCGACACCGAGGCGGCCGCCGGCATCCGCGAGGACCTGCAGCCGCTCATGGACCAGTACGGCTCCTGCGAGGGCCGCACCAGTGCCCTGCCGTACTCGGTCATGGCCGCCTCGGTCATCTACAACAAGCAGATCTTCGCGGAGCAGGGCCTGGAGGTACCGCAGACCTGGGACGAGCTCCTCGCCGTCAGCGACCGTCTCCGCGAGGCCGGGATCGATCCGTTCTACGCCACCTTCAAGGACGACTGGACGGTCGGACAGGGGTGGTACGACTACGCCGTCGGCGGCTCGCTCGACGTGCTGGCGTTCTTCGACGCGCTCGCCGCCGAGGGCACCGATGTCGGGCCGGACTCGGAGGTCTCCTTCGAGAAGGACTTCGCGGAGCCGATGGACAGGATGATGGTGCTCGCGGACGAGTACACGAATGAGGACGCCGCCAGCCGGGCGTACGGGGACGGGAACCTCGCCTTCGCGAAGGGCGAGGCGGCGATGTACCTGCAGGGGCCGTGGGCGTTCAGCGAGATCGCCAAGACCGACCCCGACCTCGACCTCGGCACCTTCCCGCTGCCCATGACCGACGACCCGGACGACCTCGCGGTCCGCGTGAACATGGACCTCGCGGTCATGATCCCCGAGGAGTCCCGGCACCAGGAGGCCGCGCGCGACTTCCTGGAGTACCTCTACCTCCCCGAGAACATCGAGGAGTACAACGCCTCGCAGCTCGGCTTCACCCCGACGACCGACGCGGCACCGCCGGACGACCCGCGCATCGAGGGCATGATCGAGTACTACGACGAGGGGCGGATCTATCAGGGCCCCTCGGTGCTCGTCCCGAAGACCCTCCCGATCTTCAACTACGCGCAGGCCATGGTCCTCGGCGCCGCCCCGTCGTCCATCCTCCGGACCATGGACGCGGACTGGGCCCGCATCGCCTTCCGCGCCCCGATCCCGAGCTCCGAGGACTCCGCATCGGGCGAGACAGAGGAGTCCGCGCCATGAGCACGACCACGACCGCTATCGTCACCGGAAAGCAGCGAAAGATCCGCCGCCAGGCCCGCCGCGTCGAGCCGATCTACTACCTGTTCCTCCTGCCGACCCTCGTGATCTTCACGCTCGCGATCACCGTCCCCGGCGTCATCGGCATCTTCTTCAGCTTCACCGACTCCATCGGCATCGGCGAGTGGAGCTTCAACGGGCTGACGAACTACATCGCGCTGTTCAGCGACCCGGCGATCCTGCAGAGCTACCTCTTCACCTTCGGGTTCTCGATCGCGACCGTGATCGTCGTCAACGTCATCGCGTTCCTGCTGGCGGTCGGCCTCACCTCCCGCATCCGGTTCAAGACGGGGCTGCGGACGATCTTCGTGATCCCGATGGTGATCTCGGGCATCATCATCGCCTACGTCTTCAACTTCCTGTTCTCGAACTCGATCCCCGCGGCGGGAGCGGCCACCGGCATCCCGTGGCTGGAGACGAGCCTGCTCGCGAACCCCGACCTCGCCTGGGTCGCGATCGTGATCGTCACCGCCTGGCAGGCGGTCCCCGGCACGCTCCTCATCTACATCGCCGGACTCCTGTCGGTGCCGGGCGAGGTGTACGAGGCGGCGAGCATCGACGGCGCCAGCCGCACGCAGCAGCTCACCCGCATCACGATCCCCCTCGTCGCCGGCTACGTCGTCATCAACGTGATCCTCGGCTTCAAGGGCTTCCTCAACGCCTACGACATCATCGTCGGCCTCACCAACGGCGGCCCGGGCACCGCCACCCGCAGCGTCGCGATGACGATCATCGCGGGCTTCAACGGCGGCGACTACGCCTACCAGATGGCCAACGCCACGATCTTCTTCATCGTGGCCGTGCTCATCTCCGTCCTCCAGCTCTCGCTGACCCGCGGAAGGAACACGTTCTGATGTCGACGGAGACCCTCACCACCATCCCCGCGGACGGACGCCGGAAGCGGCAGAAGATGGAGCGCGTCAACTGGTCGGGCACCATCATCCTGATCCTGTGCACGGCGACGATCCTCATCCCGCTGTACGTGACGATCTCGATGGCGTTCAAGACGACCGGGCAGGCGGTCGACGGCAACGCGTTCTCGCTGCCGGCGCCGTTCAGCCTCGACGGCTTCGTCCAGGCATGGACGCTCACGAAGTTCCCCGTGGGCGCCGCGATCTCGCTGCTCGTCACGGCGGGGACGGTCATCGCGACGATCGTCCTCGCGGCCTTCGCGTCGTACGCGATCGTGCGCAACTGGGACCGCCGGCTGTTCCGGTACTCCTTCTTCTATCTGCTGGCGGCGATGTTCATCCCGTTCCCCGTCGTGGCGCTTCCGCAGATCCAGCTCACCGGACGCGTCGGCCTCGACAACCCGTTCGGCGTGATCATCCTCGCCACGATGTTCCAGCTCAGCTTCAGCGTGCTGCTGTTCACGGCGTTCCTGCGGTCGATCCCGATCGAGCTGGAGGAGAGCGCGCGGATCGACGGCGCCACGACCTGGCAGACGTTCTGGCGGCTCATCTTCCCGCTCCTCGCGCCGATGAGCGCCACGGTCGGCATCTTCGCCTTCCTCTACGCCTGGAACGACTTCATGATGCCGTCGCTGATCATCTCCGATCCGGCGCTGCAGACGCTCCCGGTGCGGCAGAACCTCTTCCAGAACCAGTTCAGCAACAACTACAACGTCGCCTTCGCCTCGTACCTGATGGCCATGGCTCCCGCTATCGTCGCCTACCTCTTCACTCAGCGCTGGGTGATGGAGGGCGTCACGCAGGGTGCCGTCAAGGGCTGACCCGACCCCCCGCAAGAAACAAGGAGAGCCTCTTCCTCATGACCGATTCGCTGCTCACCGCGACCCGCGAAGACGACAAGACCGCGACCTGGTGGCGTCAGGCCGCCGTGTACCAGATCTATCCGCGGAGCTTCGCGGACGCCGACGGCGACGGCCTGGGTGACATCCCCGGCATCGTGTCGCGCGCCGACTACCTCGCCGAGCTCGGCATCGACGCGGTGTGGCTGAGCCCGTTCTACCCGTCGGAACTCGCCGACGGTGGCTACGACGTGGCGGACTACCGGAACGTCGACCCGCGTCTCGGCACCCTCGACGACTTCGACGCCATGGTGGAGGCGCTGCACGCGCGGGGCATCCGCGTCGTCGTCGACATCGTCCCCAACCACACCTCCGACCAGCACGCCTGGTTCCAGGAGGCACTCGCCGCCGGCCGCGGCTCGGCCGCCCGCGAGCGCTACATCTTCCGTGAGGGCACCGGCCCCGACGGCGCGGAGCCGCCCACCGACTGGGTGTCGGTGTTCGGCGGCAGCGCCTGGGAGCGCGTCGCAGACGGCCAGTGGTACCTGCACAACTTCGCCGTCGAGCAGCCCGACCTGAACTGGGACCACCCGGAGGTGCGCGAGGACTTCCTCACGACGCTCCGCTTCTGGTCGGACCGCGGCGTGGACGGCTTCCGCATCGACGTGGCCCACATGCTGACGAAGGACCTCACCGAGCCGCTGCCGTCCCGCGCGGAGCTCGACGCGATGGACCGCACCTCCGGCACGCATCCGATGATCGACCGCGACGACGTGCACGAGATCTACGCCCAGTGGCGCGCGGTCTTCAACGAGTACGACCCGCCGCGCACCGCGGTCGCCGAGGCGTGGGTGGAGACCCCGGAGCGCCGCGCGAAGTACGCGTCCGCGGAGGGGCTCGGGCAGGCGTTCAACTTCGACCTGCTCGTCGCCGACTTCGACGCGGCCGACTTCCAGCGCATCATCGCCGACAACCTCGCCCAGGCGCAGGCTGCGGGCTCGTCGACCACCTGGGTGCTCTCGAACCACGACGTGACGCGGCACGCCACCCGCTACGGCCTGCCGCCGCTGCGCGGCCGCGCGGTCAAGCAGGGCACCGAGTGGGTGCGCGCCGGCGGCCCGGAGGAGGGCCTCGACCGCGAGGGCGGCCTGCGTCGGGCGCACGCCGCGACGCTGCTGCTGCTCGGCCTGCCCGGCAGCGCCTACCTCTATCAGGGCGAGGAGCTGGGCCTGCACGAGGTCGCGGAGATCGCGCCCGATCAGCGTCAGGACCCCGGGTTCTTCCGCGGCGCGGACTTCGACGGCCTGGGCCGCGACGGCTGCCGCGTGCCTCTGCCGTGGACGGCGTCCGGCAGCTCGTACGGCTTCGGCGCAGCCGGCGCGCACCTGCCGCAGCCCGCCTGGTTCGCGGAGCATGCGGTGGAGGTGGAGGACGCCGACCCCGGCTCGACCCTCAACCTGTACCGCGAGGCGCTGCGGCTGCGACGACTGCTGCAGACCGGGGAGACGCTCGAGTGGGTCGACACGGGTCGGGAGGACGTGCTGCGGTTCCGCCGCCCGAACGGGTGGGAGGTCGTGACGAACTTCGGCACCGTGCCGTTCGATCTGGGCGCTGCGGCCGACGACGCCGTGCTGTCGACTGTCGCGTTGGACGGGTCCGCACTGCCGGGCGAGGCCACGGTGTGGGTCGCCCCGGGGGCACTTACGAACTGAGGCGGCGCCGGCGGGCGAGGGACGGTTTGATAATGGTTCTCATTAGCGTTTAGAGTGGGACCCATGAAGAAGCCCGCCCTCGCCCTCACGCTCGCCTCCGTCGCCGCCCTCTCCCTGGCCGGATGCTCGTCGACGTCCGGCGCGGCGGAGGACGACGGCGCGGTGACGGTCGTCGCGAGCACCAACGTCTACGGCGACATCGCCGCGCAGGTCGGCGGAGACCGGGTCGACGTCACCTCGATCATCGACTCGGTCACCCAGGACCCGCACTCCTACGAGGCGAGCGCTCGCGACCGCCTCACGCTGCAGAAGGCCGACCTCGTGGTGGAGAACGGCGGCGGCTACGACGCGTTCATCGACAGCCTCCTGCAGGATGCGCAGGACCCGCACGTCGTCACCGCGGTGGAGTTCTCGCACGACTACCCGGGCAACGAGGGCCACGACGATCACGGCGACGACGAGGCCGCGACCGAGGAGCCGCACGATCACGAGCACGCCGAGGGCGAGGACGAGCACGCCGGCCACGATCACATCGAGGGCTTCAACGAGCACGTGTGGTTCGACCCGCACACGATGATCCACGTCGTCGAGGCGATCGCCGACGAGCTCACCGAGATCGACCCCGACGGTGCCGACACGTTCCGCACGAACGCGGACGAGCTCGTCGCGGAGCTGGAGGGCTTCGAGGGCGACCTCGAGGCGATCAAGGCGGACGCCGCCGGTGCGACGGTGTTCATGACCGAGCCGTTGCCCGGGTACCTGGCCACCGCCGCCGGGCTCACCGACGTCACCCCCGAGGGCTTCGCGGAGTCGGTGGAGGAGGGCAGCGATGTCGCGCCCGCCGTGCTGCTCGAGGCGCTGCAGGTCGTCGGGTCCGGCGATGTGACCGCCGTGCTCACCAACGCCCAGACCGGCGGCGCGGAGACGGAGCGCGTGGAGAAGGCCGCGGAGGACGCCGGGGTGCCCGTCGTCGCGTTCACGGAGCTGCTGGAGGACGGATCGTCGTACTCTGAGTGGATGAGTGACGCGATCCAGAGCCTCGCCGCCGCCGTGCAGTCGTGAGCGGAGCCCGTTCACAGGCTCAGCGACCCGCGAGGGAGACCGGTCCGGTCCTCGAGATCGCCGACGGCGCCCTGCAGCGGGGAGACCGCGAGCTCTGGTCGGGACTCGACCTCACGGTGCAGCCCGGGGAGTTCATCGCCGTGCTCGGCCCGTCGGGCTCCGGGAAGACGACGCTCCTGCGCAGCATCCTGGGACTCCAGCCGCTGTCCCGCGGCAGCATCCGCGTGGCCGGCGAGCCCGTGCACCGCGGCAACGCCCGCATCGGGTACATCCCGCAGCAGCGCGCGCTCGCGCCCGACACGAGCATGCGGGCCCGTGACCTCGTCGCCCTCGGCGTGCAGGGCAGCCGCTTCGGCTTCCCGGTCCCGCACCGCGGCGACCGGGCGAAGGTCGACGGGCTGCTGGCCGCGGTCGGGGCGACCTCCTACGCGGACCGCCGCGTGGGCCTGCTCTCCGGCGGGGAGCAGCAGCGCCTCCGGGTCGGACAGGCGCTGGCCGACGAGCCCGCGCTGCTGCTCTGCGACGAGCCGCTGTCGAACCTCGACCTCGCCAACCAGGTCGCCGTCACCGACATCATCGACCGGCAGCGTCGGGAGCGTGGGGCCGCCGTGCTCTTCGTCACACACGACGTCAACCCGATCCTGAACCGCGTCGACCGCATCCTCTACATCGCCGGGGGTCGGTTCCTCCTCGGGACTCCGGAGGAGGTCCTGCAGACCCGTGTGCTGACGGATCTCTACGGCACCCCGGTGTTCGTACTGCGCGCCGGCGACCGGCTCGTCGTGGTCGGCGTCCCCGACGCGGAGCCGCACCACGATCACGACCACGAGCACGGGGGCGCCGCATGACCGCCGCGTCCGCCCTCGTCCCGATGGTCGGCTGGGACGACGTCTTCTCCTTCCAGGACTACGGCGAGCTCGTCGCCCTGCTCTCGAACTCGATCATCGCGGGTGCCGTGCTCGGCCTCGTCGGCGGCCTCATCGGGGTCTTCGTCATGCAGCGCGATCTCGCCTTCGCGGTGCACGGGGTGAGCGAGCTCTCCTTCGCGGGAGCGGCGGCGGCGCTGCTGTTCGGCGGCAGCGTGGTGCTCGGCTCCCTCGGCGGAGCCCTCGTGGCGGCGATCCTCATCGGGGTCCTCGGCGCCAAGGCCAGGGACCGCAACTCGATCGTGGGCGTGATCATGCCGTTCGGGCTCGGTCTCGGCATTCTGTTCCTGTCGCTGTACGACGGCCGGAGCGCCAACCGGTTCAGCCTCCTGACGGGGCAGATCGTGTCGGTCTCGAGCCCCGACCTCGGCTGGCTCATCGGCATCAGCCTCGTGGTGCTGCTCGGCCTGCTCGTGATGTGGAATCCGCTGCGCTTCGACTCGCTCGACCCGGAGTCGGCGGCCGCCCGCGGGGTTCCCACCCGCACCGTGAGCCTGCTGTTCATGATGCTGCTGGGGCTCATCGTCGCGGTGAGCGTGCACGTCATCGGCGCGCTGCTGGTGATGGCGCTGCTGGTGACACCGGCGGCCGCCGCCATGCGGATCACGGCGGGCCCGGTCGCGGTGCCGGTGCTGGCGGCCGTGTTCGGGTTCGTGTCGGCCGTCGGCGGGATCCTCCTTGCGCTCGCCGGAACCCTCCCGGTGAGCCCCTACATCACGACCCTGTCCTTCACGATCTACGTCGTGTGCTGGATCGTGCAGCGCGTCCGGTCCCGGGTCACCCGCGTCTGACCCCGTTCAAATCGCGCACTTTGCTCCATTTCGGCCGGAGATGCCGCCAATCGGGCGATTCGAATCCGCGGTGGGGCCGCTCCCAGCCCTCGCCAACCGTCCCGGCCTAGAATCGATGGCATGGCTCAGCGGAACACCTGGCAGCGCGAACGTGTGCGCGAAGCGCTCGCCGACGCGCGCGGTTTCGTGAGCGCGCAGAGCCTGCACGCGACGCTCCGCGACGACAACACCGGGATCGGCCTGGCCACCGTCTACCGCGCCCTCGCCGGGCTCGCGGCCGCGGGCGACGCCGACTCGCTGCAGAGCCCCGAGGGAGAGGCGCTCTACCGGGCGTGCACCACCCAGGGACACCACCACCACCTCATCTGCCGATCCTGCGGCCTCACGGTCGAGATCGAGGCGAAGGACGTGGAGCAGTGGGCGCACCGCACCGCCGCCCTGCACGGCTTCACCGAAGCCGCCCACGTGGTCGACATCTTCGGGCTCTGCACCCCCTGCGCCAACAAGCGCGACGCCGAGAGGGCTGCGACAGCGTGACCGCCCCGGCACGAACGGCCACCCGTCCGGGCCATACGCACCGTCGAGCGCCCTCGCCGCGCTCGACGTGGATCGCCGTCGGCATCGGCGCCGTGGTCGTCGCGGCCCTGTTCCTCATCGACGCCTTCCTCCCCACCCTCTTCCCCGCCTCGCTGCCCACCCGAGCGCAGGACGGCCTGACGCTCGCCCTCAGTGTGCTCATCGAGGCGCTGCCGTTCGTCGTGCTCGGCGTGCTCCTGTCGATCGTCGTGCAGGTCTGGCTCCCGGCGGACGTCATCCACCGCTGGCTCCCGCGCCGCGCCTGGGCCCGTCGCGCGGTGCTCTCGCTGCTCGGCATGCTCATCCCGGTCTGCGAGTGCGGCAACGTCCCGTTCGCCCGCGGGCTCATGATGCGCGGGCTCGCCCCCGCGGAGGCGCTGACCTTCCTCATCGCGGCGCCGATCGTCAATCCGATCGTGATCCTCACGACGCACGCCGCCTTCGGATGGGACGGGGGCATCCTCGTCGCCCGCCTCGTCGGCGGCTACCTCATCGCGAACCTCATCGGCTGGATCTACAGCCGCCACCCCTCGCCGGAGTCGCTGCTCACCGAGCGCTTCGTCGACACGTGCGAGCGCGTCACGCACGAACCGGGAACCCCCGTGCGCCGCAGCCTCACGCAGTTCCTCGTGGAGCTGCGGGCCGTGATGCCGGCGCTCGTGATCGGCTCCGCGCTCGCCGGGGCCGTGCAGGTGCTCATCCCGCGCGACGTCCTGCTCACGATCGGCGCCAACCCTGTGCTGTCGATCGTCGCGATGATGCTGCTCGCGATCGTCGTGGCGATCTGCTCCAACGTCGACGCCTTCTTCGCGCTGTCGTTCGCGTCGACCTTCTCCTCGGGTGCGCTCGTGGCGTTCCTCCTGGTCGGCCCGCTCGTCGACATCAAGATGCTCGCGCTGATGCGCACGACCTTCACCACCCGCACGCTCGTGGGCATCACCGCTGTCGTGCTGGCATCGGCCTTCGCGATCGGGATCGGGGTGAACGTCCTTGCCTGAGTTCTCCGCCCGCTCCCGCGCCCTCGCCACCCGGTGGCTGGGAATCGGCCTGGCATCCGTCGTCGCGGTCGTCACCCTCGGCCTCGCGGTGACCGACCGTCTCAGCCTCTACATCAGCCCGGAGTCGGTGTGGTTCGCGTGCGCGGCCGCCGTCGTGACGCTCGCCGGGGCGATCTGGTCGTGCGCGCTGCCGCTGGGAGCCGAGGAGGACCACGGACACGACCACGGTCCCGCGGCCTCGCGCTCCGACGAGCCGGCGGCGTCCGTGGACGACGAAGCCGACCGCCCGTCCGGGCTGTCGCGCCGGCGTCTCGCGGGCGTCGGTGCGCTGGCCGGCGGCGTGGTCGCGACCGGGGTCGTCGTCTCCGCGCTCGTCCTGCCTCCCGCCTCGCTCTCGGTGGAGCTCGCGATGTCTCGCGCCGGAGAGGAGACCGCGCTGTTCGCCGGTGCCGACACCGTCGCCCTCGGGGTCGCGGACACCTCGACCTTCGGTGTGGGCGACTGGGCGAGCGTCTTCGCCGCCGCGACGAACACCGCGGCCTACGACGGGGCCGACGTCACGCTGCAGGGCTTCGTCACGCCCGGTGAGGGAGACGGCGTCAACCTCACCCGTCTCGTCATCACGCACTGCGTCATCGACGCCCAGACCGCCGCCTTGCCGGTGAGCGTCGACGCCGACGCCTACAAGACCGGACAATGGGTCGAGATCACGGGGAAGGTCCGCGCCGACGACGACGGTTCCCTGCACATCGAGCCGACCGATGTGGTGGCGATCGACGAGCCGAAGGACCCGTATGAGTACTGACGACGAGCGGCCGGAGCCGCCCGCCGTCCCGCGGACCCGCGCCGAGCTGCGCGCCGCCCGGGAAGCGGAGGAGCGCGCCGCGGAGGAGCAGACCGCGGCCGAGCGCGCCGCTGTCGAGCAGGCCGAAGCGGAGCAGGTCGCCGAGGAGCGTGCGGCCGTGGAGCGCATGGCGGCGGAGGTCGCGGCCGAGCAGGCGGCCGTCGACCGTGAAGCAGCGGAGCGTGAAGCCGCGGAGCGTGCGGCGGCCGAGCGTGCTGCGGCGGAGCGTGCCGCGGAGCGCGAAGCCGCGGAGCGTGCGGCAGAGGAGTCGGCCGCAGGCATCCCCGCGATCCCGCAGGCGCCCGAACCGGTGTTCACCCCCGCGGGCCCGACGTCCGCCTCCCGAGCAGACGGTGCCCGGGACGACGCGGCGGAGCCGGGCTGGACGCCCACGACCGACCTCCCCGCCGACGACGAGGCGCCGCGGAGCGCCCCGTGGTCCCGCCGTCGGTTCCTCGTCACGATCGGCGCCGTCGTCGGAGTGCTCGTCCTCGTCGGCACGGGACTCGGAATCGTGAGCCTCCTCCAGGGCCCGCGGGTCACCGACGTGCAGGTCGACGCCGCTCAGGCCATCGAATCGTCCGGAAGCCGCGTCATCCTCACCGCGAACCAGCCCCTCTCCGCCATCGACCCCGAGCAGGTCACCGTCGAGCCCTCCGTGCCGTTCACGGTCGATGCCGCCGGCCGCGGGGTGGGCGTGCGTTTCACCGTGCCCCTCGACGACGACACGACTTACACGGTCACCGTGGCCGGAGTGACCGGCGCCGGGGGCGGCCCCGCCGCGGACCTCACGACGTCCTTCGAGACGCCGTCGTCGTCGATCTTCCTCCTGCGCCGCGACCCCGACGGCGACGACATCATCTTCCGCACCGACTTGACCGGAGAGAACGCGCAGCCCGTGTTCTCCCACCCGCGCATCGACGACTTCCGGGCCACGTCCACGCAGCTCGTGGCCGCTGTCGAGGACGACGACCAGTCGCGGATGCTCGTGATGGACAGGGACGGCTCCGATCAGCGCGAGCTCCCGCTGCCTGGCGAGGGGTATGTGGGCGCGATCCAGGTGTCCGAGCGCGGCAACCTCGTCGGCTACAGCTACTCCGATCGCGAGCTCAGCGACACCGAGGGGCGCGCGAGCGTGCTCGTCACCCAGTCGCTGAGCGGCGACGACGAGCCCCGCATCATCGAGGTCGGCGACGAGGAGGTGAGCGTCTTCGTGTGGCAGTTCGTGCCCGACAGCGCCGCCGTGCTGTTCATCGACTTCGACGGGGCGCTCTCGCTCGTCGATCAGTCCGCCGACACGGGCGTGCAGTCCCTCGGCCTCGCGACGACCATCCAGGGCATCTCCCGCGGCACGTACACCGCCATCGTCGAGCGGCTGGACGGGTCGGTCGTCGAGCTCGACCTCGCAGACGGATCCGAGGAGCCGCTCGCCCCCTCCGAGCCGGACTACGGCAGCGCCACCTCCATCACCCCGTTCCCCGGGGGGACCCTGCGACACGTCGTCGCCCGGGACGAGGGCGGTCTCCCGGTGGGCCAGGCCGTGATCCGCGTCGACGACTCCGGTGCGGCGACCCCGCTCGTGGAGGTGAGTGCCGCCGACTCGATCCTCCAGGCCTGCGCGTCGCCGAGCGGCCAGTACGCCGCCGTCGTGATCGCCCCGGACATGGCCGACAACGCCTATGACGGGATGCTGCTGCCCCTCCCGGAGGAGCTCGAGACGCACCTGATCGACATGAAGACCGGGGACGAGATCGTCGCGCTGACCGGCTTCGACGCGTCCTGGTGCCAGACGGCGCCGCGGTTCTGACGTGACGGAGCCGGAGGCCCTGCGCCGCGCCACCCGTGAGGACGTGATGCGTTCCGCCGTGGACGTCGCGCCGACGCTGCTCGGCGCGGAGCTGCGGACCGTCGTCATCGAGGACGGCCTCCCGGTCGAGGTGCGCGTGCGCATCACCGAGGTCGAGGCGTATCACGGGCAGGGCACGGGGGCGGTGGCCGACCCCGGTTCGCATGCCCGCATGGGGCGCACGGCCCGGAACGCCACGATGTGGGGCGAGCCCGGGCATCTCTACGTGTACCTGAGTCACGGCATCCACTCCTGCGTCAATGTGGCCTGTGGCCCCGAGGGGCAGGGCGACGGCGTCCTGCTCCGTGCCGGGGAGATCGTGTCCGGCGTGGACGCGGCGGCCCGACGACGACGGGCGGTCCCGCCGCTCGGCCGCACCGCCCTCCGGGACCTCGCGCGCGGACCAGGGCGGCTCGGACAGGCCGCGGGGCTGCGGCACTCCCTGCACGACGGCCTCGACGCCATCACGGGCGACGAGCAGAACGGTGCCAGGGCGGAGCTGTGGCTCGGCCCTCCCGTGGCGGACGTCGCTCAGGGCCCGCGGGTGGGGGTGGCGGGCATCGCCGGGACGGACGCGTTCCCCTGGCGCTTCTGGATCCCCGGCGACCCCACGGTCTCCCCGTTCCGGTGGGGGCGGGGTGCCGCCGACGCTTCGAATCGCGCGAATGGCGGCTTTTCGGCCTGAGATGGGGCCATTCAGGCGATTCGAACGGCCGGCGGAGGCCGTGCTAGACTGACTCTTCGTCTGCGCACGCTCCTGTGCGCAGTTCGTGTGCTCCCCCTTCTTCCGCCGAGAGATCGGTATGCGGGGCGGCGTGCAGACAAGGGATCTTGGGTGAGGCCGTCCGGTCTCACGGTAATGAAGGAGTCATCATCATGGCAGCAGTGTGCCAGGTGACCGGAGCTGTTCCCGGCTTCGGTCACAACGTCTCGCACTCGCACCGCCGGACGAAGCGTCGCTTCGACCCGAACGTGCAGAAGAAGACCTATTTCGTGCCCTCGCTCGGTCGTAAGATCACGCTCAACGTGTCCGCCAAGGGCATCAAGGTGATCGACGCGCGTGGCATCGAGAACGTCGTCAAGGACCTCCAGGCGAAGGGTGTGAAGCTCTAATGGCCAAGAAGGCTCAGGACGTCCGTCCGATCATCAAGCTGCGTTCGACGGCAGGTACGGGTTACACGTACGTGACCAAGAAGAACCGCCGCAACACCCCCGACCGCCTCGTGCTCAAGAAGTACGACCCGGTCATCCGTCAGCACGTCGAATTCCGAGAGGAGCGTTGATCCATGGCTAAGAAGAGCAAGATCGCGCGCAACGAGCAGCGCAAGGTCATCGTCGAGCGCTACGCCGAGCGTCGTGCCGAGCTGAAGAAGACCCTGGTCGACCCGAACGCCACCGACGAGGCCCGCGAGGCCGCCCGCGTCGGCCTGCAGAAGCTGCCGCGCAACGCGTCGCCGGCTCGCGTGCGTTCGCGCGACGTCATCGACGGCCGCCCCCGTGGTGTCCTCACGAAGTTCGGCATCTCGCGTGTCCGCTTCCGTGACATGGCGCACCGTGGCGAGCTGCCCGGCGTGACCAAGTCGAGCTGGTAAGCATCGAGCGAGAAAGGGCGAGGATCTCGGATCCTCGCCCTTTTTGCATGCCCGGCGACGCAGGCGATCGCGCGGGAACAGGCGCGTGAGCGGGGGAGCGCCTGTTGTCGCGCGGGGGCCTGAACCGGCGAGAGTGCGGCCGAAAACCTGTGACGCGAGTGGCCAATGTGACGCGACACGCCGGGAAATCGGTCGAAACCCGCGAAATGACGCGGAAATCCGGGTGGCCGTTGGTACATTCGAGGCGGTCACACGACCACCGGGGAGCACCCGCTTCCCGTACCCACACACGATGCGACGGTCCTTCGTCGCTGGAGGATGACATGGCTGACAAGTCCATCACCAAGACCGAGCTCGTCGCGAGCATCGCTTCCGCCACCGGCCAGAGCCAGGCCACCGTCTCCGGTGTCCTCGACTCGCTGTTCGCCACGGTCTCCGACGCTGTCGCCAAGGGCAGCAAGGTCTCCATCCCGGGCTGGATCTCGTTCGAGCAGGTCGACACGGCCGCCCGCACGGGCCGCAACCCGCAGACCGGCGCCGAGATCAAGATCCCGGCCGGCAAGCGCGTCAAGGTGACCGCCGGTTCCAAGCTCAAGGCTGCCGTCAAGTAAGACCGCACCCTTTTCGAAGGCCGCCCCCGCTTCGGAGGCGGCCTTCGTGCATCCTCCCTGCTGCGCGAGCCTAGGCTGGAGGGGTGAGTTCCCGCACCGAGACGCCGCGCTCGACGTCGGCGTACCGTCTCGCCGGCATCGTCATCCTCCTCGCCGCTGCCGGCGTCGCCCTCGTCTGGGCGCTGCTCGTCGGGGGAGGGGCGAACCCGCCGCTGCTGCAGGACCCCGGACCCGTGGTGCTGTGGGGCACACCGCTCGCGAAGCTCGTGATGAACCTCGCCGGCGCTCTCATGCTCGGATCGCTCGTGCTGGCCCTGTTCGGACTGCGAGCGGGAGAGCGCACGTTCGACACGGCCCTGAACATCGCCTCGGTCGGGGCCGCCGTCTTCACCGTCTCCTCGGGTCTGGCCGGCTTCTTCTCCTTTATGGCGGCCTTCAACCCGCAGCTCAGCATCGAGCGCGAGTTCGGCTCGCAGCTCGGACGCTTCCTGCTGGAGCTCCCGCTGGGGCAGTCGTGGCTGATCACGACCATTCTCGGTGCGGTCATCACGGTGCTCGCGTTCGCCTGGCGCACCTGGACGCCCACGCTGCTCACCGCCCTGCTGGCCGCGGTGTCGTTCCTGCCGCTGGCGACCCAGGGGCACGCGGGCGACCTCGACGGACACAACATGGCCGTCAACTCCATCCTCCTGCACACGATCGGCGCGGCCGTGTGGCTGGGCGGACTGCTCCTCCTCGTGCTCCTCCGCGGGCAGCAGGACCTCGATCTGCCCACGCTCGTCGGCCGGTACTCCTCCCTCGCGATCGCGGCCTTCGCGGTGGTCGCCGTCTCCGGCTTCACCCGTTCCATCGTGGCCGTCGGCAGCTGGGAGGCCGTGTGGACCACCCCCTACGGCCTCATCGTCGTCGTCAAGGCCGCTCTGCTCGTCGGGATGGGGCTGCTCGGCGCCTGGTACCGCACGCGTCTGATCCCGAAGCTGAGCGGGGACCGCGCGTCCCGGTGGTTCTGGGCGCTCGTCCTCGGCGAGGTGGCCCTGATGGGACTCGCCTCCGGTGCCGCGGCCGCCCTCGCGCGCACGCCCCCGCCCACCGGCGAGGTCGCGGCGTTCGCGCAGACCCCGGCGCAGATCCTCACCGGATCGCTGCTGCCGCCCGAGCTCACCCTGGAGCGCTGGTTCACGGCGTGGGACATCGACGTGCTGTGGCTCGTCGCGGCGGGTTTCGGACTCTTCTTCTATCTCGCGGGCGTGCGCCGACTCCGGCTCCGCGGCGATCGCTGGCCGATCCACCGCACGGTGTTCTGGGTGCTCGGCCTGCTGCTGCTGGTGTGGGTCACGGGCGGCCCCATCAACGCCTACCAGGAGTACCTCTTCAGCGTGCACATGCTCGGGCACATGATGCTCTCGATGGCGATCCCGCTGCTGCTCGTCTCCGGAGCGCCGATCACGCTCGCGCTGCGCGCGATCCACAAGCGCGACGACGGCACCCGCGGCGGCCGCGAATGGATCATGTGGGCCGTCCACTCGCCGTTCGCGCGGGTCGTCACCCACCCGATCGTGGCAGCGGCGATCTTTATCCTGTCGCTCTGGGCGTTCTACTTCACCGATCTGGTGCGCTGGTCGATGTACGAGCACCTCGGGCACGAGTGGATGGTCATCCACTTCCTGATCTCGGGCTACCTGTTCGTGATGAGCCTCATCGGCGCCGACCCCGTGCCGTACCGCCTGCCGTACCCCGGCCGGCTCATCACCCTCATCGCGGTGATGGCCATGCACGCGTTCTTCGGCATGGCGATCATGATGCAGGAAGGGCTGATGGTCGCGGACTGGTTCGGCGCGATGGGCCGCGACTGGGGCGCCGACCCGATGACCGACCAGTATGTGGGCGGCGGCATCGCGTGGTCGATCGGGGAGATCCCGACGCTCATCCTCGCCATCACCGTCGCCATCCAGTGGAGCCGGAGCGACACCAAGCTCCAGCGCCGGCGCGACCGCCATGCGGACCGCACCGGCGACGCCGAGCTGGAGGAATACAACGCCCGGCTGGCCGACCTCGCGGCACGCGACCAGCGCGCCGCGGAGCGTCAGCGCCGCTGACGCGGCTCACTGCCCGAGGTCGTCCGGCGATCCGACGCGGATCGAGGCGGAGCCGTCGGGAAGGATGGCGATCGAGCCGTTCACGCGGAACGGCACGTCTTCGGAGACCGGCTCGACGGAGCCGTCGAAGAGCGACTGGATCTCGACCTCGACGTGCGCCACGGCGGTCGCGGGCGGGATCTGCCAGTGCCCGTCGTCGGAGGGCGCGACCATGATCTCGGGCTGCTGGCTGATCGACCACTTCGGCGGCTCGGCGATCCGGTTCTGCACCCGCAGTCCGAACGGGCACGCGGTGGGCTGCAGCACCTCCTGCGTGGTGCAGTCGGTGAGGAACTCCTCGACGCGTTCCTGGACGACCTCGACGAACTCCTCCGTCGGCTCCGACTGCACGTCCAACGGGGTCACGGCCAGCGGTTTGTCGGCGAGGACCCCGTGCCCGGACGATGTGGAGATCGCCGTGTCCACCGTGACGGAGTAGACGCCGGGGGTGAAGACCAGCAGGGGCAGAGGTTCGAGCGGAGTGGCGGCGGCACCGGCAGCGGAGATCTGGCGACGGTCGACCTCGAAGCCGTTCACGGCGAAGCGGTCGGAACCGCGCACGGTGAGCTCGACCACCGCCAGGGGGCTCGTGGTGAAGCGCCAGTTCGGGGTGACGCCCGCCCAGCCGTCCTGCGCGACGTGGAAGGTGGTCGTCCCGGAGTGGCCTCCCGCCCGGTAGCTGACCGTGACAGCGGTGTCGTCACCGGAGGTCTTCTCCGACTCGACCTCGATGTCGGTGAGCGGGCCGAGGGCGGAGCGGCGCAGCATGGCCTCGGAGGCGGCGGGGTCGATCCCGGCCTCGTCGAGGGTCTCCCGATCGATCGCGACGCCGGGGACCCGGAGGGCGTCGGCCGCGCGCCCCTCGGCGAGCAGATCGAGGTAGCGGACCACGAAGGCCGACGGGCCGTAGAACTGCCGGTAGAGAGTGGCGCCCCCGGCACCGATCGCGGCCAGCAGGAGGACGCCGATGAGCCCGAGGATCGCCAGATCGGCGCCCAGGCGCGACCGCCGGGGCGCGCGCGTCCCGGCCCGCTCCATGCCGGTCAGTCTAGGAGGGCGTCCTGAGGGGACGCCGAGCGTCTGCGGGCCGCCACCGGACGGGGCACGTAGCATGGGGGAGCGTCCCGTGTCCGCCCCGCCAGCCCTGTGAGAACCGTGTCCCTTCCCGCCCTGTCCGAGGAGCAGCAGGAGCTGTTCCGGCTCATCGAGGACACCAGGGAGCACGTCTTCATCACGGGACGCGCGGGCACCGGCAAGTCCACGCTGCTGCAGCATTTCGCCTGGAACACGAAGAAGCAGATCGCGATCTGCGCCCCCACCGGCGTCGCGGCCCTGAACGTCGAGGGGCAGACGATCCACTCCCTGTTCCGGCTGCCGATCGGGCTCATCGGGGACGGGGACATCGATCAGAACGATGCGACCCGACGCATCCTCAACGCCATCGAGACCCTCGTCATCGATGAGATCTCCATGGTCAACGCCGACCTCATGGACGCCATCGACCGCTCCCTCCGGCAGGCCAGGGGCCGACGGGGCGAGCCCTTCGGCGGCGTGCAGATCGTCATGTTCGGCGACCCGTACCAGCTCGCCCCCGTCCCCCCGCGCGGGGACGAGGCGCGGTACGTGAAGGACCACTACCGGTCGTTCTGGTTCTTCGACGCGAAGGTGTGGGCGGGCCCTTCGACAGGCTCAGGGACCCACCCTTCGACGGGCCCTTCGACAGGCTCAGGGACCCACCCTTCGACAGGCCCTTCGACAGGCTCAGGGACCCAGGGGACCCAGGGGGCGCTGTTCGAGGTGGACACCAGGGCGGAGCTGCACGTGCGGGAGCTCGTGCAGATCCACCGCCAGTCGGACGACGGCTTCAAGTCCATGCTCAACGCGGTCCGCTACGGGCGGGTGACGGCGGAGATCGCCGGGATCCTCAACGCTCAGGGCGCGCGCACCCCTCCGGACCCTGAGCCGGGCGAGGTGCCGATGATCACCCTCGCCACCCGCAACGACATCGTGAACAGCATCAACAGCCGGCATCTGGCCGCGCTCCCCGGCAAGGAGCAGACCGCGCGGGCGGAGGTCAGCGGCGACTTCGGACGCGGAGAGGCCTCCCTCCCCGCCGAGTCCGAGCTCAAGCTCAAGGTGGGCGCGCAGGTGATGTTCCTGCGCAACGACACCGCGATGACCGGAGAGCCGCCCCGCTGGGTCAACGGCACGATCGGGACGGTGACCCGGATCCTCGGCGGGACCGTGCGCGTGGAGATCGACGGCGAGGAGGTCGACGTCGAGCCGGCCGTCTGGGAGCGGTTCCGGTACGCCTACGACCCGAACACGAAGAAGCTCTCCCGGGACGTCGTGGCCGAGTTCACCCAGTTCCCGCTGCGCCTGGCCTGGGCCGTGACGATCCACAAGTCGCAGGGCAAGACCTACGACCGGGCCGTGATCGACCTGGGCTCCGGGGCGTTCGCGCCGGGGCAGACCTACGTCGCCCTCAGCCGGCTCACGTCGCTGGAGGGCCTCTACCTCTCCCGACCCCTGCGGCCGAGCGACATCCGCGTGGACGAGGACGTGCGGCGGTTCATGCGCGATGCGTGGCTCGCCGCCTCGACGCCCGAGCTGCCGCGGACCTGACGGCGACCGCCGGGTCAGGCGGCGGCGCGGGCGCGGTCGAGGTCTTCGAACAGCTCGGTGTTGAAGCGGTACGCGAGGAGCACCTCGTCGATGACGCGCTCGCGCTCGGCCTCGTCCCACGGAGCGGCGTCGAGCTGCTCGCGATACACGTCTTTGAAGGCGGAGGGGTCGGCGATGTCGTCGAAGAGGTAGAAGCCGATGCCGTTCGTCTCGAAGCCGAAGCGCCGCGCCATCACCCGGCCGATGAAGATGCCGCCGGAGAGGTCGCCGAGGTAGCGGGTGTAGTGGTGCGCGACGAAACCGCCGGCCCACGTCGCGCCCACCTGTCGGATGCGCTCGACGTAGCGCTGCGTGGTGGGCAGCGGGGCGATCCGCTCGCGCCACTCGGGCCCGAGGAGGAAGGCGAGGTCGGCCTCGAGCGCGGGGAGGCGCGTGAGCTTGTCGCTCAGGAACACCGACGCCACCGGGTCCTGGCGCATGCGCTCGCCGGCTCCCTCGAGCGCGTCGTAGATGAAGTAGTGCTGTGCGACGAGCGCGATGTAGTCCTCGCGCGAGCCCTCTCCCTTGAGGAGGTCGGACATGAAGCCCGCCGTCTCGCTGCGGGAGTGGGAACCGGAGGAGCGCTCCCGGAGGGCGGCGGAGAAGGAGAGGATCTCGGGCATGGCTTCAGTGTAAGGGCAGCCTAACCTTGGAGGGAACCCCGCCGCCGGCGGTCAGTCGTGGGGTCGGGGCTCCACGCCGAGGCGGTCGCAGGCGTCGTCATACAGCGCCACGATCTCCCGGCGGACCTCCCGGCGCTCGGTGATGGGACCGCCCGGCCACGGCACCCGGAGCTCCGACGTCGCACCGCCACGCGAGACCTCCCACCGTCCGGCCTCCCCGTCGAAGCCCGTCATCACGGCGCCGTCGATGTCGTCCACGGGCGGTGCGGAGAAGGCGCGGGCGATGAGCAGGTTGTCGTCGGTGTGGTCGTCGTTCATGTGGCGGAGGACGGCGGCAATCACGTCGGCAGCGAAGTCATGGGGCACAGGGACACCCTACGACGGCTCGCGGGGCCGACTTTCAGCATCCGCGCTCTAGACTCAGGAGACACGTCTTCGGGGGTTCCCACACATGCAGCTTCTCTCGTCGCGCCGGTGGCGCGCCGCAGCGGCCACAGCGGCCGTCCTCGGTCTCGTCCTCACCGGATGCTCCTCCGAGGACACCTTCAGCTATACGCCGCCCGAGCAGGCCGAGGCGACCCTTCCTGACGAGACGGTCGCGGCGCTCCAGGGCGCCGTCGACAACGCGATCGCGGCCTCCGGAGCGAGCGGCGCGATCGTCGGCATCTGGGTGCCGTGGAGCGGGACCTGGGTCGCCGCCACGGGGACGCAGAGCAAGGCGGACGGCGGTGAGCTCTCCACAGACATGTCGTTCCGGATCGGCGACGTGACCCGTCTGATGACCTGCGACGTCCTGTACGCGCTCGTCGACGAGGGCACGGTGGAGCTCGATGCGACGGTGCCCGAATACGTCTCCGGCGTCGCCGACATGGAGGACGTCACACTCCTCGACCTCTGCAACGGGACCAGCGGCGCCGGCTCCTCGGAGGACACGGCGAAGGGCGCGTGGCAGAACACGCCGGAGCGCGTATGGGCGCCGCTCGAGCTCGCCGGCTACGGTCTCGGCCGCGACCGCCTCGCCCCGCACACCACCTTCCGTGACTCCGACGCCGGATACCTCCTGCTCGGGCTGGCTCTCGAGCGCGCGTCGGGGATGAGCGCGCGGCAGCTCATCGAGGAGTATGTCGCCGAGCCCCTCGAGCTCGCGGAGACCGCGCTCCCCACACCGGCCGCGGCGCCTCCCGCTGACGGCCCCGTGCTCGCCGGCCATTACATGAACCCCGTGGAGGGCGGCTTCGACTGTGCGGCTCCCGTCGACATCACGACGCTGTCCTCCAGCACCGGCTTCACCGACTCGGGTGTCGTCTCGACGATCACGGACCTCGGGCGGTACATCCAGGCGGAGGCGAGGCAAGCGCTCCGCACGAAGGACGAGCCGAACCGATTCGCCACGCCGCTCCCCGTCGAGGGGGCGCCGTCCTGGTATCAAGCCACGGGTGGGGCGTACCTCGCCGGTTCGATGATCGGACAGCACGGTTGGACTCCCGGTTACGCGACCGCGGCCTACTCCGACCCGACCACCGGCTTCGCCGTGGCCGTCGTGCTGAACGACTCGACGGCCGGTGCCCTGTTCGCCCAGCAGCTCTCCTGGGAGCTCGCGGCCATCGCCTCCAAGGCGCCGGCCGCCTCCGGGGCGACGGCACCGGAGTTCGGTCTCCCCTTCACCGCGGAGCAGTACCACGCGGCGACGGCGGAGGCCGCCCTTCCCTGCATTCCGCCGGCGGAGTGATCCCGGCCCGAGCGAGCGAGGTCCGGATGGCGATCGTCGACAACGCGATCTACGTGGATGGTGTCCGCGCGGAGAACCCACGCAGCCTCGATGAGACGTTCGAGCGGATCCGGGAACGGCGGGGCATGGGGTGGATCGGCCTCTACCGCCCGAGCGCGGAGGAGGTCCGTGCCGTCGCCGACGAGTTCGGCATCCACGAGCTCGTCGTCGAGGACGCCCTGTCCGGCCATCAGCGCGCCAAGCTGGAGCGGTACGGCGATGTGCTGTTCATGGTGCTGCGGCCCGCGCGTTACCTGGACGAGCGCGAGGAGGTCGAGTTCGGCGAGGTGCACGTGCTGGTCGGTCCTGATTTCGTCGTGACGATCCGTCATGCGGAGTCGCCCGACCTCGGTCGGGTGCGTCGCCGGCTCGAGGCCGACCCGGCGCTGCTCGCGCACGGTCCCGAGGCGGTGCTCTACGCGATCCTCGACGAGGTGGTCGACGAGTACTCCCCGGTCCTGGCCGGTCTCGAGAACGACATCGACGAGATCGAGGGTCAGCTCTTCGAGGAGGATGCCGACGCGACCCAGCGGATCTACGATCTCGGTCGCGAAGTGATCGACTTCCAGCGCGCGACCCAGCCGCTGGCCGGCATGCTGGAGGCGCTGCTGCGCGGCTCCGAGAAGTACCGCGTGAGCGAGGAGCTCCAGCGATATCTGCGCGACGTGCTCGACCACACCCTGCGCGTGAGCGACAAGGCGTCCACCTTCCGCTCCGTGCTCGACAACGCCCTCACGGTCGAGTCGACCATCGTCGCGCGGCGGCAGAACGACGAGATGCGCCGGATGACCGAGCTGAGCATCCGCCAGAACGACGAGGTGAAGAAGATCTCCGGCTGGGCGGCGATCCTCTTCGCCCCGACGCTGGTCGGCACGGTCTACGGCATGAACTTCGACCACATGCCCGAACTCCACTGGGCATTCGGGTACCCCATGGCGGTGCTGCTCATGGTCGCGATGGGGGTCGGGCTGTACGCGGCCTTCAAGCGCAAGGGCTGGCTGTAGGCCGGAACCGCCTTCGGTCAGTCCTCGCCGTCGGCTTCGGGCATTCCCGGCCCGGGCCCCGGACGCACCTCGGCGTCGTCCCGGATGTCGATGCGCGTATTGCCGTCGTGCTCCGAGATGTCCACGCGCGGCGCGGCGTCGGCCTCCGTGGCATCGGGTGCCGAGGTCAGCTGGTCGTGACGGTTCTCCTCGAACGTCTCGTCGGCGGTGTCGTCAGGCGTGCTCATGGCTCTCCTTCGTGTCGGCGGTCTTCGAGCGATTGCGGGTCCACCGGGCGACAGCGTAGAGCACGCCGCCGACGGCGAGCAGGATGGCGCCGAACAGCCACACCTGCGGGCGCTGCTGGGTGAGCAGCAGGATGCACGACGCGATGCCGAGCACCGGGACGAACGTCCACACGCGGAAGTGGTCGTGCTCGACCCTGTCGCGGCGCAGGACCAGCACCGAGATGTTCACGCTGAGGAACACGACGAGCAGCAGCAGCACGACGGTCTCGGCGAGCGTCGCGAGGTCTCCGACCAGTGTGAGGCCCATCGCCACGAGCGTCGTGGTGAGGATCGCGACCCACGGGGTCTTCCGCTTCGGCAGCACGCGCCCGAGCACCGACGGGAGGAGGTTCTGCTCGGCCATGCCGTAGGTGAGGCGGCTGACCATGATCATCGTCAGCAGGGCGCCGTTGGCGACGGCGATGAGCGCGATGAGGCTGAACAGCCAGGACGGGACGCTGACCCCGGTGGCCTCGACGACCGCGAGCAGCGGACCGCTGGACTCCTGCAGCTCGGATGCGGGCAGCGCGACGGCGCTGGCGATGCCGACGAGCACGTACACGACACCAGCGGTGAGGAGCGCGCCGAACAACGCGCGCGGGTACGTACGCCGGGGGTTCTTGACCTCTTCGATCATGTTGGCCGAGGTCTCGAAGCCGACGAACGAGTAGTAGGCGATCACGGCGCCGGAGAGCACGGCGAGGGCGACGTTCGCCCCCTCGGGCACCTGCGTCGCCCGGGACAGGTCGCCGCCTCCGCCGCCGACGAACACCGCGACGACGACGATCACGATCACGAGGCCGCTGAGCTCGATCGCCGTCATCACGAGGTTCGCGCCCATCGATTCGCGGATGCCGCGGGCGTTGAGCAGGCCGACGATCGCGAGGAAGACGATCGCGACCGGGGTCGTCGGCAGGTCGATGAAGGTGCTGAGGTAGTCGCCGGCGAAGGCGATGGCGAGACCGGCCGCGCTCGTCACGCCGGCCGCGAGCATGCTGAAGCCGACGAGGAAGGAGACCAGCGGGCTGCGGAAGGCCCGCTCGGCGAACACGGCGGCGCCGCCGGCGCGCGGGTACTTGGTGACGAGCTCGGCATACGACCCTGCGGTGAGCATGGCGAGGAGGAGCGCGAGGACGAGCGGTGCCCAGAGCAGCCCGCCCACGTCTTCCGAGAGCACGCCCATGAGCGCGTAGATCCCCGCCCCCAGCACGTCGCCGAGGATGAACGCGAACAGCAGGGGGCCGGTGATGGCGCGGCGCAGCCGGGTGGGGGTCTCGGCGCGCGGCTCGGTCTGGACGGTCATCCTTGCACGGTAGGGGCCGGAACTCCGGCGGGCGACGGGCTTGACAGTTCCGCCGCCAATGAGCCAGCGACAGCCGACCGCGCGCTATCCTCGGTGCCGCAAGGCGGGTCGTCGCCCGGGCCGTTCCGGGGAGACGGGGGGCCGCCTGCGATCCCACAGAAGGACACCATCATGACCGGTACACCTCGAAAGGCGCTCGCAGAAGCGGTCGCCACGTTCCTCTTCGTCCTCGCCATCATCGCCGCGGTGAACAGCGGAAGCCCGCTCACCCCGCTCGCGATCGGCTTCACGCTGATGGTGCTTGTGTACTCCACGGGCCACATCTCCGGCGCCCACCTCAACCCGGCGGTCTCGCTGGGTGTGTTCCTGCGCGGCGGGCTCAGCGTCGCCGACTTCGTCTCCTACCTCGTCGCGCAGTTCGCCGGCGGGGCGCTCGCCGCTCTCGTGGCCCTCGCCGTCTGGCCGGCGGGGGAGAAGGCGATGGTCATCGAGGTCGGTCCGGCGTTCCTCGTGGAGGCGCTGTTCACCCTGATCCTCGTCTGGGTCGTGCTGAACTCCGCCACCTCGAAGGACACGGCGGGCAACTCGTTCTACGGGCTCGCGATCGGTGCGACCGTCTTCGTCGGTGCGGCGACGGTCGGCTCCATCTCGGGTGGCGGATTCAACCCGGCGGTGGCCCTCGGCCTCTCGGTCAGCGGGCACTTCGCGTGGGGCTCGCTGTGGCTGTACATCGTGGCCCCCGCGGTCGGTGCCATCATCGCGGCCCTGCTGTTCCGGGTGCTCAACGCCGACGATGCGCGGAAGATCGCCGCGGACGCCGAGTAGGAGCACACCCTTCGGAGCGCCGCATCCCTCCCGGGGTGCGGCGCTTCGTCGTCTCGTCAGCGGCGTCGGCTCCGTCGGCGCAGCGCGGCGGACGTGACGGCCACCACCGTTCCGACCACGACGCCGATGATCGTCTCCAGCACGCGGTCGGTCAGCAGATCGGCGACAGGAGTCGGCGCGGCCAGGTGCACCATCATGAGCGCGAGCGGGGTGACGAACACCATCGCGATGCCGTAGTTGCGGCCGATGAACAGTTCGGCCGTCCCCTGCAGGATCACCACGATGGCGATCACGGCGAGCGGCGGCATGTCGAGGGCGAGGATCCCGGCGGCGACCAGCACGCCGAGCAGCGTGCCGACGAGGCGCTGGATGCCGCGGATCACGCGGGCGTTGAGCTGCGCGCCGCTGACCGCCGCGACCGCGCCGACCGCCGCCCAGTACCAGTGGGTGCCGCCGAGGAGCAGGCCGACCACGCCCGCTCCGACGATCGCGGCGGCGACCGAGGCGGCCATCTCGGCGGCGACCGGCCCGACGGCCGGGCGTGCCTTCGGTGCCGCCTCCGCCGTGGTCCGGGTGACGACGGCGACCAGGGCGGTGAGCGCGAGGCCGAAGAGCACGCTCGCGCCGCCGACGAGCAGGACGGCGCCGAAGGAGGCGCCGGTGGCGGGGATGGTCGCGCACGCCCCGGTCGCGAAGACCGTGAACAGCGGACCGGGCGGGTGCCACTGCAGGACGGAGGCGAGCAGCGTCACGGCCGACGCGACGAGGGCGACGACGACGATGCTCAGCACGGCGGGGGCGGCGAGGACCGACAGGGCCGTGCCGATCAGCATCGCGCCGAGCAGCACGCCGCCGGCGCTGGCCTGCATACGGATCCGGTCGCGGAAGACGTCGTGCCGGCCGTAGAGTGCGGCGAAGGCACCGAAGCTCGCATAGATGCTGAGGTCGAGCCGGCTGACGGCCCACAGCACGAGGAGCGGGACGGCGACACTGACGGCGGCGCGCAGGGCGACCCGGTGATCCCCGCGGTGCGGACCGACGCGGAGGACTCCCGTCCACACCCGTCCCTGCGATTCCGTCACCGATCAAGCCTACGTCCGTCGCCCGGCGACGATGTGCGAGGGTGGGAGGGATGACCACTCCGCCTCCGCCGCGCCGCACCCTCCTGGTCGGCTTCGGGAAGCTCGGCACCCGGCTCGCTCCGCTGCTCCTCGCGGACGGTGGTGAGGTCCTGGCTCTCCGCCGCAGTGACGGACCCGTGCCGGACGGGGTGACGGCGCTCGCGGCCGATCTGACCGTTCCGCTCACCGCGCCGCTGCCCGAGGTCGACGCGGTCGTGACGACCCTGCCACCGGGGCCCGACGTGTCGTCGTATCGCACGGCGCTCGCGCATCTCGCGGCGGCGTTGCCAGCCCGGCCGACGCGGACGGTCTTCGTCTCGTCCACCGGGGTGTTCGACGGCGCCGGGAGCTCCGAGCCCGTGACCGAGCGGGTCGAGGCGGCACCCACCACCGATCGGGGCCGCGGTCTGCGGGACGGCGAGAAGGCGGCCGTCGAGCTCTTCGACGCGGTGGTCGTGCGCCCCGCGGGCATCTACGGTCCCGGGCGCGAGTTCCTCCTCCGGAAGGTCAGGGAGGGGGCACCCGTCACGCATCGCCGCCGCACGAACCGGATCCACGAGACCGATCTCGTACGCATTCTCGACCTGCTGCTGCGGATGCCGGAGCCCCCGGCGCTCGTGCACGCCGTCGACCAGGCGCCCGCTCCGCTGGGAGACGTCGTGACCTTCCTCGCCGATCGCCTCGGCGTGCCCGTGCCCCCGGACGACGGCGGTGCGGCGACCGGCTTCGTCTACGACGGCTCGCTGGTGCATGCGGTCCTCGGCAGGCTCGACTACCCGACTTACGAGGACGGCTACGCGGAGATGATCGACCGGGGCTGAGGCCGTTCCGAGCGTCCGTCGTCCGGCGTACCGTGGGCGCATGACGAATGCGCAGACGGCCGTCGAGGTCGTCGACTGGCGGCGGCGGGTGTTCGCCCTGTACGAAGCGGTGCGACGGGCCGACTCCCCGGAGGAGGCGCACGAGCTGTGGCGGATCGAGCGCGACGAACTGCTGCTGCGGCACCCGGCGACGCCCCTCCTCCCGCAGGACAGGGCGCTGTTCGAGGGGCTGCCGATCGCCTCGTACGACCCCGCCTGGCGGTTCGAGCTCCCGATCCTCGACACCGATCCGGCCACGTTCGAGTTCGCGACGGGGACGGACGGCATCGTGCCGTTCGAGCGCGTCGGCGTCGTGGAGATCCCTGACGTCGGGTCTCTCGACGTGTGGCGGCTTGCCTCGTACGGCGGCGGCCTGTTCGTGCCGGTGCGCGATGACTCCGCCGGGCAGAGCGGGGGGACATACGGCGGCGGGCGGTACCTCATCGACACGATCAAGGGTGCCGACCTCGGGGCCGACCCGCGCCGCGGCACGCTCGTGCTCGACTTCAACTTCGCGTACAACCCGTCCTGCGCCTACGACCCGGCGTGGGCGTGCCCGCTGGCGCCACCCGGCAACGTGCTGACGGTGCCGATCCCGGTCGGAGAGCTCCGATGAGACCGCTGCGGTACGCGATCAACGTGACGCTCGACGGCTGCTGCCATCACGAAGCGGGACTCCCGCCCGACGAGGAGTCGATGCGCTTCTGGACCGCGGAGCTGCAGCGCGCCGACGCTCTGCTCTACGGTCGGGTGACGTACGACATGATGCGGGCCGCGTGGCGGCGTCCGGACTCCGGGGTCTGGCCGGACTGGATGGAGGAGTGGGAGACGCCCTTCGCCGAGACCATCGATCGTCTGCCGAAGTACGTGGTGTCGGCGACGCTCGATGCCGTCGACTGGAACGCGGACCTCGTGCGCGGCGACCTCGCCGAGGCCGTGCGGCGGCTGAAGGATCAGCCGGGGGAGGGTCTGTCGGTCGGCGGTGTGGCGCTGCCCGCGGCGCTCGCGGACCTCGGGCTGATCGACGAGTACCTGTTCGTGGTCCATCCGGTCGTCGCGGGGCATGGCCCCCGATTGCTCGACGGCGTGCACGAGCGTCTTCGGCTCGAACTCGTGGAGCGGCGGGAGTTCCGTTCCGGTGCCGTCGCGCAGCGGTATCGGCCGGCCGAAGTGCTCCCTGCATAGGGTGCCCTGGTACGGTGTGCGCAAGCCCGCAATCGGGCCTGCGGACGAGGGCGCAGTACCCGCTGAGCGACAAGACTGACCAAGAAGGGTCGTCGGGTGTCTCAGCGCGGAAACCGTGCGGTCGAGGTCCTTCTTGTGCGCCCTCCGCGCGAGCAGAGAAGGACAGCACATGAACATCCGTCTGGGACGCGGCCCCGAGCCGCTCGTCGATGAGGCCACGATCCATGCGATGGAAGTGGTCTTCACCAGCCTGATCGTGGCCGCCGGGGTCGCGATCTCCTTCGTCGCCGTGGTCGTGCTCCGCGGCCTCTACCGGGGACAGCGATGAAGCGCGGAGCGCGCGTGTCGACGGCCGGCGCCCTCGGGGGGATGCTCGTGCTCCTGACGGGGTGTGCGGCGGCGGAGGCGCCGGAGTCCGGCCCACCGGTGATCGAGCACGTCCACGCCGTGGCCGAGGCGCCCACGGATGACGCGCTGCTCATCGCCACGCACAACGGTGTCTTCACCGTGGACGCGGACGGTGCCCTTGCGGGACCCGTCGGCGGCCATGACTTCGACGCGATGGGCTTCACGGTCGCAGGGCGGACCCTCTTCGCCTCCGGACACCCTGGGCCATCCACATCGCCGGACCTCGGTGAGGGGAACCTCGGCATCATCCGCAGCGACGACGGGGGCCAGACGTGGGCTCCGGTCGCCTTCACCGGGGTCGAGGACTTCCACGTGCTGACGGCTGGTCCGGACGGCACCCTCTATGGCATCGGGTCGAGCGGGCCGGAGCTGCTGACGAGCGTCGATGAGGGCGTCACCTGGAGCAGGGGGCCGCAGTTGGAGGCGGTCGACCTCGCGGTGACGGATGCCGGGATCCACGCGGCGACCGAGTCGGGGCTCCTGCACAGCAGCGACGGGCGAGCGGGTTTCGAAGCACTCGCTGGGGCGCCGGTGCTGTACTCCGTCGACGCGCGGGCGGACGGGCGTCTCGTCGGCGTCGATGTGGAGGGTGTTCTGTGGGCGACGGACGCTGACGGGGCCTGGACGACGGTGGGGGTCGCCGAGGGTCCTGTACAGGCGCTGAGCGCGGTCGGCGCGGAGCGGATCGTGATCGTCGACGAGCGCGGCGTGGTGGACATCGCGCCGGACGGGGAGACCGTGCTCGTGCCGCTCATCCGCGAGTGAGGTCGGGGGCGGCCCGCCGGGAGGCCGGTCGCCCCGGCCACCAGATGCGGTCGCCGACGAGAGCGAACAGCGCCGGGACGATCACCGTCCTGACCACCAGCGTGTCGACGATCACGCCGACCCCGACGATCAGCCCGAGCTGCCCGAGGGTGACCAGCGGCAGGACGCCGAGCGCCGCGAACACGGCGGCGAGGACGATCCCGGCGCTCGTGATGACGCCGCCGGTGTGGGCGACCGCTTCCACCATGCCGTCCCGGGTACCCCGCAGCGCCGCTTCGTTCCGAGCGCGGTGGACGAGGAAGATCGTGTAGTCGATGCCGAGGGCGACCAGGAACAGGAAGGCCAGCAGCGGTACCGGGAGATCGAGCGCGTGCTGCCCGAACAGCACGCGACTGAGCCAGGCCCCGGCGCCGATGGCGGCCACGGCGCTCGCCACGTTGACGGCGAGCAGCAGCAGCGGCGCGACCAGCGACCGCAGCAGGAACGCCAGCACCAGGAAGCTCACCGCCAGCACCAGCGGCACCACGACGCCGAGGTCCGCCAGGTTCCCGGCACGGGCGTCGAGGTCCGTCGCCACCGCGCCGCCGACGATCGCCCGCGCCCCCGGCACATCGTGCACGGCGTCCCGGAGATCCGTGATCTGGGCCAGGCTTTCGTCGGTGCTGGGCGCATACTCGCTGGTCACCAGGATCTTCGTGAGCATCTCGTCGTCCGTCGTCCCGACAGGAGTGGCGCGGACGACGCCGTCCACCTCGCGCGCCGCGGTGAGCACGGCTTCGACTTCGCCGCTGTCCGTGACGATGAGGATCGGCTGCGCCTCGCCCGCCGGGAAGTGCTTCGAGAGCACCTCGAGACCCGTCGCGGACGCGGACGGGGCCCGGAACTTGTCGACCTGGTCGAGCCCGACGGTCGTCCCGACGAGGCCGACCGTCATCACGGCCAGCAGGGCTGCACCCCCGAGGAGGCTCACGACCGGCCGGCTCACGACGCGCGTCGCGATCGTCCGCCACACTCCACCGCGCCGTTCGGCAGCTCTGGGACGAGGGACGAGCGGCCAGAACACCGTCCGTCCGCACACCGCCAGCAGGGGAGGCAGCAGGAAGAGAACGGATGCGAGGGCGACCAGCAGGCCGATGGCGGACGAGACGCCGAGTCCGTGCGTGCCGGGGATCACCGCGAGGGCGAGTGTCAGGAGGGCGAGGACGACCGTGAGGTTCGAGGCGAGGATCGCCGGAGCGGTCCGGCGCCAGGCCGTGCTGAGCGCGCGGCGGTGGTCCGTCGTGGTGGTGAGCTCCTCCCGATATCTCGAGATCAGGAGCAGGGCGTAGTTGGTCCCGGCGCCGAAGACGAGGACGCTGATGATCCCGGCGTCGAACTGCAGGTCCCACGCGGAACCGGCAGCCGCCGTCAGTCGTCCGGCGAGGCCGTCGGCCAGACCGACGGCGGCGAGCGGCAGCAGCCACAGCACCGGCGACCGGTACGTGACGATGAGAAGTACCGCCACGATCAGGACGGTCACGAGGAGCAGCGTGAAGTCGGCGCCTTCGAAGGCGGCGGCGATATCGGCGCCGAAGGCCGGTCCGCCGGTCACGAGCAGGGTCATCCCATCCGGTGCGTGCTCGTCGATGTCGGCGCGGAGCGCCGCGATCACCGCGGCGGTATCGGTGCTCGTCTGGCCGACCGCGATCGGCGTCACCAGAACCGCGGCCTTCTCGTCCTCGCTCACGAGAGGCCCGGTCGGATCCGCGTCCGCGTGCGCGCCGAGCACCGGGAGGAGGCCTTCGAGCACGTCGACGTCGGGTGCCGAGAGCGTCGCGCCGTCGTCGCGCGACGCGACCACGATCACGGACTGCCGATCCGCGTTCGGGAACTCGGCCAGCAGGGCGCTCGTGCGCGCCGACTCCGACCCCGCGGGGGCCTGCTCGGTGCCGGCGGGTGCCTTCGCCGACCCGAACAGGCCGAAGAGAGTCATCATGATCAGGAGGACCACGCCGAGCGTGATCCATGCGCCGCCACGGGAGGTCATCCACTCGGGAAAGCGCCGAAGAGCGCGAGAATCTGCCATACCCGTCACTCCACCAGGAGCGTCGTACGGCGACATCGTCACGACGATGGAGGGAAGTCTCCCTCTTTCGATGGATGCCGGTCGGGCGGCGATGCTGCCTGTGCGCGCTCGTCCCCGTGGCGTCGATGACGAGTGTCGGCGTCATCGCGGCCGGCGCTGAACGCTTGCTTCAGGGTGTCATCTGGCGTCTGCGGTGAGACCGGTGACGGCAACCACGACGTCCTCGATGCGTCGCAGGGACGCGATTCCCGCCAGAGCGGTCGTTGCGAGGACGTCTTCTTCTTGTGCGGCGAGAACGGTGACGTTACGGGAGACAAGGGGGAGCGCCGACGCACGCAGAGCGGCCGCGGTGTCATCGATGAACGCAGGGAGGCATCTGACGAGCTCACCGTTCATGACGATGACTTCCGGATCCACGAGGTGACAGGTGTTGACGAGAACCCGTCCCAGGACCTCGGCGGCGCGCCGAGCGAGGGCGAGGGCGGACTCGTCGCCCCGGGTGACGAGTTCGCAGTACCGGCCCCAGTCGACGGCGGAGCCCGTGCTCGTCTGGTAGTCGCGGAGGAGGGCAGGGACGGATACATACTGCATGAGGCAGCCGGCGTTCCCGCAGGTGCATAGCGGGCCGTTCCAGTCGTAGATGGTGTGTCCGAGTTCCCCGGAGCCTCCGCGGGCGCCCGTGCGAATCAGTCCATCGACCACGTGCCCGGAGGTCACGCCGAAGCTGACGTCGACGTAGAGGACGTCCCGATGGTTGGCCCCCGCGCCCCACAGTGATTCCGCGAGACCTTCGAGGCGTGCGGTGTTCTGCAGATGCACGCTCACCCCGAACCGCGTCTCGAGGTACAGCTTCGGATTGACGCCGTACCAGCGGCTCGATGCGCGCTGAGCGTAGACCAGCCCCGTCTGCGTGTCGATCTGCGTGTCGACGGCGAGATGAATGGCCCGCAGAAGTGTGCGCGGGTGTCCGACCTCTTCGAACAGGCGGTCGATGAGGTCAGCGCCGGCGTGCAGCCGCTGCTCGGCGGACGCAGACGTATTCGTCCGGAGTGTGTGGGAAATTACCACTCTTCCATCCACGCGCGACAACGTCACCGTGCACGAGTCGACGAGGAACACCATGGACACGAGGACACCCAGCCGAACGGACGTGCCGATATGCGTCTTGAGGGCCCCCGGCTCGTGCCCCGGTTCCTCGATCCACCCCTCCTCCAGCAACGAGTTGGTGAGGTTGGAGACGGTGGCTCGCGAGACATCCAGGACGCGAGCGAGGTCCGCCCGATAGGCGGGGCCATCGACCATCAGAGATCGAAGCAGGCGCTGCGCGTTGGGTGTGACGCTCGTCATCGGGCTCCCTTCAGCCGGGCTCCAGCCTACCGTGCTCGACGTGGGCCCCCTCGACGATTTTGTTAAATTTATTGACACTTTCGAACGTGCCCGTCATGCTGATTCGAGCTCACACACTCAACGTCGAGATCAACCATCGCCCGTCGCCGCCGTGAGCAGAGCGGGGCAGATTCCATCGGAGGGATCATGAAGGCACGCAGCGTGCTGGCTGGCATCGCCAGTGCATCCGTACTTCTCACCTTGGCCGCTTGCAGCAACGACGCGGGCACAGGCGCAGGCGACAGCGGGGACGAGACCGGGACGGTGAGGCTCTGGGTGATGGAGGGCTCGCTCTCGGATGAGAGTCGGCAGTACCTCGAGGAGCAGTTCGCCGAGGAGAACCCCGGAAGCGAACTCAAGGTCGAGGTGCAGCAATGGGACGGCATCGTCTCGAAGCTCCAGACGTCCCTTGCGTCGAAGAACGAGAGCCCCGATCTCGTGGAGATCGGAAACACTCAGACCTCGACGTTCACGTCAGTCGGAGCGTTCGCCGACGTCACCGACCTCAAGGACGAGCTCGGCGGCGATGACCTCATTCCGTCGTTCGTGGACGCGTCCACCATCGACGGCAAGATCTACGCATACCCGCTCTACGCCGGCGCGCGGGGTGTGTTCTATCGCACGGACCTGTTCGAGCAGGCCGGGATCAGCGTCCCGACGACCATCGAAGAATTCAGTGAAGCGGCGATCGCGCTGCAGGCGGCGAACCCCGAAGGCACCCCGAACTTCTCGGGCATGTACGTCGCGGCTGTGGACCCGCACGGGGTCGAGTCGTACCTCTTCCCGCAGGGTTTCGAGTACGCCGAGCAGGACGGCGATGAGTGGGTGGGAGCGGCCTCCACCGATGAGTCCCTCGCGGCTCTCACCGCACTGCAAGACCTGTTCCAGAACGGCACGACCTTCGCCCTGGATTCGCAGGCCGGGCAGAAGTCGTTCGAGCGGTACTTCAACGAGGGGTCCACGGGCATCCTCATCGGTACCGGGAACATCGGAACGAAGATCGATCAGGCGCTGTGGGACGCCGGCAAGGTCGGTGTCTTCGCGATCCCCTCTGACGAACCGGGCGTCCCCGGTGCGACCTTCGCCGGAGGGTCGAACATTGCGATGGCGACGAACTCTCCGCAGCCGGAGCTGGCGACGAAGGCCCTCGAGCTGATCTTCAGCGAGGACTTCCAGACCCGGCTCGCTGAGGAGGGCTGGGTTCCCGGCAACACGGCGTACAGCGATGCGGTTGCCGGTCCTTTCGGCGAGATCGCCGGTGAGATCATCACGAACTCGAAGCTGACTCCGAACAGCCCGGAATGGGGCGTGGCCTTCGGATCCACGCAGCTGAACGAGTTCTTCACCCGCATCGCCAAGGGGGAAGACGTCGCCGCCGTCGCCGCATCCTTCGACGAGCAGGTCGACACCTCGCTGAACAAGTAAGACGGATCGACATCTCCTCATGACGCAGACGACACTCCGGCCCGCTCGTCGCAGCGAGCGCACCGCGAAGACCGCCACCGCAGCGATGAGCACACGGGTCCGTGGCGCTCGCGGACGCCTGACACCCTGGATGCTCCTGGCGCCCGCGACGATCATGGTCGCCGTCGCACTGGGCTACCCGCTGGTGCGGCAAGCGATCATGTCCTTCCAGCACTTCGGCTTGGCGCAGCAGTTCGGGCAGCCCGCCGAGTGGGCCGGTGTGTCGAACTACGCCACCATCCTCACCGACCCCTACTTCTGGAGCGTGTTCCTGAAGTCTCTGGCGTTCTGCGCCTGGACGGCGGGTGTGACGATGCTCCTCGGAGTGGGCGTCGCGGTGCTCATGCTGCGACTGCACAAGGTGATCCGGTCGTTCCTGAACACCGCCCTCATCATCGTGTGGGCGATGCCGGCCCTGGCTGCTCTGACGATCTGGCAGTGGCTGGTGGACCCCCGCTCGGGTCTGCTGAACTACGCGCTCACGAGCGTCGGACTCAGCGGCTTCGAGAATTTCAACTGGCTGGGCGAGAACTTCTGGACTTTCTACCTCATCGCATCCGCCGTGATCATCTGGGCGTCCCTGCCCCTGGTCTCCATCACGATCTACGCGGCTCTTGCGCAGATGCCCACCGAGGTTCTCGAGGCATCCGAGATCGACGGTGCCACCGGGTTCCAGCAGATCCGCCACATCATGCTCCCGATGGTGGCGCCCGTCATCTCCCTCATCGGAGTGCTCCAAGTGATCTGGGACCTTCGCGTGTTCACCCAGATCTACGTCCTCCAGCAATCCGGCGGTATCGCGAGCGAGACCAACCTGCTGGGGACGTACATCTACCAGACCGGAATCGCTCACGGCGACTACGGGGTGGCCTCCGCGCTGGCGATGGTCGTCCTCGCGCTCACCCTCGTGCTCACCGCCCGCTATCTCCGAATGCTGTACCGCCAGGGAGGAATGTTCTGATGGCGCTTCACACCGTGGACACGTCGACGCGCGTTCTCACCACCTCCCCGAAGGTCGGGGCGAAGGCGACAGACATCACCACTCGCTCGTGGCGGCCGAAGAACCCGCTCGCGAACGTCACCGGTCTTCTCGTCGCGCTGCTGTGGTTGGTGCCGGTCTACTGGATGGTCAACTCGGCATTCCAATCCGACTCCGAGCTCATGTCCTGGCCGCCGCATCTGCTGCCCCAGGAGTTCACCTGGGGGAACTTCATCTCGGCATTGACCAATCCCCACTTCGCTCCCGCGCTGGGATCGTCCCTTCTCGCCGCATCTCTGACTGTCGTGTTCTCCACCATCGGGGCGCTGACCGCCGCGTACGCTCTGTCGCGCTTCCGCTTCCGCGGCCGCACCATCATGATCATCGCGATCCTCGTGGTGCAGATGATCCCGGCCGAAGCGCTCTTCATCTCGCAGTATCGGATGCTGGACGGGTGGGGGCTGTTGAACTCGGTTCTCGGGCTCTCGATCCTCTACATCGGAACCATCGTCCCTTTCGTCGCCTGGATGACGCGCGGGTTCGTCGACGGAGTTCCGATCGAGCTCGAGGAAGCCGCCATGGTCGACGGGTGCTCTCGCTTCGGCGCGTTCCGGCGCGTGACCCTCCCTCTGCTCGCGCCCGGGTTGGTGTCCACGTCCGTCTTCAGCTTCCTCTTCGCATGGAATGAGTACACCCTCGCGCTGATCGTCCTCTCCAAGGACTCATCGGTGACCCTCCCGATCTGGATCCAGTCGTTCCAGCAGGGGCTTAAAGCGACCGACTGGGGCGGGGTGATGGCCGGCGCCACCCTCATCGCCGTCCCCGTCATCATCATCTTCATGGCGGTGCAGAACAAGATCTCCCAGGGGATGGTTGCCGGAGCGGTCAAGGGATGACTCTCGCTGATCTGCCCCCTGTCCTCGTCGGACCAGTCCGGGGGCGCGAACCGTCATTCCCTTGGCGTGGGCTGATGATCGACTCTGCCCGCACTCGCTTCACGGTGCCGACCATCCTGCGGGTCATCGAGCTCGCTGCACGATACGGGTTCAACCGGCTCCACTGGCACCTGACCGACGACCAAGGCTGGCGCTTCGACGTGCCCGACTACCCTCTGCTGACGGCGATCGGCGCCGCCCTGCCGCGAGGTGCCTTCGACGACTACAACGCCCTTGCGGCAGAGACTCTGGAGCGGGCGAAAGCAGCCGCAGTCACCAAATGGACCAACGGGTTCTACTCCGACGAGGAGATCGCCACGGTCGTCGACTACGCCACCGCGCACGGGATCGAGATCATCCCGGAGGTCGACCTTCCCGGGCACATGTCGGCGGCGATCACGGCGTACCCGGAACTCGGACGCCCCGCGCACCTCCCCCTGCCCGATGGCTCGATGCGCGACCACATGTGGTGGCCTGCCCGCAACGATCTGTTGTGGCCGACTGCCGACGCAGAACAATTCGTCCGAGCAGTGCTCCGCCGTGTGGCCCGACTCTTCCCCGGGAAGCTCGTCCACATCGGCGGCGATGAGTGCGCGTACCGTCAGTGGGAGTCGGATCCCGACCTCCCGGCAGCCCTGGCAACCCGTGGGTTGGCGCGTATCGAAGACCTGCAGGCATGGTTCATGAACGTCGCGTCCGCGGAGCTGCAGCGCCACGGCAAGACGGTCGCTGTCTGGGACGAAGCCTGCGATATCTGGGACGAGGACGACGCCATCGTCATCGCATGGGACGAAGCCCGCGGAATGGAACGTGTGGGCCGCTCGACGCTTCCCTACGTATTCGCCGACGCGCGCACTCTGTACCTGAACCGGGTCGATCCGGAGGGCAGCGGCCAGCAGAACGGGATGACGCCCGCCATCTCGGTCGACGACATCCTTCACGCGCCCTGGCCCGAGACAGCCGACCCGCGGTGCCTGGGGGTGCAGGCCTGCGTCTGGTCGGAGTTCGTGCTGGACGGGGCCGACTTGCTCGACATGCTCTTTCCCCGCCTGCTCGCCGTGGCCGAACGGATCTGGAACCCCGCCCTCGACGCCGACGATGCGGCTGCGCGGGTACGGCGTGAACACGACCTGCTATCAACCTCGGGGGCTCTTGCGGAGCCCCAGCTGACCCCGACGATGTGGTGAGGACACGATGAACAGAACAGTCAGGGCGTCAATCGCGGCGTCCCTCGCGATCGCCTTCAGCTGGAGTGGTCTCGCCGCTCCCGCGTCCGCTTCCGTGCCGGTCGCGGCCGAAAGCCAAGCCACGACCCGCACGGTCTTCAGCGAAGACTTCACCGCCGGTGACGGGGCGCAGTGGAAGGTGACCACGGCGAACGCGGCCTCCCAGGTGACCTACACCGGCGGGATGGTGAACGTGAAAGGAAGCGGACCCGAGAACCGCATCGTCACCAAAGACGTCATCGCCGCCCACGACTTCACCCTCAGTCTCGACCTCTTCATCCATGCCGGCAATACGAACAGCGCCATCAAGGTCGGCTTCTTCGCCACCGAAGCCGCAGCATCCCGCTACCAAGTGACGTACGACGCGCCGAGGAGTCGCCTCGCGTTCGAACGGGTCGAGCAGGGGGCAACGACGCTGCGCGGCGTGCCCGCATCGCTCAGCCTCCCCGTCAACACCAAGGGAACCGCCCATCACGTGGAGATCAGCGTGGACGGCGACCGGGTGCGGGCACGCGTCGGAGGCCAGCTGCTCCTCGATACCGTCGACGCCGACATGGCCGACGCCGCTGCCGGCCGCATCGTCCTGGCCAGCCAATTCCCCCAACAGGATTACAGCGTCGACAACATCGTCGTCACCACCGACGAGGCCGAGGCGGTGGGTGAATACACCGTGGATGTCGCGACCCAGACCAACGGTGTCCGCGACACCTCGATCGAGACAGCCGGCGGAACGCTCACCGCGAGCCGCTCATCAGGGAACGCCGGTGACGCCGTGACGCTGACATACACCGCGCGCCCCGGGTACGTCTTCGACGGGTACATCTCCCTCCGCGCAGACACCATGACCAGCACGGACGGACTCCTGACCATCAGCGACAACCGGTTCACCCTCGACGACAAGACCGGCAGCGTCGTCATCATCGCCACGTTCGTGACCGAGCCCGCCGACCCCAACCTGCTGTTCCGCGATGACTTCACCGGGGCCCTCAACGCCGACAACGATTACGACATCCAGGGCGGGGCCGCCGTGCGTGTGGAGGACCAGGCGTTGGTCCTCGCGCCTACCGCCGGTTCTGCGTCCGCTTTCGTCCGGTCGAGCGGCTGGGCGGACCCACCCGCCTACGCGATCGAGGTGGACGTCCGAAAGGCCGACACCGTTGCGGGCACGGCTCAGATCGCCTTCCGCGGCGCCGGTATGGAATCTCGCTACGTCCTGGCGCTCAACGGCTCGAAGGCGCTCCTGCGCCGAATCGACGCGACCGCCAATGTGGAGCTTGCGAGTACCGCGTTCGTGTTCGACCAGAGGGCCCGACACGTGTCGATCGATGTGTCCGGCGACACGGTCTCGGTGACCGTGGACGGCTCCCCGCTCCTGTCGTACGTGAACGTCGACAGCGTGAACGACAGCGCAGGGTGGTCGGGACTCAGCCCTGGCGCGGGCGTCATCAATATGACAGCGGGTTCATCCATCGCCGTCGACAATCTGACGATCGTCCGGACGCCCGTACAGGTCGGAGTGAGCGTGGAGATCTCGAAGGATGGGGTCGCAGACGCCGAGCGAACGGCGGGCGCGGTCGTCCTCTCCCGGTACACCGCTTCCAGCGGGGAAACGGTGACGTGGGATGCCTTCCCCAAGGGCGGGTACGTCCTCCAGGGCCTGTCCTGGCAGGGGACCCCTGTACCCGATGGGGGCTTCACCATCCCGAAGGATGTGGCGGAGGACGTCGTCCTCACCGCGAACTTCACTTCAGCAGCAGTCGCCCCGACGACGTACTACGTCGACCCGGCGGGCGGAGCCGACAGCAACACCGGAACCTCCGCTGAGACCGCCTGGGCATCCTTCACACCCCTGAACAGGGCCTTCGGGCCCGGGGATCGCATCCTCCTCAAACGCGGCAGCGTGTTCGACGGAGACGACGCGGCACTCCGGTTCCAGGGTTCGGGTTCCGCGAACGCACCCATCGAGGTCGGCGCGTACGGGGAGGGCCCACGGCCTCGCCTCGACGGTGCCGGCGAGGTCGAGAACGTCATCTCACTCTTCAACCAAGAGCATGTGAGCATCAGTGGGCTCGAGATCACCAACGTGCATCCCGGGTACGACAGCCGCTTCGGTCTGAACACGAGCACGAACCAGGTGAAGAACCTTCGCGCGGTGAACGTCTCCGCGCGTGACTTCGGGGTCGTCTCGGACATCTCCCTGACGGACCTGCATATCCACGACATCAACGGGAACCTGTCCTCCAAATGGAACGGCGGCATCTTCTTCGACATCGGTGCGGCAATCGAAGATGGGGAACTCCGCGGAGTGCCCACCAAGTTCGATGGGGTCCTCATCGCCGACAACGTCATCGAGCGCGTCGACCGCTCCGGGATCAAACTGGTGAGCTCCACCTGGGCGAACCAGTCCGCGCAGAACTCGCCGAACATTCCGCTGCACTGGTACCCGTCGACCGGCATCGTGCTCCGCGACAATCAGATCCGGTACACAGGTGGAGACGGCATCACCGTGCGCGACTCGGACGGAGCGCTCATCGAGTACAACCTCGTGCAGCACGCCCGATACCAGAACACCGGCTACAACGCAGGCATCTGGCCGTTCCAGGCCACGAACACCGTGATCCAGTACAACGAGGTGTCGCACACGCACGGTGTTCAGGACGGTCAAGGTCTGGACACCGATCACGTGTCGTCCTACTCGGTCATGCAGTACAACTACTCGCACGACAACGAGGGCGGGTTCATGCTGATCATGAACGGATTCCCGCACACCGCGCCCACCGTCCGGTACAACATCAGCCAGAACGATGCCGACAAGACCTTCGAGTTCTCCCGCGGCACGGCGGCCGGGACGATGATCTACAACAACACCATCTCCTCGGACTCGCTTCTCCGCGGACCCCGCGGAGGCGTGCTGGACCTTGCCAACTCCGCAGCGGGCACCGGAAACCGCGAGGTCTTCATCTTCAACAACGTCTTCCACTACCCGGAAGGACAGCCGTTCTACGTCGGCGAGGCAGCGACGATGCGTTCCCAGGTGCGCCTCTACAACAACGCGTACGCCGGCGGGATCGCCGCACCCGCAGAAGAGGAACACGCGGTGACAGGCGACCTGGGGCTTCCCGACATCGGTGACGCGCCGGTGAACATCGACATCACACGGCCGCGTACCGGCGCCCACATGGGTACCAGCTTCGACGGGTACGCACCTGCGGCGGACTCTTCGCTCCGAGGAGCCGGCATCACGCTGGCCGAGCTGGTCGCTCGCTATGACGGCACGGTGACCGACCGTCGCGATCTCTCACCGATGGAGATCCACGCGGTGGCACGCCGAAGCAGCAGTATCGACATGGTCGCCGCGTGGAACCTTCCGGAGGTCGACGGCGTCACGTACGGCACGGACTTCCGCGGCGCTGCGCTTCCTTCCGGCACGGCGCCGGTCCTCGAGCCCGAGGGGATCACCGTGGGAGCGGTGCAGTTCGTCCCCGCTGAGTCGACAGGTGGTGGCGCGTCAGGGGACGTCTCCGCAGAGGCCGGAGGGACGGCGCCTCCGACTGGCGCCGCCACATCCGCCGGTTCCGCTGCCGCCGTCGCGGCTCTCGCTCAGACGGGGTCTCCTGTTCCGCTGATCCTGCTTGTCGGTGCCGCCCTGACGACAATCGTCGGGTGGTGTCTGTACACGCGGCGCTCGACAACATGAAGGCACGGCAGGGCGTCATCATCGCGCTCATCGCGGGAGCCCTGGCGTTCAGCGGTGGGTGCTCCGCGCAGCCGGCGCTGAGCTCCTCGGAGTCCACGGTGCACGCGATCTATGAGCGAGCCGGCGAGCCGGCCGCCTCGCCGTCCCAGCAGCTCCACGACATCGTGGTCTTCGATTGGGCGGCGGAACTCGAGCTCAGGGAGCCCGTGACCGTCGACGCTCTGCAGCTGCCGGAGTCGGCTCAGGCCGGACCACGCGGACGATCCTCCTGGGAGGCGTACGAGCGTGAGGTGGACACCACTGTCGAACTCATCGTCTCGTCGATTCGTTCCGGGTTGAGTCGCAACGACGTCCGGGAGTACTACGAGCAGAACCTCGACTTCTTCGCCCGTCAGGACGTGATCGTCGTGCGGGTCACGGAATGGGAGCGCGGCCGCGCCCAGGCGTCGACGGAACTCCATATCGACGAGACGACGGTCCGTACCCTGCAGGAGAGTGACGACACCGTGGTCTCCTCGGCCTTGCTGCTGCATGCCGGGGAGCAGGTGGTCGTGACACGCGATGACGGCACTACCGCGGAGGTCCGATGCCTCTCGCGAACCGAGGCCGGAGTGGACCCCTTCGAGGACGTGATCCAAGCGGCCGCCGCGCAACTCGCTGACGAGCTGTTCCTCGCCGAGCTCACACGCCGCATCGAGGCGGCACGCCCCTGATGACCCAAGGAATGGAGAGGCCAGCAGTGACTGACCAGCAACGCCCCAACATCGTCCTCATCCTCACGGATGACCACGCATCGCACGCGATCGGTGCCTATGGCTCAGTGGTCAACGCGACCCCTCGCATCGACGAGATCGCGGACAGCGGTGTGCGGATCGACAACTGTTTCTGCACCAACGCCCTGTGCACCCCGAGCCGGGCATCCATCCTTACCGGAACGTACAGCCACATCAACGGCGTCACCACCCTGGAGACGCCCATCGACGCCAGCCAGCCGACCTTCATCACGCAGTTGCGGGAAGCGGGGTACCGCACAGCCCTTGTCGGCAAATGGCATATGGGGGAGGGGCCCGGACACGACCCGGAGGGCTTCGATTACTGGGCGGTGCTCCGCGACCAGGGCGAGTATTTCAACCCGCAGATCCTGACCTCGGGTGGAGTGGAGATCATCGAGGGCTACGCCACTGACATCATCACGGATCTCTCGCTCCGGTGGTTGGAGTCGTTGCCCGGCGACGAGCCGTGGTGCATCCTCATCCATCACAAGGCCCCACACCGTCCGTGGGAGCCGGACGAGAAGCACAAGGGGATGTTCACGAACCCGATCCCCGTCCCGGACACGTTCGATGATGATTACGCGACGCGTTCGTCGGCTGCGCATCGCGCCGCGATGCGCATCGCAGACCACCTGACCTTGACGGATCTCAAGCAGAGCCCGCCGGAAGACATGACCTACGAGCAGGCCGCACTGTGGAAGTACCAGCGATACATGGAGGACTACCTGGCCTGCGTGGCGTCCGTCGACGACAACGTCGGGCGAGTCATCGACTGGTTGCACGACGAGAACCTCTTCGATGACACGCTCATGATGTACACGTCGGACCAGGGATTCTTCCTCGGCGACCACGGCTGGTTCGACAAGCGCTTCATGTACGACGAGTCGTTGCGCATGCCCCTGCTCATCAGCTGCCCCTCCCGAATCAGCGACCCCGGACGCACCATCGAACAGATCGTCACGAATGTCGACTTCGCGCAGACCATCCTCGACGCTGCCGGACTGAAGCCGCACCCGCGTATGCAGGGGGTGAGTTTCTGGCCGCAGCTCACGGATGCCCCGGACAAACCGACCCGTGAGGCGATGTACTACCGGTACTTCGAGAATGACGATGCGAACCACCATGCCCTCGCTCACTACGGCGTCCGCACGGAAACGCACAAGCTGATCTACTTCTACAACGATGGGATGGGATTGCCCGGTTCGTCGCCGTTCGTCTACCCGCCGGAGTGGGAGATGTACGACCTTGTTGAGGATCCCGAAGAGCTCCGCAACGTCTATCACGAGCCTGCTTACCGGGACCAGCGGGAAGAGTTGAAAGCAGTCCTCTGGTCGCTGCAGGCCGAGCTGGGGGACACCCCGCATCCGTCGCAGCCCATCCCCGAGCGGGTCAGCCCGTGACATGACCACTGTCGCTTCGCCCGTCGCGGCGGAGGAACGATCGGCAGCGTGACCGCAGTGCGGACGCCAGCCCCTGCCAAGGGGCGCGCCGCGCGCGGCTGGACATATGGAGGGGCTGACGGGAATCGAACCCGCGCTGTCTGCTTGGGAAGCAGAAGTTCTACCATTGAACTACAGCCCCGCACCCGCCCGAGAGCAGGTGGAGCAAGCCTACCTGTCGCGGGCCGGATGGCCAAAGCGCGGGTCGCTCATGACTAGGCTTGTGCCGTGCTTCTCAGCGATCGCGACATCAGAGCAGAACTCGCCTCCGGCCGCGTCGGCCTGGAACCGCATGCGCCGGAGATGATCCAGCCGTCGAGCATCGACGTGCGACTGGACCGCTACTTCCGCCTCTTCGACAATCACAAGTACCCGTTCATCGATCCCTCGGTCGACCAGCCCGAGCTCACGCGGCTGATCGAGGTCGATCCGGACGAGCCCTTCATCCTCCACCCCGGCGAGTTCGCGCTGGGGGCCACGTTCGAGCGGGTGACCCTGCCGGACGACATCGCCGCGCGGCTGGAGGGGAAGTCGTCGCTCGGTCGCCTCGGGCTCATCACCCACTCGACCGCCGGCTTCATCGACCCGGGCTTCTCCGGGCATGTGACGCTGGAGCTCGCGAACGTGGCGACGCTGCCGATCAAGCTGTGGCCCGGCATGAAGATCGGCCAGCTGTGCTTCTTCCGGCTCACCTCGCCGGCGGAGAACCCGTACGGCTCCGGTCCCTACGGCAACCGCTACCAGGGTCAGCGGGGTCCGACGGCGTCCCGGTCGTTCCAGAACTTCCACCGCACCGACGTGGGTGTGACCGACATCGGAGCCGTCGGAGGCTGACATGAGCGACGCGAGCGGGACGGGTTCCGACGAGTCCGCGGTGCCCGAGGGGGCGGCGCCGCCGGATGCTTCGGGGCCGGAGATCGCTCCCGCCGACGCGGTGATCCCGCCGGCCGACGCCGTCATCCCGCCTCCACCGCCGGAGACGCCGATCCCGGAGGGGCTGTTGACGGCACCGGACGCCGCAGGCGATGCGCTTCCGGCACCGACCCGTCGCTCGGAGCGATCCCGTCCGACGCCCGCGATCCTCCAGGGCGAGCAGCCCGCCGCGGCTGCGGACGACTGGGCGCAGCGGTCCATCGCCCCGGAGGCCGCCGACACCGGCAGCTACCGGATGCTCGCGGTCGTCGTCTTCGTCGTGCTCTTCCTCCTGCTCGCGGCGGCTGTGGTGACGCTCGTCGTGCTGATCACCACTGTCGGGCTGCCGTTCGCGGCCGCCGACCCGGGCGCGGGCTTCCTGCCGACCCGGGTGTAGGACTCGGAAGGGCGGCGGACGGGTCGGCCGGTGCAGCGTCGGTGGTGGCTCGTCCCGTCGCGGTGCCGAGCGCATCCACGGCGTCGAGGCCCCCGGTCACGAGAGCGACCACCGCATCGAGGGTCGGATCAGCCGACAGCACTCTCGTATGACCGAGACCCTCCGTGCGGACGAGACGGGAGCGGCCGGGATGGGCTGCATGCAGCCGGAGGGCGTCGTGGTCGGGCATCCGGCGGTCGCCCCGGTCGTGCACGACGAGCAGTGTGGTGCCGGTGGGGAGTGGATGGGTGGCCGCGTCGTACTGTTCGGTGGCGGTTACGAAATCGAGCCGGAGGCGGCGGAGGAAGCGGGTGCGGAGTCGGTCCGCGGTGGCGGCGTCGAGCCGGAGGTCGCGGACGAACTGGGCGAGGAAGGGCTCGGGTGCGGCGGCCCCGGCGACGACGGCGACGGCGGGGACCGTGCCGGACGACCGGGCGACGGTCAGCGCCGCGAGCCCGCCGAAGGAGTGGCCGATGAGAGCGGAGAAGGGGCCGTGGGTGCGGTCCAGCTGCTCCGCGGCGTCGACCCAGTCGCGGATATCGGTGTGCCGCCTGCCGGAGGAACCGTGCGCCGGGGCATCGAAGGCGACGACCCGGAATCCCTCGGCGACGAGTTCCCGCACGAGCGGGGCGAACTGCGAGGCGCGGCCCCGCCAGCCGTGCAGGAGCAGCACGGTGCGCTGACCCGTGCCCCACGTGTAGGTCGTGACGGGGATGCCGCGCACGAGGAGCGTCCCGCGGCGGGCGTCGTCGTGGGTGGCGGCGTCGGCGGCCCGCACGGCCATCCGTGGGCGGGTGGAGAAGAACAGTCGGTAGGCGAGATCGCCGGCGAGGCGAGGGGAGAGGCGTCCCACAGTCGGCAGGGCGCGGACGAGGAGAAAGGACGCGGACGGCATGAAGGCTCCTTCACCGAACTATACGAACGATCATCCGTATACTAGGCGAACGGTCGTTCGTATACTAGGGGCATGGTGGATGGCGTGATGCAGGACGGCCGGCGGGCGCGCGGCGACGCCTCCCGCCGCATCGTGCTGGAGAGTGCGACCGACCTCGCCTCCGTCGAGGGTCTGGACGGCGTGACGATCGGACGCCTCGCGACCGCCTCGGGGTCGAGCAAGAGCAGCATCGCGACGCTGTTCCAGAGCAAGGAGGGCCTGCAGCTCGCGACGGTCGCCGCCGCTCGGGACATCTTCGTCGAGCGGATCATCGAGCCCGCCCGCGCCCAGCCGAGGGGAGCGCACCGCCTGGCCGCGCTCCTCCACAACGCCTTGGTCTACTCGAAGGACCGCGTCTTCACGGGCGGGTGCTTCTTCGCGGCGACGGCGGCGGACGTCGACTCCAAGCCCGGTCCCGTGAGCGATGCCGTGCGTGCAGCCCTCGTCGACTGGTACGGATACATCGAGGCCCAGCTGCGGTTCGCAGCCGCGGAGGGGGAGGTCGACGCGGCTGACGTCGAGGGGCTGGCGTTCGAGCTCGTCGCCCTCAATGAGCAGGCCAACGCGCGGTCGCTCCTCCTGCGGAGCGACAGGCCGTATGCGCTCGCAGCGGCCGCGATGCGCTCACGCCTCCGTGACGCGGGTGCTCCCGACACCGCCCTCGCTCTCCTCGCCCTCTAGCCCCGCCCCGCGCCCGGGCCCCGCGCCCGCGTTCCCTGCGGGCTCAGAAACGCACCGCAATCCCGTGTCGACGGCCCGTTTCTGATCCCGCCCCACGGTCGGGCTCTGCCCCTTTTGCGTGCGGGATGGGAAACGGGCCCCGCGGTCCGTCGGAAGGGGCGCTTCTGATCCCGCCCGACGGCCGGGCCGTCCGCTCTTTCGCGAGCGGGATGGGAATCGGGTCCCGAGGTCCGTCTGGAGGGGCGTTACCGATCCTGCTTAACGGTCGGGGCCTACCGTCTTGCGTGCGGGATGAGAAGTGGCCCGCGAGGTGCGACGGAGGGGCTGTTCTTGATCCGCGCACGTGCCTTCCCTGTACCTGTCACCTCGGGCCCTTGCGCTTCCACCGGGCGCCTCGTTCCTCGTCCCTCCCGCGCCGCCTGCCTGCATGACCCTGCGGGACGGAAAGCGTGCTGCTGGGGTGTTCGGGAGGGGCGGTTCTGATCCCGTCCGGAGAGTAGGTGCTCGCATCGCCGTGGTGGGGGATCGAGAACGTGCCCCGGAACGGCTTGGGAGGCGCGACTCTGATCCCGTCTCGGCTCAGGGCGCGGCCGCGTCCGTTTGAGTGGTGGTCTTTCGCTTCGTTGCGATGATCAGCTGTCGTTAGTTTAGGCGGCGGTGA
>NZ_PNFU01000007.1:0-173628 GCF_002871415.1 Microbacterium sp. UMB0228 | reverse complement strand
CACCGCCGCCTAAACTAACGACAGCTGATCATCGCAACGAAGCGAAAGACCACCACTCAAACGGACGCGGCCCCGCAGTACCCTTGCGAGCCATGTTCTCAAGGCCGATCTCTGCATTCGCCCGGCTGAGCACGCTGTCGCGTACTTCCTGCAGACTCACGTCTACTCGACTGCGGATCGAATCGAGATAGGCCGCGACCACTCGCTGCAGAAGGGTCTCGACAGACGCCCGAGGTCCCGGCTGTGATTGACCCATGCTCGCGCTGATCGTCTGTGCCTGATCGTCGATAGAATCGAAAGCGACGCCGCCAAGTGTCTCTTCCGCCTCAGTGTTTTCCGCGCTGGGGCGGATCTCGTTGTTGGTCACTTGCTGCGACCTCCAGAGAACAGTCCTCTAAGTCGCAGTGATTGTTGTTGCGACAATGGGGGAGCGGCTGCTGCTCGATCCCGGGCCCAAACGCGGATGCTGTCCGCGTCGTGCGTGATCCTCTCTTCTTGGATGCGCTCCATCACGCCCGCGCTCAACGTGCGCTCCGCGACGGCGTAACGAGCTTCGAGCGGTATGCCTCGAGGTCCTCTGGCAAGATTCTCCAGAGCCCGGCGAACTTGTATGCGGCGAGCTTGCCTGAGCGGATGTCCGCGCGGAGGACGAAGCCGGATCGGCCAGTGATGTCCTCCGCCTGAGCTACGGTGAAGGCGCTCAGTAGAGTTTCGTGCGTCGGTGTCGTTGAATCGGTGGATCCCACGGAACACTCCTTGTCTTTGTGTGTCCCGAAGAGGCCGCCGCGACGGGACTGAGTGTTCCGGCCACGATGGAAGTTAAGAGATGGCTCCGCCGTTTCGTTCTTCTGTTGTGTTCATTACATTAGCAACATTTGCCTAGTCCGTCCAAACACGGCAAGATTGGGTCATGCCGATCACTCCCGAAACCGACATCGCAGATCGTGGTTGGAGCGTCGAGGTCTCGGGGTCGGCACATCGAGTGCACGGAGGCGTCACGCTTCGCGAGACTATTGAGATCAGGGGTCCACTCAGCACGTTGCCTGCGGTCGAGGAGTCCGGGCTGCCTAACGTGGAGGGATACCAGCTCAGGGTCGTCGCCGCATACGACTACGGATCCATGTATTACCTCATGCGAGTATTCGAGTTGACTGCGCCCGAGCACCAGGAGGTAACCGGCGTCCACACGCGTGCGATCGGCCCTCTTCGAGTGCTTAGGTGGGCGCTGCCTCGAACCTTCGAAGTGGATGAAGGACTGCTCAGCCAACCTGTTGTCGATTTTGTTGCCCCCGAGTTGAAAGCGCACCGACTTCGTTCTCATCCCGAGTCTCGTAAGAAGATCGAACTCGCGGATGTCGGAACTGTCTGCCGTCTGGCGACCATCGTTCGGTACCCGCCGTCCAGGGCGCTGAGCGAGGTGTACGGGTTCCAACCGCGAACCTCGACCAACTGGATCCTTCGGGCTCGTACCGCGGGCCTAGCCTGACGTCGTAGGACCACTGGCGATCATCTTCGTCAGCGCCAGTCGAAGGTGACGCGCTCTGGATTCAAACCGCGCCGGCCAACAGCCTCCGCCGGTACTCGATGCACCCGAGGCACGATCAGCTCGCGGATGACGTGACGTTGACGAGCGATGTCGCCCTTGTCCGTCCACTCTGCCCACGTGTCTCGAACCTGCCGGGATCGAACGAGTTCGACGATAAGAGGGTCAGCTCCTGCAAGTGACTCAAGCCGCTTCTGGGCCGCTTCGATTTTCGGTTCGACGAGATCTCGTTGCTCGGTGAGCATACGTAGATCCCGACGGCGCTCGGCCTCCGCTGCGACCTGCTCGAGCCACTGCTCATGGCCTCGGATCTCGTCGACGATCGACTTCCGCTCGGCGTCCACTTCCTCGTCTTGTCCACCAAGGGTGGCGAGGAAGTCAGGGCGTTCGAGGCGAGCGAGGACTAGCTCGGTAACCAGCAGGTCGAGATGCTCTTCGCGCATCGAGACGTGGAATCCGGGTCGTCCCGGCGTGCCGATGCAGTTGTAGGCGTAGTAGCGAGGCCGGGGGATGACCGTGCCGTCTTCGTCGACCTTCGATGAGCCGGCATTCTGTTTTCCCGCCCGCATCCGGGCGCCGCAGATTCCGCACAGAGCGATCCCGGACAGCAGATGGGTAGCGGGCCAGTTGTTCGACTTGAATCCGCGAGATGTCATCGCGGACTGGAGGCGCTGCCAGTCGTCCGGTTCGATCAGCGCCGGCCAGATGCCGTCGTACGTCGCAGCCTCGCCCTCGCGGGGATTGTGCACTCGCTGCCCCATGTACACAGGCATAGTCAACATCTGCTTCACGGCTGGAGCGGTCCACCCCAGACACTGTCGGTGCTCCGAGCGCGCGGGACGTCGCGGCGGGATCTGACGTTCATTGAACGTCGCAGCGATGTCGTAGTACGAGCGCCCAGCAAGAACCATCGCCGCCGCTTCCTTGACGACCCACGCTTGATCCGGGTGCTCGATGATCTTGTCCAGCACCTTGGTTCCGTTGGGCGTCACGGAATAGACCCGCTGATAGCCGTAGACGTTCTTTCCGTGAGGACGACCACGCTTTGCCGCCGCGCGCATGTCGCGTCGAAGCCGCTCGCTGGTTTTGTCTGACTCGTACTCAGCGTCTGAGGCGTCCTCGCGGAGGCTGCGGCGGTCTCGCGCGTTCGCTGGGTCGTAGACGCGATTGTGGGTCAGGACCCAGATGCTCACGCCGCGTTCGCGGCACAGGTCGATGAGGTCGATCCACTCGCCGGTCCGGCGAGAACCACGGCTCGACTCCCAGATCGCCAGGAGGTCGGCGTCGAAGGTGCTGTCCTCGAGATCCGAGATCAGCTGAGCGAATCCCTCACGTTGCCGTCGCGCGTAACGGCTGGCACTTCGGTTGTCATCGCGGTAAGGGGAGGGGTGGACGTGCCATCCGCGTCTCTCCGCCTCGGCGACGATTTCATCGTGCTGCTGATCAGGACTCTTCCCGGCGCCTGAACGATCGAGCGAGACGCGAAGATACTCACGCACACGTTTGGCTGAGTCGAGAGGCATCGCGTCGAGCTTACCGCTGGGCGCTCGCACGACATGCGCTCGCAGCTCACGGTCGGCGATCAGATCGATCGAGTTCTCCGGCGCTGATCGGCTTCGTTTGTCGTCGCTACGTTTGCATCATGATTCACCGTCCCTCTCCACTGGTCGTGGGTCGCGAACACCCCGCCGGGAAGAGCGGGGCGATCTTGCGGACGTGCCCCGTTACGAAGGTGTTCTCGTCGCCGTTAGCTGCCCGGATATCGAGCAATAGTTCGCGACCGTAGATTTGTTGGGCCAGGCGGGGGAGAGCGAGGTCTGAGCTTCTCCATCAAACCGGGCGTGCATGCCAGAGTCCTCGGTTGACTCGTGCCCTCGTGAAGAGCCGACCTTTGTCCAATCCATGTCCATGCGGTCTGACCCGGTTGTAGCGCGAGCGCCGCACGCTCGAACTGGTTTTGTGCATCATCGTCCACTCGTGCCCGTCGGGCGGTTCCGGGGCCGATCCTCATGCCACGATGAAGCATGGAAAACTCAGAGGGTGAACCCCCCGCATATCTTGAGGGCGCAGCGCCTCAAACAGGCTATGTTGGCGCGAGATGGTGGAGTTTGGATATCCATGCTCACTCGCCGGCATCGTTCGATTACGGTGGGTTGGAGGGCGAGACAACGACCAATCCGCGGCCTTCGTTTGAGACTTGGGTCCGTGCATACATCGATGCTGGCGTCGACGGGATCGTAGTAACTGACCACAACTCGCATGAAGGGATTGACGCGGCGCGAGCCGCGCTCAGAAAACTCCAGGACGCAGATCCCGGTTTGCCGCCACTTGTGATTTTTCCAGGAGTCGAGCTGACTCTCGCTGGAGGGTTTCATGCGCTTGCCGTGTTCGAGCACACGTGTGATGCCTCCATCGTCATCCGGGTGCTCGCGCGGTGCAAGTTCGACGGAACGCCAGGACGAAGCGATGATGTCGCCGACATGACTGTGAACGCGGCCGCTGAAGTGGTTCGCGACTTGGGCGGCATGCTAATCCCGGCCCACATCGACCAGCGCGCTGGCGTCCTCGATATGGATCCCCGCGAACTAGAGACTCTTGCCGCCAGCGGTCATGTCATCGCGGCTGAAGTTGCTGATGACGGCAAGGTGGGCGAGGCAAGCAAACGTGGGTGGGTGCCTCTTCTCGGGTCCGACGCGCATCACCTAACCACGGATGGTGCTCCGGATCCGGCCGCAGCAAAAGCGCCGGGGACTCACCTGACGATGGTTAAAGCTGAGACACTCACTATGGAGGGCCTTCGATTGGCGCTGGCCGAGCCGTCAGAGTCGATCCGTCGTTTTCGACGAGGTGACCACGACCTGAATGATGTGAAGCACGACCATATCAAAGCGATCATGGTGAGGCACAGGGGCGAGCATCGTGAGTTTACGTTCGGCCCATGGATGAACTGCCTGATCGGCGGTCGTGGCGTCGGGAAGTCAACGCTCGTTGAGCTCCTTCGCCTGGCGCATGGTCGGGTAGAAGAGCTGCCAGCCAATCTCGCGGCTGATCTGGCTCGATTTGCGCCAACGACAGATGCGAGCGAGCGATGGTGGAATGACGAGACTGAGATTGAGGTGATCTACGCACGAGGCGGACAGCTGCTGAGGATCAGGTGGGAGGGTGCTTCACCTTCACATTCAAGCCTCGCGCTTTGGGATGGTTCGGCGTGGGAGCAGCAATCGGGACGAGTAGTCGATCGTGCGCCTGTGCGAGTCTTCAGCCAGAAACAGATCTATGAAATGGCGACCAAGCCGCAAAGCTTCCTCCAGCTTGTCGACGACATGCCGGAGATTCAAAAAGCCGAGTGGGAGGAGCAATATGAGGAACTCCGGCTCAGGTTCAAGACCGAGCGGAACAAGCTCCGACAGCTCCTTGCAGAGTCGGAGAAGGCTGACCGCCTGAAAGGACAGCTCCAAGAGGTGCAAGCGCGACTACGCCACCTCGAAGATCTTCGTGCTAGCCCCGAGTACGCGACGCTGTCTCAGCTCGAGACGAAGACGCGGACTGTCGACTCGGCGGACTTGATGAGCAGTGAGATCGAAGCGATCATCGCTCAGCAGGCCGCCTCGCTTCGCACCCTGCCCATGGACGCCGATGAAAGCACCGAGTATCTGGACTACGTGGCTTCTTACGAGAGCGCGGCCATACTCCTCGATCAAGCCGCGGCAGTTGTCCGCTCCGCTCGTCAGGCTTGGATAGCTACAGGCACAGCGAAGTACTGGACCGAAGAGGCTGCGCGGCTGGGTGCGTGGATGAACGAACAGGGTGGTGTATCCGCTGCGTCCGCCGATCAGACCAGTCACGACCGAAAACTTGAAGCAGAGCTGACGGCCGAACTCAAACAGCTTGAGAACGCGGAGGCTAGGCGCAGCGCGCAAGAAGGGGTGATAGACGAGGTAATGCGGAGTATCCGTGCGAAGCGGGCTGAGCTTTTCACCCGCAGGCGGGACTATACGAAGAGTCTCAACGCTACGCAGGGAACTCGCACGAAGCTGGAGGTCTTCGAACAGGGAAGCGTTGCAGGCCTCGGTGATGAGTTGCGCACGTTGTTGCGGACACCTGATTCGTTCGAAGGAGCGTTCGCTCAGGATGGGATCCCGTTGTTAGTGAGCGATAAGGTGCCGCAAGACTCGCGATTCCCGCAGGACGTTTCGGGCTTCAAGGGCAAGTTGATTCAGCTCGTTGAGGCCGGCATTGAATCGGAGATTGCCAGCGCAGTGAGGATCGATGGTCGGTTTTACTCCAGGCTAGCTACTTCTGACAGCTTCGATCTGGTCACCGACATCATGCTTTGGTTCCCCGACGACCTCATTCGTGTGATGTACCAGGCGAACGGGCAGGCAGACTTCGTGGCCGTCGATCGAGGATCGCCTGGTCAAAAAACTGCAGCCCTTCTGGCTGTGATCCTTCAGATGGGGGACGAGCCCCTCTTGCTCGACCAGCCTGAGGACGACCTTGAGAACAAGCTGATCAGGTACCTCGCTGTGGAAACCCTCAAGAAGATCAAACAGAACCGGCAACTGATCGTGTCCACACATAACGCTAATGTGGTTGTGACCTCCGGAGCCGAGAACATCCTGGTGCTCGAACACGACGCGGCGTTGCCCGTTATCGAAGCTTCTGGAACATTGCAGCACCCCGACGTCAAGGACAGCGTTCGCGAGATCCTCGAAGGCGGAGAGGACGCAATCCGCACGCGCTTCATGCGATTGGTCGGCGTGCCTAGCTAGGTAGCTGATAGCGCTGCTCCTGTGTCGCCCATCATCCTTGGGCGGCACAGGGGTAGCGTCATTCGGTTAGCTACCCACCTCTTTGACAAACTGTATCCGGCAAAAACCTATGGGTCTCGCAAGTCAAGAAGCTCAAACGCTCGCGCACATCATTTGTCCCGATCAAAGGACATTTGCAACCCACCTTGAAACCCTAGACCTGACCCACCTGGTTAATCCCCGTCGAACGGCCTCGAGACCAACGTTCAACCGCGGGGTGGGTGCGTCTCTCCGTGCCAGACGAGGTCGACCCGGCGGTCGTTGCGCCCGTGCTGGCCGCGCTCTGCGAGATCCACCGGGTTCACGCGGGGGACCAGAAGCGCTTGCACGACATGTCGTTGCTCCGCGAGCGTCATGTCTCGCCATCGCAGCCGAACAGAGTCGCCGGCCAGCAACTCGCGTACTACTGCGTCTTCGGCGGCAAGCGCATCGAGTCTGTCTTGGGCCTTCTGGATCTTCGGGTTGACCAGTCGCTGCTGTGCGACGTACTCCTCGAGAACGCCTCGCCGCCTAGCTTCCTTCCGCACGGCGGTCAGCCACACGCGGTGGCTCTTGATCTCAAGCCGCAGTGCTTGTTGTTCACGGCCGTCCACGTCGTCACGGAGTGCCTTGGGGACAACGAAGCCAGTGGAGGTGACCCGAGCGAGGACTGCGTCCCGGACCAGAGCGTCAAGGTGGCTCTGCCGCACAGAGACATGGAAGCCGCTTCTCCCGGGAACACCGCCGCACTCGTACACCCGGTACCGGAGAGGCTTGGCGGTGCTGCCGGCGGCAGGGGATACCCCGTTCTGAGAGCCGATCCGCAAGGGGGCGTCGCAGACGCCGCAGGTCGCGATGCCGCTCAGCAGATAGCGTGCCGGGCGACCGCGTCGCCTCGGGATCGTTGTTGCGTCCGCCACCATGCTCAACAGTCTCCCGCATGGTCTGAGTCGCCCGTCCCGTCAAGTTGTCGATGAGCCGCGAGCGCTCCGGTTGTCCGTACTGTCCCGCGAGGCGGCCCACTCCTTCTCGCTGAGCCATCTCGATCGTCGCTCGACGAACGCGGCGTGAAGCACGTAGGTCTGGAAGTCCGTAAGTGGGGGAGCGTCGGCGACCTGCGAAGCGATCCAGTTCACGAGTCCTGCTGTGCCCGCATCGTGGTCATCGCTCTCGTCTGGTTCTGGATACCGCTCGGCAGCCTCGACCAACGCGCGCCGGACTGCGTCGGGAATGCTGATGCCGTCCGCTATCAGCACGTTCAGCGCCGCTCGGCTCACACGATCGAGCTGCACTCGGAGCTCGGTCAACGCGGGCTCCTCGCGGTGCGGCTCGCAAGCCCTAGGGGCAGACATCTCTGGCGACCTCCCGCCGTATCGACCGGAGAGACGAAGCATACCGGAAGCCATAAGTACCTGGAAGTGATGGCTACCTACCGGAACGCTTGAATGGTGGCTGAATCACTCAAAGCGGCACTGGGAGCTCGCGTACGCGACCTTCGCCGTTCTCGAGGGCTCACACAGGAACGACTCGCTGAACAGCTCGGCGTCACGCCACGCTATCTGGCAGGAATCGAACGCGGCGAACGGAACCTGACCCTCGACTCCGTCGATGCCCTTGCCGCTCAGCTCGAGGTCGACGCTGCGTCGCTGATTGCCTGATCGGCGTGCAGCGCCTGCTCAGCGCAGGTCGCTGAACGGATCCACCATGCTCTGCGCGCCGTGCTCCGGGCAGACGAACGCGACCCGCACACCGAAGCCTTCGACGACGTTCGGCTCCGGCTCGCAGTCACCACCGCAGACGGAGCACGTCCGGTACTCATCGTCGCGAGGAAGGCTGATCCTCAGTCCGTCCGGCCCCTCGATGTGCTCCGCGTCCATTTGTTCGAGCCTAGGGTGCGACGCTGTGCCGTGGGGTGTCGCGCGTCGACCATGAGGCAATGTCCCAGGCCCCGGCTATCCTGATGCCGAGTTTCGCGGTGGCCACACTAGGTGGTCACGACTCACTGGGTCAGAGGAGATCGAGATGGCTGAGAAGAAGACTGTGTTCGTTGCGTTCGCCATTGAGGACGAGCGTCAGCGCGACTTCCTGAAGGGGCAGACTCTGAGCCCCCGCGCCCCGTACGAGTTCATCGACATGTCGGTGAAGGAGGCATATGAGTCCGACTGGAAGAACAAGGTGCGTACTCGTATCCGTCGTTCGCACGGCGTCATCGTCCTGGTAAGCAAGAACTCGCTGACGTCCACGGGACAGAAGTGGGAGATCCAGTGTGCGCAAGAGGAGGGCAAGCCGCTGCTCGGGATCTGGGCATACAGCACCGACCGCACGGCGTTGAGCGGAGTCAGGACTGTCGCGTGGAGCGATGCCAACATCGTCTCCTTCATCGACTCGCTCTGAGCGCGTACCCATGCGCAAGGCTTTGATCGTCGGGATCGACTATTACGACCAGATCAACCCGCTATACGGTGCAGTGAGCGACGCTTACGCCGTCAACGCTGTATTGGAGCGGCATGCTGACAACCGAGTCAACTTCGCTCAGCCAAATCTGATGATCGCGTCCGATGCGGGCTCTGCAATTTCGAAGAGCACCCTTCGCCGCGCAGTGAAGGAGCTTTTCGAGGACAAGGCCGAGATCGCACTCTTCTATTTCGCAGGGCACGGCGCGCTCGACAGCGTCGGTGGGTATCTGTGCACCAGCGACTACGGAGACGACGGGGATGGTCTTGCCTTGTCAGAGGTGCTTGTCATGGCTAACGATTCTCCAGCCACAAACAAGGTCATCATCCTCGACAGCTGTCACAGCGGTTTTGCCGGAGGTATGACCACGAGTTCGCTGGCTGAGCTCAAAGAGGGCATCACCATCCTGACGGCCTCGACGATCAATCAGTACGCATCAGAGTCCAACGGGTCGGGCCTTTTCACTACCCTCCTGGTGGACGCGCTGAATGGGGCTGCCACAAACCTGGTGGGAGATGTGACGCCGGGAAGCGTTTACGCGCACATTGACCAGTCCCTGGGCTCGTGGGCACAGCGGCCAGTATTCAAGACCAACGTCAGGAACTTCGTCTCACTCAGAAAAGCTGCTGCACCGATTGAGCTAAGTCAGCTTCAGAAGCTCACCCACCTCTTTCAGGACCAGACGACCATCCTGCAGCTTAATCCGTCATACGAGCCAGAACGATCGGGCCATGAGCCGAAGGGCACGCCGCTGCCAGATCCTGCGCTCAACGCGGACTTCGCCGTCTTGCAGGCCATGGAGAGCGTGAATTTGGTCCGCCCTGTGGGTGCGCCGCACATGTGGCATGCGGCCATGCAATCGGAGGCCTGCGAGCTCACGGCGTTGGGTCAGCACTACTGGCGTCTCGTGAACGAGGGGCTCCTCTGATGCCATCATCGGATCGGATTCGCGAAACCCTGTCGAGCGCCGAAGCCGTCGACCGCCTCGCCGCTTTGGAGCATGAGCGTTGGGCGCACTGGCAGCGCTATGTCCACGATCAGTGCGAACGGCGAGCAGATGGTTCACTCGTAATCCCGGCTGAGCTCGCGGAGCGCTGGGAGTCTCAGATAGCGACGCCCTACGCCGAGCTGTCGCCCGAGGAACGAGCCAGTGACCGGGAGCAGGTGCACAAGTACTTGCCGACCGTCATCGACATCCTCTCTTGACGCGTCTGCCCAACAGGGGTTCCAGCCTGTCATCGCCGGGCTCCTTCTTCGTGAGTTGAACGAGAGCACCCGCGGACTTCACCCGCCTGGCCTTCGCTCGGATGTCACGTTTCTGATACAGTCTTCGATGTATCATCTTTGATACAAACGCGACGGCAACCCGTAGGAGAAGGCATGGCAGAGCTGACATCGAGGAGCGCGACCGCCAAGGTCGTCTGGGACACCGCGGATAAGTTCCTCCGCAACGTCGTCGAGCCGCAGGAGTACGGCGACTACATCCTCCCGTTCACGGTCCTGCGCCGTCTGGAATGCCTCCTGGCGGACACGAAGCCTGAGGTCATCTCCTACGTCGAGACGTTCAAGAACCTGCCGCCGCACCTCATCGACGTGGCGGTGAAGGAGAAGTTCGGCCTCGGCTTCTACAACGTCTCGCCGCTCGACCTCGCCACGATCGCGTCCGTCGACGACAACGTCGACAAGTCGCTGCTCAGCTACGTCGCAGGGTTCTCCCACAACATCGCGGACATCTGGACCGCGTTCGAGTTCCCGAAGCTCGTCGCGAAGCTCGCTGCTGCCAACCGTCTGCACGCCGTCGTCAAGCACTTCTCGACGCTTCCCCTCGGTTCGGCTGCGGTCGGAGACTCTGCCATGGGTGACATCTTCGAGGACGTCATGTACCGCGCGTTCGACAAGAAGGGCAAGGCGGCTGGTGCGTTCTACACCCCGCGTGACGCGATCCGCCTCATGGTCGACGTCCTGTTCGCCTCCGACGAGGACTCCCTCGCCGGCAAGAACACGCTCCGTTCGATCTACGACCCGACTGCCGGGTCTGGCGGCATGCTCCTCGTCGCGCAGAACGCGCTCAAGGAGCTCAACCCCGACATCTCCGTGACGGTGTTCGGCCAGGAGCTCATGGACTCGGCCTACGCCCTCGGCAAGGCCGATCTGCTGATCCAGGGCGGAAGGCCTGACGCGATCCGTCAGGGCAACACGCTCCTGCACGACGAGTACGAGGACCAGACCTTCGACTACGTGCTGTCCAACCCTCCGTTCGGCGGCGACTGGTCCGTGGAGGAGAAGTCGGTCCGCGAGCAGGCCAAGACTCCTGGTTCCCGGTTCAGCCATGGCCTGCCGAGCAAGTCCGACGGCCAGATGCTGTTCCTCGCCCACTGCGCGTCCAAGCTCAGCCCTGCGAGCAAGGGCGGTCACGGCGGACGCGCAGCGGTCGTCTCCAACGCTTCGCCGCTCTTCAGCTCGGACACCGGCCCGAACTCCATCCGCCAGTGGCTCTTCGACTCCGACCTCATCGACGCGATCATCGCGCTGCCGACGCAGATGTTCTACGGCACCGGCATCGCGACCTACGTCTGGATCCTCGACACCAACAAGGAAGAGCACCGCAAGGGGAAGATCCAGCTCATCGACGCCACCGGCCTGTGGGAGCCGATGAAGAAGGGCCTCGGTGACAAGCGCCGCGAGATCACCGATGACCACCGCGCCACGGTCGTCAAGGCATACGGCGCGTTCGAGGACTCTGCGATCTCACGGATCCTTGAGCCGGCGGACCTCATGTTCCGCGACGTGCCCGTGTTCAAGCAGGCTCGATTCGTCGCGCGCTACTCCGAGGAGTCCGCAGATCTCCTGCGTGAGCGCCGCGACTTTACGGACGAGCACGCCGAGATCATGCGCGCGCTCGACGGCACGGAATGGAACGAGCTCGTCAGTGCCTTCCCGAAGGCCGCGAAGGCTGCTGGTCTCAAGGCGTCGACGAGCCTCGTCGACGCGGTGATGAAGGCGATGGCTGAGCCGGACGACAGTGCGCCGCCGGCCGTGGACCGCAAGGGCAACCCGGTGCTGGCGGACGGCTGGAAGATCACCGAGCGCGTTCCGATGAGCGAGAGCCTCGAGGAGCACATGGCCCGCGAGGTCCTGCCATTCGCTCCCGACGCGCAGTGGGACGCCTCGAAGGCGAAGCACGGCAACGAGATTCCCTTCACCCGCATCTTCTACATTCCCGAAGAGCCGCGTCCACTGGCGGAGATCGACGCGGATGTCCAGCGCCTTATGGGCGAGCTCGCGGAGATGTTCCAGGGGGTGAAGGCAGATGACTGACGCCCGCTGGTTGGACCACGTGCCGGAAGATTGGTCGGTAGACCCTGCGTGGTCGGTGTTCATCGAGCGGGGCGAGAAGTCGAGTCCGGGGGACGTGCATCTCACGCCGTCGCAGGTCTTTGGTGTGCTTGCACAGGACGAGTACATGGCGCGAACGGGTAACCGTGTTGTCCTCAATTTGGCGGGGCAGGACAACATGAAGTCCGTTCGCACGGGGGACTTCATCATTCATCTGCGAAGCTTCCAGGGCGGGATTGAGTATTCAAGCGTCGACGGAAAGGTTAGTTCCGCCTACACGGTTCTCAAGCCGACGCGACCGATGTGCGCGGGTTATTTTGCATACTTGATGAAGTCGAAAGGCTTCATCGGCGAACTCGCGAATCTGACTTTCCAGCTGCGAGATGGTCAGACGGTGAATTACCCCAGATTCTCGCGGATGTATCTGCCGGTGCCGCCGCTCCTCGAGCAGCGTGCGATCGCGGATTTCCTCGATCGTGAGGTGGGCGAGATCGACGCGATGGTTGCGAAGATGGACGAGTTGACGGCGGTCCTGTCGGCCCGTCGACTCCTCACGATTGCATCAGTGCTCGGCAGCGATGACGTCTGTCGGCCAACTCCGATGTTCGCCCTTGCATCCTCGGAGGATCACCGCCGCGTTCCGCTCAAGGCCGAAGATAGAGCAAAGATTCCTGGTCCGTACCCATACTTCGGCGCATCGGGCGTCATCGACAGTATCGACTCGTTCATCTGGGATGACGAGGTCAGGGTCCTCGTCTCTGAGGATGGAGCAAATCTTGTGGCTCGCCGACACCCGATCGCGTTCCTTGCGCGAGGGCAGTACTGGGTGAACAATCACGCCCACGTTCTGCGACCTGATCAGAACGTGGACGGTCGCCTGATTTCGTATGCAATCGCGATCACAAACATCCAGGACGCGATCACCGGCAGCGCGCAGCCCAAGCTCACGGCGGAGGCACTCTGGCGCTTAAAGGTGCCGTTTCCCAGGAATCTCTCCGATTCCGCGAAGATCGCCGATCACCTCGACGAGGTGACCGGCCGTATCGACGCCATGCTGGCCAAGGTGGCCGAACTGAAGACGCTCCTCATCGAGCGCCGAGCGGCGCTCATCACCGACGTAGTGACCGGACGAAAGAAGGTGGCTTGATGGGACACGCACAGCTGATGGAGCTCGAGTTCGAGACCAACCTGTGTGAGGAGCTCGCCGAGCGCGGCTGGCTCTACGAGAACGACGGCAACGTGAGCACCGCTGGGTGGGACGTGGGGCTCGCCCTCGTCCCCGGTGACGCGCTGGCCTGGTTGGCAACCCAGTACCCGGACGAGTACGAGAAGGCTGTGCCATCCGACGTGACTGGCGAGCCGCGGGTGAAGGCTGAGCGAGACCTGCTCGTGCACATCACGAAGGAGCTGGGCAAGGTGACCCGGATGGACCCGACCACCGGCTACCCGGTGGGAGGTCTGCTCGGTGTGCTGCGCAAGGGGTTCTCCTACGCCCAGATCGGCCGGCCGACGGCGAAGTTCGGTCCGATGATGGCGTTCCCGCCGGCGAACCCGAACCTCACCGAGGTCGTCGAGGCGGCCGACGCTGTTCGGCTCAGGATCCTGCGTCAGGTTCGTTTCGACGTCACGAGCACCGAGACCATCGACGTGGTGCTCACGGCCAACGGTATCCCGGTGGTCACGATGGAGCTCAAGACCGACAACACCCAGTCGATCAAGCACGCGATCCGGCAGTACAAGGAGGACCGCAAGCCCAGCAAGAACCGGCCGCTGCTCGCGCCGGGTCGTGCGCTGGTCCACTTCGCGGTGTCGAACGACGTGGTCTTCATGACGACCAAGCTCGCTGGCGAGGACACCACGTTCCTGCCGTTCAACCAGGGCTCGGACGGCCACCAGGGCAACCCGCCCTCCGAGACCGGCTCCTCGACCGACTACCTCTGGCGCGAGATCCTCGCGCGGCCGATGTTCATGCGCATCCTCAAGGACTTCGCGCTGTTCGAGCCGTCGGGGCAGGGCAAGAAGGACGGTCGGCTCGTCTTCCCGCGCTTCCACCAGCTGCGCGCTGTCGAGCGCATCGTCGCCGATATCGAGGCGAACGGCACCGGCGGTCGCTACCTGATCTGGCACTCGGCAGGCTCTGGCAAGACCAAGACCATCGCGTGGCTCAGCCACCGGCTCATCCGCCACATGGGCGCTGACTCGTCCTCGACCTTCGACTCGGTCATCGTGGTCACTGACCGGACCGTGCTCGATGAGAACATCCGCGACGACATGAACCTCGTCCAGTCCAGCAAGGGCCTTGTCGTCTCGGTGGGGGAGAAGTCGGGGGCCAAGTCCCCGCAGCTGAAGAAGGCGCTGCTCGACGGCGACCACATCATCACCTGCACGCTGCAGACCTTCCCTGAGGTGATGAAGCTCATCGAGAACAGTGAGGACCTGCGCGGGCGGCGTTGGGCGGTGGTGGCCGATGAGGCGCACTCCTCCCAGACCGGTTCCAGCGCACGCCAGCTCAAGGAGCTTCTCGCCGACGTCGGGTTCGAGCTCGACGAGGACGACGTGGCCGCTGAGCTCAGCGCGGACGACCTGCTGCGTGCGAAGGACTCGGCGATCGCAACGGCGCGGAACATCACGTTCATCGCGCTGACGGCGACCCCGAAGGCCAAGACTCTGCGGCTGTTCGGTACCGAACGCGATGGACGCTGGGAGGCGTTCGACACCTACACGATGGCTCAGGCCATCGAGGAGGAGTTCATCCTCGACGTCCTGGCGAACTACTCCACCTACGACATGTTCCTGCGCGTGAAGAATGCGCTCGAGGCTGACGGCCCGGATGAAGAGATCCAGGTGAACACCGGCGAAGCCGTCTCGAACATCGTCCGCTTCAGCCGTCTGCACCCGACTGCTATCGCGCAGAAGGTCCAGATCGTCGTGGAGCACTTCCGTCGCAACGTCATGCACATGCTCGACGGCGAAGCCCGCGCGATGGTCGTGACCGGAAGCCGCATGGAGGCTTACAACTGGTCGACGAAGATGAACGCCTACATCGCCCAGTGCGGCTACGACGACCTCGAGACGCTGGTCGCGTTCTCGGGATCGCTGACCAACGAGGCAGGCGACACCGTCACCGAGGCGTCGCTCAACGACCGTAGCGACACGGCCAAGGCGTTCCGGGAGGAGGGCGTCTATCGGGTGCTCATCGTCGCGAACAAGTTCCAGACGGGCTTCGACGAGCCACGGCTCATGGCGATGTATGTCGACAAGGTCCTCACCGGTGTGACCACGGTCCAGACGCTCTCTCGGCTGAACCGTATCTACCCGGGCAAGACCGCGCCGATGGTCGTCGACTTCAGGAACTCCCCGAAGCACGTCCAGGAGGACTTCAAGCTTTACTACTCCGACGCTCACGTGGACGGTGACATCGACCCGAACACGCTCATCACGCTGGCCGAGCGTCTCGACACGGCCGGCATCTACACGATGGACCAGCTCGATGCCGTCGCCGACGCGTTCCTGTCCGACGCCGGGGGAGAGGCGATCGCCAAGGCCATCTCGCCGATCAAGCACTACTGGAACGGCCAGTGGTCCCAGGCTGTGCTCACGAAGGACAAGCAGGCCAAGGAGGCGCTGAAGGGCTTCGTCTCCGACGTCATCAGCTACCGCAACGCGTGGCAGTTCCTCAGCCAGATCGTGGACTACCAGGACCCGATGCTTCACCGGCGGGCGATCCTGGCAACGCTGCTCGGACGCAACCTGCACCTGGACGGCAACGACTACGACGACTCCTACCTGGCGGGCGTTCAGCTCTCAGGAGTGAAGCTGGTGCCGTCGGCGATCAACAGCGACTACTCCCTGACCGAGGGCAGCGAGGTTGGTCTCAAGATCCCCAGCTTCGACGGCGAGCACACCTCCAGCCCGACCCCTGTTCGTGGCCCCCTCGACGAGGCCATCGAGAAGGTCAACGAGCTGTTCGCCGTCAAGGGCGTCGATGTGCGCCCGGAGTCCATCTCGGGCTTCATCACGACGTTCTGGGGCTTCCTGGACGCCAACGAGGAGGCTGTGGCGATGGCGACGCACAACAGCGCCGACCAGCTCAAGGCGTCCTCGGACTTCAACAATGCCGTCGGCGTCGCCGTGCTGCGTACGGTGAGCGAGGCTCAGGAGATCCAGTCATACCTGACCGATCCCGCGTTCCTCGACCAGCTGACCGAGATCGCCGCTGATGCTCTGCACGCTCAGCACAGGCCCGTTGCGCACGACACGAGTGAGGAGGGCACCGTATGAACGCCGAGGAGTCGCCGGGGTTCGGCGACGTCATCCGTGAGGCGCGCAAGGCGAAGGGCTGGTCCCAGATCGAGCTCGGTGAGGCGGCTGGACTCTCCAGGCCGACCATCGCACGCATCGAGGCGAACAACGACGTCACGACCGCGACGATCGCGAAGGTGGCCAGCGCCCTCGGGCTCAAGCTCGAGCTGAGGCAGGACGAGGACTGATCGATCAGATCATCCAGTCATGCACGTCGACCCCCATCCCGGGACAGGGATGGGGGTCGACTGTTGTTCACCGAGAATCACTCGACAAGGTAGGACAAGCGGTCGTTGTGGAGATACCAGATCTCCTCTGCACTCTCGTGGTCCACCTCACCGGAGACGACCACCCACCCTGTCTCGGAGTGCCGGTCGTAGAGCCTGGCCATCGTGCTCTTGCGAGCCGATCGCCGAGAGAAATGCAAGGAACCTCAGCTTCTGTTCGGCATTGTCGACACAGATACGCACCTTGCGCCCGGTGGCCTTGTCCCGAAGTCGTGCTGCACGACCGCCGTTCGGAGATGTGTACTCCTCGACGTAGCATCGAGTGACCACAAGCCGTGGCGCGCTCACGCGACGACCTCCTCGAGGTCGTACCCGATGACGTCCCTGCGCACGGTCTGGATGATCTCCGCGGGGATGTCAGCCACTGCCATCCGGACGACCTCGTTGCGACGAGGGTTGAACAGGCCGATGTGCGTGAGCTCAGCGAACTCCTCTAGACCGGACTCCTTACCCATGAGGAAGTACATGAGCACCTGCAGGGTGTAGTCCTTGGTGAACTTCGCCATCGAGACCTTGCAGTCCCACAGCGTGTCCCGCGTGAGGAAGTCGCCGTCCCCTCGGCTGACAAGATCGGTATACCCACCCCGGTCCCCGAGAACGTATCGCTCGCGATCGGCGAAGACGAACCCGGACTTCGTGGCACCGCCGAAGGACTCCAGCACATGGACGGCCCGCTGAACCAGCTCGATGATGCGCTGCGTCGTGAACTCATCCGGCAGCGTCTCGGTGGTCGCCGGGTTGTAGTGGACGGCATGCCCGTACGCGCCGATGAGGAACGTCGAGAGCTTGTACGTGGAGTGAATCACGACCTCGTCCCGCATCAGGTCGTCGAACTCGCCCCGCACGGTGTGAAACACGGATGCGACGAGCACGTCAGTGACGAGATCCTTTGCTGACGCCTCCAGCTCCGCCGAGATCACCAGTGCGCCGCCCAGGCATCCCTTGAAGACCTCGCTGGCGCGTCTGACGAACTCTGACTGCCAGGTGCCGGCGTCCTGATGGGCCTGGTTGACGCACGTGTGATGCGCGCGGACGCACACGTCTCGCAGCCGCAGCAGAAGGTCGACGGTGTTACCCATCGCAGAACCGTGGAGGTTCTCCTCGGCCCCATCGAGGACACCGCCCAGCTCCGGGTACTCGACGACGTCCATCAGCTTGAGCGGCAGCAAACCACCGCGAGGCTGCCCCACGGTCGAGTTGTAGTTCTTGATTCGTTCCGTGACGCTGAACATGGCGGCTCCCGCGCGTTGCGAGATCGTTCTGACGCGATCACGCTAAGGAGCCCACACACGCTCGACGAAGTCGGCGCACCACACGCTGGGGTGGAGGTTGTGTGAAGACTTGACCTGCTCGGGTCGCGGCCAAGGACCCACCTCATGATTCAACAGTCTCAGGGGCGAACTGCGCGATCGTCGTCGCTGCGGTCTTCGGGATCGTCGCGTTGTGCGGAGGGGCACGGGCGTTGCGGGTCGTTCTCGCTATCGTGGCGCTGGCCGCCTTCGTGGTGCTCGTGACGCCCGAGCCGAGCGTCATCCGGGCCGCCACGATGGCCGCCGCGGGCATGCTGTCGATCCTCGTCGGGCGTCCGAGCGCTGGGGCCGGCATCTTGGCCCTATGCGTGGCCGCTCTCCTCATCGTTGATCCCTGGCTCGCATCGACGCCGGGATTCGCGCTGTCCGCCGTGGCCTCCGGGGCACTCATCCTCCTGGCCCCGGCGCTGGCGAACGGCATCGCGCGCTGGCTGCCCCGTCCGCTCGCCCTCGCGATCGCGGTGCCTCTGGCGGCGCAGCTCGCGTGCGCGCCCGTGATCGCGCTGTTCGCGGAGCAGCAGTCGCTCGTCTCGGTCGTCGCGAACCTCCTCGCCGAGCCGGCCGCGCCGCTCGCGACGGTGATCGGGCTGCTTGCGTGTCTGACCGCCCCTCTTCCGCTTCTCGCCGATCTGCTCGCCGCGTCCGCCTGGCTGCCGTCGGCGTGGATCGCGACGGTCGCGCATGTCACCGCGGGGCTCCCGGGCGCGCAGGTGCTGTTGCCGGCGGGCGTCGTCAGCGCTGTTCTGGTCGCGGCGGTGAGCACCGCGATCGCGGTCGTCTGCTGTTGCGGACGCCCTCGCCAGCGCGCCGCGCCGGCGGCTCAGGAGGCAGAGCCGGCTCGTCAGAGGCGGGCTCACATTGCCGGCCGCCTGGTCCCCATCGTCCGCGGCGCGGCGGCCGCCCTCCTCATCGTCCTCGCGGCTGTCGGAGCCTCCCGTGCGCTGATCGACGGGCCGCTCGCCGCGCTGCGGACGCCACAGGATTGGGCGGTCGCCGTCTGCGCTGTGGGCCAAGGAGACGCCCTCCTCGTCCGTTCCGACGACGCGATCGCCCTCATCGACACCGGTCCGGACCCGGGGGCGCTCGACGCCTGCCTCCGCTCGCTGAGCGTCGATCGCATCGACCTGCTCGTGCTCACGCATTTCGACGCGGACCACGTCGGGGGTGCGGCCGTGCTCGAAGGGCGAGTGGGCACGGTGCTGCACGGACCACCCGCCGACGATGCCGATGCGCGCGTGCTCGACGGCCTGGCGCGGGCAGGCGCAGCCCTCCGCGCGGTTGGAGGCGGAGACCGGGGTACTCTCGGCGGAGCATCGTGGCGGGTGCTCTGGCCGCTGAAGGACAGCGTCGCCTTCCCGCCGGGCAACGATGCGAGCGTCGTCACCGAGTTCGCCGGGGGAGGAGTGCCGCGGGCCCTGTTCCTCGGCGATCTCTCCGCGGCCCCGCAACGCGCGCTGCTGCGCCGCACACCGCTGACGGGATACGACGTGGTGAAGGTCGCCCATCACGGGAGCGCTGATCAGGAGTCCGCTCTGTACGAGGCTCTGCATCCGAGCGTGGCGCTCATCGCGGTCGGCGCGGGGAACGACTACGGACACCCGCGTCGGGAGACCCTGGAGATGCTGTCGGCTCTCGGCGCCCACGTGTACCGCACCGACCGCAACGGTCGCACTCTGCTCGGCATCGAGGACCATGCCCTCCGCGTCTGGACCGACGTCGCGCCGCCCTGAGTGTCATCCACGAGGCGACACACCTGGCTCTTGACTTCGAACGGCCCCCGGCGTGCGCCGGGAGCCGTTCGGTGTCGTGCTCAGTGGGTCACTGCAGCGTGAACGTTGCGCGTCCGATCTCGGTCATGCCGAGGTCGTTAGAGGCGACAAGCTCCACCGGAGTGGTCTCGTCGTCCAGCTCGTAGGCAGCAGCGTTGGCGACAGTGCCGCCCTTCTTGATGTCCTGCAGTTGGGAGTCGAGGAACTGCTCATCCGGGAGCATGCCGACGCCGAGCTCGTTGACGGCGTTCGGGTCATTGTCTTGGATCGCGGTGAACGTGCCGATCCACGCGATGGACGGATCGATCGTGTCATCGGAGTTGTTCGTGACTTCGTACCAGAACGCGATGACGGGCTTCTGGCCATACTCATTGCCCGGTTGGCCGACGGCGATCTTCTTCGTGTCGGTGATCGTGATCGTGTACTCGGGCAGGGTGAGGACGTTGTCGGCAAACGATGCCTCGGTGGTCGTCTCCGACTCGTCCGCGGTGTCATCGCTCGACACCGCAGTGGTCGTCTGAGGCTTCGGCTCGGCCGCAGGTGCCGAGCAGCTGCTGAGCAGGAGTGCCGTGGTCACCAGAGCGAGCACAGCGGAGTTGTTTTTTGACAGGCGCATCAGCGCGTCCCCCAAGCGTAAGTGTGATCGCTGACGCGACGTCAGCAATCTCACGCTAGTGGCGGATGGACGCGTGAGAGATCGCCAGATGAGCGGGCCGGGCGATCGTTATCAGCACGTCATCATTTGGGGCGCATCGTCTCCGGCTCAACCTCGGGCGGAACACGATTCGAGGTGGCGCAAGTCCCCGGGTCTGGACCGACGTCGCGCCGCCCTGAGTCGGGTGTCCGACGCCGCCGGTAGGCTGGTCCCATGGCAGCTTCCCGTCCTCCCTCCCGCGGCGGCGCGAAGGCCACGAAGATCCCGCAGGTGTCGTGGCGGGAGCCGCACCCCGCGCCGCTGGTGCTCGTCTCGGGCCCGGAAGAGGTCTGCGCCGAGCGCGCGATCGCCGGGGTGCGCGACTACCTCCGTGCGGAGGATCCGGCGCTCGAGGTCAGCGATGTCCGTGCCGACGACTACGCGCCCGGCACGCTGCTCTCCCTGACCTCGCCGTCGCTGTTCGGAGAGCCGCGCCTGGTCCGCGTGTCCGGCGTGGAGAAGTGCTCTGACGCCTTCCTCCAGGAGGCCATCGGGTACCTGGAGAACCCGCAGGAGGGGGCCACGGTCGTGCTCCGCCATACGGGCGCCAGCGTCCGAGGGAAGAAACTCCTCGACGCGCTGCGCGCGGGGACGGGAGGGGGGATCGAGATCGCCTGCCCCGCCATCAAGCGCGACGGCGACCGGGTCGACTTCGCGGCGGGGGAGTTCAAGGCGGCGAAGAAGCGCATCGCTCCGCCGGCACTCCGAGCCCTCGTCTCGGCCTTCGCCGACGACCTCACCGAGCTCGCCGCCGCCTGTCAGCAGCTCATCGGCGACGTCGAGGGCGACATCACCGAAGAGGTCGTCACGAAGTACTACGGCGGCCGGGTCGAGGTGTCGGCATTCGTCGTCGCCGACACCGCCATCGCCGGTCGCTACGGCGAGGCTCTCGTGGCGCTCCGTCATGCCCTGTCCTCTGGCGCGGACCCGGTGCCGATGGTCGCCGCGTTCGCGATGAAGCTGCGCACGATGGCGCGCGTCGCCGGCAACCGCGAGCCCAGCAGACAGCTCGCCCAGCGCCTCGGGATGAAGGACTGGCAGGTCGACCGCGCGCGTCGCGACCTGGCGGGCTGGAACGAGCGCTCCCTGGGGATGGCGATCCAGGCGACCGCGCGCGCCGACGCCGAGGTCAAGGGCGCGGCGCGCGACCCCATCTTCGCGCTCGAGCGCATGGTGACGGTCATCGCCACCCGTGAGCCGTTCGGGGGCTAGGGCTCCCGCCTCCCGGGAAAGCAGAAAGCCCGCCTCACGAGGAGACGGGCTTTCCGGAAGTCGGAAGCTCAGAGAGCCGAGACCTGCTTGGCGATCGCCGACTTGCGGTTCGATGCCTGGTTCTTGTGCAGGACACCCTTGCTGACGGCCTTGTCGAGCTTGACCGAGGCCTTCTTCAGGCTCTTCTCGGCGGCGGCCTTGTCGCCGGCGGCGACGGCCTCGCGGGTCTGGCGGACGAGAGTCTTCAGCTCGCTCTTCACGGCCTTGTTGCGCTCGTGAGCCTTCTCGTTGGTCTTGTTGCGCTTGATCTGCGACTTGATGTTTGCCACGTGTGGACGCTTTCTGTACAGGAGTGATTCGGAGTGCCGGCAGCAGAAGAGGGCTGCTGCACGGCGGTCGTGAGGGAAGAACCCACACGCAAGCCAAGAGTCGAGTCTACCAGTACCGGGCGGGATCGTGCGAAACGACGCCACTCGGGCGAGACGCCGTCGCGCGGGAGGTGGGACCGGGTGCAGAATCATCCACAACGACGACGACGTCAGGAGCCCGATGACCCCCCTCAGCACCGACCCGGCCGCGCGTGCGCGGCTCCGCTGGTCCGCCGCCACCTCGTCCGTCCAGATCGAGGGCTCCCGCCGTGCCGACGGCGCGGGCCGGTCGATCTGGGACGACGAGATCGCCAAGCCCGGACGCATCCGGGACGGCTCGACGGCGGAGCCGGCCTGCGACAGCTATCGCCGCGTGGCGGATGACGTCGCCCTGGTGGCCGGTCTCGGGCTCGATCGGTATCGGTTCTCGATCCCCTGGGCGCGCGTGCAGCCGGATGGACGCGGCCCCGGGAACGTCGCGGCGCTGGACCACTACGCCCGCGTCGTCGATGGCCTGCTGGAGGCCGGAATCACCCCGTTCCCGACCCTCTATCACTGGGAGCTGCCAAGCGCGGTCGAGGCCGACGGCGGCTGGCTGGCCCGCGACACCGCCGAGCGCTTCGGCGAGTACGCCGCCCTCGTCGCCGCCCGCCTCGGAGACCGGGTGTCGTCCTGGTACACCTTGAACGAGCCCGCGATGACCACTCTGCAGGGCTACGCCGTCGGCGCGCTCGCACCCGGCAGGCAGCTCCTCTACGGCGCGCTTCCGACCGTGCACCATCAGCTGCTCGCCCATTCCCGAGCCGCCGAGGCGCTGCATGCCCGTGGCGCGGCGAGCGTGGGACTCGTCAACAACCACACCTGGGTCCTGCCGCTGCGGGACACCGAGGAGGATCAGGCCGCGGCCGCGGTGTACGACCTCCTGCACAACCGGCTGTTCAGCGAGCCGCTGCTCTCCGGGACGACACCAGACCTGGAGGCGCTCGGGCTCCCGCCGCTACCCGTCCTCGGAGACGATCTCGCACGTATCGCGGGATCGATCGACTTCTACGGGGTGAACTTCTACAACCCGACCACGGTCACCGCCGCCGCGGCCGAGGATGAGATCCCGTTCGAGATCGTTCCGACTCCCGGGGTGCCCGTCACCGGGTTCGGTCCCGAGTGGCCGATCATGCCGTCCGCGCTGCGCGACCTCCTGATCGATCTGCACCGCCGCCACCCGAGCATGCCTCCGATCATCATCGGGGAGAACGGGGCATCCTTCCCGGAGCCCGACGTCGCCGGCCCCGTGGAGGACGCCGACCGGATCGCCTACCTCTCCGCGCACATCGACGCGGTGGGCGAGGCCATCGGCGCCGGCGTCCCCGTCGAGGAATACACGGTCTGGTCGCTGCTCGACAACTGGGAGTGGACGGACGGCTACACGCAGCGGTTCGGCCTCGTGCACGTGGACTTCTCCACGGGGGAACGAACCCGGAAGGCCTCCTACGGTTGGTATCGCGACCTCATCGCGGGTGCTCGCGCGGCCAGGGACGCCGAGGCAGCACGCGCATGAGCGCGACCCCGGGCCTCGGCACCCGCCGAGCGGGCCTGCGGTGGATGTCGCTGTTCACCCTCTCCTGGCTCGCGATCTGGACCGTCCAGCTCACACCGGTCCAGCTCCTCCTGCCGCTGCAGCTCGACACTCCCGAGGACGACTGGATCCGCGGCGTCGTCTCCTCCGGGATCGTGCTCGGAGTGGGTGGTCTCGCCGGCGTCGTCGCCGGGCCGCTCGCCGGGGCGCTCTCGGACCGCGCCCGCGCCGGCGCGCACCGGCGGCGGCCGTGGGCTCTGGGAGGGGTCGCGCTCACGGCCGTCTGTCTCGTCTTCACCGGATTCGCCGACGGCCCGTGGGCGATCGGCGCCGGCTGGGTCGGCGTCTCGATCGGCGTCGCCGTCTCCTCCGCCGCGTTCACCGCGCTCATCGCCGACCAGCTCCCGACGACGCAGCGCGGTGCCGCTTCCGCCGCGGTCGGGTCGAGCCAGGCGGTCGGCATCGTGCTCGGGGTCGGACTCGTCGTGCTGCTCGGCCTCGGCATCGTCGCCGGGTATCTGCTCCTCGCAGGCATCATCGCGGTGGTGGGCGTCGCGGCGGCGCTGCTGCTGCCGGACCCGCCGAGCACGGAGGCGCTGCGTCCCCCGCGCATCGGGCGGCCCCGCCTGGCGTCGCTCCGCGACCGCGACTTCGCCTGGATGCTCTCGGGCCGGCTCGTCACGAATATCGGCAACGCCCTCGGCACGGCGCTGTTCCTCTTCTTCCTCCTCCACGGTCTCGGACAGGAGAGCACGACCGCACAGGACAACCTCCTCCTGCTGATCGTCGTCTACACGGTCTTCGTGGTGCTCGCTTCCGTGATCACCGGGATCATCTCCGACCGCACAGGGGAGCGGCGCCGGCTCGCCGTGGGGGCCACGATCGTGCAGGCGGCATCGGGTGTGGTGATCGTGGCCGCGCCGACCTTCGAGATGACGATGGTCGCCGCCGCGCTCATGGGCGTCGGCTACGGCGCCTTCTCGACGGTGGGCCTCGCGTTCGCGGCCGATCTCCTCCCGGACGAGCAGGATCACGCGCGCGATCTCGGCATCGTGAACGTGACCGCCGCCCTCGGACAGCTCATCGGTCCCGTGCTCGGGGCGGGGCTCGTCGCGCTGGCCGGCGGGTTCTGGCTCGTCTTCCTCGCGGCAGCCGTCCTGTCGCTCGTCGGCGGAGCGCTCACCGCCGCCGCGCGACCCCGGGTGCTCTCAGCCTGACGCCGTGCGCTGCTCGATCGTCGCGATCGCGAGGGAAAGGACGGCGTTGAACACCCGCGGGCGCATGGCCGTGATCAGGTGCGTGGTCCGTGGCACGACGATGAGCTCCGCCTCCGGGGCCAGGCGCCGGAACAGGGGTTCGTTCAGCCGGAGCTGATCGTACTGGCCGTTCACGAACCAGAGGGGCACCTGGATGCGGGGGACCGCGGCGGCCACATCCAGGGCGGCGAGGCTGCGCAGCGTCTGGTCCTGGACGTCGAGGGCGTACCCGCCGGCGGCGAAGTCGCCGCGATTCTCCTCGGGGATCGTCGCGGCGAGCATGCGCTGCGTCAGCCACATGCCGCGGTCGGGCAGGGAGTCGACGGCCCGGGCGAACAGTCGGTACGCGCGCAACCCCGCGCCGCGGGGGAGCGAGGTGCACGCGGCGGCGACGAGTCCGTCGACGGGCGGAGGCTCTGCGCCACCGGTGTACGCGAGCGAGAGCAGCCCGCCCATGGAGTGGCCGACGAGCAGCACGGGGCCCGTCTCGGCCGCGGCGCGGACGGCGGCGTCGATCGTGTGCAGCGCCTCGTGGAGGGTGAAGTCCTCGTCCATCCGGCTGCCGTGGCCGGGGAGGTCGACGGCGGTGACGGGATGCCCGTGCGCCTCCAGGTACTCGATCTGCGACCGCCACATGGTGGACGACGTGCGGATGCCGTGCACGAGGACGGTCTGGACGGTCACGCCTTCAGCATAAGGAAAGCGGGGCCGGTGGATGGACCACCGACCCCGCTTCGACACGAGATGTGTCAGAGGATGTTACTTCTCCCAGCCGACGTTCTCGATCGGCGTGACGCCGAACAGGTCGAGGCCGACGTAGGGCTCCGGCGTGAGGTTCGCCAGGCCGTTCTTGACCACGTAGATCGAGGGGCCGCTGTACAGCGGGATGACGCCCCACGTCTCTTCGACGATCTTCGGCTCGAGCTCCATCGCGGCGGAGGTCCAGGACTCGGCGTCCTTCTGGCTCTCGACCTCGTCGGCGATCTGCTTGTCGATCTCCGGGGTGCTCGTGCTCGAGAGGTTCAGCTGGCTGTCCGAGCAGTAGAGCTGGCAGAACCAGGCCGGGCCGAACGGATCGGAGTCCGTGAAGCGCAGCGACACGACGTCCCAGTTCTTCGAGGTGAGGTCGTTCGAGAAGTCGGCCGAAGCGCGGACATCGATCTTCAGGTCGATGCCGATCTCCTTCTGCTGCGCCTGCAGCGACTTCGCGAGCGCCTCGAGCGTGGGGTCCTCACCGAAGACCGGGAAGGTGACGGAGAGCTTCTCGCCATCCTTCTCGCGGATGCCGTCCTCGCCCTCGGTCCAGCCGGCGTCGTCGAGCAGCTTCTTGGCCGCGTCGACGTCGTGCTTCAGGCCGGCGGTGGCGAACGAGTCCTCGTAGCCATCCTGGAACGAGTACAGGTTCAGCGAACCGGCGACCGGCTCGTCATAGCCGAGGCCGTTCCATGCGATCTGCTTCTGCTGGTCGATGTTCACGCCCAGGAAGAAGGCCTTGCGCACGTCGATGTCCTCGAACTGCGGCTTGTCGGCGTCGACCATGAGGATGGTCTTGGCGGTCTGCTGCGCACGACGGACGGTGGTGTCCTCGACGTCCTGCACCTGCTTGAGGCGGTCGTTGGTGTTGGCGCCCACCATGTCGATCTCGCCGTTCTTGAAGGCGTTGACAGCGGCGTCCGGCTCCATGGCCGTGAAGGTGACCGAGTCGAGCAGCGGCGCGTTGCCCCACCACTCGGGGTTCGGCTTGAACGAGACGAAGCCGCCGTTGGCGTCGAACGTGTCGACGGTGTAGGGACCCGCGCCCCACTCCGGGTGCATGTTTCCGATGAAGCCCTCGTTGAACACGGTCGGGTCAGCTGCTGCCGGGTGCAGCACCCCACCCGTGAGGAAGGCCATGGACGGCCAGGCGTAGATACCGTCGAACGTCACGACGGCGGTCTTCGCGGTGTCGCCCTGCTCGACGGACTTGATCTGCTTGTAGCCGTCGGTCGCGTTGGGGGTGAAACCCTCTTCGTAGGAGCGGTTGGCCTTCCACGTCGCGTCGACGGCGGTCCAGTCCATGTCCGTGCCGTCGTTGAAGTGCGCCTCGTCCGTGAACGTGAAGGTGATGGTGGTGTTGCCATCCTTCTCGCCGATCTCGTACGTGTCGAGGTAGGCGTCGTTCTTCGTGACCTCGCCCTCCGGCGAGACGAGGAGGATCTGCGGCATGTACCACGACCACAGGCGGACCGTGTCGGCGCTGCCGTCGCCGTTGAAGGCGTTGAGCTGCTCCGGGATCTCGTTGATGGGGAAGTTGACCTCGCCACCCTCCTGGAGGTTGCTGCGGTCCTGCGGGTTGTAGTCGGCGGTCTTGGTCTCGACCTTCTCGCCGCCGTTGTCTCCGCCGCCGTTGTTCCCGGAACCGCTCGCGCAACCCGCGAGGGCGAGTGCGAGGGCGCCGCCGACCGCGACCGCCCCCAGCAACTTCTTGTTCTTCATGGTGCTCCTTTCGCCTTTCGGCGTTTCATAAGGGGAAGACTAGTTCGCGCTTTATCCCGGTACACCGCGTGACGGTGAATGCCGCCTAACCGTTATCGGACGGTGACCGAGGGCTCCGCCTGCCTCGATTCAGACGGAAGCGGGCTTCGTGGACATCGTGTCGGCATCGAAGACGACCCGCTCGCGGGTGCGCTCGATGTCGGGATCCGGCACCGGGATCGCCGACAGCAGCGCCTTCGTGTACGGGTGCTGCGGGTCGTCGAAGACCTGGTCCACATCGCCGTGCTCCACGAACTCGCCGAGGTACATCACAGCCACCCGGTCGGCGATGTGACGGACCACCGAGAGGTCGTGCGCGACGAAGAGGTAGGACAGCCCGAGCTTGGTCTTGAGCTCGTCGAGCAGGTTGATGACGCCGGCCTGGATCGACACGTCGAGCGCGGAGACCGGCTCGTCGAGCACGACGATCTTCGGGTTCGTCGACAGGGCGCGGGCGATGCCGATCCGCTGCCGCTGACCGCCGGAGAACGCCTGCGGGAAGCGGTCGCTGTGCGCGGGGTTGAGGCCGACGAGGTCCATGAGCTCGTCCACGCGCCGGTGCGCCTCCTCCTTCGGCGTGCCGATCGCGAACAGCGGCTCCGAGATGATGTCCGCGACGGTCATGCGCGGGTCGAGGGCGCCCATCGGGTCCTGGAAGACGATCTGGATGTCGCGGCGCAGGGCGCGCTCGACCTTGCGGCTGTGGATGTCGTTGACACTGGTGCCGGCGATGACGATGTCACCATCGGTCTGCTTGACCATGTCCATGATCTGCAGCAGCGTCGTCGTCTTCCCCGAGCCCGACTCGCCGACGATGGCCATCGTCTCGCCCTCGCGCACGTCGAAGCTGATGCCCTTGATCGCCTGGACTTCGCCGACCTTGCGCTTCAGGAAGGCGCCCTTCAGCAGGGGGAAGGTCTTGCGGAGGTTCTTGACCTCGAGCGTGATCGGCCGCTCCTCGCGCGGGGACCGCGTGAGGTCGCTCTCCGGCACGGGGCGCACCGGGTAGACGGGAAGCCCGCCGAGAAGGCCGCCGTCCTCGATCTCGTGGGCGCGGATGCACGCGGCCTGGTGCAGGTCGCCGGATCCCGTCGGGACGGGGAGCAGCTCAGGCTCCTTGGCGCGGCAGGCGTCCATGACGATCGGGCACCGGTCGGCGAACGGGCAGGCGTCCGGCAGGTCGATGAGCAGCGGCGGATTGCCCTTGATGGGAGTGAGCGGTTCCTTCTCGGCCTTGTCCACGCGGGGGATGGCGCCCAGCAGGCCGATCGAGTACGGCATGCGGGTCTTGTGGAACAGCTCGCGCACGGGGGCGTGCTCCACGGGCTTGCCGGCGTACATCACGAGCACGTCGTCGGCGGTGCGGGCGACCACGCCCATGTCGTGCGTGATCATGATCACGGCGGCGCCGGTCTCATCCTGCGCCTTCTCGATGAGGTCGAGGATCTGTGCCTGGATGGTGACGTCGAGGGCCGTGGTGGGCTCGTCGCAGATGATGAGCTTCGGGTTGTTGGCCATCGCGATGGCGATGACGACACGCTGCCGCATGCCTCCGGAGAACTCGTGCGGGAAGGACTTCATCCGGCGCTCGGGCTCGGTGATGCCGACGAGCTTGAGCAGCTCGACGGAACGGTCCCAGGCGTCCTTCTTCGACAGGCCGCGGTGGACCGTGAGGGCCTCGATGAGCTGGTCGCCGACCGTGTAGACCGGCGTGAGCGAGGTCAGCGGGTCCTGGAAGACCATCGACATGCCGTTGCCGCGAATGACCGACAGCTGCTTGTCGGTCATGCCGACGAGCTCCTGCCCGTCGTACATGATCGAGCCGGTCACCTTGGCGTTCTCATCGAGGAGCCCCATGATCGCGAGCGAGGTCACGGACTTGCCGGAGCCGGACTCGCCGACGATCCCGAGGGTCTTGCCGGCCTCGAGGTCGAAGGAGACCCCGCGGACGGCGTCGACGCGGCCGGCTTCGGAGGCGAAGCTGACCTTGAGGTCGCGGACGGAGAGGACGTTGGTCATGCGCGGCCTCCAGCAGCCGAAGTGGGATCGAGGGCGTCGCGCAGGCCGTCGGCGATCAGCGCCATCGACACGGTGAGCAGGGTCAGCGCCGCCGCCGGGAAGTAGAACAGCCAGGGCGACGTGGTGAGCGAGCTCGATCCGGCACCGATGAGGGCACCGAGCGAGACGTCGGGGATCTTGACGCCGAAGCCGAGGAAGGACAGGCCGGTCTCCGTCACCACGGCGTTGACGACGCCGAGGGTGAAGTTGATGACGAGGAGGGAGCCGATGTTGGGAAGCAGGTGGCGGAGCACGATGCGCATGCCGCCGACGCCCATGTAGCGGGCGGCACTGACGTACTCGCGCTCACGAAGCGACAGCGCCATGGTCCAGATGACACGAGCGGGGAAATACCACCCGATCACGAAGATCATGATGAGCGCGATGACCCGCCAGTCGCCGCCGGCCTTGTTGGAGATCATCGCGAGGATGAGGAAGCTCGGGATCACCATCATGAAGTGGATGACCAGGAGCGAGATGCGCTCGGTCCAGCCGCCGAAGTAGGCCGCGGCCGTGCCGACGAGTGCCGAGACGATCGTGACGCCGACGGAGACGGTGATGGCGATCATGAGCGACCGCTGCAGGCCCACGGCGACCTGGGCGAAGAGGTCGTTTCCGGCGTTGTTCGTGCCGAACCAGTGCTCTGCCGACGGGGGCGTGCTGAGGTTCAGGAAGTCGAGCTCGATGTGGTCGTACCGGGCGATGAAGGGCCCGAGGATGGCGAAGAGAACCAGGAGCACGAAGATCACGAGGCCGATGAGGGCTCCGCGGTTGCGGGAGAAGCGCCGCCAGTACAGCGTCCACTTCGACAGGCGCTTGGTGGCGACGCGCGTGGTCTCGGGACCGGCGGTCTCCGGCTCCGGGTGGATGGTCGGGTCGAGCATGTCGGTGCTCATGTCAGCTCACTCTCACGCGCGGGTCGAGGACGACGACGGCGATGTCGGCGAGGATGGCGCCGATCGCCGTGAGGACCGCACCGAAGGCGGCGATCGCGACGGTTCCGTGGATGTCGTTCTTGGTGATGGTCTCGATGAAGTACCGGCCCATGCCGTTCCACGCGAAGATCGTCTCCGTCAGCACCGCGCCGGTGAAGATCGCGGGGATAGTGAAGGCGACCTGCGTGGCCACAGGGATGAGCGATGTGCGCAGCGCGTGCTTGCGGATGGCCTGCTGCTTGGTCAGGCCCTTCGCACGGGCCGTGCGGACGTAATCGGCGTTGATGTTGTCCAGCAGGAGCGACCGCTGCAGGAAGTGGATGCTGGCATACCCCGTGAGCACGAGCGCGATCGTCGGCAGCGTCAGGTGTTGCAAGACGTCTATCAGGGTGGGGAAGAAGCCCTCGACCCCTTGGCTGGCATTGCCGGTCACGTAGAAGATGCGGGTGCCGGTGGCGTTGTTCAGGCCGATCGCGAGGAGGACGATCGCGAAGGCCGCGACGACGATCGGGATGTTCAGGGTGATGATGCTCGTCGCCTGGCCGATGCGGTCGGCGAGCTTGTACTGCCGAGACGCGGTGTACACGCCGAGCGCGATGCCGAGGACCGTCGTGAGGATCGTCGCACCGAGGACGAGCTCCGCGCTGACCCACATGCGGTAGGCCACCTGCTCGTTGACGGATCCGCCCGTCGGGCTCACACCCCAATCCCAGCGGAGCAGGATGCCGGTGAACCATGTCCACCACCGCTCGATGAGCGGAACGGTGTCGCTCAGGTTGCGGGGAGCGAGGGTGTTCACGATCTGCTCTTCGGTGAGCGGAGGGCGGCGACCGACGTAGTTGCTGCGCGGATCGAGGAAGCCCCACGCGAGGAAGTAGGTGAGGTTCGTCGCGACCACGATCATGAGCAGCCAGCCGAGGGCACGGCGCGCGAGGTACTTGATCAAGGGGGATTTGTCTTTCTCTTCTCCAGACGCGCTCGGGGTCTGCCGACGCAACGCTGAGCCGGGCGGATGATCGGGTTTCATCCGCCGTTCCGCGCGACGCGACAGCCCTCACGGAGTCTGTGACGGAGTCGTATCGCTTACGGGATCCGGTGTCACGGATTGATCCCGGGCAACTTCGGGAGACTATCACCGATACGTCGGAATGGGGATTATGAGGACCCTCACCGTAGAATCGACGGGACATGTCCCCACGCGCTCTCACCCCGCTTCAGCCTGCCGCGACGCCGGCTGCGCAGATCCGTAACTTCTGCATCATCGCCCACATCGACCACGGCAAGTCGACCCTGGCCGACCGCATGCTCCAGATCACCGGCGTGGTCGCGGAGCGGGACATGCGCGCCCAGTATCTCGACCGGATGGACATCGAGCGGGAGCGCGGCATCACGATCAAGAGCCAGGCGGTGCGGATGCCGTGGGCTCTGGGGCAGGCGCAGGGCCCGGACGAGGTCTTCGCGCTCAACATGATCGACACTCCCGGTCACGTCGACTTCACGTATGAGGTGTCCCGCTCGCTGGCCGCGTGCGAGGGTGCCATCCTGCTCGTCGACGCCGCGCAGGGCATCGAGGCCCAGACGCTGGCCAACCTCTACCTCGCCCTGGAGAACGACCTTCACATCATCCCGGTCCTCAACAAGATCGATCTCCCCGCCGCGGACCCCGAGAAGTACGCGAAGGAGCTCGCCTCGCTCATCGGCGGCAAGCCGGAGGACGTGCTGCGCGTGTCGGGGAAGACCGGCATGGGGGTCGAGGATCTGCTCGACCGGATCGTCGAGGAGATCCCGGCTCCGGTGGGGGATGCGGACGCACCCGCGCGGGCCATGATCTTCGACTCCGTGTACGACGCCTACCGCGGCGTCGTCACCTACGTGCGGATGGTCGACGGCAGCCTCTCGCCCCGCGAGCGCATCCAGATGATGTCCACCGGGGCGAACCACGAGGCCCTCGAGGTCGGCGTGTCGAGCCCGGAGCCCACTCCGACCAAGGGACTCGGCGTCGGCGAGGTGGGCTACCTCATCACCGGCGTGAAGGACGTGCGGCAGTCGAAGGTCGGCGACACGATCACGAACGCGCGCAAGCCCGCGGCGGAGGCGCTTCCCGGCTACACGGACCCCAAGCCGATGGTCTTCTCGGGCATCTACCCGATCGACGGCAGCGACTACGCGGAACTGCGCGAGGCGCTGGACAAGCTCAAGCTCTCCGACGCCTCGCTGCAGTACGAGCCGGAGACCTCCGTGGCGCTCGGCTTCGGGTTCCGCTGCGGCTTCCTCGGCCTGCTGCACCTGGAGATCGTGACCGAGCGTCTTTCGCGGGAGTTCGGCCTCGACCTCATCACCACGGCCCCGAGCGTGATCTACGAGGTCGTGACGAGCGACACCGGCGAGACGGTGACCGTGACGAACCCGAGCGAGTACCCGGACGGGCGTATCGGCTCGGTGTCGGAGCCGATGGTGAAGGCGGCGATCCTGCTGCCCAAGGACTACGTCGGCACCGTCATGGAGCTGTGCCAGTCGCGGCGCGGCACGCTGCTGGGCATGGAGTACTTCTCCGAGGAGCGCGTCGAGCTGCGCTACAACATGCCCCTCGGCGAGATCGTGTTCGACTTCTTCGACCAGCTCAAGTCCAAGACGCAGGGCTACGCCTCCCTGGACTACGAGCCGTCGGGACAGCAGGAGGCCGACCTGGTCAAGGTCGACATCCTCCTGCAGGGCGAGAAGGTCGACGCGTTCAGCTCGATCGTGCACCGGGACAAGGCCTACGCCTACGGCACGATGATGGCGGAGCGGCTGCGCAAGCTCATCCCTCGCCAGCAGTTCGAGGTGCCGATCCAGGCCGCGATCGGTGCGCGCATCATCGCCCGGGAGACGATCCGCGCGATCCGCAAGGACGTGCTCGCCAAGTGCTACGGCGGTGACATCACCCGCAAGCGCAAGCTCCTCGAGAAGCAGAAGGAGGGCAAGAAGCGCATGAAGATGGTGGGCCGCGTCGAGGTCCCCCAGGAGGCGTTCATCGCCGCGCTCTCTGGCGACGTCGAGACCAAGGACAAGAAGTAGCACGCTGGGTCGCTGAGCCCGTCGATCCACGCTGGGTCGCTGAGCTTGTCATAGCGCGTCAGTCGGCGCTGGGTCGCTGAGCTTGTCGAAGCGGTCAGTCGCCGTTGGGTCGCTGAGCTTGTCGAAGCGGTCAGCCGCGCTGGGTCGCTGAGCTTGTCGAAGCGCACCGTACGACCTCGACAATGACGGAAGGTCCTCCCACCGACTCTCGATCAGTGCGATCTTCTTCCGACGACTCCATCCCTGGATCTGCTTCTCCCGGAAGAAGGCCGCGTCGACGGTGTCGAAGCACTCCGCGTAGACCAGAGCCGCGGGCCTGCGTCTCCGGGTGAAGTCCGCGGCGAACGCGTCGTCGTGGTTGTGCTCCCAGACGCGGGCTTCGAGGTCGCCGTTCGTGCTGCCCGTGTAGAAGCTGCCGTCACGGCATTCGAGGATGTAGGTCCATGGCATCGGGCCATCATGGCGGAGGGGCGTGCGGGTTTCCCGGGGCGTGAGGAATCCCTTCGACAGGCTCAGGGAGCCACCGTTGTGGAGGAGCCTTTCGACGGGCTCAGGGACCCAGCGTGGAAGGGGCCCTTCGACAGGCTCAGGGACCCACCCTTCGACAGGCTCAGGGACCCACCCTTCGACGGGGTCAGGCGCCCACCCTTCGACGGGCTCAGGGACCCAGCGTCAGGGGGCAAGGATGTGACGGCGTGCGGCGCGGGGGGTGTTCGCTCAGGGAACCCGAAGTAGGCTGGATCTCATGCGGCGCGGGACTTTCCGAGACGACACGGTGGACTATGCGGCCGTGGGTGCGACCCACGCCCCCGATCTGATGCAGTACCCGCCGGAGCGCAGCATCCCGGCGGAGGAATCCTGGCGGATCGGCAGTGGCGAGGAGCGTTTCCAGACGGCCGGCGAAGCCCTGCTGTCGTGGACGGCGCAGCGCGCGGCTGGCCTGTCGGTGGAAGACGTCCGCCCTGCTCCCGGCCCCGCCTATGCGGGCGTGAGCTTCGACGCCGAGGGCAATCCCATCGCGCCGAGCAAGCGGGATGTGGAGCCGCGCTACGACGCCGAGGGGATGCCTTTCGTGGGCGCGGGCATGACGCTCCACCTCCGCGGCCGCGTCGGCGGCATGCGCGCCGACTCCGAGCTGCGTGTGATCTCGGTCACCGAGGAGACCCGGCGGATCGGTTTCGTGCTGGGCACGGTCGGGGGCTCCGTCGTGAGCGGCGAGGAGTCGTTCGACGTGGACTGGCGAGAGGACAACGACGAGGTCTGGTTCACGGTCCGGGCTTTCGACGCCCCGAACACGCTGCTCTATCGGCTCGTCCCCGCCCTGATGAAGCACCGCCGTCGCGAGCTGTTTGCGCGCTACCTCCGCGCGATCTCCCCGCTCTACGCGACCCCGGTGTGATGGCGGGACCACTTCCGCTCGGGGATCCGGCGCCCGCGGACGGGCGACTCCCCGCCGATCTTCCGATCTCCGCAGAGACGCCGTTCTCCGCCTACCTGCACATCCCGTTCTGCCGCGTGCGCTGCGGCTACTGCGACTTCAACACGTACACGTCCGGTGAGCTCCGCGGGGCGAAGCAGGAGGACTACGCGTCCACCCTCATCGGCGAGATCGCCCTCGCGCGTACGGTGCTGGACGAGGCCGGAGCACTGCGCCCGATGGACACGGTGTTCTTCGGCGGCGGCACGCCCACGCTGCTTCCCGCGGGAGACCTCGCCCGCATGCTGGGAGCGGCCACCGCGGCGTTCGGACTCGCACCGGGCGGCGAGGTCACGGTCGAGGCCAACCCCGACACGGTGACCCCGGAGGTCGCGCGCATCCTCGCTGAGGCGGGGGTCACGAGGCTGTCCATCGGCATGCAGTCCGCCGTCCCGCACGTCCTCGCCGCGCTCGACCGGACGCACCGCCCCGAGAACGTCCGCACCGCCGTCGCCGCGGCGAAGGGGGCAGGACTCGCGGTCAGCGTCGACCTCATCTACGGCGCACCGGGGGAGAGCCTCGCCGACTGGGAGGCCTCGCTCGACGCCGCCCTCGCCCTGGAGTCCGACCACGTCTCCGCGTATGCCCTCATCATCGAGGACGGCACGAAGCTCGCGCGACAGATCCGTCGCGGTGAGGTGCCGACCCCGGACGACGACCTGCAGGCGGACATGTACGAGCTGGCGGACGAGCGCCTCGCCGCCGCCGGGTTCGAGTGGTACGAGGTCAGCAACTGGGCCCGCAGCGAAGGGCAGCGGTCGCGGCACAACCTCGCGTACTGGCGGGGGAGCGACTGGTGGGGCTTCGGCCCCGGCGCCCACAGCCACGTCGCCGGACTCCGGTGGTGGAACGTCAAGCACCCGGCGGCCTACGCGCAGCGGCTGGCGGCCTCGTCCTCGCCGGCGGCCGGGCGCGAACGTCCGGACCCGGAGGCGCGGACCCTGGAGCGCATCCTCCTCCTCAGCCGCATCCGTGAGGGGATCGCGGTGACCGACGTCCCGGAGCAGAACCGGGACCGCATCGCCGGCCTCATCGCCGACGGGCTCATCGACGCGCCGGCGGCGATCCGCGGGCGCGTGCAGCTCACGCTCCGCGGCCGCCTCCTCGCCGACGCCGTCGTGCGCGAACTGACGGATTGAGCGGCTCCACCGGCGCTGCCCCGCCTTCGGAGATCTCCCGGTCGCAGGAGGTAGGATTGGCACTCAGGGCAGCAGAGTGCCAGCATCCGGTCGGCGGGAAGGGGAAGCCATGGTCACAGAGCGAGGGCTGCAGGTCCTCCGCGCGATCGTGCAGGACTACGTCGAGACGCACGAGCCCGTGGGCAGCCGTTCCATCGTCGACCGGCACTCGTTCGGGGTCTCGGCCGCGACCATCCGCAACGACATGGCGCAGCTGGAGGACGAGGAGCTGATCACGGCTCCGCACACGTCATCCGGGCGCGTCCCCACGGACAAGGGCTACCGGGTGTTCGTCAATCACCTCGCCCAGCTCCGTCCTCTCTCCACCGCTCAGCGTTCCGCCATCGAGTCGTTCCTCGCCGACCCGGCCGACCTCGACGACCTGATGGTCCGGACCGTCCGCGTCCTCACGCAGCTCACCGGCCAGGTCGCGCTGGCGCAGTATCCGTCGTTCGCGCGGGCGCACGTGACCCACGTGGAGCTCGTGACGCTGGCCCCCAACCGGCTCCTCACGGTGCTGGTGACGGACGCCGGTGGGGTGTCGCAGCGGATCACCGCTCTGCCGGACGCGATCGACGAGGCCGACCTCGCCGTGCTGCGCGCGCGACTTTCCGCCCTCATCACCGGGCAGGCGATCGCGGCGGCCTCCGACCGGCTTCAGGCGCTGCTCGCCACGGAGGAGACGCCGCAGGATCGCGTGCTCCGCACCCTCGCCGGCGTCGTGATCGACGAACTCGGCGGCTTCCGGCAGGAGCGGCTCGTGATGGCCGGAGCGGCGACCCTGGCGCGGCGCGAACAGGACTTCCGCGGCAGCATCCACCCCCTCCTCGAGGCCATCGAGGAGCAGGTCACGCTGCTGCGGCTGATGAGCGAGATGGTGCCGGACGAGCACGGCCTCGCGGCGAGCATCGGCACCGAGAACGCCTCCTTCGGGCTCGGCGAGGCGTCGATCGTCGCCAGCAACTACGCGGCGCCTTCGGGGACCGCGCGGGTCGGCGTCATGGGACCGACGCGGATGGACTATCCGAGCAACCTCGCGGCAGCGCGGGCGGTCGCCCGCTACCTGTCGCGCATGCTCGACGACGACGAGGCCGGCCGCTGACGCGGCCCCACGGAAATCACACGCAGAAAGGCGATTGTGGCGGACCACTACGAGGTTCTCGGGGTGTCCCGGGACGCTTCCACCGACGAGATCAAGAAGGCGTATCGGCGCCTGGCACGGCAGCTCCACCCGGACGTGAATCCGGGGGAGGAGGCTGCGGAGAAGTTCAAGCTCGTCACGCACGCCTACGACGTGCTCAGCGACGAGGAGTCGCGCCGCCGGTACGACATGGGCGGCGGTGACGGCGCGAACAACTTCGGAGGCTTCGGAGGCTTCGGCGACATCTTCGAGACGTTCTTCGGCGCGTCACAGGGTGGCGGACGCGGCGCCCGTCCGCGGTCGCGGCGAGAGCGGGGTCAGGACGCGCTCGTCCGGGTCACCCTCGACCTCGGCGATGTGGTCTTCGGTGCGCACCGCGACATCGAGGTCGACACGGCCGTGCTCTGCGAGACCTGTCAGGGCTCGTGCTGCCAGGAGGGCACGTCGCCCGTCACCTGCGACATCTGCGGCGGCACGGGGCACGTGCAGCGTCAGGTGCGGAGCCTTCTCGGCAACGTCGTCACCTCCCAGCCGTGCGGCACCTGCGAGGGCTACGGCACGACCATCCCGTACCCCTGCGGCACCTGTGGCGGGCAGGGACGCGTCCGCTCGCGCCGCACGGTGTCCCTCGACATCCCGGCGGGCGTCGAGACCGGACTGCGGCTGCAGCTCCCCGGCTCTGGCGAGGTCGGCCGCGCGGGCGGCCCGAACGGCGACCTCTACGTGGAGGTCACGGTCAACCCGCACCCCGCCTTCAGCCGTGACGGCGACGACCTGCTCGCCACGCTCGAGGTGTCCATGACCGACGCCATCCTCGGCACCGAGACCTCGATCGAGGGACTCGACGGGGAGGTCGACCTGGAGATCCGCGCCGGCGTGCAGTCCGGTGACGTGCTGACCATCAAGGGCCGAGGCATCACGCCGCTGCGCGGCACCCAGCGCGGCGACCTCCGCGTCGGCGTGCAGGTGGTCACCCCCACCAAGCTCGACTCCGCGCAGCGCAAGCTCATCGAGGACTTCGCCAAGAAGAACAAGGCGCCGGGCCCGCAGCTCGCGCAGTTCCAGCAGGGCCTGTTCTCCAAGCTGCGCGACCGGTTCCGCGCCCACTGATCGTGGCGCTGCACTTCCTCGTCGAATCCGCGGGTGATGCCGCGGTGGGCGGCCTCGTCTCCCTGACCGGGGCCGAGGCGAAGCATGCGGCCGTCGTCCGGCGGCTGCGCGTCGGCGAGGCCGTCACGGTCGGTGACGGTCGGGGCATCTGGCTGACCGGCGTGGCCGAAGCGGTGTCGCCGTCGCGCGTCGACGTCCGGATCACCGCGCGCGTCGAGCACGAGCCGGCGAGCCCACGCCTCGTGCTCGTGCAGGCGCTCGCGAAGGGCGACCGCGACGAGCTCGCCGTGCAGGCCGCGTGCGAACTCGGCGTCGACGAGGTCGTGCCGTGGCAGGCGGGTCGCAGCGTGTCGCGCTGGGAGGGGCCGAAGGCGGTGAAGGGACGCGAGCGCTGGGCGACGATCGTCCGCGAGGCCGCGAAGCAGGCGCACCGTGCCTGGGTACCCGAGGTGGCCGCCCCGGAGACGACCGCACAGCTCGCGACCCGCGCGGCGACGCAGCGCGTGCTCCTGCTCGACCCGACCGCGCCCGTGCGGCTCTCCGCCCTGGTGCCGGATGAGCGTGACCTCGTGCTCGTGGTGGGTCCGGAGGGCGGGATCGCTCCGGAGGAGCTGGAGAAGCTCACGGCCGCGGGCGCCGAACGCGTGCTGCTCGGCGACACCGTGCTGCGCACGTCCACGGCGGGCCCCGCGGCCATCGCCGTGCTGTCCGCGGCCCTCGGGCGCTGGTGACCGGCCGCACCGCGCGTCCCCCCAGTAAGCTGAGAGCATGAGCGAACCCTCGATCTTCACGCGCATCCTCACCGGGGACATCCCCGGGGAGATCCTGCTCGACACGGGCCGCGTCTTCGCGATCCGCGACATCGATCCGCAGGCGCCGCTCCATGTGCTCGTCATCCCCAAGACCGAGGAGTACCGCGACGTGACCGAGCTCGCGGCCGGGGATCCCGCGCTGCTGGCCGAGATGGTCGCCGCCGCCAAGCGCATCGCGGAGGAACACGCCAACGGCGAGTACCGCCTCATCTTCAACAACGGCGCGAGCGTCGCGCAGTCCGTCTTCCACGTGCACGCCCATGTGCTCGGCAACCTCGAGGAGAACAAGCTCGTTGGCTTCTGACGATCAGGAAAACGTCACCGAACGGCTCTACGCCGACGGCGTCGCGATGGTGCAGCTGCTCGGTCCGCAGGACCGGCTGCTGCGGATGCTCGAGCGCGAGCACCGCGACGTGCAGGTGCTCGTCCGCGGCAACGAGATCACGCTCACGGGTGCGCGCGAGGCCGTCGCCAAGGCCAAGACCCTCGTCGACGAGCTCCTCACGATGACCAAGGCCGGGCACGATCTCGCCCCGAGCGACGTGTCCAGCTCGGCGCGCATGCTGCGTCAGGACGGCGGCCCGCGGCCCAGCGAGGTGCTGGGCGAGGCGATCCTCTCCACGCGCGGCAAGGTGATCCGGCCGAAGACCCTCGGTCAGAAGGAGTACGTCGACGCGATCGAGGAGAACACGATCGTGTTCGGCATCGGTCCGGCTGGAACGGGCAAGACCTACCTGGCGATGGCGAAGGCCGTCCAGGCGCTGCAGCGCAAGGAGGTCACCCGCATCATCCTCACCCGTCCGGCGGTCGAGGCGGGGGAGCGCCTCGGGTTCCTCCCCGGCACGCTCACCGACAAGATCGATCCGTACCTGCGGCCGCTCTACGACGCGCTCAACGAGATGATGGATCCGGAGATCGTGCCGCGCCTGATGGCGACGGGCACCATCGAGGTCGCGCCCCTCGCGTACATGCGCGGACGCACCCTCAACGACTCCTTCGTCGTGCTCGACGAGGCGCAGAACACCACGCCCGAGCAGATGAAGATGTTCCTCACGCGTCTCGGGTTCGGCACGAAGATGGTCGTCACCGGCGACATCACCCAGGTCGACCTCCCGCAGGGCGCCTCCGGCCTCCGCCTGGTCACCCGGGTGCTCGACGGCATCGACGACATCCACTTCTCCCGTCTCACCAGTGACGACGTGGTCCGGCACTCCCTGGTGGGGCGCATCGTCGACGCCTACAGCGAGTACGACGAGCGGCGCGTGGCGCAGCGGGCCGAGCGCGAGCAGGCGCACGAGTTCGCCAACCGCGCCGAGCGCCGCGGCGCCCAGCGACCCGGACCACGCGACCGCATGCCGAAACGAGGGCTCTCATGATCGAGATCAACAACGAGTCGGCCATCGATGTCGACGAGACCGTGCTGCAGCGGCTGACGGACTTCAACCTGGCGCAGCTCCACGTCAGCGCGGACGCCGAGGTGGCCATCGTGCTCGTCGACGAGGGCGCCATGGAGGCGCTGCACGTGCAGTGGATGGACGAGCCGGGGCCGACCGACGTCCTGAGCTTCCCGATGGACGAGCTCCGGCCCGGCACCGAGGACCGTCCGACGCCTCCCGGACTGCTCGGCGACATCGTCCTCTGCCCGCAGGTCGCGGAGACGCAGGCGCAGGCCGCCGGGCACACCCTCATGGACGAGCTCATCCTGCTCACCACGCACGGACTGCTGCACCTGCTCGGGTTCGACCACGCCGAGCCGGATGAGGAGCGGGAGATGTTCGGGCTGCAGAAGCAGCTCATCCAGGGCTTCGCCGCGTCCGAGCGCCGCCGGCGATGACGGAGCTGCTGCTGCTCGTCGCCGCGGTGCTGCTGGTGGCGTTCGGCGGCCTCATGGCCGCGATCGACGCGGCATACGGCGTGACCTCGCGCGCTGGACTGGAGGACATGGCGACCGAGGGGCGCCGTGCGAAGGCCCTCGGGCGCATCGCCGCCGACCTGGACGCGCACGTCAACGCCGTCGCCTTCATCCGTGTCCTCGCGGAGGTGACGGCCGCCGTGCTCGTCACGGTGGCGTTCACGATCGTCTTCGAGAACATCTGGTGGGCGATGCTCGCCGCCGCCATCCTGATGACCGGCATCACCTTCGTCCTCGTCGGGGCGAGTCCGCGGACGTTCGGTCACCAGCACGCCGAGAGCATGATCCGCGGGAGCGCGGCCATCGTGCGCGGACTCCGGATCATCCTGGGTCCCATCGCCCAGGGGCTCGTCGTCCTGGGCAACCGTGTCACGCCGGGCACCGGACGCAGTTCGTTCTCCAGCGAGGACCAGTTGCTGAGCATGGTCGATGAGGCCGCGTCGAACGACCTCATCGAGGAGGACGACCGCGACCTCATCCACTCGGTGTTCGACTTCACCGACCAGTTCGTCCGGGCGGTGATGGTGCCGCGCACCGAGATGGTCACCGTGGGTGCGGAGGCGACGACCGACGAGGCCATGTCGCTCTTCCTTCATCGCGGGGTGTCCCGCATGCCCGTCGTCGACGATGAGGCCGACGACGTCGTCGGGGTGCTGTATCTCAAGGACCTCGTGCAGTTCGCGTACCGGGACGACAGCGCCTGGCGCGCGGCCTCCATCCGTCCGATCGCCCGGCCGGCCACGTTCGTCCCCGAGTCGATGCGCGCGGAGACGCTGCTGCAGCAGATGAAGCGCGACGCCGTGCACGTCTGCCTCGTGATCGACGAGCATGGCGGGATCTCCGGCCTGGTGACGCTGGAGGACCTCATCGAGGAGCTCGTGGGGGAGATCTCGGACGAGTACGATCAGGTGTCCGCCGAGTTCGTCGACCTGGGCGACGGCCGCTATCGGGTGAGCTCCCGGCTCTCGCTGGAGGACGTGGGCGATCTGTTCGGTCTGGAGCTCGAGGACGAGGACGTCGACTCCATCGGCGGCCTGCTCGGCAAGACGCTCGGCCAGGTGCCGCAGCCCGGTGCGACGGCGACCGTCCACGGCCTCGTGCTCACCGGCGGGGCCTCGCGCGGGCGGGGGCGCGGTATCGCGACGGTGTTCGTGGAACGGGCGGCAGAGCCCGAAGAAGTGCAGGATGAAGGAGAGCGGCGCGATGACTGAAGACACCCGGAGCGGGTTCGTGACCTTCGTCGGGCGGCCGAACGTGGGCAAGTCCACGCTCACCAACGCCCTGGTCGGCGAGAAGATCGCCATCACCAGCGAGAAGCCGCAGACCACGCGCCGAGCGATCCGCGGCATCCTCAACCGTCCGGACGGGCAGCTCGTCATCGTCGACACGCCCGGCATCCACAAGCCGCGCACACTCCTCGGCGAGCGGCTGAACGATCTCGTGGAGCAGGTCCTGGGCGACGTCGACGTGATCGGCTTCTGCGTGCCCGCCACCGAGAAGGTCGGTCCCGGCGACCGCCGGATCGCCGCCTCGCTGGACGGCTACCCGCGGGCGCAGAAGATCGCCATCGTCACGAAGACCGATGCCGCCGGGCGCGATGAGATCACCGAGCGACTGATGGAGGTGGACTCCCTCCGCGAGGACTGGGCGGCGGTGATCCCGCTGTCGGCGCTGACGCGGGATCAGCTCGAGGTGCTGGCGGACGAGATCCTGCAGCTCATGCCGGAGGGGCCCGCGCTCTACCCCGAGGGCGTCACCACTGACGAGTCCGCGGAGGACCGGATCGCGGAGATCATCCGCGAGGCCGCCCTCGACGGCGTGCGCGACGAGCTCCCGCACTCGATCGCCGTCGTCGTCGATGACATCGCCCCGCGCGAGGACAGCGACCTCACCGACGTCCATGCGTCCATCGTCGTGGAGCGGGACAGCCAGAAGGCGATCTTCATCGGCCACAAGGGCAAGCGCCTTCGCGACGTGGGAGCGCGCGCCCGCGCCGGCATCGAGGAACTGCTCGGGACCCGCGTCTTCCTCGGGCTCCATGTCAAGGTCGCGAAGGAGTGGCAGCGCGATCCGAAGCAGCTCGGGCGGCTCGGGTTCTGACATGCCGGGCAGCAGGACGTCGGAGGCGGCGGGCCGACCGCCGACCCCACGGACATGATCCGCCGCGGCGAAGACCCGAGCTCGCTGCGGAACGAGGTCTTCACACGAGTGTTCGACGAGCACTGGGCGACGGTGCGCCACCACATCGAGGGCGCCGTCCCCGATGACGACGAGGTCAGCGAGATCGTGTCGGAGGTGTTCCTCGTCGCGTGGTCACGGCTGCGCCCGACCCGTCCCCCCGGGAAGGTCTGGCTGCTCCGACAGACGGACCGCCATCTTCGTGCCCGCGCTCGGCGTTCTCCCACCGCGCACGGTGCGATCGATGCCGTGCACGCGGGGCTCTCCGGCGACCCGGAGACCCTCGGCGGGTTCGGGCGCAGCGAAGTCCTCAGAGCTTTGGGTGTCCTCACCCCGGGGCAACGGCGTATCATCATGCTCACGTACTGGGATGGACTCGCGGTGGGGGAGATCGCGGAGCTGCTGCGCACTTCTGAGTCCCGGGTACGGAAGACGCTGGCGCGGGCCGAGGAACGGTTGCGCACCACGCTGGGACTGGAGGAGACGGGGAGTGCGTGATGCCTGAGAATGCCCTGCTCGAGCGCGTGCTCGTCGAGGCCGATCCCGCGCGCACGCCGCGCGACGCCGAGCCGGACGCGCGTGCGATCGCCGCGCGCGACCGCATCATCCGGTCCGCTCCCGCGCCGCAGCGCCGCCGGCGGACCCGCACGATCGGCTGGGCAGCAGGGCTGACCGCCGCCGCCTCGGTCGTCATCGCCTTCGCGGCCCTCACTCCGCCGCAGTCCGCCGTCGCGGGTACTCCGTCGCCTCTGGTCTTCGAGAGCACCGGCTCTCTGAGCGACATCGTGGCCGACGCGGAGACCGAACTGACGGTGTTCGCGCCGCCCGCCGACCCGGAGCGCTCGGTGCGGACCGCGTCCTGGTCGTTCAACGCGGAGATGGACACGGGGCGCACCGAGGTCATGCCGCAGTTCTCGACGTTCACCTGGCGGGAAGACCTCTCCGGGGAGGCCCTCGCCATCAACGGCGTCCCCTACGATCCCGAGGACGCGGTCGCGAACGGCGACTCCGAGATCGTGAGCAGCGGCGAGGTGGCCTCGCGCGTGACCTTCGCCCCCGGCGAGTTCGAGACCCCGGTCGTCGCTGCGCCGGGGGAGTCCGCCGCCGACGTGCGGGCGCTTCTGGAGGCGTTCGGCATGCCGGACGATCCGACGGCCTTCGAGGTGGTGACCGCACTCACCTCGGTCTTCGGCCAGTGGACGCTCACCAACGCGCAGCACGCCGAGGTGTTGACGCTCATCGAGGCCTCCGGAGGAGCGCAGGCGCTCGGCGAGTCCACAGACCGCCTCGGGCGTCCTGTCGCCGGTATCCGCGTGCTGTCCGCGGACGGCATCGTGAGCGACGACCTTCTGGTGTCCCTCGACACCGGCCGCATCGTCGGCATCGAGCGAACCGTCCTGAAGGACGACGGCGTCTTCCCGGCCGGTGCGGTCGTGGATTATCGGATGTGGGACATCCCTGAGGAGGTCGTGCAATGAAGCACTCGCGCCCGCTGACCGCGGTTCTCGTGGCCTTGGCTCTCGTCGTGACCGGCGGCCCCGCCGTCGCGGCAACCGAGGAGCCGGTCGATCCGCAGCTCTCCCAGTTGCTCGAGGAGGTTCCCGGCGGTGTGGTGACCGACGGCGGAAGCGCCGTCTGGCCGAAACTCGACATGGAGTACCGACCGGCCCCGGCGACCTCGCGGGTCGCAGCGCGCTCCGTGGGCTCCTGTGCGACCGGCCGGATCTGCGCGTACAACGCCTCCAACCTCGGCGGTGGCATGTTGAGCTGGGGGAGCTGCACCACCATCACCATCCCCTCGTCGTTCGCCACACGTTCCGCTGCGAACGCGCGGACCTCGGGGTACATGCAGGTGCGTAACGGGACCTCGGTGCTCGCGACCGTCAACGCCAATGCCTGGAGCAACGTCTCGGGTTCCGCGACCAACATCCGCTGCTTCCTCTGAGCGTCGGGGCGGACCGGTACAGGAGACGATGAGGGGCGAGGGCATGGCGAAGCACTGGGTGGCGGCGACGGCCGGACCTCCCGAGTCGTGGGCTTTCGAGGAGTACGTCCCCGCGCCGCCGCGCCAGGGGGAGGTCACGATCCGGGTGCGTGCCGCCGGGGTGAATCCGGCCGACGCGAAGCATGTGGCGGCCGCTCGGCCGGGGGTCGAGTTCCCGGTCGCCATCGGGTACGAGGTCTCGGGTGAGCTCGTGGCGATCGGCCCTGGGACCCGCATCGGCTCGGGCGACGCCGGGGTCGGCGACGAGGTCGTGGCCTTCCGCGTCCGGGGCGGGTACGCGACGGAGCTCACGGTGCCGGCCGCCACGGTCTTCGCGAAGCCGACGACGCTCGCGCACCCCGAGGCGGCGAACCTCCTGCTCGTCGGCACGACCGCTGCCGAGATGCTCGCCGTCACCGGGGCGGCCCCGGGGGAGACGATCCTGCTGCACGGAGCGTCCGGTGCGGTGGGGGTCAGCGTGCTGCAGCAGGCCCGGCTGCGGGACGTCCGGGTGATCGGTACGGCGAGCCCGGAGCGCTTCGACGAGGTGCGGCGATTCGGCGGCATCCCCGTGGCCCACGGTGCCGGGCTCGCGGAGCGGGTGCGCGCGCTGGCGGACGGTCCGGTCGCCGCGGCTCTCGATGCCGTGGGGACCGACGAGGCCGTCGACGTCTCCCTGAGCCTGGTGACGGACCGCCGCAGGATCGTCACGATCGCGAACCCGTCGCGGGCGTCCGCCGAGGGTTTCCTCGCGATCGCCGGGTCGATGCCGGAGAGCGCCCGGTTCCGCGACGAGGTGCGCAGCGAACTCGTCGCCCTCGCGCAGAACGGCGACCTCGTTGTCCCAGTGGCACGGACCTTCCCGCTGGCCGAGGCGCCGGACGCCCATCGCCTCCTCGCCACCGGGCACCCGGGCGGCAAGCTCGCGCTGATCCCCGAGGGCTAGCCGATCTCCCGCAGTGCCGCGGTCACGATGACGACGCCCTCGCATCGACCGATCCCTCCATCGGGTGCGGACGCCGCGACGTCGCGATGTCTGCATCGATCCTGCTAGCATGACCCCATGCCTTTTGGCGGTCTGCTTCTTCTTAGCTGCCGCGACGAGTCCTCAAACTAGGGCCTTCCTCGTCGCGGCGCTTGTGTTGGCCCGTTCATTGTGACGAAGAGAAGAAGCCCCATCATGCAGAACACCCAGCGCCCGTCCGCGATGCCGATCCACAAGTACCGGCCGTTCCACGAGCAGATCGCCGTCCACCTGCCTGACCGCACCTGGCCCGACGCCCGCATCACCGAGGCCCCCCGCTGGTGCGCGGTCGATCTCCGCGACGGCAACCAGGCTCTCATCGACCCGATGTCGCCCGAGCGCAAGCGCGTCATGTTCGAGCTGCTCGTCGGCATGGGCTACAAGGAGATCGAGGTCGGCTTCCCCTCGGCGAGCCAGACCGACTTCGACTTCGTGCGTCAGCTGATCGAGGAGAACCTCATCCCGGATGACGTCACGATCCAGGTCCTGACACAGGCGCGCGAGCACCTGATCGCCCGCACCTACGAGGCCATCGCCGGTGCGAAGCAGGCCATCGTCCATCTCTACAACTCCACGAGCGTGCTGCAGCGCGAGGTCGTCTTCCGCACCGACAAGCAGGGCATCATCGACATCGCGCTCGAGGGCGCCCGGCTGTGCCGCCGGTTCGAGAAGACCATCCCGGACACGCAGGTGTACTACGAGTACTCCCCGGAGAGCTACACCGGCACCGAGCTGGAGTTCGCGGTCGACGTCTGCAACCAGGTCATCGAGATCTTCGAGCCCACGCCGGACCGCAAGGTCATCATCAACCTCCCCGCGACGGTGGAGATGGCGACGCCGAATGTCTACGCCGACTCCATCGAGTGGATGAGCCGTCACCTGAACCACCGGGAGAACGTGATCCTGTCGCTCCACCCGCACAACGACCGCGGGACCGCGATCGCCGCGGCCGAGCTGGGGTACATGGCCGGAGCCGACCGCATCGAGGGGTGCCTTTTCGGCAACGGGGAGCGCACGGGCAACGTGGACCTCGTCGCGCTGGGCATCAACATGTTCACGCAGGGCATCGATCCGCAGATCGACTTCAGCGACATCGACCAGGTCAAGCGCACGGTCGAGTACTGCAACCAGCTGCCGGTGCCCGAGCGCAGCCCGTGGGCCGGTGACCTCGTCTTCACGGCGTTCAGCGGCTCGCACCAGGACGCCATCAAGAAGGGCTTCGAGGCCATGGCCGCCAGGGCCGAGGCGCAGGGCGTGACGGTGGACGAGATCGAATGGGCCGTGCCGTATCTGCCCGTCGACCCGAAGGACCTCGGTCGCTCCTACGAGGCCGTCATCCGCGTGAACTCCCAGTCGGGCAAGGGCGGCGTCGCGTACCTGCTGAAGTCCGACCACGCGATCGATCTGCCGCGCAAGCTCCAGATCGAGTTCTCCGGGGTCGTGCAGGCCAAGACGGATGCCGAGGGGGGCGAGGTCACCAGCGAGCAGATCTGGTCGATCTTCACCGACGAGTACCTGCCCGCCGTGGACACCGAGGCGAAGTGGGGCCGGTTCGAACTGCTCGCCACGCAGACCCGGAGCGACATGTCCGGTGACGTCGTGCTCGACGTCGTGCTGCGGGACGACGACCAGGAGGTCTCCGTGTCGGGCAACGGCAACGGTCCGGTCGCCGCCTTCGTCGAGGTCCTGCGTGGTCAGGGCTTCGACATCACGGTCTACGACTACGTGGAGCACGCTCTCAGTGCCGGTGGGGACGCGCAGGCCGCCGCGTACGTCGAGCTGCAGGTCGGAGACCAGCGCCTGTGGGGAGTCGGCATCGACGGTGACATCTCGACGGCATCGCTCAAGGCGATCGTGTCCGGTGTGAACCGGTCGATCCGCAGCCGTCAGCAGGAGCTGGCCGCCGTCTGATCCTCGTTCGAATCGCGCGATTGGTTGTCTCCGGCCGCCGGATGGGGCCAATCGCGCGATTCGAAGTAGAGGGTCAGTCCACCCACTGCACCAGCTGCCAGATGATGCCGTTGGGGTCGGCGAACTGGCAGTACCGCTCGCCCCAGGGTTCGGTCTCGGGAGGGGTGACCACGCGAGCGCCCGCGGCGGCGATGCGGGCGAACTCCTTGTCGATCTCGTCGACGACGAACACGATCAGGGTGCCTTGACCGGCGGACCCGGCGATCTCCTCCGGGCGGAATGTCGACAGCCCCGTCTCGAGAAAGATGACGTTCGGCACCGGCCCCGGATGCTGCAACGAGACGAAGCCCTCCGCGGACATCGCCTCCTCGAACCCGAAGTGAAAGTCTGTACAGCGTACAGTGTTAAGGCGTGAGCGGTCTAGGCTATTCCCGATGACCAAGAACCTCGTCGATCTGCTCTGGCGGCACAGCCCCGTGGCTCCCGCGACCCCACAGCGCGGACCGAAGGCGCGTCATTCGACGGATGATGTCGTCGACCGTGCTGTCGCGTTGGCGGACGCCGACGGCCTCGCCGCGGTGACCATCCGGTCTCTCGCGCAGAGTCTCGAGCTGACGCCGATGTCGATTTACACGCACGTCAACAGCCGCGCCGACCTGCTCGTCCTGATGGCGGACGCGATGCATGCCAGGATGCTCGTCGCGTCTGTGCAGGCCTCCGGATGGCGCGACGGGGTCCGGGCGATCGCCGAGGACAACCTGCGCCTCTTCCGGACCCACCCGTGGCTCATCGACGTCCGGGATCCGCGGGTCGCACTCGGCCCCGGCACCATCGGCAAGTACGACCGGGAGCTCCACGCCTTCGACGGTCTCGGCCTCGGCGCCGTGGAGCGCGACGCGGCGTTGAGTTTCGTGCTGGACTTCACCCTCTCCGCGGCGGCCCGCATGCGGGAGCAGCAGAGTGCCGAGTCGTTCGCGGCTTCCTGGGCGGAGGCGGCACCGCGTCTGGCGGTCTACCTGGGTGACGACCTGCCGCTCGCCCGGTCGGTGGGCCAGGCTGCCGGGGAGTCCATGGGTGGCCCCTACGACGCTCGGACGGCGTGGGAGTTCGGCCTCGCGCGCGTGATCGACGGGCTCGCCGCCACCTGATCGTCGTTCGAATCGCGCGATTGGTCGTATTTGGCGGCGGGATGGAGCCAATCGGGCGATTCGAAGTCAGTCCTGGGGCTTCACGATCGGGATGGCACCGGTCTCCGCGGCGACCTTGCGGCGGTAGAGACGGCGCTGCTCCGGAAGCGAGACGTCGAACGTCACGGCGAGGATCCGGATCACGGCGGTCACGACGATGCCGATGACGGCCGCGAGGGGGATGGGCATCCCGACGGCGTTCGCCACGACGATGAACGTACATCCGGCGGCCGCGGCCACGGCATACAGCGAGCCGACGTGCATGATCGCCGTCGGCAGGCCCATCAGCATGTCGCGGAGCACACTCCCGCCGACCGCGGCGCAGACCCCGATGAAGACCGCGGGCACTTCCGGGATGCCGAAGGCGAGCGCCTTGCTCGTCCCGAAGGCGCCGAACATGCCGATCACGACGGCGTCCAGCACCACGATCGCGGTGTTGAGCCGCGTGAAGAGTCCGGCCAGCAGCATGCCGAGCAGGGCGGCACCCGCGGCCGTGACCAGGTACCACTGGTTCTGCAGGGTGGCGGGCGTCTGACCGAGCAGGATGTCGCGGATGAGACCGCCGCCCATGCCGATCATGATCCCGATGATGGCGACGCCCAGCCAGTCGAGCCGGCGCTGGCCCTGGAACCCGGCGGCGAACATCGCGCCCTGCACTCCGCCGAGGCCGACGCCGAGGAGGTCCGCCCACAGCGGAATGGTGAAGAGCGGTTCGGTCACGCGTCCATTGTCGCGCACGGAGGATAATCGAAGGGTGCCCACCTACCGAGACGAAGCGGTGATCCTGCGCACCCACAAGCTGGGCGAGGCGGATCGCATCGTCACGATGCTGTCCCGGCGGCACGGCAAGGTGCGCGCGGTGGCCAAGGGCGTGCGGCGCACCTCGTCGAAGTTCGGCTCCCGCCTCGAGCCGTTCATGGTCGCCGACGTGCAGCTCTACGAAGGCCGCTCGCTCGACATCGTGCAGCAGGCCGAGTCGCTCGGGGCCTACGGCACGGACATCGCCGCGCACTACGACCGGTTCACCGCCGCGAACGCCATGGTCGAGACGGCGGATCGGCTCAGCGACGCCGAGGCCACCCCGGAGCAGTACCTCCTGCTCGTCGGCGGGCTGCGGGCGCTGTCCCGCGGCGAGCACGCTCCGCGCAGCATCCTCGATTCGTATCTGCTGCGCGTGATGTCCCTCTCGGGGTGGGCGCCGTCCCTCGAGGACTGCGCGCGCTGCGGGGCTCCGGGGCCGCACTCCGTCTTCGTCGCCCAGCTCGGCGGTCTCGTGTGCCACGCCGATGCACCCGCCGGGAGCCCGCGGATCGCCGAGAAGACCTTGACACTGCTGCGCGCGCTGATCCGCGGCGACTGGGACCTCATCGACGCGGCCCCGCACGCCGACACCGCCGCCGCCTCGGGTCTCGTCGCGGCGTACGCCCAGTGGCACCTGGAGCGGGGCATCCGCTCGCTCGCGCACGTGTCGTTCACCCCCGGAGAAGGAGCACGGTGAGCCCGAAGCCCTACACCCACAAGGACGCCGTGCCGTATCGGCCGATCGACTGGACCGGCGTGTACCCGCCCGCGTTCCCGGCCGTCCCGGAGCACGTCGCCATCGTCATGGACGGCAACGGGCGCTGGGCGAACCGCCGGGGCCTCAACCGCATCGAGGGCCACAAGGCCGGAGAGGAGGTGCTGCTCGACGTCGTCGCCGGCGCGATCCAGGCCGGCGTGAAGCACCTCTCCGTCTATGCGTTCTCCACCGAGAACTGGGCCCGTTCCCCCGAGGAGGTCCGCTTCCTCATGGGGTACAACCGCGATGTGCTGCACCGCCGCCGCGATCAGCTCAACGAGTGGGGTGTGCGTGTGCGGTGGGCGGGGCGCAAGCCCCGCCTGTGGGGGAGCGTCATCAAGGAGCTGCAGTACGCCGAGCAGCTCACCCGCGACAACGACGTGCTCACCCTCACCATGTGCGTGAACTACGGCGGTCGGGTCGAGCTCGTCGACGCGATGCGGGCCATCGCGGCCGATGTCGCGGCCGGGCGGGTGAAGCCGAACGCGATCAGCGAGAAGACGATCCGTCGTCACCTCTACGTCCCGGACATGCCGGACGTGGACCTCTTCCTGCGCAGCTCGGGGGAGCAGCGCACCTCCAACTTCCTGCTGTGGCAGTCGGCCTACGCCGAGATGGTGTTCCTCGACACGCTGTGGCCGGACTTCTCGCGCGAGGAGCTCTGGCGCGCGATCGGGGTCTACCTCTCCCGCGACCGACGCTTCGGCGGCGCCGTGGACACCCCGACCTCGGCCTGAGCCCGCAGCCAGCGCTCCGTCTCGCGCGGATGCGTCAGCCGCACGATCGTGAGATGGGGGAAGCGCTCCTGCACCGAGGGGAAGCGCTCGGACCAGGTTCGCAGCGTCTTCGTCTGCCAGGCCAGGATGCTCTCCTCCGGCGGGGCCCCCAGCATCCGCCAGATCGGCTTCTCGACGTTGCCGTTCCACATCCGGGTGCGGAGGAGGCTGCGGCTCAGGGTGCGCCGGAGCAGACGCGACCGCACCACGCGGTACGGGTAGTCGAGCCAGAGCGCGAGCTGCGCCCTCGGGGTCAGGACCTCGTCAGTGCCCTTGCTCGTGTACTGCCACTCCGTCACCCAGCGCTCCTCCGCGGCGAAGGCGCGCACGTCGTCGAGGAACTCCGCCCGCGGGGTCCAGTCCGGGCCGTGGAACAGGCCGTCGATCTCCACCTGACGGAGGTCCCAGAGGGCGGCGAGCCGTCGGGACAGAGTCGTCTTCCCCGACCCGGTGACGCCCGCGACGAGCACCCGTGTGGGCCGGAAGGGCAGGGGATCGTCGGCGGAGAGCATTCGAGGATTCTACTGACGGAATACGTCGGACGCGCGGACGGTTGACCACGGTGTGACTGAACCCATCGCCATCGACATCTGGTCCGACATCGCCTGCCCCTGGTGCTACATCGGCAAGCGCAACCTCGAGAAGGGTCTCGAAGCGGTCTCCGCCGACGAGGACGCTCCGCAGGTCACGGTCACCTTCCACTCCTTCGAGCTCTCCCCGGACACCCCGGTCGACTTCGACGGCGACGAGATCGACTTCCTCTCCGGGCACAAGGGGATGCCGCGCACGCAGGTCGAGCAGATGCTGGCCAACGTCACGAACGTCGCCGCAGACGCGGGCCTGCAGTACCGGTTCGACCTGCTGCAGCACACGAACACCGTGAAGGCGCACGAGCTGCTGCACTTCGCGAAGGCCGAGGGCCGCCAGCACGAGATGGAGGAGCGGCTCATGTCCGCCTACTTCACCGAGGGCAAGCACGTGGGACGCATCGACGACCTCGTCGCCCTCGCCGCCGAGGTGGGCCTCGATGCCGATCGCGCCCGCGCCGCACTCGAGAGCGAGCAGTATCTCGCCGACGTCCGCCAGGATCAGGCGCAGGCTCGCGCCTACGGGATCCAGGGGGTGCCGTTCTTCGTGGTCGACGGTCAGTACGGCATCAGCGGCGCACAGCCGCCGGCGGCGTTCGAGAACGTGATCCGCGACCTCTGGGCGCAGCGCAGCACGGCCGTCGAGGCCTGACCCGCATCGACAGACGACGGCGGGGACCCCGGGTCGGGGGTCCCCGCCGTTCTGCTGCCCGGGCTCAGAGGCGCTGCTGGCGCGGCCCGAGGGGGAGCGGCTCCATCGGCTGATCGTTCGCCGTCAGGTCGATGCCGAGGTCCCGCGCATAGACGACGCGCGTGGCGATCGTGACCTCCTCGCCGGCCTCCGTCAGCTCGAACACCCGGCCGCCCCGGAGGCGATTGCGCTCCGCGCCGGCCAGACCGTAGGCGCCGAAGCCGGTGCCGGGAGCGTATCCGAGCATCACGCCGTAGTAGTCGCCCATGTAGTCGTTGACGTGGTCGTGGCCGACGAACACGCCCTTCACGTCGCCGCGCTCGAGGATCGCGTTGAACATCCCCGAGTTGAACGGCCCGGGGCACTCGTCCTCGTTGCGCTCCCCGACGATGCCGTGGCGGGCCCTGCCGCGGGCGGCATCGGCCGCCGTGCGGGTGTCCACGCCGCCCCACCACATGAAGCGGTGCTCCCACAGGGCGATGTGGAGGAACATGAGGCCCGGGACCTTGCGCCCTCGGCGCTGCTCCAGCCGCTGCGACTGGTCGCGGTACCAGGCGACCTGGTCCATGCGCAGCCAATCCCATGCCGGGTAGCCGGCGAAGTCCTGGCCGTCGATGGCGTCCGGCGCGTAGCGGCCCGAGTCCATCAGCCAGAGCGCGAAGGCCTCCCGGTTCTTCTTCGCGGCGGAGCCGATCGTCACGATCGTGTTGCTCGTGCCCGTCACGCCGCGTGTGTTCTCGGCGTTCACGTTGTACTCGTACGACCGGTAGATCTGCAGCATCCCCGCCTCATCGACGCCGGACTGCGGCAGCGAGTCCTCGTCGTGGTTGCCGTAGGTGACCGCCCACGGGATGCGACGGGACTCCATCGGCATGACGACGTTGTTGATCGCCTGCTTCACCGCCAGCCGCGTCTCGCACCCGCCCGTGATCACATCGCCGTTGATGACCACGAAGTCCGGCTTCTCCTGGTCGAGCACCTTCTCCATCAGCTCGACGGTGCGGCGGTCGGTGAGCTCGTCATCCTGCGTGTCGTTGAACTGCACGAGCTTGAAGGTGCCGTCCGCGCGGAAGCGCAGGGTGCGCGCCGGGGCCGCGCCGGGCGATGCCGGGACGGTGACCGCGGCGGCAGGAGCGGCTCCGAGGGGGAGGGCGGTGCCGAGCGCGCCGAGCGCTCCGGCCGTGAGGACAGTTCGCCGGCTGAGGGGCAGTCGGTCGGGCATTCGTGGTCTCCTTCGTCTTCGGCGCGTGTCGCCGCGGTGAGACTAGGGACGCCATATGTCCGCGGAGAGACCGGACGGTGAACGACGGCGGCCTCGTCGAGCGCCGGGACGCGGTGCGCGCGTGACGCGGAGGTGAACGACGCTCAGCGCGGGAGCGCGGCCTCGATCGCCTGAACGATCTCCGGAGCGTCGGGCTTCTGCTTCGGGCGGAAGCGCAGCACATCCCCGTCCGGAAGCACCAGGAACTTCTCGAAGTTCCACTCGACGCGGCCGGCCTTGCCGCCGGCATCCGGCGTCTCCTTGAGAGCCTTGTACAGCTCGGCGGCGTTCTTGCCGTTGACCTTGACCTTGTCGTTCACCGGGAAGGAGACGCCGTACGTCGTGGAGCAGAACTCGAGGATCTCGTCGACCGAACCGGGCTCCTGGCCGAAGAACTGGTTGCAGGGGAAGCCGACCACGGTGAAGCCGCGGTCGCCGAACCGGCGCTGCAGCTCCTCCAGCTGCTCGTACTGCGGGGTGAGCCCGCACTTCGAGGCGACGTTCACCACGAGCACCACGTCGGCGCCGAGATCGTCCAGAGTCTTCTGCTGGCCCTGGGCGTCGGTGAAGGGGATGGAACGGAGGGCGGGATCGGTCATATGCACAGCTTAGGTCGCCGCATCCCCACCGGCTCCGGGTCTGGGAGAATGGACACGCCATGACTCTCGCCACCGCCCCCGCCCGCCCCCTCCGCATCGGCCCGATCGACCTCGACGTGCCGGTCGTCCTCGCGCCGATGGCCGGGATCACGAACACGGCCTTCCGACGCCTGTGCCGGGAGTACGGGGCCGGCCTCTACGTGAGCGAGATGATCACCTCGCGCGCGCTGGTCGAACGCAACGAGACCACGATGCGTCTCATCCGGCACCATGAGTCGGAGACGCCGCGTTCCATCCAGCTCTACGGCGTCGATCCGAAGACCATCGCCGAGGCCGTCCGCATCATCGTCGCGGAAGACCACGCCGATCACATCGACCTCAACTTCGGCTGCCCGGTCCCCAAGGTCACGCGCAAGGGCGGCGGTGCGGCGCTGCCGTGGAAGTCGAAGCTCTTCGCCGACATCGTCGATCAGGCCGTCAAGGCCGCCGGCGACATCCCACTCACCGTCAAGATGCGCAAGGGCATCGACCGGGACCACCTCACCTTCCTCGACGCCGGACGTGCCGCGGAGGATGCCGGAGCCGCCGCCGTGGCTCTGCACGCCCGGACCGCGAGCGAGTTCTACTCCGGTCACGCCGACTGGAGCGCGATCGGCGAGCTCAAGCAGGCTGTGACCAGCATTCCCGTGCTGGGCAACGGCGATATCTGGTCGGCCGACGACGCCGTGCGCATGATGGAGGAGACCGACTGCGACGGCGTCGTCGTCGGCCGCGGGTGCCTGGGCCGCCCGTGGCTGTTCGGACAGCTGGCTCTCGCCTTCGGGGGAGAGGGCAAGACGGTCGACGCGACCCTCGGTTTCGTCGCCGACGCCTTCCGCCGGCACGCTGAACTGCTCGTCGAGTTCTTCGAGGACGAGGACCGCGGCTGCCGCGACATCCGCAAGCACGTGTCCTGGTACTTCAAGGGCTACCCGGTGGGCGGCGACATCCGCACGGGCCTCGCCACCGCGTCGAGCCTGCAGGAGATCGACGACCTGCTGGGCCGACTCGACCGTGCGGCTCCGTACCCCGGCGCGGACGCCGAAGGGCAGCGCGGCCGCGCGGGACACCCGAAGAAGACGGCCCTTCCGGAGAAGTGGCTGGAGTCGCGCGAGCTCGCCTCGGCGGCGTCGGAGATGATGCGTGGAGCGGAGATCGAGAACAGTGGCGGATGACCCCCGGGTCGGCGCGCGCGCCGACGGCTACGACCCGCGCGACGCGGAGCGCTTCATCGCGGAGACCCATCGTTCGGAGCGGGACGACTTCGCCCGCGATCGCGCGCGCGTGCTGCACTCGGCGGCTCTGCGACGGCTCGCCGCGAAGACGCAGGTGCTCAGCCCCGCCAGCACGGCCGACTTCGCCCGCAACCGTCTGACCCACTCGCTCGAGGTCGCGCAGGTCGGCCGGGAGCTCGCCGCGGCGCTCGGGGTTTCCGCGGACGTGGTGGACACCGCGTGCCTGAGCCATGACCTCGGCCACCCGCCGTTCGGCCACAACGGCGAGCGGGCGCTGAACGAGTGGGCGGCGGCCATCGGCGGCTTCGAGGGCAACGCCCAGTCGCTGCGCATCCTCACCCGGCTGGAGGCGAAGGTGCTCGACGCCGACGGCTCCTCCGTCGGCCTGAACCTCACGCGGGCGAGTCTCGACGCGACCTGCAAGTATCCGTGGACCGTCGACAGCCCCGTCCCCGACCCGGGCGGCCGGCTCAAGTTCGGCGTGTACCCGGAGGATGAGGCCGTGTTCCGCTGGATGCGCGACGGAGCACCGGGGCGCCTGCGCTGCATCGAGGCCGAGATCATGGACCTCTCCGACGACATCGCCTACTCGGTGCACGACTTCGAGGACGCGATCGTCAACGGCTACGTCGACGTCGCGCAGCTCGCCGACCCGGCGGCGCACGAGGCCCTGCTCAGCCGGATCCAGCAGTGGGTCGGCTACGACTTCACGCGCGACGAACTCGCCGACGCCCTCTACCGGCTCGCCTCGCAGCCGATGTGGCTGGCGTCCTTCGACCGTTCCCGACAGGATCTCGCCCGGCTCAAGAACCTCACCAGCGACCTCATCGGCCGGTTCGCGCGCGCGGCGGTCGCGGCCACCCGGGAGGCCTTCGGGGGCACGCGCCTGGTCCGCTACAACGCGCACGTGATCGTGCCCCGCGTCGTCGAGGTCGAGATCGCGGTTCTCAAGGGGATCATGGGTCAGGCGATCGTCACGATCGATGCCAGGAAGGGCGTCTACAAGGAGCAGCGCCGAGTGCTGAAGCGCTTGGCCGACGCCTTGTGGTCGACCGACACCCTGTGGTCCGCCGGCGCGGATGTGCTGGAGCCCGCGTTCGCCGCCGACTTCGTCGCCGCCGAGAGCGACGCGGAGCGGGCGCGGGTCGTCGTGGATCAGATCGCGAGCCTGACCGATCAGAGTGCGATCGACTGGCACAACCGCCTGGTCGGGGAGATCGACCCGGCGGAGGTCGGCATCTGGACGCCGCGTCATGCGCGCCCCGGCGCGCGCACGCCTGTCGAGAGGCGGCCCGTCGCAGAAGGCGCCCGCTGATGCCCCGCATCCGGCAGGCCGACGTCGACGAGGTCAAGGCCCGCACCAACATCGCGGACATCGTGGGGGAGCGCGTCGCCCTCAGATCGGCGGGGGTCGGGTCCCTCAAGGGACTGTGCCCCTTCCACGACGAGAAGAGCCCCAGCTTCCACGTGCGTCAGCAGGTCGGCTACTACCACTGCTTCGGCTGCGGGGAGTCGGGCGATGTGTACTCCTTCCTCCGCGCGATGGACCACGTGAGCTTCACGGAGGCGGTCGAGCGGCTCGCGGGCCGTATCGGCTACACCCTGCATTACGAGGACGGAGGCGCGGCGCCGGAGACCAGTGGCCGCAGCCGGCTGTACGCGGCGAACACGGCCGCGGCGGAGTTCTTCCGGTCCCAGCTGCTGTCGCCGGATGCGGAGGCGGCCCGCCGGTTCCTCGGGGAGCGCGGCTTCGACGCCGGGGCGGCGGCGCACTTCGGCGTCGGCTTCGCCCCTCGGGGATGGGACGGCATGCTCAAGGCGCTGACCGCCCAGGGCTTCACGCGCGAGGAGCTGAGCACCGCAGGACTCGTCTCCACGGGACAGCGCGGTGTGTACGACCGGTTCCGTGGCCGCCTCGTCTGGCCGATCCGCGACGTGTCGGGGCAGACGATCGGCTTCGGCGCCCGCAAGCTGTTCGACGACGACCAGGGCCCCAAGTACCTCAACACCCCCGAGACCCCGATCTACAAGAAGGCCCAGGTGCTCTACGGGCTCGACCTCGCCAAGCGCGACATCGCCCGCGGCGACCCGCGCCGGGTCGTGGTCGTGGAGGGCTACACCGATGTGATGGCCTGCCACCTCGCCGGGCTCACGACCGCGGTCGCGACCTGCGGCACCGCGTTCGGCGCCGAGCACATCAAGGTGCTCCGCCGGGTCATGGGCGACGACAACGCGTCCGGTGAGGTGGTGTTCACCTTCGACGGCGACGAGGCGGGACAGAAGGCCGCGCTGCGGGCGTTCACGGAGGACGACCGGTTCAACGCGCAGACCTTCGTCGCGGTCGCCCCGGACGGCCTCGACCCGTGCGACCTCCGGCTGCAGCGCGGGGACGCGGCGGTGCGCGGCCTCATGGACGCGAAGCAGCCGATGTTCGAGTTCGCCATCGACCGCAAGCTCGCGGGTTTCGACCTCTCCACGGTCGAGGGCCGGGTCGGCGCCCTCCGTGCCGCGGCCCCGATCGTGGCGGAGATCCGCGACCGCCTGCTGCGCCCCGGCTACGAGCGGGTGCTCGCACGCCGACTCGGCATGGACCCGACCGAGGTGCATGGGGAGGTCGAGCGCGCCGCCCGCGGTGCGCAGGCGGCCGCTCCTCAGGCGCGTCGAGAGGCCGCGCCGCGGGTCGATCCCGCCACGGGCGGGCCGGTCGTCGCGGCCGTGACGCTCGCCAGCCTGCCCCGTTCGCCCGACGTCGCCGTGGAGCGCGACGCGCTCATGGGTGCCCTGCAGTACGGTCACCAGATCGATGCGGCGCTGCTGACGCGAGCCCTCGCGGAGCCGTTCCGCACGCCCGGCCTCGATGCCGTGCGCGAGGCGGTCGCCGCGGCCCCCGACCGCAGCCGCCCCGGCTGGGTGACGGACGCGGTGAACAGCGTGCGCGAGCCGTACCGTTCGCTCGCGGGCGAGCTGCTGATGACGCCGTTCCCGGCACGAGACGAGGCCGGCGCGGTGGCGTCGGCGACGGATCTCGCCCGACGGCTGGTGGTGCGGCAGCTCGAGCGCGAGAAGCAAGAGCTGCTGGGCGCGGTCCAGCGCGTCCCTGCCGACTCCGACGGCGGGCGCGCGCTGCGGGTGCGGCTGCGGGACATCGACGTGGAGCGGCAGCGGTTCTTCGCCGAGTCGTAACCGGAACGGTCCCGGACGAGACGGCAGGATGGACATATGCCCCGCACGCCCGAATCCTCGAATGCGATCGAGTGCTCCGATCTGGTCATCGACCGGATCGGCCACGGCACGCCCAATCGCGCGGTCGACGGCGTGACGTTCTCGCTCGCCCCCGGCGGGCTCATCTGCGTCGCGGGGCCGACCGGCTCGGGGAAGTCGACCCTCGTCGCCGCTCTCGCGGGTTCCACCGATCCCTCGGTGCGCGTCGTCGGCGGCCGGGCGCAGGTCTGCGGCATCGACATCCGTCGTCCGGGTCGCAAGCACCGCATCCTCACCTATCGCACCGGCTTCGTGCCGCAGGGTGCCGGGGCGGACCTGCCGCCGCAGCTGACGGTCAACGAGGTCATCGCCGAGCCGATCCTCATCCGGGAGAAGCGCGTCAACACCCGGGCGCTCTCCATCCGGGTGGCGACGCTCCTGGATGAGCTCCACCTGCCGCTCGGGACTGCCGCGAAGTTCCCCTACGAGCTCAGCGCGGGCATGCGCCAGCGCGTCGCGATCGCCCGTTCCTTCGTGCTGGAGCCGCGGGTGCTCATCGCCGACGAGATCCTCGCGAACCTCGATCTGGAGGTGCGACCTGTCGTCTTCGACGCCATCACCCGGCGCCGCAAGGAGGAGGGGATGGCGGCTCTCCTCGTGACCAACGACGCGGACTTCATCCGGGAGCTGAACGCCGAGACGCTCATGCTGCGCGGGGGCCACGTCGTCGCGCGGGGCGTCGGCAAGGACCTGCTCTGGGTGCCGAATGCGGAGTCGGATTCCCGCCGCTGAGCGCGACACGCCCGAGGGTCGCGGAAGGCGGCCCGGTGTCACGAACAGCGTCTCGAGTTTGCTAAGCTTGACGAGTTGCCCGCACCGCGGCGCACATTCCTCGGTAGCTCAATTGGCAGAGCAGCCGGCTGTTAACCGGCAGGTTCTTGGTTCGAGTCCAAGCCGGGGAGCCAACGAGAGAAGCCCCCTCCACGGAGGGGGCTTCTCTCGTTTCCGGACCGCTCGTCTGCGCCTCGGGACACAGGAAGAGCCCCTCCTCGCGGAGGGGCTCTTCCTGTCGGGGAGGACGGTTCAGCCGACGCCCTCCATGGCGCTCGTCTCGGTGTTGCCGATCCGGGCGATCACGTCAGGGCGACGACGGGCGAGGTAGGCGTACCGGGTGAGCGCGAGAGCGACGGTCACGAGGAACACGTACGGGATCACGTTGTACGGGAAGGCCGGCACGGGCCACACGTTCGCGAAGAAGACGTACGCCATCGTCACGACCGCGACCGCGGCGCACACCTTCACGAGGCCGTTCCGCATCTTCGCCCGCTGCGTGTAGACCACGCACGCGATGGCGACCAGGGCGTAGGCGACCATGTAGCCGTAGGTGCCCCAGGTGTTGACCCAGACGAGGATGTCGCCCGTCGCCGCCCCCGCCACCAGCAGCACGATGTCGACCGTGATCGCCGCGGCACCGGCGAGGATGAGCACGCGGTGTGGCGTGAGGTGCTGCTCGTGCGTGCGGCCGAAGCGCTCCGCGACGACGCCTTCCTTGCCCATCACGTAGACGATGCGGCCGATCACGTTGAGCGGCGCGACGACGACCGCGAAGAACGACGCCGAGACGCCGAACGTGAGCACGGCCGCGAACCAGCCCGGCATGCCGATGAGGGCGGACATGCTCTCCAGCGGGCTCCCGGCGGTTGCGAGGTCGTCTCCGAGGACCGCGATCTGGGTGTAGGCGGCGAAGACGTAGAGCACGCCGACGCCGAGGGCGCTCCACATGATCGCGCGGGGGATCGCCTTGTACGGCTCCTTGGCCTCGCGCCCGAGGGCGTCTGCAGAGGAGAAGCCGACGAAGCCCAGGATGCCCAGCACCATGCCGGACGCGATGCCCTGGAACGACGAGCCGGTCGCGAGCACCTGCGCGGGGTCCCAGGCGGAGGGGCCCGCCCACGCGAGCGCCGCGATGAGGAGCACGAGGATGATGCCGACGGAGAGCAGCTCGAGGACGAGCGAGACCCGAGCGGAGAGCCGGATGCCGCGGATGGTGAACAGCGTCGCCAGCCCGCCGAGCACGATCGCCAGGCCGATGTCCCAGCCGAGTCCCTGGGCGGGGAGGCCCAGCATGCTCAGGAACTGCCCCATGTAGCTGACCGAGCCGCTGAGGGAGGCCGCCGCGATGCCGAAGCAGCCGATCAGCAGCGTCACGCCGGCGAGGAAGGCGCCGAACGGGCCGAGGCCCTTCGACACGTAGGTGTACAGCGAGCCTGCGGAGGCGTGCTTGCGGGCGAACACCACCACGCAGTAGCCGACGCACAGGATCACGATGGTGGCCAGTGCGAAGGCGTAGATGGTGCCGTTCCCGGCGCCGAGGAAGATGGCGGCGGCCGTGAAGGCGATGACGGCGCTGGGGGCGATGTTGGCGATGGCCTGGGCGGCGAGCTCGGGTCCGCTCATGACGCCGGTGCGGAGACCGGCATCCTGCGGAGCGCCGGGCGGGGCGACGACGGTGTCTGACATGGTTCTCCTGGTTTCGGGTTTCAGGGATGGGCCGCGCGCGGCGGTCAGGGGATGAGGAGGGTGCGCAGCGCCGAGCCCCCGTCGAGGTCGTCCAGGGCGGCGGCGGCCTCGGAGAGCGGACGGCGACCGGAGATCAGCGGATCGATCTTGAGCTGCCCGTCCATGTAGCGGTCCACGAGCGCGGGGACGTCGATCGACGGCCGCACCGAGCCGTAGTTCGAGCCGAGGATGCGCTGGTCGGCCTCGGCGAGGACGAGCGGCTCGAACGAGGCGCGTGCTCCCGTGGGCGGCAGCCCGACGATGACGGCGGCGCCGCCGAGTCCGAGCATCTGGATGGACTGCTCGGTCGTGGAGGTGCGTCCGATCGCGTCGAAGGCGTAGTCGACGCCGTCGGGGATGAGTTCGCGCAGCTGGGCCACGGCATCGCCCTGGGAGGCGTCGATGCGGTCCGTGGCCCCGAACTGCAGGGCCATCTGCGTCTTCTCCGGCCGCACGTCGATCGCGACGATGCGCTCGGCCCCGGCGAGTCGGGCGCCCTGGACGACGTTGAGCCCGACGCCGCCGCAGCCGATCACGGCGACGGTCGATCCGGGTTCCACGGCGGCGGTGTTCAGGACGGCGCCGACACCGGTCGCGACCGCGCAGCCGACCACGGCGATGACGTCGAGGGGCGCGTCGTCGCGGACCTTCACGGCTCCGGATGCGGGGACCACGACCTCCTCCGCGAAGGACGAGACGCCCAGGTAGTGGTGCAGCTGCTCGCCGTCGCGGCTCAGCCGGGACGTGCCGTCGAAGAGCACGCCGAGGGGAGCGACCACGGTGGCGACCTTCTGGCACCGGGCCTCGTGCCCGGCGCGGCAGTAGCGGCACTCGCCGCACGGCGGCACCCAGCTCAGCACGACGTGGTCGCCGACGGCGAGCGTGGTGACGCCCTCGCCCAGCTCAGTGACGACGCCGGAGCCCTCGTGGCCCATGACCAGGGGAGCGGCGGCGTCCCACTCGCCGCGCTTGACGTGCAGGTCGGAGTGGCAGACACCGGCGGCGGCGATGCGCACGCGCACCTCACCGGCGCGGGGAGGAGCGAGGTCGACGTCGACGAACTCGATGGGCGACTGGGGGTCGCGGAAGACAACAGCTTTCATGACATCCTTCGGGAAGTGGGGATGCGCACGATGCTAGGAGAGAGCGGAAGCCCTCGGCATCCGACAGAAGCGTGAACAGGGCGGCCGCTCTTCGACAACTTGTATGATCGGAAGGTGGCTCGTGACGTCGCCTCCGTGGCCAGGTACCTCCGTGCGGAGCTGCTGCCGGGCGCTGTCCCCGGAGCGCGGCCGGTCAATGCGGTCCTGCCCCTCGACGACTTCGGTCCGCCGGTGGATCCGCTCCATGCGACGCTCGTCGTGGCCGAGGAGGCCGCGCTCGTCGGCGTCGCCGGCGACAGCCGTGCCGCGCTGGGGGAGACCGTGGTGGTCACGAGCGCCGACAGCCCCCGCCTTCGCGAGGCTCTGCGGGACGCGGGGATCACGGCGATCGTCGGGGTCCCCCTGTCGCCGCCGCTGGTGGTGCCGACGCTGACCTCGCTCCTCGCGGTCGATCAGGCGGCGGAGGCCCGCGCGATCACCTCGGCGATGCGGGTGCTCACCCTGGCGGCGCGGCGCAGCGGCATCACCGGTGTCATCGCGGAGCTGGCGCACCGCATCGACGGGTGGGCGGTACTGCTGGATCGGCATGGCGAGGTCATCACCACCGCAGGAGCAGGGAGCCTGCACATCGATGACGCGATCGCCGTCGCCGTCGGCCGCCCGGTGCGGGTGCGGCATCGCGCTCTGCAGGTGCACCCGGTCGGTCCGGGCCAGGACATCACCGCGCAGCTCGTGACCGCTCCGCGCAACGACAGCTCCGGCCGTGGTCGGGAACTGAGCTCGCAGGCCGCGGCGCTGCTCGATCTCCTGATGCGCACCCGGGACAGCAGTCAGCTGGAGCGCCTCGGCCGCTCCATGATGTTCGAGACCGTGCGCGAGGGAGGGGAGGAGGCCGCTCGTCTGCTCCGCCGCTGGGGCGTGCACGAGCGCGTGCTGGTCGGCTTCGCCCTCGCCTCCCGCACCAGCGGTGTCGACGTCGAGCATCTGCTCGGCCTCTGGCTCGACGAGCTGGGCGCGGAACATGTCTTCACGTCGCAGCGGGGAATCGTCCAGGGCGTCGTGCGCGAAGACCACGCCGAGCAGATCGCGCACCGCGCCAGGGCGTTCGCATCGACGCTCTATCTCGGTCTCGGCCGACCGGCGGGCACGGATGCCCTCGCCCGCAGCATCGACGAGGCGCGACACGCCTGCGAGGCCGCGCGCACCGGAGGCGAACGCGTGGTCCGCTACGAGGCCATCCCGACGGTGTCGTTCGTGCTCGGGGCGCTGGATCCGGATCAGACCACTCGCCTCGCGCGTCTGCTCGACCCCCTGCGCGCGGCCGAGCGGCCGGCCGAGCTCCTCGACACCCTCCGGGTGTTCCTCGCGTGCAACGGGGCGTGGAGCGAGAGCGCGGCGCGACTGCGCATCCACCGGCAGACCCTGACGACCCGCGTCCGACGGATCGAGGATCTCACCGGGCTCTCCCTCTCCGATCCGGACGACCGCGTCGCCGCGTGGCTCGCCCTCCGCGCCTCCGACGGCTGACGAGCCACCGGGACGACGAAGGGCCCCGCCTCGTGGCGGAGCCCTTCGTGGAGACGCGGTCGGATCAGCGCGCGGCGCCCTTGAGCGACCCCTCGACCTGGCCGGCCGGGTCGATGATGATGCACTGGATCACGCGGTCGTTGGCCTGCTCCCACGAGTCCTGGCTGGGGGTGAGCGTGGTCACGTCCAGAGCGGAGTCCTGGTACGAGACGCCGACGAAGGACGTGTACGCGTCGCCGATGCACTCCTCGGACGCGGCGCTGATGGCGTCCTCCGAGTACTCGCCGTCGTCCATCTTGATCTCGTAGAAGACCTCTTCGTCGTGCGGCTCGGAGCACGGCACGACGTTCGCGTCGGTGAGCATCCCGGAGCCGGTCTCGAGCATGCAGTCGCCGAGCTTCACGGAGAAGACGTCGATGTTCGCGCTCTCGGTGACCTGGCCGGTCTCCTCGTCGCGGTCGGCGTCGGCGCGACCGCCGCCGAGAATGCTGTTGATCGCGCTGCAGCCGGTGAGGGCGAGCGAGACGGCGACAGCCGAACCGGTGAGCACGAGTGCGCGACGGGTGCGCGACTTCATCATGGAATATCCCCTTCAGAGCGTGACGCGGGGCATGCTGAATATCCCCGCCGCGAACACGCTATAGTGCCCGGAGTCTATGACGCAACTTGAAGGATGCTGTGCGCCGGCTGAATGCGATCAGCCTTCGAGGTCGTCGACGCCGGGGAGCCAGCTGGCCCCCGGGCGCCCCCAGCCCCGCTTGCGCGCGATCTTCTGCGTGGTCTTCCAGTCGGAGTCCGAGAGGCGATCGATGTAGAGCACGCCGTCGAGGTGGTCGAACTCGTGCTGCATGATGCGAGCGCGCCAGCCGTCCACCTCCAGCGTGACCGGAGCGCCGTCCAGGTCCGTCGCCGTCACGCGGACGCGATCGGAGCGACGCAGCGGGAACCGTTCGCCCGGGAAGGACAGGCAGCCCTCCGACTCCAGCTCGGGGTCGGGCGCGCCCGGCTCCGGGGGCGTCATCCACAGCTCCGGGTTGATGAGCACACCGCGCCAGGGCTGGTCGTCGTCGTCGACGTAGGAGTACGTGTAGATCCGCAGCGGCACGCCGACCTGAGGGGCGGCGAGGCCGACGCCGGGCGCGGCGTCCATGGTCTCGAACATGTCGGCGACGAGGGTGCGGATCTCGTCGGTGATCGCCTCGACGGGGGAGGCGGGGGAGTGTAGGACGGGATCGCCCATGATGCGAATCGGAAGGACAGCCACGTCACAACCCTAGTCGGCGGCACTCTCCGGGTAGGGTCGTACTGTGAGCGCAGGGGTGTGGATGGGGACGGTCGAGGACGTCGGCGACCAGCTGGTCGGAGCGTTCCAGAACCCCGGCCTCCTCCTGGGGATCCCGCTGGCCCTTGCCGGTGCGGTGTTCATGTCGCTCGGCGCGCAGTACCAGCACCGGGGCGTGGAGAAGGTCGAGCGGCTCAGCGGCTCCGACGGCGCCGCCGGTCTCAGCCTCGATCAGCTCAAGCGCCTGTTCACGCGACCGTCCTGGGTGATCGGGACGCTCATGCTGGGCCTCGCGATCGTCTGCCAGCTCGCCGCGCTCGTCAAGGCGCCGCTGATCGTGGTGCAGCCGCTCGGCGCCATCGCCCTGGTCATCACGACCCTGCTCAACGCCCGCATCTCCGGTCACGCCCCCACGAGGCAGTCCCTCACCGCGATCATCGCCTGCGTCGGCGGCATCTTCCTCTTCGTGTTCTTCGCCGCGATCTACGCCACGGAGAAGGAGGTCACGGACCGCGAGCTGTTCGTCATCCTCGCGATCCTGCTCGTCGTGATCATCGTGCTCGGGGCGTGTTGGCTCATCCTCCGGCATCGGATGCGCGCGCTGTTCTACATCATCGGCGCCGGCATCCTCTACGGCTTCGTCGCCACCCTCGCGAAGGTCATCATCAAGCGCATCGAGGCAGGCCAGTTCGAGTGGATCACCGCGGTCTGCCTGCTCGCGCTGCTCTCGGCGGGTGCCGTGGGCGCGTACTTCGTGCAGACCGCCTACAGCTCCGGTCCGCCCGACCTCGTCATCGCGGGCCTGACGGTCGTCGACCCCATGGTGGCCGTCCTCATCGGCATGCTCGTGCTCGGTGAGGCCGCCGCGGCGCCCTGGTGGGTCTTCATCATCTTCGGCGTCGCCGGCGGCATCGCCGTCTGGGGTGTGGTCGGACTCGCCCGGTTCCATCCGCAGGTCCTCAGCGAGAGCCAGGACCTCGGCATCACCCGAGGCAGCGACCCGGTGGCCCCTCCGACCCCGCCAGCGCCGAGCGCGCCGGAGCGGCCGGACACGCCCGAGAGGCGCGACCCCGACGGTCAGTAGGCCTGGTCGATGAGGTCGGGGGAGACCTCGGATGCCGCAGCCTCGTCGACGAAGAAGACCGTCCGCTTGCGCCCCTTGGCACCGGCTGCGGGAACGCTCGTATAGCTCGCACCGGCGAGGGCGAGGCCCAGCGCCGACGCCTTGTCGGCGCCCGTGAGTACGAGCCAGACCCGCTTGGAGGCGTTCAGCACCGGGCGGGTGAGGGTCACCCGCTCGGGCGGGGGCTTTGGGGAGTCCCGCACCGGGAGCGCCGCGGCATCGGTCACGGTGACCTCTTCGCGGTCCGGGAAGAGCGAGGCGATGTGGCCGTCCGGTCCGACGCCGAGGAAGCACACGGCGAAGGACGGCCACGGGTGGTCGTCGGTGCCGAAACGGGCGAGCTCGGCGGCGTACGCCGCGGCGGCCTCATCGAGCTCGAGGCCGCTGTCGGAGCCGGCGACCTCGTGCACGTTCTCCGCGGGGACGTCGATGTGGTCGAGCAGCGCCTCCCGGGACTGGAGGGCGTTGCGGTCCGCGTCGTTCCGCGGCACATACCGCTCATCACCCCACCAGAAGTGCACGAGGGACCAGTCGATCTCGGCCGACCGCGGGTTGTCCCGGACGGCGCGCAGAACGGCGCCGCCCATCGATCCGCCCGTCAGCGCGATGTGCGCCAGCCGTCCGTTGCGCGTACGCGCGCGGACGCGGGTGAGGAAGCGATCGGCGACCCGGAGGGCGAGGGCGGTCGGGGTGGCTTCGACCACGACCCGCTTCTCTGCGGACGATCCCGGCATCGAGGTCACTCTCCTGTCTCGGGCGGACCGAGCTTCTCCCAGCCCTCCGTGATCACTCGACCGTACAGGACGTCGGGGTCGAGCCGGCGCAGCTCCTCCGCGAGGCACTCGCGCAGCGTCCGCCGCGGCAGGTGGAGATCATGGTCGGGCTGGTTCGGCTGGGTGAGCACGGCGAGGCCGGGCGACGGGCGCTCGAGGAGGATGTCGCCGGACTCCCTGGTGAGGCGCACCGACTTGATGCCCTCCTGCCAGTGCTCCGGGTCTTCGTACGACCAGTGCACCGGGACGTCCAGGGCCATCTGCAGCCACGCGGCGAGCAGGGCGGTGGACGGCGAGGCGCTCGCTCCGCGGACCTCGACGGCGGTGATGGTCTCGTACGGCGGCTGGTCCAGCACCGCGGCGAGCTGCTCACGCCAGTGTGTCAGGCGCGTCCAGGCCAGATCGGTGTCACCAGGGGCGTGCGTACGCCCGAGGAGGGCGAGGCGGTCGCGGACGTCGGGCGAGGTGGCGGCGTCCGTGATGCGCCGCTGGGCGATGCGGCCGAGGGGAGACGTCGCCGGGGACGTCGGGGCCTCATCGGGCCACCACGCGACCACCGGAGCATCGGGCAGGAGGAGGCCGGTGAGCAGGCTCTCCTCGTTGCTCGCGGCATCGCCGTGCGCATGCAGCACGACGACCTCGCTCGCACCGGCGTCGCCGCCCACACGGATCTGCGCATCAAGGCGGGACTCGCCGTCGCCGGTGGTCAGCACGATCACGCGCATCGGATGCTCGCGAGAGGCATCGTTGGCGGCGTCGATCGCGGCTTCCGCGACGCCCTTGCGGGCGGAGATCACGAGCGTGAGGACGCGACCGAGGGCGACGGCACCGCCCTCCTCGCGCACCTTGACGAGCTGCTTCGCGACCTGGCTGACGGTCGTGTCGGGAAGGTCGATGATCACGGGCGTCTCCAGACTCGTCCATCGCGGGCCAGCAGGTCGTCGGCCGAAGCCGGTCCCCACGAGCCGGGCGCATACTGCTCCACCGGACCACTCTGCGCGGCCCAGAACTTCTCCACCGGGTCGAGGATCTTCCAGGAGAGCTCGACCTCCTCATGCCGCGGGAACAGCGGCGGATCGCCCAGCAGGACGTCGAGGATCAGGCGCTCGTAAGCCTCCGGGCTCGCCTCGGTGAACGCGTGGCCGTAGCCGAAGTCCATCGTCACGTCGCGGACGTTCGTGCCGTTGCCCGGCACCTTGGAGCCGAAGCGGATGGTCACGCCCTCATCGGGCTGGACGCGGATCACGAGGGCGTTCTGACCGAGCTCGGAGGCGTTGCCGCGGCCGAACAGGTGCTGCGGCGCACGGTTGAACACCACGGCGATCTCCGTCACGCGACGGCCGAGGCGCTTGCCCGTCCGCAGGTAGAACGGCACGCCCGCCCAGCGCCGGGTGTCGATCTCCAGCTTGATGGCCGCGTACGTCTCCGTCGTCGATTCGGGGTTCATCCCCTCCTCGTCGAGGAAGCCGGTGACCTTCTCGCCGCCCTGCCAGCCACCGGCGTACTGTCCGCGCGCGGTGGCGAGGGAGAGATCCTCCGGCACGTGCACCGCGGCGAGGACCTTCTCCTTCTCGGCCCGCAGATGCTCGGCGGAGAGGCTGATGGGCTCCTCCATCGCCGTGAGCGCGAGGAGCTGGAGCAGGTGGTTCTGGATGACGTCGCGTGCGGCGCCGATCCCGTCGTAGTACCCGGCACGACCGCCGACGCCGATGTCCTCGGCCATCGTGATCTGCACGTGGTCGACGTAGTTGCGGTTCCAGATCGGCTCGTACAGCTCGTTCGCGAAGCGCAGCGCGAGGATATTCTGCACCGTCTCCTTGCCGAGGTAGTGGTCGATGCGGAAGATCGAGTCGGCGGGGAACGCCACCTCGAGAGCCGCGTTGAGAGCGCGAGCCGACTCGAGGTCGTGCCCGAACGGCTTCTCGATGACGACGCGCCGCCAGCGCTCGTCGTCATCCGCGTCCTCGCCCACGAGCCCCGAGTCCTTGAGCTGCTTCGCGACGAGCGGGAAGTCCTTCGGCGGGATCGAGAGGTAGTAGGCGTGGTTGCCCATGGTGCCGCGTTCCACGTCGAGCTTCTCCACGGTCTCCCGCAGCTTGCGGAAGGAGTCCGGGTTGTCGAACTCACCGGAGACGAAGCGGATGCCCTGGAGCAGCTGCGTCCAGGTCTCCTCGCGGAAGGGCGTGCGCGCATGCTGCTTCACGGCGTCGTAGACGACCTGGGCGAAGTCCTGGTCCTCCCAGTCGCGGCGGGCGAACCCGACGAGCGCGAAGCCCGGGGGCAGGAGCCCCCGGTTCGCGAGGTCGTAGACCGCCGGCATGAGCTTCTTGCGGGACAGATCACCCGTCACACCGAAGATCACGAGGGCGCTGGGTCCCGCGATCCGGTTGAGACGACGATCGTCGGGGTCGCGCAGCGGGTTGTGCCCGCGCGAGATGGGAACAGACATCGGTGGGGGCTCTCCTGCGGTTACTTCTGTGCGGCTTCGAAGAGGGCGAGCACGTCGTCCGAGGACTCGGTGATCGTCAGCGAGACGACGGGTCGTCCGTGCTCCGCGAGCACGCCCGCGTCGCCGGCCGCCTGCGCCTGGATGAGCTGCCCGAACGTGAACGGGCGGTCAGGGATCTCGAGGTCCACGTCCGTGCGCTCCAGGATCTGCAGGAACACGCCCTGGGCGGGGCCGCCCTTGTGGTACTGGCCCGTGGAGTGCAGGAAGCGCGGTCCCCATCCGAACGTGGTCGGACGCCCCGAGTCGGCGGCGACCAGCTCGCGCAGGCCCTGGAGCTGCGGCACCTCGAGGCGGTTGACGTAGGCCTGGATCGACACGTAGCCGTCGGCGGGGAGCTGGGCCCAGAGGGCGTCCAGCACGCCTTCGACCGTGCCCGACACGGCGAGGGCGGGATCGGAGACCCGGACCTCGACGCCGTTCTCGACGAACGCGGGCGCCGTCGGCTCCGGGCGGGCGTCGAGCAGGCCGCGGGCGGCGACCTTGGCCGACTCGACGTCGGGCTGGTCGAACGGGTTGATGCCGAGGAGATGCCCGGCGATGGCCGTCGCGTACTCCCAGACGATGAACTGCGCGCCGAGTGTGCCGCTGACGAGGATCTCGCCTTCGTGCCGCTCGTGCAGGTGGAACTCGTTGGCGTCGTCGACGAGACGCACGATCTGGAGGTCGGCGGGGACCGGGTCGAGCTCCGGCGAGACCGGGAGCAGGACGACCGGGAGGATGCCGGTGCCCTCCTTGCCCGTGGACTCGGCGATCAGCTGCTCGATCCAGTCCGGAAGCCCCTTGATGTGCGTGCCGTCGGTGATCAGACCCAGCTTGTCGCGACGGGGGCTCGTGGCGGCGATCGCGGCCCCGAGTCGGAGCGCGGGGTTGTCGGCGGAGTCCACGGCCACCTCGAGCAGGGAGGCCTCGGCCTCGTCCAGGAGCTCGTCGATGTCGACGCCGGCGAGTCCCGACGGCACGAGGCCGAAGGCGGTCAGCGCCGAGTAGCGGCCGCCCACGTTCGGGTCGGCGTTGAAGACGCGGTAGCCGGCCTCGCGCGCCGAGGCGTCGAGCGGCGAACCCGGGTCCGTGACCACGACGATCCGCTCGGTGGGGTCGATGCCGAGGTCGCGGAAGGCGGCCTCGAAGGTCCGGCGCTGCGAGTCGGTCTCGACCGTGGAGCCCGACTTCGAGGACACGACGAGGACCGTCTCGGCGAGACCCTCGTCGAGCGCGGCGAGCACCTGTCCCGGGGCGGTGGAGTCGAGGATCGTGAGCGGGACGCCGGACGTCTGCGCGATGACCTCGGGAGCGAGCGAGGAGCCGCCCATCCCGGCGAGGACCACGCGGGTGACGCCCTTCGCGGCGAGCTCCTCGCGCAGTGCGACGATCTCCGCGACCAGCGGGCGGGAGACCGAGACGGCCTGGACCCAGCCGAGCCGGACCGACGCCTCGGCCTCGGCGGCCGGACCCCAGAGCGTGGCGTCGCCACCGGTGATGCGGGAGGCGACGAGGTCGTGGACCAGGGCCGGCACGGTCTCCTCGATGGCGACGCGCGCCGCGCCCGATGCGTGGATGGCGAAGGTCATCGCTGGGCCTCCAGAGCCTCGGTGACCTGCGCGAGCAGGTCGTGCCAGGAGTCGATGAACTTCGCGACCCCCTCCTCCTCGAGCACCTCGGTGACGGCGTCGAAGTCGACGCCCACCTCGGCGAGCCCGGCGAAGACCTCGCGGGCCTCCTCGTAGCCGCCGGTGATGGTGTCTCCCGTGACGACGGCGTGGTCGAACGTCGCCTCGAGGGTCTTCTCCGGCATCGTGTTCACGACGCCGTCCGCGACCAGTTCGGTCACGTACAGCGTGTCGGGGAGGTTCGGGTCCTTGACGCCGGTGGACGCCCACAGCGGGCGCTGGACGTTGGCGCCGGCGGCGAGGAGATCCTGCGCGCGCTTCTCGGCGAACGTCTTCTCGAAGAGCTCGTAGGCGAGTCGGGCGTTCGCGAGGCCCGCCTTGCTCTTCAGTGCGGCGGCCGCGTCCGTGCCGATCGCGCTCAGGCGCTTGTCCGTCTCCGTGTCGACCCGGGAGACGAAGAACGAGGCCACGGAGTGGATGGTGGACAGATCGATGCCCGCCTCCTTGGCGCGCTCGAGTCCCGTGAGGTACGCCTCGATGACCTCGGCGTAGCGCTCCAGGCTGAAGATGAGGGTCACGTTGACGCTGATGCCGTTCGCGATCGCCTCGGTGATGGCCGGGAGGCCGGCCTTGGTCGCCGGGATCTTCACGAGGAGGTTGGGGCGGTCGATCCGATCCCAGAGCTCCTTGGCCTGCGCCACGGTGCCGTCGGTGTCGTGGGCGAGGTCGGGGGAGACCTCGATCGACACGCGTCCGTCGACGTGGCCGGACTCCTCCCACACCGGGCGGAAGACGTCGAGCGCGGCACGGACGTCCTGGGTCGTCGCGGCGAACACGGCGTCCTCGGCCGAGGCTCCGGACGCGGCGAGCTCGGTGACCTGCGCGTCGTAGGACGTGTCGTTCTTGTCCGTGATCGCGTTCGCGAAGATGGTGGGGTTCGTGGTGACGCCCACGACGTTGCGCGACGCGATCAGCTCCGCGAGGTTGCCGGAGGAGATCCGGGTGCGCGAGAGGTCGTCGAGCCAGATACTGACGCCGGCGGCGGCGAGCTGGGCGGTGGGGGTGCTCATGCGTTCTCCTTGATGGTCTCGCGGGCGGCCGCGACGACGGCCTCGGTGGTGATGCCGAACTTCGCGAAGAGGGTCTTGTAGTCGGCGGAGGCGCCGAAGTGGTCGATGCCGACCGACCGGCCGCGGTCGCCGACGATGCCGCGCCACGTGAGCACGGAACCGGCCTCGACCGAGACGCGGGCGGTGACGGACGACGGCAGCACGCTCTCGCGGTAGGCCTCGTCCTGCTCCGCGAACCACTCCAGCGAGGGGGCGGAGACGACGCGGACGTTCACGCCCTCGCCGGCGAGCACCTCGCGGGCGTTCACCGCGAGCTGCACCTCGGAGCCGGTGGCCACGATGATGACGTCCGGCGTGCCGTTCGGCGCCTCGGCCAGGACGTAGGCGCCCTTGGCGGCCTGGGCGGCCGAGGCGAAGGTATCGCCCGAAGCCTCGCCCTCGCCGCGGGGGAACACCGGGATGTTCTGGCGGGTCAGCGCGATGCCGGCCGGGCCCTCGTGGCGCCGGAGGATCTCGAGCCACACGGCGGCGGTCTCGTTGGCGTCCGCGGGACGGACGACGGCCAGGTTCGGGATCGCGCGCAGCGTCGCGAGCTGCTCGATCGGCTGGTGCGTCGGACCGTCCTCGCCGAGGGCGACGGAGTCGTGCGTCCAGACGAAGACGCTCGGCACGTTCATCAGCGCGGCCAGGCGCACGGCCGGACGCATGTAGTCGCTGAAGATGAGGAACGTGCCCCCGAAGGCGCGCGTGGGCCCGTGCAGCACGATGCCGTTGACGATCGCACCCATGGCGTGCTCGCGGATGCCGAAGTGGAGCACCCGGCCGTACGGGGTGCCCGACCACTCGTGGGTCGACCACTCGGCGGGGATGAAGGACGGCGCGTCCTTGATCGTCGTGAGGTTCGACTCGGCGAGGTCGGCGGAGCCGCCCCAGAGCTCGGGGAGCTGCGCGGCCAGCGCGTTGATGACCTGGCCGGACGCGGCGCGGGTGGAGACGTCCTTGCCGGCCTCGAAGGCGGGGAGCGCGTCGGCGATGTCGGCGGGGAGCTCGTGGGCCTCGACGCGGTCGAGCAGGGCCTTGCGCTCGGGGTTGGCGGCCGCCCAGGCATCGAACGACTCCTGCCAGGCGGCGCGGGCCTCGGCGGCGCGCTCCGCGAGGCCGCGCGTGCGCTCCAGCACCTCGTCGGCGACGACGAAGGTCTGCTCCGGGTCGAACCCGAGGACCTTCTTGGTGGCGGCGAGCTCGTCGGCTCCGAGCGCCGATCCGTGGATCTTCCCGGTGTTCTGCTTGCCGGGAGCCGGCCAGCCGATGATGGTCTTGAGGATGATGAGCGACGGCTTGTCGGTCTCGCCCTTGGCCGCCTCGATCGCGGCGTGGAGCTCGGCGACGTCCTCCACGTACTCGCCGGTCTTCTTCCAGTCCACGGTCTGCACGTGCCACCCGTAGGCCTCGTAGCGAGCGGCGACATCCTCGGTGAAGGCGACGTTCGTGTCGTCTTCGATGGAGATCTGGTTGGAGTCGTAGATCGCGATGAGGTTGCCGAGCTGCTGGTGGCCGGCGAGCGAGGAGGCCTCGCTGGTGACGCCCTCCTGCAGGTCGCCGTCGCCCGCGATCACGTAGACGAAGTGGTCGAACGGGCTCGTGCCCGCTGCGGCCTCGGGGTCGAAGAGGCCGCGCTCGTAGCGGGCGGCGTATGCGAAGCCGACCGCCGACGCGAGGCCCTGGCCCAGCGGGCCCGTGGTGATCTCGACGCCCTTGGTGTGGCCGTACTCGGGGTGCCCGGGGGTCTTCGAGCCCCAGGTGCGGAGTGCCTTGAGGTCGTCGAGCTCGAGCCCGAACCCGCCCAGGTAGAGCTGCACGTACTGCGTCAGCGACGAGTGGCCGACCGACAGGATGAAGCGGTCGCGGCCGAGCCAGTCGGTGTCGGTCGGGTCATGCCGCAGCACCCGCTGGTAGAGCAGATAGGCGGCGGGAGCCAGACTCATCGCCGTGCCGGGATGACCGTTACCGACCTTCTCGACCGCATCGGCCGCCAGGATCCGGGCGGTGTCCACCGCGCGTCGATCGATCTCGTCCCACTGCAATTCCGACACGTTCATGCCCTTTCCGACAGTTTCGAGGGCGCCGGTATTCCCTGGCGCATCCGCAACTTCCCTGGCGCATCCCGCATCGTCCGGGAGACGGGCGGGGTTGTGCGCAGCACCGGGCGCGCGAGTGCTCTCAGCATAGCGGGGACGGTCCCGGCGACTGAGGGGTGGAAGGCGCGGAACGCGTCACGGCGTGTCATACACTGGAGAGGTTGTCCGGTAACGCGCGCGGAGGAGGCGATCGAGATCTCGACGATGTCTGATCAGACCGTACGGAAGTCGTCCATCGGTCGCACGGTGAGCGCCTACGTCACTCTGACGAAGCCCCGGGTCCTCGAACTCCTCCTCGTCTCGACCGTTCCGGTCATGTTCCTCGCGCAGGGCGGACTGCCGGATCTCTGGCTGGTCCTCGCGACGGTCATCGGCGGATCGATGAGTGCCGGTTCGGCCGGCGCGTTCAACATGTACCTCGACCGCGACATCGACGCGCACATGCACCGCACGGAGAACCGGCCGCTCGTGACCGGCGAGGTCAGCCCGCGTGGCGCCCTGATCTTCTCGTGGACGCTCGCGATCGTGTCGACCGTGTGGCTCTGGTTCACCACGAACCCGCTCACGGCGATCCTGTCGGCCTCCGCGATCTTCTTCTACGTCGTGATCTACACGATGATCCTCAAGCGCCGCACCGAGCAGAACATCATCTGGGGTGGCATCGCAGGGTGCTTCCCGGTCCTCATCGGCTGGTCCGCCGTCACCGGTTCGCTCGACTGGCCGGCCTTCATACTCTTCCTGCTCGTCTTCCTCTGGACGCCGCCGCACTACTGGCCGCTGTCCATGAAGTACAAGGACGACTACGACGACGTCGACGTGCCCATGCTGGGCGTCACCCGCAACGCGTCCCAGGTCGGCCTGCAGGTCATCCTGTACGCGTGGGCCACAGTCGCCTGCTCCCTGTTGCTGGTGCCGATCGCCGACATGGGCCTCGTCTACACCGTCTCCGCCCTGGTGTTCGGCGGCTGGTTCATCTACGAGTCGCACCGCCTGTACAACCAGGCAGTGCGGGGGACCGAGGCGCGGCCGATGCGAGTCTTCCACGCCTCGATCACTTACCTGACGCTGCTGTTCGTCGCCGTGGCGATCGACCCGCTGCTGCCCTTCTGATCCTCGTCGGCCAGGGGCTCCGCGGACGCAGGCTCCGCCTCGACATGCGGCTCTGCATCGGCGGTCCGGAGAGCGGGCTCCTCGCGCGGGATTGAGACCGTCTCGATCGTCTCGTCCTGGATGATCCGCACCTCCTGCTCGACGACCGGCGCGGCGGTGACGGGGGTGGCGACCAGCGTGCGCGCGGCGACGAGGCCGAGCGACAGGAGCAGGCCCACCAGGCCCGCACCGAGGACGACCGCGCCGACGACGACGAGCGACTGACCGACGTACACCTCGACACCGGTGGCGGTGCCGTCCATCAGGGTCGTGGTCATCGTGCCGACCTGTCCAGCGATCATCCAACCACCGACCCCGACCGCGGCGAGCGAGACGACGATGAGGAGCCAGAACCCGGCGCTGCGGGTGAGTGTCTTGTTCATGTCGACCACGATGGTCGATGCGGTGATGAGGCCCCGATGAGCGCGCTATGGATTGTCTGCGCGGCAGGTCAGTCGACGGGGGCGGGTACGACGGCCGCGGTGCGCTTGAGGTGCAGTACGACGACCGTGTAGGTCGCGGCCGACAGCGATGCCAGGACCATGTGGATGCCCACGAGCACGGGCGGCAGCCCCTCCCGCGCCTGCCAGACGCCGACGGCCACCTGCACGAGGATCGCGATGACGAGCACGAGCAGCCACCGGCGGGGCTCGAGGCGCAGGACCCAGGCGGACACCGTCAGGAAGAGCACGAGCGCGGCGAGGATGTAGCCCGGCCAGGAGTGGACGTGGGCGAGGACCGTGGCGTCGAAGCCGCGGCGGAGCACGTCGGCGTCGCCCGAGTGCGGGCCCGATCCTGTCGTCAGCACGCCGAACACGATCGTCACGGCCAGGGCGAGCCCGGTGACGTGCGTCACGATCGCGAACCAGGTGGGGACGGCCCGCTCACGCGGTCCCTCCGGCGTCGCCAGCCGCACGAGGAACGCGGCGGTGATGCAGACGAGCAGGAGCGAAGACGTGTAGTGGAACCCGACGATGAAGGGGTTCAGGCCGGTGAGCACGGTGATGCCGCCGACCAGGGCCTGCGCGACCACGCCGATCAGCACGAGCCAGGCGAGGAGGACGAGATCCCGCCGCGCGGGCGTCGTGCGCACCGAGTGGACCGCCGCCGCGATCACCGCGACCAGGAGCACGGCGGACGCGACGGGGAACGCCGGGAAGTCGGTGAGCGAGATCAGGGCGAAGGCGATCGCTGCGCCGGCGAGACCGCCGACCGCGAACCACAGGGCGTTGATGAGCGCCCGGCGGCCACTGATGGTGTGCAGGACGAGCAGGACGACGGCGATCGCGATGATCCCGACCACGCCGGTCATCAGCCGGTTGCCGAACTCGATCATCCCGTGGATGCCCTGCACCTCGACGATCGGGACGAGCGACTCCGGGGTGCACAGCGGCCACTCGGTGCAGCCGAGGCCGGAGCCGGTCAGCCGCACGGCGCCGCCGGTGCCGATGATGATCGTCTCGCTGAGGAACGACAGCCACGCGAAGACGGTGAGCGCACGACCCCATACCGCGGAGCGGGGGGAGGCCGTCGCCCTGGTCGTCGAAGGGGCGGGGATGGTCGTCTCGGGCATAAGTCCTCCGGCCCGTCGAAGACGTGGCGCACGGCCCGTCCGTCAGGCGGAACCTGTAGAATCGGATTGTTGCGATGAGCGCTGACAGCGCTGAAGCATCGTCAACAGTTTAGGCGCGATGGAAGCGCCCGTGATGAGGGCCCCACCAACGGCACCCGCTCCCGCAGACTCGACGGGGATCAGGTGTGTCGGGGCGGATGACACCGTTTGGGACCTGTGAGGAGAGTGTTGCATGTCGGATGTGCTGATCGACCGCCCGGAGCTCGATGGTCTGGGGGTGTACGAATTCGGCTGGCACGATGAGGATGCCGCGGGTGCCGTCGCGAAACGCGGGATCTCGGAAGAGGTCGTCCGCGGGATCTCGGCCCTCAAGAACGAGCCGGAGTGGATGCTGAAGACCCGTCTCAAGGGCTATCAGCTCTTCGGTCGCAAGCCGATGCCGACCTGGGGTGCCGACCTCAGCGACATCGACTTCGACAACATCAAGTACTTCGTCCGCTCCACCGAGAAGCAGGCGCAGAGCTGGGAAGACCTCCCCGAGGAGATCCGCGAGACGTACGAGCGCCTGGGCATCCCCGAGGCCGAGCGTCAGCGCCTGGTCGCCGGCGTGGCCGCGCAGTACGAGTCCGAGGTCGTGTACCACCAGATCCGCGAGGACCTGGAGGCCCAGGGCGTCATCTTCATGGACACCGACACGGCCCTGCGCGAGCACCCCGAGTTCTTCGAGGAGTACTTCGGCACCGTCATCCCCGCCGGCGACAACAAGTTCGCGGCGCTGAACACGGCCGTCTGGTCGGGCGGCTCGTTCGTCTACGTCCCTAAGGGCGTGCACGTCGAGATCCCGCTGCAGGCCTACTTCCGGATCAACACCGAGAACATGGGCCAGTTCGAGCGGACCCTGATCATCGCCGACGAGGACAGCTACGTCCACTACATCGAGGGCTGCACGGCCCCGATCTACAAGTCGGACTCCCTGCACTCGGCCGTCGTCGAGATCATCGTGAAGAAGAACGCCCGCGTGCGCTACACGACGATCCAGAACTGGTCGAACAACGTCTACAACCTGGTCACCAAGCGCGCCGTGGCGCACGAGGGCGCGACCATGGAGTGGGTCGACGGCAACATCGGCTCCAAGGTGACGATGAAGTACCCGTCGATCTACCTGATGGGCGAGCACGCGAAGGGCGAGACGCTCTCGGTCGCCTTCGCCGGACCCGGCCAGCACCAGGACGCCGGTGCGAAGATGATCCACATGGCGCCGTACACGCAGTCGTCGATCGTCTCGAAGTCGATCGCCCGCGGCGGTGGCCGTGCCGGGTACCGCGGCGAGGTCCGTGTCGACGCCGCCGCCCATCACTCGGCGAACACCGTCCGCTGCGACGCGCTGCTCGTCGACACGAAGTCCCGCTCCGACACCTACCCGGCGATCGACATCCGTGTCGACGACGTGCAGCTCGGCCACGAGGCCACGGTCTCCAAGGTCAGCGAGGAGCAGCTCTTCTACCTGCAGTCCCGCGGTATGCCCGAGGACGAGGCGATGGCGATGATCGTGCGCGGCTTCATCGAGCCGATCGCGCGCGAGCTGCCGATGGAGTACGCGATGGAACTGAACAAGCTCATCGAGATGGGCATGGAAGGATCGGTCGGCTAAATGGCGGCCTCGACGACAGCGCCCAGCGAGGCGCAGCACACGAACGCGCACATCGACCCGGCCGCCCAGGTGGCGGACGCCGGATTCGTCCCGGTGCAGACCCGCTCCGAGCGTCCGCACTCGTTCGACCCTGATGACTTCGGCACGCCGACCGGTCGCGAGGTGAACTGGAAGCACACGCCGGTGGCCGCGCTCACGCCGCTGTTCCGTACCGCGGAGGGCGAGGACGGTGTGCAGTACTCCTTCACGTCCGGCGAGCAGTATGTGGCCGCACCGCTCACGGCGGGCACCGCTCCGCGCGGCGAGGTCTTCCTCGCCGAGGACATCACCGCCGCCGTCGCGTGGCAGGGCGCCTCCGAGGCCCTGCACATCCGCATCCCGCGCGAGGAGGAGGTCGCCGCGCCGATCTTCCTGTCGCTCACGGGCGCCGGTGCAGACCGCCGGGCGGACGCCCACATCGTGATCGAGGCCCTCGAGCACAGCGCCGCCACGGTGGTGCTGCAGCACAAGGGCTCGGCGCAGTACGCCCAGAACGTCGAGATCATCGTCCGCGACGGCGCGAAGCTCACCGTCGTCTCCGTGCAGCAGTGGGACGACGACGCCGTGCACGCGGCCGCCCACCAGGCGAGGGTCGCGGCCGACGCCACCCTCAAGCACTTCGTCGTGAGCTTCGGCGGCGGCGTGGTGCGCGTGAACCCGAGCGTCGAGCTCGCCGGTGCCGGCTCCGAGGGCTACCTCTACGGGCTGTCCTACGCCGACTCCGGTCAGCACCTGGAGAGCCAGGTGTACCTGCACCACAAGGGCCCGCACACGACCGGCGACGTGCTCTACAAGGGCGCGCTGCAGGGCGAGAGCGCCCACAGCGTGTGGATCGGCGACGTGCTGATCGGGGCGGAGGCCACCGGCACCGACTCCTACGAGGCCAACCGCAACCTGGTGCTCACGGAGGGCGCACGCGCCGACTCCATCCCGAACCTCGAGATCGAGACGGGCGACATCGTCGGCGCCGGGCATGCGAGTGCCACCGGCCGCTTCGACGACGAGCAGCTCTTCTATCTCCAGGCCCGCGGCATCCCGGAGGACGAGGCCCGCCGACTGGTGGTGCTCGGCTTCCTCACCGACATCGTGCTGCGCCTCGGCATCCCCGACCTGGAGTCGGAGCTGCTGGCCGCCATCGAGGCCGAGCTCGCCGAGGTGGACGCGTGACCGCGCAGCGCGTCTGCGGCGTCTCCGAGCTGGAGCAGGACACGCCGCTGCGCGTCGAGCCGGACGGTGTGCCGATCACGGTCATCAAGGACGGCGAGGGCGTCATCCACGCCATCGGCGACACCTGCACCCACGGCGACATCTCGCTGTCCGAGGGCTTCGTGGAAGGCGACACGGTGGAGTGCTGGGCCCACGGCTCGGCCTTCTCCCTGATCACCGGAAAGCCCCAGAATCTCCCCGCATATGAGCCCGTCCCGGTCTACGTCGTCGAGATCGACGGCGACGACGTGCTCATCGATCCCGCTGTGACGAAGGAAGTCTGAAGAATGTCTGTTCTCGAGATCCGCGACCTGCATGTGACGGTCGAGACCGAGGCGGGGACCACCCCGATCCTCAACGGAATCACCCTCACCATGAACACCGGTGAGACCCACGCCATCATGGGCCCCAACGGCTCCGGCAAGTCCACCCTGGCCTACACGATCGCCGGCCACCCGAAGTACACGGTCACCTCCGGCTCCATCACCTTCGACGGTGAGGACGTCCTGGCGATGAGCGTCGACGAGCGCGCCCGCGCCGGTCTGTTCCTCGCCATGCAGTACCCGGTCGAGATCCCCGGCGTGACCGTGACGAACTTCCTGCGCACCGCGAAGACCGCGCTCGACGGCGAGGCGCCCTCGATCCGGCAGTGGACCAAGGACGTCAAGGAGTCCATGGCCAACCTCCGCATGGACCCGAAGTTCGCGCAGCGCAACGTCAACGAGGGCTTCTCGGGCGGCGAGAAGAAGCGCCACGAGATCCTCCAGCTCGAGGTGCTCAAGCCGAAGTTCGCCGTGCTCGACGAGACCGACTCCGGCCTCGACGTGGACGCGCTGAAGATCGTCTCCGAGGGTGTCAACCGCGCGAAGGAGTCCACCGGCCTCGGTGTGCTGCTCATCACGCACTACACCCGGATCCTCCGCTACATCCGCCCCGACTACGTGCACGTGGTCGTCGCGGGCAAGATCGTCGAGGAGGGCGGCCCCGAGCTCGCCGACCGTCTGGAGAACGAGGGCTACGACCGGTTCCTCGACCCCTCCGCTCCCATCGAGGCGTAGGCTGATCGCATGACAGCGACCCTGACGGACGAGAAGTACGACGCGGTCACCGAGGCTCTCAAGGACGTGATGGATCCTGAGCTCGGGATCAACGTCGTCGACCTCGGACTCATCTACGACCTCGCCTGGGACGACGAGAACGACGCTCTCGTCATCCACATGACGCTGACCAGCGCGGGGTGCCCGCTCACGGATGTCCTCGAAGACCAGACGGCGCAGGCCCTCGACAACGTCGTGGACCGCTTCCGCATCAACTGGGTGTGGATGCCGCCGTGGGGACCCGAGCGGATCACGGACGACGGGCGCGACATGATGCGTGCGCTCGGTTTCGCGATCTGAGCGTTCCGGTCACCTGACCACCAGACGAAGCGGGCGTGCCGGGCACGCCCGCTTCGACGTCTCCGCATCGATGCGGGGAGAATCGGAGGACGAATGCTGTCGGTGAAGGCCCTGCCGCTGTCGGAGCTGCGTGAGCGCACCAGCGAGAAGTGGCGGGAGTATCCCGAGGACGTGCTGCCGCTCTTCGTCGCGGAGATGGACTTCCCGCTCGCCCCGGCGATCACCGCCGCACTGCAGCGGGCGCTGGATCTCGGGGACACCGGGTACATCGCCTCGCGGACACCGCTGGCGGAGGCGTACGCGGGTTTCTCGGAGCGCCGCTTCGGCTGGCGCCCCGACCCCGCGCGGATGCGCAGCACGGCGGACGTGAGCATCGGCATCGTCGAGATCCTCCGTCGCGTCACGCAGCCGGGGGAGCGCGTCGTCGTCACGCCGCCGGTCTACCCGCCCTTCTACGACCTCGTGGCCGAGGCCGGTGCCGAGGTGCAGCGCGTCCCGCTGCGCGACACCGGGACCGGCTGGGAGCTCGACCTCGACGGGATCCGCGCCGCCTTCGAGGACGGCGCGACGGCCATGCTCCTCTGCAACCCGCACAACCCGACCGGCACCGTGCACGATCGTGAGACGCTGTCCGCGCTGGCGGAACTTGCCGAGGAGTACGGCGCGACGATCGTCTCCGACGAGATCCATGCGCCGCTCGCCCAGCCGGGCACGGGATTCACGCCGTTCCTCGCCGTGAGCGACGCGGCGGCCCGCATCGGCTATGCGGTTCTCAGCGCGAGCAAGGCGTTCAACCTCGCGGGGCTGAAGTGCGCGCTCATGGTCACCGCCGCGGAGGAGACGTCCGCGGTCGTGCGCGATCTGCCCGTCGAGGTGGAGTGGCGGACGGGGCAGTTCGGTCTCCTCGCCGCCGTCGCCGCGTTCTCGGAGGAGAGCGACGCGTGGCTCGACGGTCTCCTGCACACACTCGACGAGAACCGCGTCCTGCTCGAGGACCTGCTCGCCCGCCACCTGCCCGCCGCCCGCTACCGTCTTCCGGACGCGGGATACCTCGCGTGGATCGACCTCTCCGCCCTCGGCTGGGGAGACAACCCCGCCCGGAAGATCCTCCGCGAGGCGAAGGTGGCGCTGCACTTCGGCCCGGCCTTCGGCGAGGAAGGGGCCGGGCACGTGCGACTCAACTTCGGCACGAGCCCGGAGATCCTCACCGAGGCGGTCGAGCGCATCGCCGCGCTCGTCGAGCGATGACGGCAGCGGATCCCACCGCCACGATCTGGGACCGCAGCCGGTTCTGGGTGACCCTGGGTGCCGTCGCCCTGATCTTCCTCGCCGCGATCGAGGCCCTGGCGGTGACCACGGTCATGCCGATCGTCAGCGACGCCTTGGACGGGCAGTCGCTGTACGCGGTCGCTTTCGCCGGCACGCTCGCGACCAGCGTGATCGGGATGGTCGCGGCGGGGTCCTGGTCGGACGCGCGTGGTCCGCGCGGAGCGCTGTACGCCGCCGTCGCCCTCTTCATCCTGGGGCTGCTGATCTCCGGGTTCGCGACGACGATGTCCCAGTTCCTGATCGGACGACTGGTGCAGGGGCTCGGCGCGGGTGGGCAGACGGTGGCCCTGTACGTCGTGGTCGCGCGACTGTATCCGCCGCATCTGCACGGCCGGGTGTTCGCGGCGTTCGCGGCCGCCTGGGTGGTCCCGTCGATGATCGGGCCCTTCCTCGCGGGAGCCGTGGCGGAGTACCTCGATTGGCGCTGGGCGTTCCTCGGCGTGGCGGTCCTGACCGCGATCGCGTTCTCGATGATCGCGATCCGACTGCGGGGCGTCGATCTCGGCCGCGGGGAGCCGCAGGACCGCCGGGCGCTGCTCACCCGTCTGCTGCTGGCCGTCGTCGTGGCGGTGCTCGCGGTCGTGATCGGACTGTCCGCCGAGCTCGATCCGGCGATCGGGTGGCCGGTGGCACTGGGGGCCGTGCTCGCGATCGGTGTCGTCGTGCTGCCGCTCCTGCCGCGACGGACCCTCCGAGCCGGCGCCGGGCTTCCCAGCGTCGTGCTCATGCGTGGCGTGGCGGCCGGGGCGTTCTTCGCCGCGGAGGCTTACATCCCGTACCTGCTGATGCGGAAGTTCGACTTCTCCGCGACCTGGGCCGGAGTCGCCCTGATGCTCGCGGCCTTCGCCTGGGCCGGGGCGTCGGCTGCGCAGGGCCGCTACGGTGAGCGGCTGGGCAATCACCGCATCACGGCGCTCAGCCTCGGCGCACTGCTCGTGGCGATGCTCTGCGTCCTGGCCGCAGCGGCGTTCGATGCCTCCCCGGTCTTCGTGATCGTCGGGTGGGCGTTCGCCGGGGGCGGCATGGGGCTGCTGTATCCGCGGCTCACCGTGCTGACGCTGGCCTACTCGGACGAGACGAACCAGGGATTCAACTCCTCGGCGCTGTCGATCTCGGATGCCGCGGGTTCGGCGGTCGCCATCGCGCTGGCGGGGCTCGCCGTCGCCACCCTCGGCGGCGGCGCGGACGCGTTCGCCGTCGTGTTCGTCCTCGGTGTCGGGCTGGTGCTGCTCGCGGTGATCCCCGGGCTCAGGCTCGGGCACGCCGCGGAGTCATCGGTGCGCTGAGCTCGCCGGCCAGAGCGAGGACGCCGAGGTCGAACACCCGGTCCAGGCCCGCGGTGACGTCGATCTCGCCTGAGGCCGGGAGTGCGCCATGGCTGTCGGCGTGCATCCGCTGCTGGACGAGGGTGGCATGGCCGAGCACGAAGTGCAGGATCGCCGCCCCGCGATCCTCGGCGTTCGTGGCGCCCTCGGCGTGGAGGGCGGCGACCAGGGCGTCGCGGGCGTGTGCCGAGCCGAGTTGGAGCGCGTACGTGCTGAGGACGAGCTCGGCGCCGTCCCGGTAGGCGAAGAGGGCGTCGCGGAGCGCACGGGCGGTCGCGAGCACGCCCTCTGCTCCGTCCGGGACGGTCGCCGTGATCCGATCGGCGAGGTCGGCGAGGAGCTCCTGCTTGTTCGCGACGTGCCAGTAGAGCGCGCTCGGCTGCACGTCGAGCCGGGCCGCGATGCGGCGCATGGAGAGATCGGCCAACCCCACCTCGTCGAGAAGCGCGAGGGCGGTCCGTGCGACGCTCTCCCGATCGTGACGGGCGGGATTCGTCTCGGGACTCATGCCCCCACTATAGTGAACGGCGTTCAGGTGAACGGTGTTCAGGAGGATGCATGCGCTGGCGGGAGCGGGACGCGACGACGATCGCGGAGCCGGGGGTCCTGCGTCTCGACAGCGTGGGAGTGACCGTCGACGGCCGCGTGCTCCTCGACGACGTGACGCTGGAGCTGGCCGCACGGCGCATCGCCGTGATCGGAGCGAACGGCTCGGGGAAGTCGACGTTCGCCCGGCTGCTGAACGGCCTCATGACGCCGACCACGGGAACGGTCACCGTCCACGGCCTCGACGCGCTCCGGGAGCGGACCGCCGTGCGCCGTCGGGTGGGCTTCGTCTTCACCGATCCGGATGCCCAGATCCTGATGCCGACTCCGGCCGAGGATCTGGCGCTGTCCCTCCGAGGGCGGCCCCGTGACGAGATCGCCGCCCGCGTGCAGGAGACGCTGGACCGCCACGGTCTCGGCGCCCACGCCGACATCCCGGCGTCGTCGCTCTCGGGAGGACAGAAGCAGATGCTGGCCCTCGCCGCGGTGCTCCTCGCCGAGCCGGCGCTGATCGTGGCGGACGAGCCGACGACACTCCTCGACCTGCGCAACGCGCGGCGGATCGGAGACCTCCTTCTGTCACAGGAGGCGCAGGTGCTGATCGTCACCCACGATCTCGAACTCGCGGCCCGCTGCGACACCGCCGTCCTGTTCGACGGCGGGCGCGTCGTCGGACAGGGAGAGCCCGAGAGGGTCATCGCACGCTACCGCCGGTTGTGCGCATGATCGTGCCGTCCCCGGTCGGTGCGGGACTGCTGCATCGGGTGCCGGCCGGTCCGAAGCTGGCGGGTCTCGCCATCGCGGCGCTCGCGTTGACGCTGTTCCCGCACGGGCCGCTCAGCATCGCGGCCTGCCTCGCGACCGTGCTCGCGCTCTACCCGATCGCGGGGGTGCCGCTCTCCGCCGCGGTGACGGAGTTGTGGCGGCTGCGTGCGGTCCTGCTCGTGCTCGCGATCGCCCTGGCCGTCTTCGTGTCTCCCGTCGCCGCCTGGGTGAGCACCGGCCGGGTCGCCGTGCTGCTGCTGCTCGCCGCCCTCCTCACCCTGACGACCCGGATGTCCGATCTCCTGGCCGTGCTGCAGTGCCTCCTGCGTCCGCTGCGGCGCGTCGGGGTCGATCCGGAGGCGGTGTCGATGGCGGTGTCGCTCACGCTGACCCTGGTTCCCGTCGTGGCCGGACTCGCGCAGCGGGTGCGGGACGCGGAGCGCGCACGAGGAGTCCGCCTGGGCGTGCGCGGCGTGGTGCCGTTGCTCGTGCTGACGCTGCGCCACGCGGATCAGGTCGGCGATGCGCTCGCGGCCCGCGGGGTCGGCTGACGGTCACACCAGGACGGGGCGTCCGGGGCGTCCGGCCAGCCGCAGCGCCGCGACCAGCAGCAGCACCGCGAGGGCGGCGGTGGAGACGGTCGTGCCGAGGACGAGCAGCAGCACCACTCCGGTGAGGCCGAGGACGGTTCCCACGGCCAGGCGGCGCCGCGAGGACGTGGCCTGCGGCGAGGGGTGATTCTCGAACCGGTCGACACGGACCGCGACCATCGCGGTGAGGACGACAGCCGTCAGGAGCCACAGCGGGCGGGCGGCCCACCACTCCGCACTGTCGAGCGCGGGCAGAGTGAATCCGCCGAGGAGGGCGGCCACGGCCGTCGCCCCGGCCATCGCCAGCAGCACCGGCATGTGCCAGAGGTAGATCGTCATCGTCCGCCGCGTGACGAAGGCGGTGAACGCGGCCACCGGACGGCGAAGACTGAGGCGCGCGATGTGCGCCCGGTACAGGGAGAACAGGATCGTGTGGATCAGCCCGACCAGCAGCAGGGCGCACGTGGGCGGATTGATGTTGGCGATGAGGTCGGGGGAGTACGCGCCGATGAGGAACAGGGCGACGAGCACCCCGAGGGCGCCGATGCCGATCGTGACGCGGGTCCGGCGACGAAGGGCGTCCACGCGGCCGTCGGCGAGGAGGAATCCGAGCTGCTGCATCGTCAACCACACGAAAGCGAGGTTGAGGAAGCCCACGGCGTCCGTCCCGGTGACGGCCCGCAGGACATCGACCGCCACGGCCGCGGTGGCGAGGACGGTGATCGTGCGCAGGGGCGCGCGCTCGTGCAGGGCGACGAGCGCGGGGAGCAGCGCCTGACACAGCAGGAAGACCCCGAGGAACCACAGCGGCTGTCCGTATCGGAAGCCGGCGACCGCGATGAGATCCGGCGCGACGCCGACGACGGTGAGCACCGCGAGCGCGACCCCGACCGCGCCGACCGTGAACAGGGTCGGACGCAGGAGCCGGTGCACCCGACCGGCCACGAAGGCGGTGGCGCTGCCGCCGCGGGCGCGCAGGCGGCGGTACGCGAGGAGCCCCGAGAACCCTCCGATCACGAAGAAGAGCGGCATCACCTGCAGCAGCCAGCTCAGCGGCGCGATCCAGCTCGTGCCGTCGCTCGCGTTTTCGAACACCGGCCCGGTCTCGGACACCGTGACCCCGACCATGACGGCGTGCAGCAGGACGACGCCGAGCACGCAGAGGGCGCGCACGACGTCTATGCCGGTGTCGCGGTGACCCGCGTGGCCGGATGAAGCGGGGGCGGGGGTGCTGAGGCGTGGAGCCGCGGCGATGACCATGAGTCCTCCTGGGAACGGTGTCCTCGGAGGCTATGGAGGCGGTGGTGGGCGGGACATCACTCCGTGGTGTCGTTCTGCCCCCTACGCAGGGGTGACTCAGGCGGAGGGCTCGACCAGGCCGGTGTCGTACGCGAGGATGACGGCGTGCACACGGTCGCGGAGACCGAGCTTCGCGAGCACCTTGCCGACGTGGGTTTTCACGGTCTGCTCGGCGATGAACAGGTCGCCCGCGATCTCGGTGTTCGACCGGCCCTTGCCGATGAGGACGAGGACCTCCCGCTCGCGGTCGGTGAGATCGGCCAGGGCGGTCGCAGACCGCCGTGAGGCCGGCCGCCGTCCGGCGAACTGCTCGATCATGCGCCGGGTCACGCTGGGGGCGAGGAGGGCATCGCCGCCCGCCACCACGCGCACGGCGTGCACGAGCTCCTCCGGAAGAGCGTCTTTGAGCAGGAACCCGCTGGCCCCGGCGGCGAGGGCGTCGTAGACGTAGTCGTCGATGTCGAAGGTGGTGAGCATGAGGATCCGCGGCACGTGCGCGGCAGGATACGACGGACCGAGGATGCGGCGGGTGGCCTCGATGCCGTCGAGCTCCGGCATGCGGACGTCCATGAGGATGACGTCGGGATCGAGCCGCGCGGCGAGCGTCACGGCCTCCGCGCCGTCGGCCGCCTGGCCCACCACGCGGATCCCCTCGTGCGCGTCCAGCAGGGCGGCGAAACCGGCGCGGACCATCGCCTGGTCGTCGGCGATGAGCACGCTGATCGTCACGGGTTCTCCTTGTCTTCCGCCGAGGCGGTCGGGGTGGTCGGTGCGGCCGTCGCAGACAGCGGCAGGGTGGCCTCGACGGTCCAGCCGCCGTCGTCGGACGGCCCGGCGGCGAGGCTTCCGCCGAGCAGCTCGGCGCGCTCGCGCATTCCCCGGAGGCCGTAGCCGCCGGAGGGGCTCTCGGTCGGCTGCGGCGGTGCGGCGTTGCGCACACGGATGTGCAGGGCGTCGGCGTCGGCATGGAGCCGGACGGTGACGCGGGCACCGGGCGCGTGGCGGACGGCGTTGCTCAGCGCCTCCTGCACGATGCGGAAGGCGGCGATCTGCACGCCGGGTCCCGCCGCGGAGGCCACTTCCATCCCCTCCAGCACGAGGCCGACCTCCACCCCTGCCCTGCGGATCGTGTCGACGAGGGCCGGGACGTCGTCCAGTCCCTGCTGCGGTGCGAGCTCGGCGTGCTGGTCCTCGGTGCGGAGCACTCCCAGCATGCGCCGCATCTCGGTGAGCGACGTACGCGCGGTGGCGGCGATGTCGTCGAACTCGGCGGCGGCCTCGGCGTCGAGGTCCGCGATCCGGTAGCGCGCGGTCGACGCCTGCACCTGGATCACCGACATGCTGTGCGCCACGACGTCGTGCAGCTCCCTGGCGATCCGGGTGCGCTCCTCCACGAGAGCACGCCGGGATTCCTCCAGCGCGCTGTGCTCCTTCTCCCTCGTCAGCTCCGCCGCGACACGCACGCGACCGGCGACGAGGACGGCGATGAGCAGCATCGCGGCGGCGACCGAGGTCGTCACGATGAGATTGGCGGTGGCGCTGCCGGAGCTCGCCGGCGTCGCGACCATGTCCGGGCGCAGCAGCGGCGCCGTCAGCGAGGTCAGTGCGCCGATCACGAGAGTGAGGCCTCCGAGGCGGGCTCCCTGCACGAAGGACATCACGCCCACGAGGAGGACGAAGGCCAGGAGCGCCGGTACCGACCAGGGCCAGGGGGAGTGGATCGCGCGCGCCGGCTCGACGAGGAGCGGCAGCAGGAAGGCGCCGGCGGCGAAGACGACGATCGCCGTCCGCGGCCGGGAGGGGACGAGGAGGGGAGCGCCGCACACGGCGGCGCCGAGCAGGAAGGACAGGGGCAGCGGCGTGCCGGAGAGCACCGTCTGAAGGGAGACGAGGAGCGCGTACAGCACGACGACCGCCGCAGTCAGCGCCACGAGGGCGCCGGTGCGACGGCTCATCCGTGGCGGGCGCGGGGTGCGCTCTCGGCGGCGTGCCATGCGTCTCATCCTGCCAGGTGCACGACCGGCGTACGGCGTCGGCGGAGCGCCGCGATCCGGTCGATGATCACACCGACGAGCAACGCGACGACGATGCCGATCGCGGCGCTGAGCACGGGCTGGTCGTGCAGCCAGGCGCCGGCGAGGAGCCCGATCGCGAGACTGAACACGCTCCAGCTCACACCGGCGATGAGGCTCAGCGGGAGGAACCGCCGCCAGGGGAACCCGAGCGCTCCGGCGGACATGTTCACCGCGACGCGTCCGATCGGGATGTAGCGGGCGCCTAGGATCAGCGTGGCACTGCGGCGGTCGAGGGCGCGCTGCGCGAAGGCGAAGGCGGCGGCGACGCGGGGCCGCCGCATCCAGGCGAACCTCGTCGTGCCCAGTCGGCGCCCGATGAGGAACGCGATGTTGTCGCCGATCGCGGCGCCCAGGGCGGCGACGGCACCGAGCAGCACGATGTTGCCGTCGCCGGTGGACGCGGCCACCGCCGCCGCGGCGACGAGGACCGTCTCGCTCGGGACCGGCGGGAAGAACCCGTCGATCACAGTCACCGCGAAGAGCACGGCGTAGAGCCAGGGGGAGGCGATCGCCTGCAGGATGAGGTCGTTGAGGATGTCCACTCCGGCACCGTAAGCAGGGGGTGGGGAGAGGGGCATCACTCCGGGGTATCGCCCCGGTCACCCTGGAGAGGGATATCCGTGCCGGGCGTCGCCACAGGCAGGGCGGCATATACTGGTTGGCTGGCCGGTCGGCCACCACCTCCTCCCGAACGAACGGACGTCCGCTGTGCTTGCCGTGCACGACCTCGAGATCCGCGTTGGCGCGCGCCTGCTGATGGAGAACGTCTCGTTCCGTGTGTCCGACGGCGACAAGATCGGCCTCGTCGGACGCAACGGTGCGGGCAAGACCACGCTCACCAAGGTGCTCGCCGGCGACGTGCTGCCCTCCGGCGGCACCGTCACCCGTTCCGGCGAACTCGGCTACCTGCCGCAGGACCCCCGTTCGGGCAACCCGGAAGACCTCGCGCGTACCCGGATCCTCGACGCCCGCGGCCTCGGTCAGCTCAACCTCGGCATGACGGAGGCCTCGCTCGCCATGGGCTCCGACGACCCCGCGGTCGCTGCCAAGGCGATGAAGCGCTACGCCGCGCTCACCGAGAAGTTCGAGGCGCAGGGCGGGTACGCGGCCGAGGCCGAGGCCGCGTCGATCGCGCACAACCTCTCGCTGCCGGACCGCATCCTCGACCAGCCGCTGTCGACCCTCTCCGGCGGCCAGCGTCGTCGCATCGAGCTCGCGCGCATCCTCTTCTCCGACGCGCAGACGATGATCCTCGATGAGCCGACCAACCACCTCGACGCCGACAGCGTGGTGTGGCTGCGCGAGTTCCTCAAGAACTACAAGGGCGGGCTGATCGTCATCAGCCACGATGTCGAGCTCGTGGGCGAAACCGTCAACCGGGTGTTCTACCTCGACGCCAACCGCCAGGTCATCGACATCTACAACATGAACTGGAAGAACTATCTGCGGCAGCGCGCTGCGGACGAGGAGCGTCGCAAGAAGGAGCGGGCCAACGCCGAGAAGAAGGCGACGACGCTGCAGCAGCAGGCGGCGCGCTTCGGAGCGAAGGCGTCGAAGGCGGCGGCAGCACACCAGATGCTCGCGCGCGCCGAGAAGCTCCTCTCCGGGCTGGAGGACGTGCGTCAGGAGGACCGCGTCGCGAAGCTGCGGTTCCCGAAGCCCGCCCCCTGCGGCAAGACCCCGCTCATGGCCTCCGGGCTGTCGAAGTCGTACGGCTCGCTGGAGATCTTCACCGACGTCGACCTCGCGATCGACCGCGGTTCCAAGGTCGTCGTGCTCGGTCTCAACGGTGCGGGAAAGACGACGCTGCTGCGCATGCTGGCAGGTGTCGACAAGCCGGACACCGGGCAGCTCGAGCCCGGACACGGCCTCAAGGTCGGGTACTACGCGCAGGAGCACGAGAACCTCGACGTCAGCCGCTCGGTCCTGGAGAACATGGTGTCGGCCGCTCCGCACATCACGGAGACGGAGGCTCGCAAGGTGCTCGGCTCCTTCCTGTTCACCGGCGACGACGTCCTCAAGCCGGCGGGTGTGCTGTCCGGTGGCGAGAAGACCCGGCTGTCGCTGGCGACGCTCGTCGTGTCGTCCGCGAACCTCCTCCTGCTCGATGAGCCCACGAACAACCTCGATCCGGCCTCCCGCGAGGAGATCCTCGGGGCGCTGGCCCACTACGAGGGTGCCGTGGTGCTCGTGTCGCACGACCCCGGCGCGGTGCAGTCGCTGAACCCCGAGCGGGTCCTCATCCTGCCCGACGGCGTCGAGGACATCTGGAGCCAGGAGTACCAGGACCTCATCGAGCTCGCGTAGCGGGTCGTGGCATAGTCGGAGGATGGCGGCGCACCCGGGCGTCCGACCGGAACCACACCCGGATCGTGTACGACGTCGTCGCCCGCGGATGGCGGCATATCGTCACGGGCTCTGCTCGAGAGCGCTAGAGATCCAGAACGACCGAAAGCGTCCCGCAGGCGGGATCGAAATGGTGCTTCCCGACGGTCCGAAGGGCCCGTTTCCGATCCTGCAGCGGCAGGGTGGGCCGTCCGGGATCGAAAGGGTGCCGGGCAGCGCAGCGTCCGGCGCATTCTCGCGGTCGCGTGACGCTCGGCGGGTGCGTCACCGGGCGTCGAGCAGTTCGTCCTCGGCGTCCGCGTCGCGGTCGCGGCGTTTCGGTGCCTTCACCGGTGCCGGCTTCCCCTCGACCTCTTCGCGGTGCTTCACGATCTCCGTGCGGATGATGTACCCGATGAAGATGAAGCCCATGATGGCGAACAGGATCCACTGGATCGCATAGGACAGGTGCGGACCCGGGTCGTCGGTGGGGGACTCGAAGCCGCCCAGCGCCGTCTCGGCGGCGGGCTGCTCCTCGACCAGGCGTCCGTACGTACCGGTGATCACCTCGTCGCCGACGAGGTCGGCGATGGACGGGAGGTGGATCGTGGGCACCTGGCCCTCCGGAGCCCCGCGTCCGGACCCGGGAAGCGGCTCGCCGGGGCGCAGGCGGACGGTCACCGTGACCTCGCCAGACGGTGGAGAGGGGACAGCGTCCGGGAGCTCGCCCTCGCCCGGTGCCACCCAGCCGCGGTCGACGATGAGCACACGACCGTCCGTGTCGCGGAAGGGGACCAGCACCTCGAACGCGCTCGTTCCGCCGTGGGGACGGTTGCGGACCAGGAGCTGCTCGTCGGCGAGGTACTCGCCCTGCAGCGTGACGGGGCGCCATTCGTCCGCGGGGTCGAGCTCGTCCTCGGCGACCACGTCGGCGAGGGGGACGGCCGGGGCGTCGTAGTTCTGCTCCACCAGCGCGATCTGCTCGGCGCGGGATTCGTTCCTCTCGAACTGCCAGTTGGAGAGGAAGACGCAGGCGATCGCGAATCCGATGGCGATGAGGACGTACACGCCCCAGCGGGTCAGGCGGTTGCTCATGAGGAGGGCACCCCGTCTCGCACCGTCACCGGGAAGTCCCGCGCGGCCAGGTAGTCGTGGAGGAAGCCGACGTGCTCATCGCACGCCAACCAGATCTTCTCGCGGTCGGCGGCGTGGATACGCGGGTTGCGCCAGACGACCTGCCTCGTGGCCGCGCTCCGGCAGCCGGCGCGCGAGCAGATGAGCGCGCTCATCGGTCGGTGCGGCCTTCGCGGATGGTGATGACGTCGGGGGCGGTCTCCGGAGCGAGCGATGGTGCGGGCGGCGCGTCGATCTCGCGCATCGGCGACTCGGCGGCGGTCTCCGTGCTGTCGCTGCCGGCGTTCGCGAAGACGACGGCGATGTACGGGAGCACGGCGGCGGCCAGCGCGAACACCCAGGTCCACCAGCCGAACGGCTGCACGAAGAACATCAGCCCGAAGCAGACGATGCGGATCGTCATCGTCAGGGCATACCGGCGCACACGATGGTCTCCCTCATCCCGCGGGGACTGCGGCAGTGAGGTGACGGCCGGGACTCGACGTGCGTTCTTCACGATGGTTCCAGCCTACGCCGCCGTGGCGACATCGGCGTGCCCGGGCGAGACGTCAGCTCGCGAAGACGAACGGCAGGGTGAAGGCGCCGAAGACGACGAGGCCGATGATCGTCGAGACGATGGTGAAAATCAGCACGCCGATCATGACGTAGCCGAGGATGAGCCCGGCGATCGCCATGCCGCGGCCGCCGAGACCGGGAGTGCGACGGATCTGTCCGAGCGCCATGTGACCGGTGATCACGGCCGCGATCGAGGCGAGCATCGGCACGATCGCCCAGAACAGCACGACACCGGCGATGCCGCAGACGAGGGAGGTGATCGCGAGTCCGCTGGACGGCCGCGCAGGCGCGGCTCCATACGGCTGCGGGGACGCGTACTGCTGAGGGGCCGCGTATTGCTGAGGCGCCGAGTACTGCGGAGGCGCCGAAGACGGCTGCGTGGCGGCGTTCGCCGGCGGTGCCGGGGGGAACCCCGGGTATGCCGGGGCGGAACCGGGAGCCGGGGGGAAGGCCGGGGGCTGCTCGCCGGACGAACCGGAGATACGGGGATCGCTCACGCTGGTGCCTTTCGTCGCCCTCAGAGTCCCAGGAGGCTCCCGGTCTGTCAAACGACCGTCGTGAAGGCGGCACGGCAACGTCGCTAGGATCGATCACGGTCCGGAACCCCGGCCCTCGACCCCAGACCCAGGAGTGTCCCATGAGCGCGGAGCGCGTCGTCCTCGTCACCGGAGGCAACCGCGGCATCGGCCGCGCCATCGCCGAGCGCTTCGTGCGGGAGGGTTACCGGGTGGCGGTGACCGCTCGCAGCGGAGAGGGTCCGGAGGGCACCCTGACGGTGCGCGCCGACGTCACGGACGCCGCCGCTCTTGACGCGGCCTTCACCGAGGTGGAGCAGCAGCTGGGTCCGGTGGAGATCGTCGTCGCCAACGCGGGCATCACCAAGGACACCCTGCTCATGCGTATGAGCGAGGATGACTTCGACAGCGTCGTGGCCACAAACCTCGGCGGTACCTTCCGCGTCGTCAAGCGTGCGTCGAAGGCGATGCTGCGAGCGCGGTTCGGACGTGTCATCCTCATCTCCAGCGTCGTGGGCCTCTACGGCTCCGCGGGGCAGACGAACTACGCCGCCTCCAAGAGCGCGCTGGTCGGTTTCGCCCGCTCGCTCACGCGCGAGCTCGGCGGACGCGGCATCACCGCCAACGTGGTGGCCCCCGGCTTCATCGAGACCGACATGACGGCGGAACTCCCCGAGGAGACGCAGAAGCAGTACAAGGCGAACATCCCCGCCGGGCGTTTCGCGACGCCGGATGAGGTCGCGGGCGTCGTGACCTGGCTGGCGAGCGACGACGCCGGCTACATCTCGGGCGCCGTCATCCCGGTCGACGGTGGTCTCGGCATGGGGCACTGACCCCCGCAGTCCTCGTCAGCGATCGATCGCGCGCACGAGGAGCTCCGCGAGACGCTCGGGCGTCGAGAACTGCGGCCAGTGTCCGGAGCCGATCCGGACGACCTCGGCGTCGCCGATCGCCCGATACTCCTCGGCGTACGGACCCCACTGGCTGATCACCGCGTCGAAGGCGTCTTGATCCAACCCTCCCATCAGCAGGGTGACCGGGATGCGGTACCGTGCCGGGTCGTGCAGAGCGAGCTCATCCGTCGGCACCCGCGCGGGGACGCTGTGCGTGAGCGGGGCCGTCCTCGCACGAGTCTCGTCGTCCAGATCGTGCACGTCCTCGTCGGGGAAGAATCCCCAGCCCGGGAACGGGACGACGCCGTCCTGCACCGGGAACTCGCTGATGCCCGAACCAGGGGGCGGCGGCACGGTGTCGACGAAGACGACCCGGGTCACGCGGTCCGGTCGCGCGTCGGCGACGCCCCAGGCGACGTTGCCTCCGCCGCTGTGCCCGACGACCACCACGTGGCCCTCCGCCGCATCGACGGCGGCGACCGCGGCGGCGACCCAGTCGTCGATCCCGACACCCGCCGCCGTCTCCGCAGACGCGTCGAGCCCGGGCATGGTCAGCGGACGAGGGCGATGCCCGGCGCGCTCGAGGGCAGGCACGACGTCGTCCCAGCTGGAGGCGTCGAGCCAGAGGCCGGGGATGAGGATGATGTCCATGACCCGACCGTAGACCCGGCCCCGGACATCGGCCAGGGTCAGGGGAGGAGCGGGATGACCGTTCCGAGGTCGACCGGGCCGATGACCAGGCTCGCGGACTCGCGGACGGCGGGCTTGGCGTTGAAGGCGAGCCCCAGGCCGGCGACCGCCATCATCGGGAGGTCGTTGGCGCCGTCGCCGATCGCGATGGTCGCGTGCGGCGCCACGCCGAGTTCCTCGGCCCAGGTGCGCAGCCAGAAGGCCTTGGCCGCGCCGTCGACGATGTCACCGTCCACCCGCCCCGTGAGCGCGCCGTCGGCGACCTCGAGGCGGTTCGCGCGCCACTGGTCCACGCCGAGTCCCGGCGCGACGTCGTCGAGGATCTCGTGGAACCCGCCGGAGACGACGCCGACGACGCCGCCCCGTGCGTGCACGGCGGCGGTGAGGTCGCGGACGCCCGGAGTCGGCTCGACGCGGGCGCGAACGCGGGCGAACGCCTCGACGGGAACGCCCGCGAGGGCAGCCACCCGGGAGCGGAGGCTGGTCGCGAAGTCGATCTCCCCGCGCATCGCGGCTTCCGTGGCCGCCTGCACCTCGGCGCGACGGCCGGCCTCCTCGGCGAGGAGCTCGATCACCTCGTTCCGGATGAGCGTGGAATCGGCATCGAGGACGACGAGGAATCGCGCGGTGGTCACCCCCCGAGCCTAGCGACCGGGGGACCGGAGCCCGTGCCGCATGACGCGTCAGCGTTCGATGAACACACCCTTGCCGACGACCGTGATCCCCGACTCCGTGACCGTGAACCCGCGGGCGAGATCCCGTTCGCGGTCGACGCCGACCGTGGCGCCGTCGGCGAGGACGACGTTCTTGTCGAGGATCGCGCGGTGCACGCGGGCACCCTGACCGACGTGGACGTGATCGAACACCACGGAGTCCGTGATGGTCGAGCCGCCGCCGGCGAGCGTCCACGGGCCCACGACGCTGCGTTCGAGGTGCGTGCCGGACAGCACCGAGCCCAGCGACACGATCGAGTCGATGGCGTTGCCGATCCGCCCCACCGAGTCGCGGACGAACTTCGCCGGCGGGGAGTTGACCGCTTGCGAGTGGATCGGCCACTCCATGTTGTAGAGGTTGAAGATTGGGAGCGTCGAGATCAGGTCCCGGTGCGCGTCGAAGAACGAGTCGATCGTCCCCACGTCGCGCCAGTAGGAGCGGTCGCGCGGCGACGATCCAGGGACCTCGTTCTGCTTCATGTCGTAGTAGCCGGCTTCGCCGCGGTCGACGAAGTACGGGACGATGTCGCCGCCCATGTCGTGGCTCGACGTGGGCAGCTCCCCGTCGGCCTCGACGGCCGCGATGAGGGCGTCGGTGTCGAAGATGTAGTTGCCCATCGAGGCCAGGACCTCGTGCGGGGAGTCCGCGAGACCCGTGGCGTCGGTCGGCTTCTCCAGAAACTGCCGGATCCGTCCGGATTCCGGATCGGCGTCGATGACCCCGAACTGAGACGCCAGAGCGAGCGGCTGACGGATGCCGGCAACCGTCGCCTTCGCGCCGGACTCGATGTGCGCCTCAAGCATCTGCCGGAAGTCCATCCGATAGACGTGGTCGGCGCCGATCACGACGACGATGTCGGGCTTCTCGTCGTTGATCAGATTCATGCTCTGCAGGATCGCGTCGGCGGATCCGGAGAACCACCGCTTGCCGAGCCGCTGCTGGGCCGGGACCGAGGCGACGTACGAGTCGAGCAGCGCCGACATCCGCCACGTCTGCGAGATGTGCCGGTCGAGGCTGTGCGACTTGTACTGGGTCAGGACGACGATCTGTCTCAGCCCGGAGTTGATGAGGTTCGAGATGGCGAAGTCGATCAGGCGGTACTGGCCGCCGAACGGGACGGCAGGTTTTGCGCGGTCGGCCGTCAGCGGCATGAGTCGCTTGCCCTCGCCGCCAGCGAGGATGATCCCGAAGACCTTCTTTGGAGCGGACATGGGTCCACCATAGATCCCGTTCGGCGCGGGGAACTAGCATCTGGACAACCCGCTCGATAGCGTCTAGGCATGCGAGTCGAGATGATCACCAAGGAGTATCCGCCGGAGATCTACGGAGGCGCAGGTGTGCACGTCGCCGAACTCGTCTCCGCACTGCGTCGGGACATCGATGTGACGGTGCGTGCGTTCGGCGCGCCGCGCGACGAGGAGGGCACCTTCGCCTACCGCGCTCCCGAGAGCCTCTCCGCTGCCAACCCCGCGCTGCAGACACTCGGGACGGACCTGGAGATCGTGTCGGCCATCGCGGGCGCCGACGTCGTGCACAGCCATACCTGGTACGCCAACTTCGCCGGACACCTCGCCTCCCAGCTCCATGGGATCCCGCACGTGCTCACGGCGCACAGCCTCGAGCCGCTGCGGCCGTGGAAGGCCGAGCAGCTCGGGGGCGGCTACGCCGTGTCGAGCGGCATCGAGAAGCTCGCCTACGAGAACGCCGCCGCGGTGATCGCCGTGAGCGCCGGCATGCGCGCGGACATCCTCCGCAGCTATCCGCAGGTCGACCCCGCGCGGGTCCGGGTGATCCACAACGGGATCGATGTGGAGCGCTGGCGTCCGGTGCAGGATCCGGCCTTCCTCTCCTCGATCGGTATGGATCCTGACCGCCCCTCGGTGGTCTTCGTCGGACGCATCACACGGCAGAAGGGGCTGCCCTACCTTCTGCAGGCGGCACGGCTGCTGCCGCCCGAGGTCCAGCTCATCCTCTGCGCCGGTGCTCCGGACACGCCGGAGATCATGGCGGAGGTCCAGGAGGGGGTGCGGCTGCTGCAGCAGACCCGAGAGGGCGTGGTGTGGATCGAGCGGATGCTGCCCCGGGACGAGCTGTCGGCGATCCTGGCCGCGGCGACCACCTTCGTCTGCCCCTCCGTCTACGAGCCGCTCGGGATCGTGAACCTCGAGGCCATGGCCTGCGGAGCGGCCGTCGTGGGAACCGCGACCGGCGGCATCCCCGAGGTCGTCGACGACGGTGCGACGGGCCGCCTGGTCCCCATCGAGCAGGTGCAGGACGGCACGGGCACACCGACCGACCCCGACCGCTTCGTCGCCGATCTCGCGGCAGTCCTCACCGAGGTCGCCACGGATCCGGCGCGGGCGCGGGAGTACGGGGAGGCCGGTCGGGAGCGGGCCCGCACGCAGTTCAGCTGGGGCGCGATCGCCGACGAGACCCGCGCGCTCTACGCAGAGCTGTCCGCCTGAGCCGATAGGCTTTCGGTATGCCGATCGCTCTGGAGTTCACCGACGTCGTCGTGCGCCGAGAGGGGCGCAACATCATCGATCACGTGACCTGGCAGGTCTCTGACGATCAGCGATGGGTGATCCTCGGGCCGAACGGTGCGGGGAAGACGACCCTGCTGCAGCTCGCGGACACGCTGATGCACCCCACCTCGGGCACGGTCACCGTTCTCGGCGAGACACTCGGACGCGCGGACGTCTTCGAGATCCGTCCGCGGATCGGGTTCGCGTCGTCGGCCATGGCCAAGCGCATCCCGCGTGACGAGACGGTGCTCAACACCGTCCTCACGGCGGCGTACTCCGTGCTCGGGCGCTGGAACGAGAGCTACGAGGACATCGATGAGCGGCGTGCGCTGCGCGTGCTGGGCGACTGGCGTCTCGCGCACCTCGCCGACCGCACCTTCGGCACGCTGAGCGACGGTGAGCAGAAGCGCGTGCAGATCGCCCGGGCGGTCATGACGGACCCGGAGCTCCTGCTGCTCGACGAGCCGACGGCCTCGCTCGACCTCGGGTCGCGCGAGGAGCTGCTGGCTCTGCTCGGCGGCTATGCGTCGGCGCCGACGACGCCCGCGATGCTCATGGTCACCCACCACGTCGAGGAGATCCCCGTCGGGTTCACGCACGTGCTGCTGATCCGCGACGGCGCCGTGGTCGCCGCGGGCCCGATCGCGGAGACGCTCACCGCGGACGCCCTCGGCGAGACCTTCGGTATGCCGATCGCGCTCAGCAGCGAGGACGGGCGCTACTCCGCCCGCGCCGCCTCCTGACCTCGGCCCTCTCGTGGGTTACTGAGCTCGGTTCCGATGGGTTACTGACCTCGGTTCCGATGGGTTACTGACCTCGGTTCCGATGGGTTACTGAGCTTGTCGAAGTACTGGTAGAATCGATCCTTGGTGCGTTCGGCACCACAGACTTCCCTCGTCCCTGGCACAATCCAGGGCAGCAACAAAGGAATCCCATGAAGACTGACATTCACCCCGAGTACAAGGCTGTCGTGTTCCGCGACCTGGGTTCGGGCGAGACCTTCCTCACCCGCTCCACCGTCACGAGCGACAAGACGATCGAGCTGGACGGCGTGGAGTACCCGGTGATCGACGTCGAGATCTCCTCGGCCTCGCACCCCTTCTACACGGGCAAGCAGCGCATCATGGACTCGGCCGGCCGCGTCGAGAAGTTCAACCAGCGCTTCAAGGGCTTCGGCGGCTCCTCCAAGTAAGACCGCCCACGAAGGCCCCGTACTCCTCCGAGTGCGGGGCCTTCGTCATGTCCGGGGTGGACGAGTCGCTCAGACGTCGATGACGATGCGTCCGCGCTCGATACGGCCCGGCGGATCTCCGGGGGTCGGCGCCGGGGCCGTGCGCCGGATAGATCGCGGAGCGCGGCGGTGGCACCCGTCGCGGGGCGGAGGTCAGCGGAGGCGGCGTCCGTGGGCGAGGTCGATCAGCCGCTCCAGCACGGGCCCCGTCCGCAGGCCGTTGTGCTCGTGCTCGCTCGTCACCCAGGGTGTCACACCGGGGAGGAGACGGGCGGTCTCCAGTGAGAACTCCAGGGGCACGTACACGTCGTTCACGTACACGGCGGCCGCGCCCGTCGCCCCGGAGGCGGCGAGGGCGGCCGTGTCGTAGATCCGCGGCCAGGGGTGCTCCGCCAGGATCGACGTCACCTCCCGCCAGGGCTGCAGCGCCGGGACGGTGTCGGCCCACTCGCGGCGGATGTGCTCGCCCGTGAAGAGCGTCGGATCGTCGCGGAAATCGGTCGGCTCGACGCGCTCGGCGGACCACCGCGTGGTGTGTCCGTTGGCATAGCTCGACTCGTGGAAGGCGTAGTACAGCGGGTTGCGGCCGCCGAAGGGCATGGCGTGCTGGAGGTCGTGCCGGAAGGCGTTGGACGCGGGATCCCGCTCCAGCAAGGACCAGACCGTCTGCCAGCCGTCGTCGGTGCCGAGAGCGGAGCCGACGGAGCGCAGGCGGGAACGCGACACGACCTCGCCGTTGGGAAGGACGAGCTCACCGGCGTCCGCGAGATCGATCAGGCGTCGCATGACGTCGCGGTGCTCCGGGAAGCGCCGGTAATACCGCTCGGAGGCCGTGCGCATCTTGTCGTAGCAGAGCGCGTACACCTCGTCCGGATCGCGCTCGACCGTGCTGAGACCGCCGGTGATGAAGACATCATCGAGGGAATCCGCGTGGGTGGACAAGTAGGCCAGCGTCGTGAACCCGCCGAAGGACTGCCCGAGGACGCTCCAGGTCGATGCCCCCAGATGCTCCCGCAGTGCCTCGCAGTCGCGCACGATGGCATCGGCACGCAGGTGCGTCAGATGCTCGGCGACGGCTTCGGCGCCCTGCGCGAGGTCGCCGTCGCCGACGGGGGAGGAGAGGCCGGTGCCGCGCTGGTCCAGGAGCACGAGCCGATAGTGCGCGAGGGCCTGATCCAGCCACGCCGGTGCCGCGGAGGAGTGGAAGGGGCGCGGCGCCTCGTGGCCCGGCCCGCCCTGCAGGAAGACCAGGTAGGGGAGCGCCTCGCCTCCCTCCCGTGCGACGACGCGGGCGAACACGTCGATCGTGCGGGTGTCTGCCGGGTCGTCCCAGGCGAGGGGGACCGTGAGCGTGTGCTCCTCGACGGCGAGGTCGAGCAGGCGGCGGCGGATGACAGTGGTCATGGTCACATCACATTCCCGATGTAGGAGTACTTCACGAAGACCTCGGCGGCGATGCCGGACTCGTCGAGGACACCCTGGACGGCTGTCATCATGTAGTTCGAGTCCCAGCCCATGTAGAGAAAGTGCGCGTCATCGAGGTCGTCCCACTGCCCCTTCCACGCCTTGTCGCGGTAGATCGGGCCGCCGTGGGTCGCGCAGTACGCCAGAGCGGCCTCGGTCGTGTCGGTCCAGGCGCGACGGAACACGCGGTTGAAGAGGTGCTTGACGTCGTAGACCTCCCACCGCTCGCCCCGGTACTCCACGTAGTCGAACTCGCGCTCCCACCCCGCGGGCCAGCCGCGGCGGCGCACGGCGTCGAGGATCGGCGTGAGGCCGTCGTCGTCGATCTCGGGCAGCGCGGGCCGTGCCCACACGCGGACGAGGTCGGCCGTCAGCGCCACCGTTCGTGCGGTGATGGCCGCCGTGCCCCAGGATTCCTCCGCGGCGAGGGCGCGGGTGGCCGGCACCGCGCTGCGGGCGTAGGCCTCATCGCGTTTGGCGGGGAAGGAAGCGCCGAACACCCGCTCCGTCAGCCCCTGTTCCAGGAGCGTGAGGTTGCCGAGGGTGGGTGCGAGGGCGCGGTGGCTGTTCTGCTCGTCCTCGGAGTACTCGCTCCAGGGACGCACGCCGTCGCCGGACCAAGCGTCGCCGGGCACGACGGGCACGACGTGCTCGACGTCGAAGCCGTCCAGGTCGTCGACGCCCTCGAGCCGGCCGAGCACGTAGGCCGGATACGGCAGCTCGCTGTATTTGAGCACGGCGCTGACCCGCTCGTCCGACGGGGTGATGCGCGCGATGGCGCGGGCGAGGGCGTCGTGTCCGTCGCGACGGGCACGGCAGAGACGGGCGATCAGGCGTTCGGCGGGAAGGTTCACGAGCGCGCGACGAAGGAACATCGCCTGCAGCCACTCGAGCGTCTCGAGGAGCTGACTCCGGTCGATGAGGCCACGCGCGTGATCGCTGTAGGCGCTCATGACCAGCGGGGAGGAGGAGCGTCCGAACGTGTTCACGTACCGCAGCTGCCGCGCGATCTCCGGGTCCTGCTCCTTCGTCGGGTCGAGGAGGATGCCGTAGATCTCCGCATAATGCCGCCACGTCTCGGCGTCGGCCTGGAGGTGGGCGACGTCGACGCGCGGGAACGACTGGCGGAAGGCGCTGTACACGCCGTGCTCGCCGTTCGCCGCCACCTCACGCCCCGTCACGAGCACAAGGTAGTGGCGCCAGAACGCGCCGATCGCCTCGCCCGTGTGCTGCTCGATCGGCAGCCAGAACCGCGCTTCCACATCCATCTGCTCGGCGTGGTTCAGCCCCATGAGGATGTAGTTGTGGATCAGCTCGTGATCCCGCAGCGGCTCGCCGGTGGAGTTCAGGCTCTCGAAGATCTGCTGCGCGTTGGCCTGGGCGCCGAGCGTGATCGAGACGTGCTCCAGGCGCTGCAGCCCCTGCCAGATGAACGGCACCTCGTCGGCATGGATCTGGCTGCGGAAGAACGCGTAGTTGTCGTCGAAGCGCGATTCGCGGTCGACGTCGTCCCGGCGGTCGAGCACGACCGACTCGTAGAGATCGGCCCAGGCGTCGTGCGGACGGAGCTTCGTGCGCTCGGGATCGTCGGGGCGGACCAGCACGCGGGCGAGGTCGGCGGCGAGCTCCGGATCGCGGTCACGCACCGAGTGATGCAGCGCGGCGACGAGGAGCATGAGCGTGGTGAGACGCTGCTGCCCGTCGATGAGGATGAGGTCGGCGTCCGGACCGGAGCCGTCCTCGGCGGAGAGGATCGAACCGATGAAATGGCGATGCGCGTCGTCTTCCGCGGCCACCGCCCTGACATCGGAGAGGAGCCGCTCGCAGCCGCCGATGTCCCAGCGGTACTGCCGCTGGTAGACCGGGACGACGATGGTCGTGCGTCCCGCCGCGAGCCATTCGATCGTGTTGACTGCCGTCGCCTCGACGTTGGTCGCGGTGCTCATGCTGGTGTCTCGTCCTCCCGTAGCGACAGGCGCCACGGACGCGCCGGGTGCCCCGCCCAGTCTATTCGCTTATCCACGGCGACCCTCCGGGGGAGCGCCAGGTCCCGCTGTTAGCCTTGCCTTATCAGGGCCTGTTAAAACGTGCTGGCCCCCGATGAAAGGAACATGACTCGATCATGGGATACATCAAGTCCGCAGCGCTGGAGGAGAAGGGCTTCGTCGTCCTCGACAGCTACGACCAGGAGGCCGACCCCAAGGAGTGGCTCGACATCGAGTACGTCGACTGGAAGTCCTCGGGCGACACCCGGTTCGCGCCCCTCGCCAGCGCCTTCGGCGACATCGAGTGCAACGGCTTCTGGAACCACAAGCCGCCGCGCACCGACAAGGACGGCGTCTGGATCGACGAGCAGACCGCCAAGGCCCCGAACCTCACCCGTCGTGCGCAGGAGCCCGGTGCGAACGTCGGCCGCTGCCGCGTCATCGAGCTGCAGCCGACCCCGTACGGCGACTGCCTCTACAACCTCCACCAGGACGACAACAACCGCCTGAACCCGGACGGCACCGGCTGGGTCGTCCGCGGGTTCTTCAACCTGACGGACGACAAGGACAGCTACTTCGTCCTGCGGGAGAACCGCACGGACCCCAGCATCGAGTACCGCATCGCCCTGCCGGCCGGTGCGCAGCTCATCGTCGACACCCAGCGTCTGTGGCACGCGGCTACGCACAACGGCACCGACCCACGCTACTGCCTCATCACCTCGTGGACCTCCGGTCCTGAGCTCGACGCCTACATCGAGAAGTACCACGGCACCGACGACGTCCCGAACGTCGAGGTCCCGCAGGACGTGCTCGAGTTCGGCTACGCCGAGCAGGCCCGCAAGGACGCCGCTCGCGCGGCCTACTATGCCGCGAAGGGCCAGCAGGTCAAGCAGGCCATGAGCGAGGCCTGAGCGTCCCCATACTGGGTCGCTGAGCGTCCCCACGCTGGGTCGCTGAGCTCGTCGAAGCGCCCGAAGGCCCCGGTCCACGGACCGGGGCCTTCGTCGTCGAATCACACGCTTGTGATTTCGCGGGAACTCGGCGAGAATGGGCGCACAACCGCATACTCTCGCCACTTCGTGGTTCAGGTCGTAGGGGAAGACGCACCTGATGAAACGGAGAGATCATGGCGACGGCTTACGCACGCGGAGTGGTGTTCATCCACTCGGCGCCTCGCGCGCTCTGCCCGCACCTGGAATGGGCGGTGGGTCGCGCTATCGGGCGTGCGGTGAACTTCGACTGGACCGAGCAGCCCGTGCTGACCGGCGCACGCCGCGCCGAGTTCTACTGGGACGGTCCCGTCGGTACCGGTGCTGCCCTCGCGACTGCGATCCGGGGCTGGGAGCACCTCCGATTCGAGGTGACCGAAGACCCGACGCCGCGCAGTGACGGCGGTCGGTGGCTGCACACGCCGGACCTCGGCATCCACTACGCCCAGACCGATGCCGCCGGCAACATCGTCATCGGCGAGGACCGCATCCGCTACGCGATGGAGATCGCCGCGGGCAACGCCGTCGAGCTGCAGCGCGAGCTCGACATCGCCCTGGGCTCCGCCTGGGACGAGGAGCTGGAGCCCTTCCGTCACGCCAGCGACGACGCGCGCGTCGTCTGGCTCCACAAGGTCGGCTGACCGACCGTCGATACCGGGTGCGCGGAGGCGTGAGTATCGGATTCCGGTGAGTGATCCCGGACGCTGAGAAGACGAATCCCCGCTCCGCTCGACGAAGACCCCGCCCCGGGCGACCGGGCGGGGTCTTCGTCTGCGCCGGTCAGATCACGGCCGCATGCGCGAGATCGTCGACGGTGTTCACTCCACCGCCGCGCACGTCCGCCCAGGCTTGCGCCAGGCGCGTCATCGCCTCCGCCGCACGCTCGGGCGGGAGCGTGATCGGGATCCGGAGTCGCCGCTCCAGCACGCCGCCGGTCGTGAAGCGCGGTCCGGGCGGCAGGATGAGTCCCCGTTCGCGGGCAGCGAGGGAGAGGGTCGTCGACAGGGGAGCGCCGAGATCGATCCAGGCGGAGAGGCCGCCGGGCGTCTCCGGCATCCGCATCCCCGGGATCCCGGCGATTCCCGCGGTCACGGCATCCCGCCCGGCCTGGAGACGTCGCCGGACGTGCTGGGTCAGTGCCGGGACGTCGTCGAGCAGCTCCACGGCGATGCACTGCTCGAGGAGGGCCGTGCCGAGCTCGAACGAGGGGCGGACGGCCAGCAGCCGGGCGATGACCGAGCGCTCGGCGCGGATCCAGCCGATGCGCATGCCTCCCCACGCGATCTTCGACATCGATCCCACGGTGATCACGTTCGGGCCCTCGGCTGCCATCGGCGTCGGAACCCATCCCCGGTCGATGTCCAGCTCAGCCGTCGTCTCGTCGACGATCAGGTGCGTGCCGGTGTTGCGGGCCGTCGTCGCGATCCGGGACCGCTCCTCCTGCGGCAGCGTCGCTCCGGTGGGGTTGTGGAAGTCCGGGATGAGGTACGCGACGTGCGGGCGCGCTGTCCGCAGGGTGTCGGTGAGGTGCCGCGTGTCCCAGCCGTCGGTGTCGACCGGCGTCGGCACCAGACGGTAGCCGTGACGGTGCAGAGCCTCGAGCGCATGCGGGAACGTCGGCTGCTCCACGAGGGCCCGTTCGCCGCGGCGGCCGATCGCCGTGAGGATGAGGTTGACGGCGTTCAGGGCGCCCGAGGTGATCATGATCTCGTCGGCCGAGGTCGCCGCGCCGCGTTCGGTGAATCGGCGGGCAACGGCTTCTCGGAGCTCGGGAAGGCCCTGCAGCGAGTAGCCGCTCGTGCCCCGCAGCGCCGCCAGCCGGGGGAGGGACCGCACGGTCGCGTCGTACAGGCCGGGGGTCGAGTCCATCGAGGCGATCGACAGGTCGATCGCCTCGTCGTCCGCGTCGGGGGCGGCGGCCGCCGGGCCGTGCGGGAGGGTCACTCTGGTGCTTCCGCCATGATGCCGGGACACGTAGCCGCCGGCCTCGAGAACGCCGTAGGCGCGGGTGATGGTCGAGCGTGACCGCCGCAGCTCGAGCGCGAGGGCGCGCTCGCTCGGCAGTCGCTCTCCGACCGTGAGCCTTCCATCGAGGATGAGGGCCCTGATGCGGTCGGCCAGGCCCGACGCCGAGGCGTCGTCGATGTCTTGCGTACCGAGCTGGGTGACGAGACGGGAGGCCATGCGTCCAGCCTGCCGCAAAGTGGCCTTCCATGTGCAGACCACTTTTCGCTCAGTGGTCGGCCTCGTCGCGTCTTCGCACGGGCCACGATGGAGAGATGCTCTTCCGTGCCGTCTTCCTGCCGTTCACCGCGACCAGCCGTCGAGACCTGGTCGAGCGACTGGTGCAGCTCGTGGGCGGGCTCTTCCTCTACGGCGTCGCCCTCGGCTTCATGGTGCGAGGCGGCATCGGCGTCGCACCCTGGGACGTGCTCTCGCTGGGTGTCGCGCGCTGGACGGGACTCGGGTACGGGGTCGTGACGGTGCTCATCTCGATCGTCGTCCTGCTGCTGTGGATCCCGCTCCGTCAACGGGTGGGTCTCGGCACCCTGCTCAACGCGCTGCTCATCGGCCCGTTCGCCGACCTCACGCTCCTCGTGCTGCCGGCTCCGCCGTCCGTGTGGGTGGGGGCGCCCATGTTCGTCTTCGGACTCGTGCTGCTGGCGTTCGCCACCGGACTCTACATCGCGGCCGACTTCGGCCCCGGACCGCGCGACGGACTCATGACGGGGCTCGTCCGGGTGACCCGGTGGCCGATCTGGCTGGCGCGGACGGTCCTCGAAGGCTCCGTGCTCCTCGTCGGCTTCCTCCTCGGCGGTCCCGTGGGCGTCGGCACCGTGCTGTTCGCGTTCGGTGTCGGCCCGTTGATCGGCTGGTTCCTCCCGCGGATCGAGCGCCGCCGCCGCGAGCGTTCGCAGCGCCTCGCCGTCCGGGCGAGCGCCCCCGTGGGTCCCTGAGCCTGTCGAAGGGCTGGAGCAGCCCGCGCGCATGACGAAGGCCCCCGGGATCACATCCCGGGGGCCTTCATCGTGAACGCGGAAACGGTCAGTCGACGCCGCCCAGCACGAGCACGGCGTTGTGTCCGCCGAAGCCGAACGAGTTGCTGATGGCGATCTGCGGGCCGTCGCCGAGCGGAGCCGCCTCTCCGGACAGACGGAACGGCACCTCCGGGTCCGGCTCGGTCATGTTGATCGTCGGCGGGGCCACGCGGTCCCGCAGCGCGAGGAGGGAGAAGATCGCCTCCAGCGCGCCGGTCCCGCCCAGGAGGTGTCCGGTCGATGCCTTGGTGGCCGACACCGGGATCTCGTCGATCCGGTCGCCGAAGACGTTCTTCAGCGCGACGTACTCGTTGGGGTCGCCGACCGGGGTCGAGGTCGCGTGGGCGTTGATGTGCGTCACCTGGTCGGGCGTGATGCCGGCCTCCTCGAGTGCCTGGATCACGGCACGCGCCGCCCCCTTGCCCTCCGGGTCGTTGCCGGTGATGTGGTACGCGTCGGCCGTCACGCCGCCGCCGAGGACGTAACCGTAGATCTTCGCGCCGCGGGCCTTGGCGTGCTCCTCGGTCTCGAGGATGAGGGCCGCGGCGCCCTCGCCCATCACGAAGCCGTCGCGGTCGATCGCGCCGGGTCGAGAGGCGTGGGCCGGGTCGTCGTTGCGGCGCGACAGCGCCTGCGCGGACGCGAACGCGGCCATCGTGATCGGGTGGATCGCCGACTCGGTGCCGCCGGCGATGACGACGTCGGCCAGCCCCTCCTGCAGGTGGTGGAAGGCGTGGATGATCGACTCGGTGCTGGAGGCGCACGCGCTGACGACGGTCTGCGCATAGGCGCGGGCCTCGAACTGCAGCGACAGGTTGCCGGCGGCCGCGTTCGGCATCAGCATCGGCACGGTCAACGGCATGACCCGGCGGGGGCCCTTCTCGCGCAGCGTGTCCCAGGCGTCGAGCAGCGTCCAGAGGCCGCCGATCCCGGTCGCGAAGTCGACGCCGAGGCGCTCGGGAGCGACCTCGGGCGAGCCCGCGTCCTCCCAGGCCTCGCGCGCCGCGATGAGCGCGAATTGCGAAGAGGGGTCGAGACGCTTCGCCTCGTGGCGGGGCAGCACCTCTTCCGGGCGGACGCTCGCGGAGGCGGCGAACGTGACGGGCAGGTCGTACTCCTGCACCCAGTCGTGCTCGATCGTGCGGGCGCCGGAGGCACCGGCGAGAAGGTTGTCCCAGTTCTCCGGGGCCGTCCCGCCGATGGCGGAGGTGGCGCCGATGCCGGTGACGACGATGCGCTTGGTCATGAGGTGTGGTTCCTTGTCGAAACGAGTTCGTGCGGGGGATGGGCAGGGCCGGAGGATGCCACGCCTCGCGCGGGGCGAGGGTGGCATCCTGCCGTGATTACTCCTGGCCCGCGACGATGAAGTTGACGGCGTCGCCGACGGTCTTCAGGTTCTTGACCTCGTCGTCGGGGATGGTGACGCCGAACTTCTCCTCGGCGTTGACGACGATCGTCATCATCGAGATCGAGTCGATGTCGAGGTCGTCCGTGAACGACTTCTCCAGGGCGACCTCGCTGGCGTTGATGCCGGTCTCGTCGGTGATCAGCTCTGCGAGGCCGGCGAGGACCTCATCGTTGGTGAAAGCCATGGTGGTCTTCCTCTTTCTTACGGGTTGTATTCGGAACCGTGGAACAGTCTAGGGAAGGTCGGCGCGTCTTCAGGGGAGGACGACGACCTGGGCCGCGAACACGAGCCCGGCCCCGAAGCCGATCTGCAGGGCGAGGCCGCCGGAGAGTTCCGGGTGCTCGGCCATGAGGCGGTGGCTGGCGAGGGGGATCGAGGCGGCCGACGTGTTGCCGGTGGTCTCGATGTCGCGGGCGATGACGGTCGTCTCCGGCAGACCGAGCTGCTTGGCGAACTCATCGATGATGCGCATGTTCGCCTGGTGCGGGATGAAGGCGGCGAGATCGGTGGCCTCGATCCCGGCCCTGTCCAGTGCCTCGCGGGCGACCTTCGCCATCTCCCAGACCGCCCAGCGGAAGACCGTCGGGCCCTCCTGGCGGAGCGTCGGCCACGGCACCACGCCGTCGCGGAAGTCGGTGAGGGTGCCGTTCATGCCGACGGCGTCGGCCTTGGACCCGTCGCTGCCCCACACGGCGGGGGCGATGCCCGGCGTGTCGCTCGGGCCGATGAGGGCGGCGCCGGCGCCGTCGCCGAGGAGGAACGAGATGCTGCGGTCGGTCGGGTCCACGACGTCGGAGAGCTTCTCCGTGCCGATCACGAGGGCGTGGCGGGCGGCTCCGGCCTTGATGAGCGCGTCCGCCTGCGCGACCGCATACGCATAGCCGGCGCAGGCCGCGTTGATGTCGTAGGCCGCGGCCGGGTTGGCCCCGACGCGGTCGGCGACGATGGCCGAGACCGACGGCGTCTGCTTCGGGTTGCTGATGGTCGCGACGATGACGAGGTCGACCTGGTCGGCGGGGACACCCGACTTCTCGATGGCCTCGGCTGCCGCCGCGGTCGCGAGGTCGATCGCGTCCGTCCCCTTGTCCGCCCGGGCGCGCGTGACGATGCCGGTGCGCTGACGGATCCACTCGTCGCTGGAGTCGATCGGGCCGATGAGGTCTTCGTTGGGCACCGCGTTCTCGCCGCGAGCCGCGCCGAACGCGTAGATGCGGGTGTAGGCGGGCCCGGCGATCTGGGCGAGGGAGGCGGTCATGCGGCTTCTCCGTTCAGCAGCGCGACGGCGGCTTCGAGGTCTTCGGGGGTCTTCACGGCGACCGTCGGCACGCCGCGCAGGCCGCGCTTGGCGAGACCGACGAGGGCGCCCGCGGGGGCGAGCTCGATGACGCCGGTCACCCCGGCGTCGGCGAAGGAGGTCATGCAGAGGTCCCACCGGACGGGGGAGGAGACCTGATCGACGAGGTAGTCGAGCGCCGTCGCTCCGTCGGTCACGACCGAGCCGTCGCGGTTGGTCCAGAGCGTGATCTCGGGGTCGGACGGCTGCACGTCGGCGACCGCGTCGCGGAGCGCCGAGACGGCGGAGGCCATGTAGTCGGTGTGGAACGCTCCGGCGACCTGGAGCGGCACCACGCGCGTGCCCTTGACCGGCTCCTCGGCGAGAGCTGCCAGGGCCGGGAGAGGGCCGGCGACGACGATCTGCCCGCCGCCGTTGAAGTTCGCCGGCGCGAGGCCGAGCTCGGCGAGGCGGGCGAGGAGCGTCTCCTCATCGCCGCCGAGGACCGCGCTCATCCCCGTCGGGGTCTGGGCGGCGGCATCGGCCATCGCCCGCCCGCGGATGCCGACGAGGCGCATGCCCGTCGCGGCATCCAGCACGCCGCTGCCGACGAGCGCCGCGATCTCCCCGACGGAGTGCCCGGCGATGCCGTCCGCGCGGCGACCGGCGGCGGCCACGAGGGCGTCACCGGCGACGAGGGAGGCGGCCACGATCAGCGGCTGGGCGACCCGGGTGTCGCGGATGGTGTCCGCGTCCGACTCGGTGCCGTGCGTGCGGAGATCGACCTGCGCGGCCTCGGAGTAGGCGGCGAGACGCTCCTCCACTCCGTCGAGCTCGAGCCAGGGGGCGAGGAATCCGGGGGTCTGCGAGCCCTGTCCAGGGCAGACGACGACAATCACCCACCCAGTCTGCCAACGATCGCGGCAGAACGGTGGATGATCCATCACAAGATTGCGCGGAACCCTTGTGTGTGGCGCACAGAATGCGCCGGGTGGGTCAGCGCGGAGGGCGGCGCAGCGGCGGACGGCGGCGTACCTGCTCCGCGGCCCCGATGGAGCCGAGGATGAGCGCCGTCTGCAGGATGAGCGCCTCGCGCGGCCCGGTCGCGTCCCACCCGATGACCTCGCTCACCCGCTTCAGGCGGTAGCGGACGGTGTTCGGATGCACGAAGAGCTCGCGGGCCGTCGCCTCGAGGGAACGGCCGTTGTCGAGATAGCTCCAGAGCGTCGTGACGAGGTCGGTCGAGTGCGCCTGCAGCGGGCGGTAGATGCGCTCGATCAGGGTCTGCTTCGCGAGAGGGTCGCCGGCGAGGGCGCGCTCCGGAAGCAGGTCGTCGGCTTCGACGGGCCGCGGTGCGCTCCGCCAGGCGCGAGCCACCGCGAATCCGGCCAGCGCCGCACGCGCGCTCTGGCTGGCGTCGACGAGGGCAGCGACAGCCGGCCCCAGCACGACGAACCCCGGGCCGAACGACGGCTCCAGACGGGCCGCGATCTCCTGGAACCCGAGCTCCTCGTCCTCGCCCTCCTGGCCCTCGACGCGCGCGCGTCCGAGCACGAGCACGAGGCGCGAGCCCTGCACGCCGATGAGGACGTCGACCGCGAGCTTCCGCGCCGTGCGACGCACGAGGTCGACGTCGAACTGCGGAGGCGTGGTGCCTACGAGGACCGCGACCTCTCCGTGGCCGTGCCACCCGAGCGCGGCGATCCGGCTGGGCAGCTCCTCGTCGGCCTCGCCCGTGAGGATCGAGTCGACGACGAGCGCCTCGAGCCGCGCGTCCCAGAGGCCGCGGGCCTCGGCGGCGCGCGCGTAGACGTCGGCGGCGGCGAACGCCACGTCCCGCGAGTAGAGCAGGATGGCCTCGCGAAGGTGCTCGCCCTTGCCCGCCACCCGTTCCTCGGTCACCTCGACCGTGACGCGGATGAGCTGGAGGGTCTGCTGCAGACTCACGCTCCGCAGCAGCTCACGGGGAGCGGCGGCGAAGATGTCCGCGGCGATCCACGGGGTGGACGTCGGGTCGTCGTACCACTGGATGAACGAGGTGATGCCCGCCTGCGCCACCAGCCCGACCGCGGAGCGGCGGGCCGGTGGCATGTCGGCGTACCAGGGGAGGGTGTCCTCCAGCCGCTTGATCGTCACCGTGGCGATGTCGCCGGAGATCCGGCGCAGCCAGGTGAGCGTGGCGGCCTTGTCCATGCCGGCGGCGGAGGCAGCTGTCACCGAGGGCTCAGCTTTCGCCGCCTGCGTTGCCGCTCGTGCCGGCGTTCACGTCGTGCAGGCGGTACTTCTCGATGGCCTGGGCGGAGAGGCCGCGGTCGACCTTGCCCTCCTCGGCCAGCGCCTGCAGCGTGCGCACGACGATCGACGGTCCGTCGATCTTGAAGAAGCGGCGGGCCGCGGCACGGGTGTCCGAGAAGCCGAAGCCGTCGGCGCCGAGCGTGGCGAAGCGGTTCGGGACCCACGGGCGGATCTGGTCCTGCACCGCGTGCATGAAGTCGCTGACCGCGACGACGGGACCCTCGGCGCCCTGGAGCTTCTGCGTGAGGTACGCGGTGCGCGGCTCCTGGTCCGGGTGGAGGAAGTTGTGCTCGTCGGCGGCGAGGCCGTCGCGGCGCAGCTCGGTCCACGAGGTGACCGACCACACGTCGGCGACGACACCCCAGTCCTTCTTCAGCAGCTCCTGGGCCTCGAGCGCCCACGGCAGGCCGACGCCGGAGGCGAAGAGCTGGGCGCGGGGGCCGTCGCCCTCGCCGACGGAGACGCGGTGGATGCCGCGGACGATGCCGTCCACATCCACGTCGGCCGGCTCCGCGGGCTGGACCATCGGCTCGTTGTACACCGTGAGGTAGTACATGACGTTCGGGTCTTCGTGCTGCCCGCTGTACATCCGCTCGAGACCGGAACGCATGATGTGCGCGATCTCGTAGCCGTACGCGGGGTCGTAGGAGACCGTCGCCGGGTTGGTGGAGGAGAGCAGGTGCGAGTGCCCGTCGGCGTGCTGGAGGCCCTCACCCGTGAGGGTGGTGCGGCCGGCGGTGGCGCCGATGATGAAGCCGCGGGCCATCTGGTCGCCGGCGGCCCACTGGGCGTCACCGGTGCGCTGGAAGCCGAACATCGAGTAGAAGATGTAGATCGGGATCAGCGGCTCGCCGTGCGTCGCGTACGACGTGCCCGCGGCGGTGAACGCCGCGAGAGCACCGGCCTCGTTGATGCCGACGTGGACGATCTGTCCCTGCGGGCTCTCCTTGTAGGCGAGCAGCAGCTCCCGGTCGACCGACGTGTAGTGCTGGCCGTTGGGGTTGTAGATCTTCGCGGTCGGGAAGTACGCGTCCATGCCGAACGTGCGCGCCTCGTCGGGGATGATCGGCACGATGCGGTGGCCGAACTCCTTCGAGCGCAGCAGGTCCTTCAGCAGACGGACGAACGCCATGGTCGTGGCGATCTCCTGCGTGCCGGAGCCCTTCTTCGGGAGCGCGTAGGCGTTCTCCTCGGGAAGGGACAGGCCGACGTGCGTCGAGCGGCGCTCCGGGAGGAAGCCGCCGAGGGCCTTGCGGCGCTCGAGCATGTACTGGATCGTCTCGTCCTGCGGTCCCGGGTTGTAGTACGGGGGCAGGTACGGGTTCTCCTCGAGCTGCGCGTCCGTGATCGGGATGTGCATCGCGTCGCGGAACGTCTTGAGGTTGTCCAGCGTCATCTTCTTCATCTGGTGGGTCGCGTTGCGGCCCTCGAACTGCGGGCCCAGCCCGTAGCCCTTGACGGTCTTCGCGAGGATGACCGTCGGCTTGCCCTTGTGCTCGGTCGCGGCCTTGAAAGCGGCGTAGACCTTGCGGTAGTCGTGGCCACCGCGCTTGAGGTTCCAGATGTCGTCGTCGGAGTAGTCCTTGACCAGCGCGGCGGCGCGCTCGTCGCGACCGAAGAAGTGCTCCCGGATGTACGCGCCGGACTCGGCCTTGTACGTCTGGTAGTCGCCGTCGGGGGTGACGTTCATGAGGTTGAGCAGTGCGCCCTCGGTGTCGCGGGCGAGCAGGTCGTCCCACTCGCGGCCCCAGATCACCTTGATGACGTTCCAGCCGGCGCCGCGGAAGAACGACTCCAGCTCCTGGACGATCTTGCCGTTGCCGCGCACCGGGCCGTCGAGACGCTGCAGGTTGCAGTTCACGACGAAGGTGAGGTTGTCGAGGCCCTCGTTCGCCGCCACCTGGAGCTGGCCGCGGCTCTCGACCTCGTCCATCTCGCCGTCGCCGAGGAAGGCCCAGACGTGCGACTGCGAGGTGTCCTTGATCCCGCGGTTCTCGAGGTACTTGTTCGACATCGCCTGGTAGATCGCGTTGATCGGGCCGAGACCCATCGACACGGTCGGGAACTGCCAGTACTCCGGCATCAGGCGCGGGTGCGGGTACGACGGGATGCCGTTCGGCGCGTGCGACTTCTCCTGGCGGAAGCCGTCGAGCTGGTCCTCCGTGAGGCGACCCTCGAGGAAGGAGCGGGCGTAGGTGCCGGGGGAGGCGTGGCCCTGGATGAAGATCTGGTCGGCGCCACCGGGGTGGTCCGCGCCCTTGAAGAAGTGGTTGAACCCCACCTCGTACAGCGCCGCGGAGGACGCGTAGGTGGAGATGTGACCGCCGACGCCGATGCCGGGGCGCTGGGCGCGGTGCACCGTGATGGCGGCGTTCCAGCGGATCCAGGCGCGGTAACGCCGCTCGATCTCCTCGTCGCCGGGGAACTCGGGCTCGTTCTCCGGGGCGATGGTGTTGATGTAGTCGGTGGTCGGAACCATCGGCACGTTCAGGTGCAGTTCCTTGGAGCGCTTGAGCAGGCTGAGCATGATCTCGCGCCCGCGGCCGTGGCCCTTGGCGTCCACCAGCTCGTCGAGCGACTGCTGCCACTCACCGGTCTCTTCCGGATCGCTGTCGAGGGGGCCCTGAGAGTACGGATCCTGATCGTGGACGGTCACGGGGGAACCTTTCGTCAAGCTGGCAGGTCATGCCAAGGAAACGGGAAGCGACACGGGCAGCCTTGTCGGCCGTGCACAACGCGCGCCGACCTCAGCCTATCCCTCTTCCACGACACGGGTGCGCATCCGCGCCCGGATAGACTGAGCGCACCAGGGCCTTTAGCTCAGCTGGTAGAGCGCCACGTTTACACCGTGGATGTCGTCGGTTCGATCCCGGCAGGGCCCACCCGTATCGATTGCAGCGGGGAGCGGCAATGGCGCGACGCATCGTCATCAGCGGGGCCTCAGGCCTCATCGGTTCCGCCCTCGCCGTCTCCCTGCGGGCGGACGGCATCGAGGTGAGCACCCTCGTGCGACGTCCTCCGCAGGCGGAGGGCGAGATCGAATGGTCGCCGGGGGACACCGCGCTCGACCCGGATGCGCTCGCGGGAGCGGAGGCCGTCGTCGCCCTCGGAGGCGCGAGCGTCGGCCGGCTCCCGTGGACGCGCGGATATCGCCGCCAGCTCGTCGAATCGCGGCTCGACGCGACGAACACGCTCACCACCGCTCTGCGCGCTCTGCGCACGGACGCGCCCGCCTTCCTCTCCGCCTCCGCCGTGGGCTACTACGGTTCTGCGCCGGGTGAGGTGCTCACCGAGCACTCGGGCCCCGGGAGCACCTTCCTCGCCGACCTCACCGTGCGCTGGGAGACGGCCGCGCGACGAGCGGAGGACCACACGCGGGTCGCCCTGCTGCGGACGGCACCGGTGATCCACCGCCGGGGTGTGCTCCGGCCGATGATCACGCTGACGAAGCTCGGCGTCGCCGGCCCGCTGGGGCCGGGTACGCAGGTCTGGCCGTGGATCTCCCTGGACGACGAGGTGCGCGGCATCCGCCATGTCCTCGATGAGAAGCTCGCGGGGCCCGTCAACCTCACCGGGCCCACCCGGGCGTCGGCGAACGACATCGGACGCGCGCTCGCGGAGCGGATGCACCGGCCGTTCTGGCTGCCCGCACCCCGGTGGGCCCTGCGCCTCGCCCTCGGCGATGCGGCCGAATCCTTGCTGCTCCCGGACGCCGACGTGCGGCCCGAGGCTCTGCAGCAGTCCGGCTTCCGCTTCACCCATCGCACCGCTGCGGAGGCGGTGGCCGCGGCGGTCTGACGACGACGCGATTCTCCCGGCGAGACCCCTGCCGTCGCGGCGCCCGCGCTGTCAGGATGGGCGCATGGAGATCATCGAGAACTCGAAGCTCACCGTCGTCGGCGCGGGAAGCGTCGGATCGAGCGTGGCCTATGCGGCTCTGATCCGCGGCTCGGCCCGCCACGTCGCGCTGTACGACATCGCGACCGAGAAAGTCGAGGCGGAGGTGCTGGACCTCGCGCACGGGACGCAGTTCACCGGCAGCAGCGACATCATCGGCGGCAGCGACATCTCGGTGGCGGCCGGTTCCCACGTCGTGGTCATCACGGCGGGGGCGAAGCAGAACCCGGGGCAGACGCGCACCGAGCTCGCCGGGGTGAACGCCGGCATCATCCGGCGCATGATGCCGGAGCTGCTCTCCGTCGCGCCGAACGCGGTCTACGTCATCGTCACGAACCCGTGCGATGTGCTCACCGTCATCGCGCAGCAGGAGACAGGACTGCCGCCGGAGCGCATCTTCGCGTCGGGCACCGTGCTCGACACGTCTCGGCTGCGCTGGAAGCTGGGGGAGCGGGCGGGCGTGTCCACGGCCAGCGTGCACGCCCACATCATCGGGGAGCACGGCGACACCGAGTTCCCGCTCTGGTCGCGGGCGACGATCGGCACGGTCCCGATCCTCGACTGGGAGACCCCGGGGCACCCCCGCTTCACTCTGGAGGAGCTGGACGAGATCGCCGTCGACGTCCGCGACGCCGCCTACAAGGTGATCCAGGGCAAGGGCGCCACGAACTACGCGATCGGGCTCTCCAGCGCGCGCATCGTGGAGGCGATCCTCCGGGACGAGCATGCGGTGATGCCCGTGAGCACGGTTCTCCGCGACTTCCACGGGATCGACGGCGTCGCCCTGTCCGTGCCGTCGATCGTCAGTGCCGCCGGGGCCCGGCCGATCCGCACGACGGCGTTCTCGGATCGCGAGCTCGAGCTGCTGCGGCAGTCCGCCGAGGCGCTCACCGCGGTCGCGGAGTCCCTTCGGGAGTGACCGCGGTGGGGCGACGGTCCGACCCACCGGGGTTCACCGGCCGTGTGGATCCGTGCGGTTGAGCACCGCGACGACCTCGTCGTAGTCGCCCCGTGCCTCGCCGTAGCGGAGGAACTTCACCCGCTCGACCTGGATCTCGGTCGCGTCGGGCTGGGTCTCGATGAGCGTCATGACCTCGTCGATGAACGCGTCGAGGGGCAGAGCGGCCTCGTTCTCCGCATGCCCGGGCATCAGGTCCGTGCGCACCGCCGGCGGCTCGAGCTCCTGCACCGCGACGGTCGTGCCGGCGAGCTGCAGCCGCAGCGACTCGCTGAGCATGTGGATCGCCGCCTTGCTCGCGTTGTACGTGGGCGTGACCTTCAGGGGTGCGAAGGCGAGACCGGAGGAGACGGTCATGATGGTCGCCGAGGGCTGGGCCTGCAGGTGCTCGATGAAGGCCGCGATGAGGCGGATCGGGCCGAGGATGTTCGTCGTGACGGTCTCCTCGGCGGTGGACAGGAAGCCGGCCGGCGTGGTCCAGTCCTCCGCGCGCATGATGCCGGCCATCGTGACCAGCACGTTCAGCGTCGGATGCGCGGCGAGCACGGAGGCCGCGGTCTCGTCGATGCTCGCCGGGTCGGCGGTGTCGATGCGGACCGTGTGGAGTTCGGGATGCGCGGCGGCGATCGCGGCCAGCCGGTCCTCTCGGCGTCCGCCGACGATCACGGTGTTGCCGCGCGCCTGCAGCCGGAGGGCCAGCGCCAGACCGATCCCGCTCGTCGCGCCGGGGATGAAGATGGTGTTTCCGGTGATGTCCATGGCCCCAGCCTCGACGCTGCGTCCGCGCCGTTCCAGAGACGGCTGATCGGGGGATCGGCGGTCCCTGGATCCGGTCCCGCGTCCGGGGGATACTGCACGGATGGATCGTGACGCCCTGGCCGACTTCCTCCTGCGCCGTCGGGAGGCGCTGCGTCCTGCCGACGTGGGCCTGCCCGAGGGGACTCGGCGACGGACGGCGGGACTGCGCCGCGAGGAGGTCGCACAGCTGGCGACCATGTCGACGGACTACTACACGCGTCTCGAGCAGCGTCGGGGCCCGCAGCCGAGCGCGCAGATCCTCGCCGCCCTCGCCCGTGCGCTGCGGCTGTCCTCGGACGAGCGCGACTACCTCTATCGCCTCAGCGGACTCAGCGCTCCCGATCGCGCGGTTATCACCGACTACGTCCGTCCCGGCATCCTCCGCGTGCTCGACCGTCTGCACGACACCCCGGCGTTCGTGGTCTCGGCTCTCGACGAGGTGCTGGTGCAGAACGATGCCTCACGGGCGCTGATCGGAGACGCGAGCGGTCTGACCGGGCTCGACAGGAGCGGCATCCATCGCTGGTTCGCGCGACCGGAGGAGGAACGGCGTCGGTACCGGGAGGTCGATCACCCCCGGCAGTCACGGGCGCTGGTGGCGGCGTTGCGCGCGGCGTACGGCACCATGGGCGCGCGGTCGCGGGCGGGGGAGATCGTGGCGGATCTGTCGGAACGGAGTCCCGAGTTCGTGCGGCTCTGGGCGGCCCACGAGGTCGCCCGTCGCTTCGAGCAGCACAAGGTGATCGTCCATCCGGAGCTGGGGGAGATCGAGGTGGACTGCCAGGCGCTGTTCACGGAGGACGAGTCGCAGGCGCTCATCGTCCTGACGGCGCAGCCGGGGAGCGAGGCGGCCGGGAAGCTGGAGTTCCTGCGCGTGCTCGGCACGCAGAGCGTCTGAGCCCTCGCGCTCAGGACTCCTCGTGCACCGCGGGATCGCCGTCGAACAGGCGCCCGTCCGCGCGTCCGAGTGCGGTGATCGCAGCGACCTCCGCGTCGTCGAGCACGACGGCGGCGGCGGCGAGGTTCGCGGCCTGGTGCTCCGCGGACGACGCCTTCGGGATCGCGACCGTCTCCCTGGCCACGTGCCAGGCGAGGACGGTCTGTGCGGGCGTGATGTCGTGGGCGGCGGCCACCTCGCGGACGACGTCCTCGTCGAGGAGGGCCTGTGCACGTCCCAGCGGGCTCCAGGCCTCGGTGAGGATGCCGCGCTCCCGGTGATAGGCCAGCTGCTCCTCCTGCGGGAAGTACGGGTGCACCTCGATCTGGTTCACGACCGGCCGGACCCCGGTCTCCCGTTCGATGCGCTCGAGATGCTCGGGGAGGAAGTTCGAGACGCCGATCTGGCGGACGACGCTTCGCGCCTGGGCGTCCACGAGCGCCTCCCACGCCTCGACGTACTCGTCCTGGCTCGGGTTCGGCCAGTGGATGAGGTGCAGATCGGTCGCGTCGAGGCCGAGGCGGGAGCGGCTCTCCTCGATGCTGGCGGTCGCCGTCGCGCGGGCATGGTGCCGTCCGGGGAGCTTCGTCGTCACGATGACCTCGGAGCGGGGGACGCCGGAGGCCGCGACGCCGCGCCCGACGGAGCCCTCGTTCTCGTAGTTGAACGCCGAGTCCACGAGGCGGTAGCCGGCACGGAGGGCCTGGGCGACCGCGTCGGCTCCGGCGTCGCCGTTCAGCCGATACGTGCCGAGGCCGAGTGCCGGCAGGGCGAAGCCGTTGTGGGCGCGGAAGGTGGGGACAGCGGTCATCGGTGCTCCTGGCGTTGGCGTGCCTCCAGCGTAGGGCGAGTTGGCGCGACACGGTCCTCCGCGCGATGCTGGCAGGCATGACCCTGATCGTCGCGCCCTCATGACGGCGTCCTCCCGCTGCCCCTGCGCTTCGGGGGACACCGTCGCCGCGTGCTGCGGCCCCCTCCTCGACGGCGCTCCTGCCCCGACCGCCGAGCGGCTGATGCGCTCCCGGTACACCGCTTTCGTGCGGGAGGACGGGGCGTACCTGCTCCGCACCTGGCACCCGGAGACGCGACCGGAGACGATCACCTTCGAGGCGGACCTGGAGTGGCGGCGCCTGCTGATCGTGGACCGCGTGGCGGGCGGCCCTTTCGACACGGAGGGCGTGGTCGAGTTCGAGGCGTTCTGGCGGCAGGGTGGCACGCGCGGATCGCTGCACGAGCGCAGCCGCTTCGTCCGTGAGAACCGGACGTGGTTCTACGTGGACGGTGACATCGGGTGATGCGGCCCTCGGCCCGGCAGCGAGTAGATTTGAGAGCGTGAACGCCACCCCGGAGAACCAGCGCACCCTGCTCGACATCGCGGACCTCGACCGGCGCATCGCGCAGGCGGAGCGCGCCCGCACGCAGCCGAGCCAGGCGGGCCGGATCGCCGAGCTCGTCGCCATCCGTCAGGAGCAGCTCCGCGAGCTCACGGTCCTGACCGGCGCCAGGGACGACGCCCGCACCGAGCTCTCGCGGCTGGAATCGGACGTCGCGTTGGCCGAGCAGCGGCGCGACCGCGACACCCAGCGCCTCGCGGCGGCCACCAACCCGAAGGAGGCGCAGGCTCTGGAGCACGAGCTCGCCAGCCTCGCCAAGCGTCTGAGCGACCTGGAGGACGCGGAGCTCGACGTCATGGGCCGAGTCGAGGAAGCCGACGCCGCCGTGGCCGCCCAGCAGGCGCTGCTGGATGCGACGACCGCGGAGGGGAGTGCCCTCACCGCGCAGGGCAAGGCCGATGTCGCTGCGGCGACCGAGCTCGGCGCCCAGCTCGCCCGCGACCGGGAGGCGGTCGCCGCCACCGTTCCCGCGCCGCTTCTCGCGGAGTACGATCGCCGCGCCGCCAACAGCGCCGGAGCGGCCCTCCTCACCCGCGGAACCTGCGAAGGCTGCCGCATGATGCTGCCAGGCACCGATCTCAACGAGATCCGTCGCGCGCCCGAGGACGAGGTCGTCTCGTGCCCCGAGTGCGGCTGCATCCTCGTGCGCACCGAGGAGTCGGGACTCTCGTCATGAGCGCATCCGGCCTGCACCGCCCGTGACGGCGCCGGCGTCGGGCCCGGAGCGACGCCTCGCGCTGGTCGGTCTCGGTGCGGGGGAGTACGCCGCGATCGAGCTGGACGAGCACGACGAGGAGCAGCAGCGCACGCTCCTGCCCGCGGCGGAACTCGCGGGATGGGTGGCCGCGGTCGAAGCCGCCGACGCCCCGCGGTGGATCATCCGCAGCGCGGCCGAGATCTACGCGCTGCTCTTGAGCCAAGGCGTCAGGATCACGCGCAGCCACGACCTCGTCCTCTGTCACGCGATCCTGCGCGACACGGCCATGGTGTCCACGCCGCTGGCACCCGCCGCGGCGTGGGAGCGCCGCGACCCGGTCGACACGACCCCCTCCCTGTTCGACGTCCTCGACGAGGAGTCCGGTGAGGACGCGGTCACCGCGGCACTCGAGCAGTACCGCGCGCAGCGGATCGTGATGGCGGAGGCGGCCGACGGGCGCCTGACGCTGCTGTGCGCCGCAGAGTCGGCCGGCGGGCTGATCGCCGAGGAGATGCGCGTCGCGGGGCTCCCGTGGGACGCCGGAGTGCATGACGCGATCCTCACCGAGACCCTGGGCGCTCGTCCCGCCTCGGGCGGGCTGCCCCGACGGATGGTGGAGCGGGGCGACGAGGTGCGGGCCCTGCTCGACGACCCCACGCTGCACCTGGACAGCCAGCCGAAGCTGCTGCGGGCGCTGCACCGCGTGGGCGTGTCGGTGGAGTCCACGAGCAAGTGGGAGCTGTCCGCGCACGATCACCCCGTGATCGAGCCGCTCCTCGCCTACAAGAAGCTGTCTCGACTGCTCAGCGCGAACGGCTGGACCTGGCTGTCGGAATGGGTGCAGGACGGCCGCTTCCGCCCGGTGTACATCCCCGGAGGCGTCGTGACCGGACGGTGGGCATCGGCCGGCGGCGGCGCGCTGCAACTGCCGCGCAACCTCCGCCCCGCGGTGCGTGCGGATCCGGGCTGGGCCCTCGTCGTCGCGGACGTCGCCCAGCTCGAGCCGCGGATGCTCGCGGCCATGGCGGCCGACGAGGCGATGGCGGCCGCGGCGCGCGGCGGCGATCTCTACGCGGGGGTCGTCGCGTCGGGTGCCGTCGCGACCCGCGAGGAGGCGAAGTACGCGGTGCTGGGAGCGATGTACGGCGCCACCAGCGGCGACAGCGGGCGACTCGTTCCCCGGCTGCGGAAGGTCTATCCCCGCGCCATGGCGCTCGTCGACGATGCGGCGCGGGTCGGGGAGGACGGTGGCATCGTCTCGACCTGGCTCGGTCGCTCCTCGCCGCGTCCGTCCACGGAGTGGATGCGACTGCAGGCCGATGCCACGGGCGCCGACGCCGATCCCGCCGTGGTCTCCCTCGCCCGCCGCCGCGCACGGGAGTGGGGGCGCTTCACCCGGAACTTCGTCGTCCAGGGCACCGCGGCGGAGTGGTCGCTCATCTGGCTCGCCGAGATCCGTCACCGCCTGGCACAGCTTCCCGAGGTCTTCGGCGCGGCCGAGGCATCGGGGCCGTTCGCCCGAGAGCCGCACCTGGCGTTCTTCCTGCACGACGAGGTCATCCTGCACACGCCGCAGGAGCATGCGGAGGCCGCGGCCGACGCCGTCCGCGAGGCCGCTGCCGTCGCCACCTCCCGCCTGTTCGGCACCTTCCCGATCGACGTGCCGCTCGATCTGCGCATCGCGGACTCCGCCGAGAAGTGAGGCCCCGTAGACTGGAGGGGCGAATGGGTCGACTGGACGGTCGCGTGGCGGGCAACCGCACCGAGGAACGTCCGGGCTCCACAGGGCAGGGCGGTGGGTAACACCCACCCGGAGTGATCCGCGAGACAGTGCCACAGAGAGCAGACCGCCCGTTCGGTCCCTGAGCTTGTCGAAGGGCCCGAAGGGGTAAGGGTGAAAGGGTGGTGTAAGAGACCACCGGGGGCCGTGGTGACACGGCCCGCCAGGTAAACCTCGCCCGGAGCAAGGTCAGACAGAGGATGATGACGCGGCCCGCCGAGTCCTCGGGTAGACCGCTGGAGCGGCACGGCAACGTGTCGCCGAGAGAGATGGCCGTCGAAGGGGCGAAGAACCCCGGAACAGAACCCGGCGTACAGGTCGGCCCATTCGCCTCGAACGCCGAAGGCCCCGATGACTCCCGTCATCGGGGCCTTCTCTCGTTGGGTCCCTGAGCCTGTCGAAGAGCCCTGAGCCTGTCGAAGGGTCAGTCGCCGGCGAGCGAGGCCGCGCCGATGATGCCCGAGTTGTTGCGGTGGATCGCGGGGACGATCGGCGTCTTCAGGTCGAGCAGGGGCAGGAAGTCGCCCGCGTTCTTCGACACGCCGCCACCGACCACGAACAGGTCGGGGCTGAACAGGAACTCGATGTGGGAGTAGAACGCCTGCAGGCGCTCGGCCCACTCCTCCCAGCTCAGGCCCTCGCGCTCGCGCGCCGAGGTGGCCGCATAGGTCTCGACGGACTCGTACTCGCGGAAGTTCAGGTGGCCGAGCTCCGTGTTCGGGAGCAGCACGCCGTCGTACAGGAACGCGGAGCCGATCCCGGTGCCGAGCGTGGTCAGGAGCGTGAAGCCGAGCACGTCGCGTGCGGCTCCGTGGCGGGCCTCCGCGACACCGGCGGCGTCGGCGTCGTTCACGAAGACGATGTTGCGGCCGAGGCCGTCGCGGAAGAAGCGCTCGGCGTCGAAGTCGATCCATTCCTTCGAGACGTTCGCCGCGGAGAGGGTCTTGCCGCGCTTGACGATCGCGGGGAACGCCACGCCGAGCGGCAGGGTCGACTCGTGCACGTCGAGCGTCTTCAGGACCGTCTGCACCGCGACGAGGACGTCTTCCGGTGCCGCGCCTGCCGGAGTGGGCACGCGTACCCGATCCGAGGCCATGGTGCCGTGTTCGAGGTCGACGATTCCCGCTTTGATGCCCGTGCCGCCGATGTCGACGCCGATCGCTTTTGCCATGGCCGATAGCTTAGCGACCACGGTGCACGCCAGTAGGATCGATGACATCACCCCAACCGCTCGCGGGAAGAAGGAGCAGCCATGACCGACGGCGATCACAAGTACTGGTACAACTCCGTCACGGGCGAGGTCGAGTTCGGCATGCTGTCGCCGTCCATCGACCGCATCGGTCCGTTCGACACCGAGGCCGAGGCGCACCGCGCCCCCGAGGTCCTCAAGGAGCGGTCGCGTGCCTGGGCCGAGGAAGAGGCCGCGGAGCAGGGCTGGGACGCAAAGCCCTCCAGCGGTTTCGGTGCAGAGAAGGGCCAGGGCGCAGAGTAGCCATGGACAAGCAGAGGGACTTCGTCCTCCGGACGATCGAGGAGCGCGGCGTCAAGTTCGTGCGCCTGTGGTTCACCGACGTGATCGGCACGCTCAAGTCCGTCGCCATCGCGCCGGCCGAGGTCGAGGGCGCCTTCGCCGAGGGCATCGGGTTCGACGGCTCCGCGATCGAGGGGCTGACCCGCACGTACGAGTCCGATCTGCTCGCCCAGCCCGACCCGACGACCTTCCAGACGCTGCCGTGGCGCGGGGAGATCGACCCGACCGCGCGCATGTTCTGCGACCTCACCACGCCCGACGGACAGCCCGCGGTGGCCGATCCCCGTCACGTGCTGAAGCGGACGCTCGCGAAGGCCGCCGATGCGGGCTTCACGTTCTACACGCACCCGGAGATCGAGTTCTACCTGCTCAAGTCGTCGTCGTTCGGTCCTGAGGGGCCCGTCCCCGTCGACTCCGCCGGCTACTTCGACAACGTCCCCGGGGGCACGGCGCACGACTTCCGTCGCCGTTCGGTCCGCATGCTGGAAGACCTCGGCATCTCCGTGGAGTTCAGCCACCACGAGGGCGGCCCCGGCCAGAACGAGATCGACCTCCGCTACGCCGACGCCCTCACCACCGCAGACAACGTGATGACCTTCCGCACGGTCATCAAGGAGGTCGCGATCGAGCAGGGCGTGTACGCCACGTTCATGCCGAAGCCGCTCAGCGGCCAGCCCGGCAGCGGCATGCACACGCACATGTCGCTGTTCGAGGGCGATCAGAACGCGTTCTACGAGGAGGGTGCGAAGTACCAGCTCTCCAAGACGGGCCGTCACTTCATCGCGGGCCTGCTCAAGCACGCCAACGAGATCTCCGCCGTGACGAACCAGTTCGTCAACTCGTACAAGAGGCTCTGGGGCGGCGACGAGGCGCCGAGCTTCATCACCTGGGGCCACAACAACCGGTCTGCGCTCGTCCGCGTCCCGATGTACAAGCCGAACAAGGGGCAGTCCTCGCGCGTCGAGTACCGCGCGCTCGATTCCGCGGCGAACCCGTACCTCGCGTACGCGCTCATGCTCGCCGCCGGTCTCAAGGGCATCGAGGAGGAGTACGAGCTTCCGCCGGAGGCGGAGGATAACGTCTGGGCGCTGAGCGACGCCGAGCGCCGGGCGCTGGGCTACTCCGCCCTGCCCGCCAGCCTCGACCACGCCCTGGAGTACATGGAGGCCTCCGAGCTCGTCGCGGAGACGCTGGGGGAGCAGGTGTTCAACTACGTGCTGCTCAACAAGCGCAAGGAGTGGGAGGCGTACCGCGGCCAGGTCACGCCGCTGGAGCTGAAGAACAACCTCGAGCTCCTCTGAGCGCGGCATGGCTCGCCCCGACGCCTCCGCCTCGCTCTCGGCCCTCGCCCGGCTCGGGTTCGCTGAGCTGAGCGAGGCCGCGGCGTCGCTGGCGGAGCTTGAGAGCCTGCTCGGCGTGCCGCGCGCGATGCTGCTCGAGGCGGCCGTCGCTGCGGACCCGGATGCGGCCGTTCGCGGGATGCTGCGGGTCGCTCGACGAGACCCTGACCCGCTGCGGGCGCTCGCGGACGACGAGGAGACGCGCCGGCGTGTCTGGCGCGTCTTCGGTGCCTCCGTGGGACTGGCGGAGTTCTTCCTGCGGCATCCCGACGAGCTGGACGTGCTGGCCGCACCGATCGACGTGCTCCCCACGGCGGACGTGTGGCGCGATCGTCTCCTCGCTGCCGTCGGGGCGGAGGACGGGTTCGCCGACGCGGCGGACGACGGGACGGTCGTGGCGCTCCGCGTCGCGTATCGGCGGAACCTCGCGGAGATCGCCGCCTTCGATCTCGGTCACTCGCGTCCCGAAGAGGTCGTCGCCGCGGTCGCCGCTTCCCTCGCGGATCTCGCCGGCGCCGCCCTCGAGGCCTCGCTCGCGATCGCCCGCACCCGCCAGGCGCCGTCCGCCGGTCGGGACGCCGTCGCTGCCACTCAGCTGGCCGTGATCGGCATGGGGAAGGCCGGCGCGAGGGAGCTCAACTACGTCAGCGACGTCGACGTCATCTTCGTCGGCGGCACGGCGGATGGAGAGGCGCTTTCCGAGCCGCAGGCGATCGACATCGCCACGCGTCTGGCCAGGGACACCATGCGCAACCTCAGCGCCATCGAGGTCGAGCCGCCGCTCTGGGAAGTCGACGCGGCGCTGCGCCCGGAGGGCAAGCAGGGCGCCCTCGTGCGCTCCCTCGCATCGCACGTCGCGTACTACGACCGGTGGGCGAAGAGCTGGGAGTTCCAGGCTCTGCTGAAGGCTCGTCCGCTGGCGGGCGACCCCGACCTGGGCGCTGCCTACATCGAGGCGGTGCAGCCGCGCGTGTGGTCGAGTGCCGCCAGGGAGGAGTTCGTCGAGAGCGTCCAGCGCATGCGTGAGCGGGTCATGGAGCACATCGACCCGGAGGACGCCCCGTACCAGCTCAAGCTCGGGGCGGGCGGGCTGCGTGACATCGAGTTCACGGTGCAGCTCCTGCAGCTCGTGCACGGTCTCACCGACGAGTCGCTGCGCACGCGTGGCACGCTGGAGAGCCTGGACGCCCTGGTCGCCGGCGGCTACATCGGCCGGGCGGACGCGGGGACCTTCGCGGACGACTATCGGGTGCTGCGGCTCATGGAGCACCGTCTGCAGTTGCGCGACCTCAGCCGCACCCACCTCATGCCCAAGACGCCGGCCGGCCTGCGCATCCTGGCGCGCAGCACGAAGCTGGCGGAGACGGGGGAGGGCGTCTGGGCACGCTGGGAGAGCGTCCGCCGCGAGGTACGCGACATCCACACCCGCCTCTTCTACCGCCCGCTGCTGAGCGCCGTGGCCGGACTGCCCGAGGAGGAGCGCACCCTCTCCGCGGAGCAGGCTCACGACCGGCTCGCCGCGATCGGGTTCCGCGACCCGGCGGGAGCGTTGCGCCACATCGGCGCGCTGACACGCGGACTCAGCCGCAAGGCGACGATCCAGCGGCACCTCATGCCCGTCATGGTGCGCTGGTTCGCGGACGGCAGCGACCCCGACTACGGCCTCCTCGCGTTCCGCCGCATCAGCGAGCGGCTGGGGGACACCTCGTGGTTCCTGCGCATGCTGCGGGACTCCTCCGGCGCGGCCGAGAGCCTCACCCGACTGCTGTCGTCGTCGCGGTACATCGGCGAGCTGCTGGAGTGGATCCCGGAGTCGGTGGCGTGGCTGGACAGCGCCGAGCGGCTGCGTCCGCGGAGCGCGCAGGCGCTCGACGACGAGGCCCGAGCGATCCAGACGCGCCATGAGACGGTCGCCGACGCGTTGCGGGCCGTCCGGGCCCTGCGGCGTCGCGAGCTCCTGCGCACGGCGATGGCAGCCGTCCTCGACGTCGTCACCATCGAGGAGGTGGCCACCGCGCTCACCGACATCACGGACGCGACGATCCAGGCGGGCCTCCGCGCCGTCCTCCGCGAGGTCGTGCCGCCCGAGGACGCGGCGCTCGACTTCGCGGTCATCGGCATGGGAAGGTTCGGGGGTGCCGAGCTCGGCTTCGGGTCCGATGCCGACGTCCTGTACGTGTACGACGCGAACGGCGTCGACCCGGGCAGAGCGGAGAAGCTCGCGACGCGGATCGTGGCGGGACTCCGTGAGCATCTGACGGATCATCGCCTTCCTCTCGACCTCGACGCGGGTCTGCGGCCCGAGGGGCGCAACGGTCCGATCGTGCGGTCCCTCGATGCCTACGCGGCCTACTACCGTCGCTGGTCGCTGTCCTGGGAGGCGCAGGCGCTCCTGCGGGCGCGCGGTGTCGCCGGGAGCACGAAGCTCATCGGGCGGTTCATGGAGCTCGCGGACAGCGTCCGGTACCCGGAGACGGTCGACCTCCAGGGGCTCCGGGAGATCAAGCGGATCAAGGCGCGCGTCGAGGGGGAGCGGCTGCCGCAGGGCACCGACCCCCGTCGTCACCTCAAGCTCGGGCCGGGAACTCTCAGCGACGTGGAGTGGCTCGTGCAGCTCCTCCAGCTGCAGCATGCGACCGACGTCCCGGGTCTCCGCACCACGTCCACGCTGCACGCGCTCGACGCCGCGGTCGCAGCCGGGCTCGTCGAGGAGGACGACGCCGAGCGCTTGCGGGCCGCCTGGCTGCTGTCGAGCCGTCTCCGTTCGGGCATCACCCTGCTCACGGGGCAGACGAGCGACGTCCTGCCTGCCGACCGCCGTCAGCTGGATGCCCTGGCCCGTCTGCTCGGCTATCCGCCCCGGTCGGCGACACCGCTCGAGGAGGACTACCTGGCGGTCACGCGGCGCGCCCGGCGGACCTTCGAGCAGCTCTTCTACGGCTAGACGGCCGGTCGAGTTGCACGATCGTCCTCCGTCGCTCAGAGTGAGCGTATGACCTCTCCTCGCATCGGCGTGATCTGGAACCCGACGAAGTCCGACCGGGATGTCCTCGGGGAAGCGGTGACCCTCGCGTTCGGCGAGGAAGCCGATGTGCGCTGGGGGGAGACCACCCCGGACGACCCCGGTCGCGGCGTCGCGGCGAAGGCCGTGGAGGAGGGCTGCGCTCTCGTCATCGCGGTCGGCGGCGACGGCACGATCCGCGCCGTCGCGGAAGCTCTGGTCGGCACCGATGTCGCTCTCGGGATCGTGCCGCAGGGCACGGGCAACTTGCTCGCGCGCAACCTCGGTGTTCCGCTGGAGGGCGTGCTGCCGGCGCTCGAGCACATCCGCGACTCCGAGCCGCACCGCATCGACCTCGGCTGGGTGGAGTTCGACGGCGAGGAGCACGCCTTCTCCGTCATGGTCGGGTTCGGGGTCGACGCGCAGATGCTCGTGGAGACCAACGACGACCTCAAGGATCGCGCCGGCTGGCTCGCCTACGTCGAGGCGATGGGGCGCGCACTGGCCGGCACCGAGATGACGGACATCACGCTGCAGCTCGACGACCACGAACCGGAGGAGGTGCGCGGGCACACGCTGCTCGTCGGCAACTGCGGCATGCTCCAGGGCGGCATCCGGCTGCTTCCCGACGCCGTCCTGGACGACGGCCTCCTCGACATGCTGCTCATCAGCTCCGACGGCGCGCTGCAGTGGCTCGACACCGTCCGCTCGGTCGTCTGGGACAACGGCATCCGTCGCATGATCGGGAACGTCGATCAGGCGGTCAGCACGGACTCCACCACCCACGTGTCGGCGGAGCGGATCCGCGTGCAGCTCGCCGCGCCGCAGATGTTCGAGATCGACGGCGAGGAGGTCGGCGAGATCGACGCCTTCACCGTCCGCGTGCAGCCGGGCGCCGTCCTCGTCCGCTGATCAGGCGACGGTCACCGCGGGCGGCGTCCTCTTCCTGTCCTGGTTGGGGAAGACGACTTTCTGCACGATGATGATGATGCTCGCGGCCACCGGGATCGCGACGAGCGCACCCAGGATCCCGCCGAGCGCGCCACCGGCCACGGCGGCGATGACGACCAGTGCGCCCGGGACGTCGACGGCCTTGTTCATGATCCGCGGAGAGAGCACATACGCCTCGATCTGCATGTAGATCAGGTAGTAGATGATCGCGATCAGCGCGGTCGTCGGCGAGACGAACAGGCAGATGAGCGAGATGATGATCGACGCCGAGAGGGTTCCGACGAGCGGGATCATCGAGCCGATGAAGGCGATCAGTGCGAGCAGCGCCGGCACTGGCGCTCCGATGATGGTCAGGAAGATGAGGCTCAGGATGCCGTTGGTTAGGGCGAGGCTCGCCTGACCGATGACGTAGCGCCCGACGGCACTGGAGACGTCCTCCAGGAGCTCGCTGAACGTGTCGCGCTGGTACGCCGGGACGAATCGGGCAGCCACCCGCTTCATGCTGCGCAGCGACGCCATGAAGTAGAGCGTGAGGATGACCACGATCGTGATGCCCGTCAGGCCTCCGGCGATCCCGGCGCCGACGGCGAAGACACCGCCGCCGATGTCGAGGAAGTTGTCCGGGTTCTGCACGAAGCCGACCACGCCGTCCACTGCGTCCTTGATCGTGCCGCCGAACTGTCCGCTGACGTCCTGGAACCAGGCGCTGTTCGTGAAGTCCTTGACCATCTTCGGACCGTCTTCGATCAGGTTCCCGATCTGCTCCACGAGGGTGGGAACGATGGCGAGGATGATTCCGGCGAAGGCGAGGAGAACGCCGATCACCACCACGGCGACGGCCGCGGGACGGGGGAGCTTGCGCTCGATGAACCGCACGATGGGATCGAGGCCGAGCGCCAGGAAGAGCGCGACGCCGATGTAGACCAGCACGGTGGCGAGCTGGCCGACGATGCCGCCGATCATGAGCGCGACGAGCACCCCGAGGGCGCCGAGGAGACCGAACATGAACGGGTTCGCCCTGGCGCCGGCGACCACGCTCGAGGGCGACCGTCGCTGCGCGGACACGCTGGGTGCCTGATCCGGCGGTGCGATCAACTTCCTGCGACGCATGGTCCCCTCCCTCTGTCGATACTCGACACTCGATCATCCTCCACCCGGTCCCGCGCGCTGCTCAGCGACACCCGCCGGCTCGGCGGGCGTCGGGAGCGTCGGGTCAGTGGCTGCTGTTGCCCTTGCCGCTGTTGCCCTTGCCGTTGTTGCCGTCGCGGCCCGGGCTTTTGCCTCGGTTCTCCTGCGCCTGCGGTGCGGCGTTCTCGGGCAGGCTCTCCTCGTCGACCGACTCGGTGACCGGTGCCGTCGGTGCCACCGGGGTCGCGGCCACCGGCTCCACAGCGACGGTCTCCGCCGGCTCGGAGTCGACGACGGCGTCCGCGGGAGCCGGCTCGACCGGCACGGAGTCCTCGACGTTGTCGACGATCCTCGACGCACCGTCGAAGACGGCGCCCGAGCTGGCGAGAGCCTGCTCGCCGTGTCCGACCAGTGCTGCGGAGGCCGTGGTCACCGCGCCGAGGACGACCACGGCGGCGATGAGCAGGGACTCGCGACGACGGCGCGTGCGCCGCGCCGGAGACGCCGCGGGGTGCACCGAGGCGGCGCGACGGCGGGCGCGAGCCTCGGCGCGGGTGCGGGGGAGGGCGCCTGCCGTCGGCGCCGGAAGCGGCACGGTGAGGTCCGTTGCCACCTCTTCGGTGACGGGGAGATCGATCAGCCGGCGCAGTTCGCTCTCGACCTCCAGAGCGTGCGGACGTGCCTCGGGGTCGATCGCCGTCATCGCACGGAGCAGTGCGGCCCATTCCGATCCCAGCTCCGCGGGGATCTCTGGCGCGATGTGGAGACGGGCGAGGGCGGATTCGACGCTGAGGGTGGGGGCGAAGCCGGGCTTGCCGGTGAGGGCCTCCAGCAGGACGAGCCCGAGCGCATAGATGTCGACGGACGGCCGGAGGTCGCCATTCCGCAGCTGCTCCGGGGCCATGTAGGTGAGTGTGCCGAGCACGATCCCGGGGGTGGTGACTCTGGACGTGTCCATGGTGCACGCGATCCCGAAGTCAGCAAGCTTCGCGGCCCATCGGCCGTTCGTGTCGACGGGCGGCGTGAGGAGGACGTTCGACGGCTTGATGTCGCGGTGCACGATGCCCGCGGAGTGCACGGCGTGCAGAGCGGAGGCGATGTCCGCTCCGATCGTGGCCGCCTCCTGAGGTGTGACCGTCGCGCGGGCCATCCGCATGCTCAGAGTCGGCCCCGGCACGTACTCCATCACGAGGTACTTCGGTCGGCCGGGCTCGAGACACGCGTCCAGAAGAGTCACCAGGCCCGGGTGGTTCAGGCCAGCGAGCAGGGCCTTCTCCGAATGCACCCGCTCCACGGGGACGACCGCATCGTCGGTTTCGCGGAACATCTTCACGGCAACGGTGCGCTCGAGGGCGATGTCCTCCGCGCGATACACGGTCGCCATCCCGCCCATGCCGACAGCCTCCGCCAGGCGGTAGCGGCCGTCCAGAAGCGCGGCGGTGGGCGGGGCTTCCTGGGTGATCACGGCGTCCTCCATTGGCGGGACCGGGTATCCCGACGGTGTCTTCACCGTATCCGCGCAGAGAAAACACTGCGTTGGGGTTGACGTGGAGGCCGACACCTGCAACGGCGGATCCACGGGCAGCTGGGAGACTGGACGGATGGCAGGGATTCACCATGTGGAGGTCTGGGCCGCCGACCTCGTGTCGTCGCGAGCTGAGTGGGGGTGGCTGCTCGGTGCGGTGGGGTTCGTCCGCGCCAGCGCGTGGCCCGAGGGCGAGTCCTGGGAGGCGGGTGGCGCGTATGTCACCCTCACGACATCCCCGAACCTCAGCGGCAGCGAACACGATCGTCGCGCCCCTGGCGTGAACCACCTCGCGTTTGCGGCGGGCCCGCCGAGCCGAGTGGACGCGATCATCGCGGCGGCACCCGAGCACGGCTGGCGGCCTTTGTACGCGGAGCGCTACCCGCACGCCGGTGGGCCGGATCACTACGCCGGATGGCTGGAGAACTCCGCGGGGTTCAAGGCCGAGATCGTCGCCGACGAGCCCTGACGCGGGCCATGCCAGGAGCGCCGTCACCGCCAGAGGCGGGCAGCGGTGCTGGCCGTCTCAAGACTCTCATCGTTCCTCCGACAGCTCTTGGCTGAGGTCGAGCTCGCGGAGGACGTACGGCTGAGCGACGGCGTCGGTGAGGTAGTACGTGTAGAAGATGACCGCGGCTTCGTCTGCGGTGAACACCTCGTTCGAGAACACGCGCACCGCACGGGTCTGACTGATCGGGATCAGCGTCGTCCCGTCGGCAGGCTTGGGACGCCCGACCGTATACAAGTGGCTCTCACCGTCAGGTCCAGGCAGTTTCACCTCCACCGTCATTGCGTCGGCAGTGCCTGCCGCCTGCATGAAGGTATCCCTGGCAGGCTCGCGGAAGCCCACGGTGCTGGAGGGATCGGATCCGGGCCAGATTATGTAGGTCAGCTTTCGCTCGCCGTCCAGGTGGCCCAGCATGAGCCTCAGATGCGCGGGAATGGGGCGGAAGCTGTCCGTGATCCAGCCGCGCTGCCCGCTGGGTGTTTCTTCGCCATGCGTAAATGGCGCTCTCATGGGACATCCCTGCTCTCTACTCGCGTGATGATGACGACGATGTTTTGGCCGTCCAGGTTGCCGCGGGCGGGGTTCCATCTCGGACCGTATGAGCGTCACTTCCAGAGGCGGGCGGCGGTGCTCGCGGTCTCTATGGAGATGGCGTTGGCGGTGATGAGCCGTCGGTTGGCTTCGGCGAGGGCGGCCTTCATACGGCGGATGGCGGTGCCCCAGTCGTGGTGGGCGCGGTCGTATGCTGCCTGCGCCTCACCGGACCATAAGGATCGAAGTCGAGCGGCCTCCGCGTCGAGGGTGTCGAGCTGCTCCTGGAACTGCCGGACGGTGAGGGCGAGACGCGCGACCGTGTCGCTGACGGCGTCGTGGCGGACCGCGACTTTCATCGTTCCTCCGACAGCTCCTGGCTGAGGTCGAGCTCGCGGAGGACGTACGGCTGAGCGACGGCGTCGGTGAGGTAGTACGTGTAGAAAATGACCGCGGCCTCGTCAGCGGTGAACACCTCGTTCGAGAACACGCGCACCGCACGGGTCTGACTGATGGGGATCAGCGTCGTCTCGTCGGCAGGCTCGGGACGCCCTACCGTGTACAGGTGGGTCTGACCGTCAGGCCCTGCCAACCGGACCTCCACGGTCATCTGATCGGCTGAACCCGCCGCCTGCATGAAGGATCCACCAGGCTTGGACTCGAACCCCACGATGCTCGTCGGGTCGCTGCCCCGCCAGATGATGTAGGTGAATGTCTCCAGGCCGTCCAGTGCTTCGAGCCTCAGTCGAAGAGTGTGCGGGACCGGACGAAAGACCTCTTCAATCCACCCTTCCTGGCCGCGTGGGGTTCTCTCTGCGAACGGTCCGTAGCTGCTCATGGTTCCCTTCTCACAATCACCCTAGAAATCTCGATACTCTCACCATTGAGCTGCCCTCTCGCGACGGCCCCATCGTTCACTTGCGCGTCGAACTGGCGCTGTGTGCTCCCCGGCCGGAAATACGCGTCATAAGCACCACCGGACTTGACCTCGATAGCTGTGAACGTCCCGTCAGGGTTTCGGACGAGGCCGTCATAGTATCGGCCGTCCTGCGGCGCGCCGTCGTAGCCCACCTTGGCTTTGGTGCGGATCACTTCCACTTGCTCTTCAGCGGCGAACTTGTCGAGTCCGATCTTCTCTTTGTCGACCCACGGCTTGTTCTCCTGACCGTTTGCGTATTTGCCCTCGTAGTCTCGTCCATCCCCGCGATCGACACCCTTGCGGGAGTCTGGGGTTCGGTCGGTTTCGCGGAACCATCGCCCTGCCGCGTCGCCGACGAGTCCGGCGCCGGCGCCGGCGACGCCGACGCCGGCGGCGGCGATGGCGGGCGCGCCAGCGATGGCACCGACTCCGGTCACCGTCAGGCCTCCGCCACCGACAGCGAGTGTGGCGCCTCCGATGAAGGTCGCAGCGCCGCCCAGGAGTTCGAGGATGATGTCCGGGTGCTCCCACAGCGTCTGCGCGGCGACAGCGAGCATGTCCATCGTGGCGTGGAACGGCTGCACGACAGCAAGGGTGAACACCGCCTCGGTGACGGCATGCTGGGCGGCGGTCGCGGCCTCAGCCTCGGTGAGCGGCATGCGCGCTGTCTCCGCAGCCTGGTTCAACCGGACGGTGCAGTCTCGGGCGAACACCTCCAGTGTCGCCCGAGCGTTGAACAGCACCTCTCTGGCCTGTTCATGCGCCAGACCGGACGGGTCGACGAACGGCACCTCCACCTCCGGGTGCCGGAGGCCTTGCCCGACCCGAAGCTCGCGGACGTGGGCGCGGTGCGCGGCCAGTGCCGTGGCGGCCTGCTGCTCGGCCTCGTCCCACAGGGTGATGGCGCGCGCGGCTTCCTCCTGCGCCCACTCGAGAGCATCCGCCCAGGTGAACAGGGCGTGAGCACCCTCGCGGAGCCCGTCGCCGGCGTTCGACCAGTGCAGCAGCTGACGATCGAAGCGCGCCAGGTACGCATCGTAGGCCGCGCCCGTCCAGGTGCCCTCGTCGTCGAGCGCCGCGAGCTGGTCGTGCACTCGTGCCGCAGCCACGCTGTGCGCCTTCCACGCCTCGGCTGCCTGCCTGACCTCGCCGGGGGAGCCGGGAATGAGGGCGGCGGCGGAGCGGGTCTGCCCGAGCTCCATCACTCTTCCCAGATCATCGCGTCGACCTCGGCCTTCGCGGCATCCGTCCCCTCGTCGAAGACCCGGGCCGTCGTCGCCAAACGCTCGGTGAAGTCGTCGGAGTCCGTCACCCGGGACGCGAGGCCCGCAGACCAGGCTTCGGCGAACCGCTCAGAGGCTGCGACCACCCACTCGTGGCCGGCACTCGTCGGCGGGGCGAGGTCGGTCGATCCGACGTCTGCGACGATGCGTCGCGTCTTCGCCGCCATCGCCCGCAACACGTCCGTGTCGACTTCATAGTCCTGCGACATGCTGCCCTCTTCCTGCGAGCCCCCCCGGCTGCGGGATCGAGCATAAGCGACTACGGAGTCAAAAGACAGCTAAAAGTCTGTATATGTGTATGAAGCGCCCCCATATGAGTACGTAGAGGTCTGGGTGCCGTATTCGCACGGGCCACCGGACAGCGAAAGAGCCCGCCCCCAGATGGGAACGGGCTCTCTCGCGATCCGCGGTCGGCTCAGACTCCGAAGTACAGCTCGGCTTGAGGATCTGAGAACCGGAGGGTGTTCCACAGGATCATACTCCCCTGCAAATACAGGGAAGTGCGATGTTGAGCATGGAGTTGGTCGCTACTGCGGCTGTCCGAGAACCCGTCCGCTTACTCGATTCTTGGCCGTCCTACGGGGTTCGCTGGAGGTCTGCGGGTGGTGCCGCCTACCTCATTGGTATGAGCGACGACCGCCCCCGCCTCTGGACTCCGCAGGAGCTTGCGGAGTACACGGGCATCCCGATCAGGACGCTCGCTGACTGGCGCACAGAGCGTGCGCGCAGCCGAGGTCTCGGGTTGCCGTTCGTCGCACTCTCGTCGCACAACGTTCGCTACCGCGATGAGGATGTCGAGGCGTTCATCGCTGGGCGGATCGTGGCCCCGACGGATAGGGCGGGCGACTGATGGCGCGGCCGAAGCGCGCACTCGGCGAACTCGGCAAGGTGACCTACACGGTCGAGCCGAGCGGACTGGTCATCGCGCGAGCGCGGGTCTATGACGGCCAGGGGCAGGAGCGTCGTCCCAGCGGCAGCGGAGCGACCGAGGCTGAGGCGCTGACGGCGTTGCAGGAAGCTGCTGATGTCGCTGTCGGTCGAGTGCTGGCGCGACGAGCACAGGTCATGACTGTCGCTGAGCTGGCGAAGGCGTGGCTGAAGACGGCGTATCACGACGATGATCCGCGGGTGCTGCGCCAGCGCCGCGAGCAGACCGTCGATGGCTACGCATCGGTTGTTCGCGCGCATGTCGTCCCGCGCGCCGGTGCCATCCCCATTGCCGACATCACCGCCGACCGTGCTGATGGGCTGCTCATGGACGTAGCACGGGAGAAGTCGGTAACGACCGCGAACAAGGTTCGGAACGTGATGTCGCTCATGTTCGACTGGGCGATCCAGCAGGGGCACTTCTCGGCTGCCGGGTCGATCCAGAACACACGGTACGGAGCGGTCGTCATGGCGAACCCGATCCGTGCGACCAGGCGAGCGGACGAGCCGGACACGGTGTACTTCGAACTCGACGCGGTGCAGGTCAAGTACATCCTCCACCTCATCCGCGAGGTGTGGCCCGAGCGGCACCGGAAGCGGTATCCGGTGGGCCGACGGCCCAACTACAAGCTGCTCGCCGACTACATCCTCATCACGCTCGGCACCTCCGAGAGGACGGCAGAACCGATTGCGATCCGGTTCCAGGACGTGCGGTTCGAGGCGGTGGAACAACCGGATGGAAGCCTCACGATGGAGGCGCTCGTCTGGGTCGGCGGGACGATGGTTCGCACCAAGTCCCGCGGCCTGTTTCGCCAGGACTCGCCCAAAGCGGAGCGGCAGAAGCGTTGGGTTCGCGTGCCGAAGTTCGCAGCGAAGGTACTGAGCGAACTCGTGGCGAGCCACGTTCCCGACCCCGAACGGAATCCAGACGACGTGCTGTTCACGACCGAGCGCGGCCGTCCGCGCGACCCCAGCGCCGTCGGCGAGTTGCTCCGGATGTTCCGCCGCGAGTTCGAGCCGGAACTGCTGGCTATCGGGGTCGACGCCGAGCATCTCACCTTCCGCAGTCTCCGCAAGGCGGTCGCGGCCGCGGTATCGGACACGGCTGGCGTCGAGGTCGCACGCGACCTGCTCGGGCACAGCAGTACCGACATCACGGAAGGGCACTACGCGAAGCGTCCCGACCTCATCGTCGAGGTCGCGGCTGACGCGCTCGACGAGGCGTTCGCGGGCATCGACGCATGAACTGTAAGGCTCAAGAAGGGGATGCCGTATGAACACTTGTATTGTCCAGAGTGTGCAGATGGAGGTAGGATGGGGTCATGACCATGACGAGCTTGACGATCAACCCGGAGGATGTGCGCTCCAGCGCCGGGGCGCGCCCGGCTTGGCTGGAGCAGGTCGCCGCATATGTGCAGCAGGCGGCAGCCGATGGGGAGACGGTGACGCTGACGGCGAAGCGCCGCATGATGACCCCCGAGCAGGTCGCCGACGCGATGGGCGTGTCTCGTCCCACCATCTCGCGGAAGATCAAGGCGGGGGAGATTCGCGCGGTCAAGGTCGGCAATCGCAATCGCATCCCCTACGAGGAGTTCGCGCGGTACTGGCGCAAGATGATGGGCGACCTCGTGGAGCTGACGCGCGATGAACTCCGCGACGACCTCTTCGGCGATCAGTGAGCTGACGCGCGTTCTCCTGGACGCGAACATCATCGCTAAGCCCGTCACTCGGACTCTGCTGGTCGTCGGCGGGGTGCCGAGCGGCTTCCGCGCCTTCTGGAGCCGGGCTGCCGAGCGGGAGGCCCAGGTGCACATGCGCCCGAGGGCGTTGCCGCCGTCGAGTGTCCGGGAGCGATTCGACGTCTTGCTCGGGCCGACCGGCACGGGTGCGGAACATTTCGGAGGCACGAAGGGCGCGGATCGGCAGATCCTTGCCGATGCTGCGGCCGCGGGCGCACGCTTCCTGGTCACCGAGGATGTGGACGACTACGGGCTGGACGATCTTGCTAGCGTCGGCATCTCGGCGGCGAACCCCGATCTGTTCCTCGCCGCGCGGCTCACCCGCGATGCCTATTCGACGGTGATCGACCTGTTCGTCGAGCGTCAGCTCAACCCGCCGACCACGCCCGCGCAATTCCACGCCGCCATCGCCAAGAACCACCCGCGCCTGTTCGCCGCACACGCGGACCTCTACGAGGTCGAACCCGAACACGGCATCCACGGCGAACCGGAGGTGATCTTTCGCGGCGCGCGCTGCCTGCGCTGCGAGCAGATCATCGCCGACCCGGCCACGATCGTCGACGGGCTCGGCCCGGAGTGCCGCTGAGCTACAGCCGCTGGGCGTTGCCCGGCGGCGCGGCCGGAGGCGTCACGGGGACGAACGGGGTCGCGGGCTCACGACCCGCACCCTCCCGCGACCCGAGGTTCGGTTCGTAGGCGCGCACTGCTTCGATGGTCAGCTCGACGCGCTCGGACTCTGGCGCGGCGGGCTCGGGTGCCGGTTCGTCCTGCATCGCGGCGAGCTGGGACTCGACGCGGGCGAGGTCTTCCTCGGCGTCGGCGAGGGTCTGTGCGTGGCGGAAGGGCTGGCCGAGGCGCTGCTGGGTATCGGTGACGGTCTGCTCGGCTTCTTCCAGGTCTTCGCGGGCCTGGTCGAGGAGGGAGGGGATGCCGCTGACACGGTTCTCGATGCGCTGCACGAGCCCGAGCCCGGCCTCCAGGAACGACTCCTTCGACATCGTGAATCCCGAGCGGGGCACCTCGGGCAGGGAGAGGGTCACATCGAGAGCGGCGAGCCCGGAGCGGGCCTCGACGTGGATGTCGAAGCCTGAGATGCGGCCGATGATCCCGAAGTCCTTGTGCCCGTACCGAGGCAGCCACTTCAGGCCGGAGTCGCTCATCCATGCGGCGAGGGCGTGGGCGGCTTCGGAGCGGGAGTCGTAGTCGCGCGCGCCGAGCGTGATGCGGAACCTGTCGCCGCTCGTGTCGATCATCCGCGGGGCAGCGGCTTCCAGCCCGCGAATGTCCGCGGCGGCGCGCTCGGCGGCTGACCGGGCGCGGTTTCCGGTGTGGACGAGCATGTCCTCGTTGCGCTCGTGCGCGCGCTGGAGGCGGCGGAGCCGGTTCACCTCGTTGAGGATGACGGAGTGCTCCAGCAGGAGCGGATTGCCGGAGGCGATTGCCTTGGCCTCTGCTGCGGACAACGCGGAGGTGTCGATCTCCTCGATCTCTCGGGCGTTGATCTTGCCGCGCAGGAGCTGCGCGAACGACGCGGCCTTCCGCTCGACGGTCTGCCACATGTAGGAGTCGAAGGAACGCTCGGTGACGTAGCGGACGATCGCCACTTCCTCGTTCTGGTTGCCCTGCCGCATGATGCGACCGTCGCGCTGCGCGATGTCGGAGGGCCGCCACGGGCAGTCCAGATGGTGCAGCGCGATGGCGCGGGCCTGGACGTTCGTGCCGACACCCATCTTCTCCGTCGATCCGAGGAGCACGGCGACGTGGCCGGCACGGGCTGCGGCGAACAGGCGGGCCTTCTCCACGTCGGTCTTCGCCTCGTGCATGTATCTGACCTGCTCGGCGGGGATGCCGCGCTGCACGAGCTGCTGCCGCAGCTCGTCGTAGGCGTTCCACCTGTCCTGGTTCGGGGTGCCGATATCGGAGAACACGAGCTGGAGCGACCCGCGCACCGTGGAGGGTTGCCCGGTCACCGTGTCGAGGTACTCGTTGTCGCGGGTGCGCTCCCAGATGCGGTGGATCGCGTCGGCGGCGACGTCGACCTTGCTCGGCCCGGACGGGTCGCGGGAGATGACCATGCGGATGTCGAGCGCGGCCTTGCGTCCGTCGGTGGCGATCAGGAGCATGTTGTCTTCGTCGGGCCGCACCTGGCGGGTGGCGACCTTCTCGGCGCGCTCGGCGAGGGATGCGACGTACTGTTCCAGCTCGACGGTCGGCTGCACCGGCACGGTGGAGGGCGCGCGGCTGCCGTCGTCGCGCTGCACGAGCGCGGGCACGGGCAGGTCGAGGTCTTCAGCGGTCTTCACGTCGGCAAACACCGACCACATCCGGAGCAGCTCCTGCCCGTTCTGGAACCGGGCGAAGCGGGTCTTCATTCGGAAGGTACTGCCGGTCGGCGAGATCTCCATCTGCGTGACCAGCTCGCCGAACGTTGCCGCCCACGCATCGAACGCGCCGACACCCGCCGACTCCAGCACGTCGGGCCGCAGGTATCGCTGCATGACATAGGTTTCGGTGATCGAGTTCGAGATGGGCGTCGCGGTCGCGGCGGTCACGACCCGCTCGCGCCCCGCGGAGCGGAGGTATTCGAGCTTCATGTGCAGGTCGCTCGCGCGATCCGAGCCCTCGATGGCCGCGTCCCTGATGTTCGACTCGGTGGCGAGATTCTTGTACATATGCATCTCGTCGACGATGACGTAATCAATGCCGGTGTCCTCGAAGCAGACGCCGCGGTCGCGGTCGGAGTCGAGCCGATCCTTGAGCTTGTTCTCCATCGCCAGGAGCTTCCGCTGGATGCGCTTGACGCTCATCCGCTGCTCGCCGGTCGCCTCGCCCAGCACTCGCCGCACGTCGTCTACCTGCCCGCGGATGTACTCCTGCTGCGTCTCGGCGCGCAGCGGGATCTTGGCGAACGCCCCCTGCGTGAGGATGATCGCGTCCCACTCGTTCGCGGCAGCGCGGGCGACGAACAGCCGCCGCTTGTCTGCCGTGAGGTCGAGGCTCGACGCCGCGAGCACGCGGGCGCGCGGGTAGATCTGGAGCCACTCGCGCCCGAACTGCTCCAGCATGTGATTCGGCACGACCACGACGGGCTTGCCGATGAGCCCCATCCGGCGCATCTCCATCGCGCCCATAATCATTTCCGCGGTCTTGCCCGCGCCGACCTCGTGGAACAGGCCCGCGGCGGGCTCGGACACCATGCGCGCGACAGCGGCTCGCTGGTGCGTGCGCGGCTCGAAGTTCGACGCCAGGCCGGGCAACGACAGATATGCCCCGGCATCCGTGTAGTCACGGAGCACGATGGAGTTGAAGCGCCGGTTGTACTCGTCCACGAGCGCCTGCGCGCGTGCCGGGTCTTCCCACACCCACTCGCTGAACCGCTCTTGGAGGCCGTCGGCCTTCTCCTGCGCTGCGGCGGTCTCGACGGGGTTGAGCACGCGACGCACCTTGCCGTCGATGTCCTTCTCCTCGTCGTAAACGAGCATCGTCCGCTGCTCCATGACGGCCTGTGCGATGTCCGGCGCGGGGCGGCGGGGCGTGCCCCATTCCGAGGTGGAGGGCAGCCCCTGCCGACCGCCGCGAATCTCCCACATGCCTGGCAGCGGGTTCTCCACGCGAACGTCGGGCGCGCGCAGAGTGCTACGCAGGAACTGCTCGTGCACGTCGGCGCTGATCCAGACGGCGCCGAGCTTCGCGTGGATGTCCTGGATGCCCAGCGGCGCGGGCAACACCTCAGCGAGCGCATCGACGTTGACCTGGAACTCCGGGTCGTCCTCGGCGCGGAGCCGTGCCGCTTCGAGCTTGACCCGCACGTCGCCCGACAGATACTCCGGCGCGTGGGTGAGCTGGTTCGTGACCGGATCGGCGAACACGAGCGTTCCCAGCGCCGCGCGCGCCTCGCGGTCGTTCATGCCGAGCAGATCGGCGACGAGGGTGATGTCGATGCGGCCGGTGCGGTCGAGGCTGACCGCTATGGCGTCGGCCGGGCTGTCGACACCCTGCACCTCGGCGCGCGGCACCACCACACGGTGGCTCATGATCGCGGCAGGCGACGCGGACTGATCCTCGTCGTCGAACTGCTCCAGCGCGAGCACCAGGGGACCGAACGGGTCGGAGCGCAGCAGCCGGATCGGTGTCGGCACGATGCGCGCGAAGGTCTCCTCGCCGTCCTCGTTCGTGTGCCCGGTGGGGCGCAGCGTGTAGCGGTTCAGCGCCCCGTAGGTGCCGACGTACTTCAGGTAGTCGCGGCGCAGCGTCGTGCGGGTGAGCACGATGTCAGGCGTGTCGTCCACGCTCGCCGCTTCCGCGGTCAGCAGGCGGGATGCCCCGTCGCGCAGACGCAGCAGTGCGCGTAGCTCGCGCTCGGCGGACTTCGGCACCGCAAGCGGCTCCAGCGAGCCGGAGACAACGGTGCGGAAGCCGCCGGTCTCGCTCGCCACGATGCTGCCGTCCCATAGCTCCGGCGCCGACGGGGTGAACGCTGCCCGGCGCGCCTGCTGCTCGGCGGTGCGCTCGGTCATCGTCAGCCCGGCCCGGCGCGCGGAGAACACGATCTGGTCGAAGGCGACCGCGAGTTCCGCCTCCAAGTCAGCCAGATCGGTCGTGATGGTGAGCGTGGCCGCGTCGTACATCCCGTGGCCGACGCCGACCTCCCCGAGCATCTGCTCCGGGTGCTCGTCGAAGTAGCGGTTGATCCGCATCGGCACGCCGTCGATGGGCACCTGCGCGACCGTCTCCCAGGCGTCGTCGCGCATCTGCTCGCCCTCCGGTCGCCGCCGGAACACGAGCAGGTCGGTCACCACCTCCGTCCCTGCGGCGCGGCGGTGCGCCCCGGTGGGCAGGCGGATCGCGCCCACGAGGTCGGCCAGCTCGTTCATCTCCCGCCGCGCGCCGGGGTTCTGCGCGTCCATCGTGAAGTGCGAGGTCAGCACCGCGACGATTCCGCCGGGCCGGGTCAGGCGCAGCGACTTGATGATGAAGTGGTTGTGCATCGACTGCCGGGTCGCGTTGTGCAGCGGGTCGTGCAGAGTGACGCTGCTGAACGGCACGTTGCCGATGGCTGCGTCGAAGTGTCCTTCAGGCAGTCGGGTGTCGGCGAAGGACTCGGCGCGGACGGTCGCGTGCGGGTACAACTCGGCGCAGATCGCCGCCGTCAGTGGATCGAGTTCCACCCCGGTCATCTGCGCCGACGCCGGCGCGAGGCCGATGAACGTACCCGCGCCGGAACCGGGCTCCAGCACCGCGCCGCCGCGGAACCCCAGCCCGTCCAGCAGCCGCCACACCTGCCGGGCGATCATCGGGTCGGTGTAGTGCGCGTTGATCGTCGTGCGCGCGGCGGCATCCCACTCGTCGTCGCTCAGCAGCTCGCGCAGCTCAGCGCGCTCGGCATCCCATTCGGGCTTCAGATCATCGAAGACCTCGGGGATCGCGCCCCAGCTCGACCAGCGGGCGAGCACGCGCTGACCCTCTGGAGACGCGGGGCGACCCGTCGAGTTCAGATCGTGGATGAGGTGGATCGCCTCCACGTTCGCCCGATAGCGTGCCTTCGCGCCCGAGGGGCCAAGGTCGTCCTGCGAGGCGGGAAGGAACCGAGGCGCTACCGCAGCTTGCGGAAGAAGCGGATCGTCGCCGCCTCGGCGAGCGTCGCCCGGTTCGCCCGCATGTACTCCCGTGGGGGCTCCGTCGCCACGAGCTCCAGCAGGAACTCGACCGGCAGCGCCCACGTCTTCGCCATCTCCTCCAACTCCACGGAGGAGGGCATCGAATCCGGGCAGTCCTGCATCCGCTGGGCCCAGAGGACCAGGTTCTCGTCGGAGGGACGGGTCTGCTCCCATTCCTCCCGTGCCTGATCCAGCGGCAGGCTCGGGTCGGTGACCCACGCCAGTTGCGACATCACGACCTCCTCCGCCTGTCTCCGGGCCGCTGTCAGCCGGGCGACCTTCTGCAAGAAAGTCTCCCCCTGCCGGTCGCTGCCCGCCAGCATCGACGCGAGGTTCGTCACCTGCGCCTGCATCTCCAGGCCCAGCGTCTCGAAGAACGTCGCCGGATCGCTCAGCTCCGCCACTCGGCTCGGAGCTGTCGCCTGCCAGTGCTCCAGCGCCATCTGCCCGTACTTGTTCATCGCCTGCCCCGGTTTCGCGAGCGGTGGCGAGCGCGGTGTCGGCGGCGGGCTCGTCGAGCCCCCACAGGTCGAACTCCAGTTGCCCCGGCCAGGGCTTCCGGGATCGCTGCCGCGCCATTCGCCGTCACCGCCCGCGCCCTACTGCTCCGCCGCGAGATGGGCGTAGAACTCGTCCTCGATGGCCTGCCTGCGAGCCACGTCGTCCTTGACGAACTGCGTGAAGTCGGCATCCCGGTCGGGGATCACCGTCTCCACCAGCATGGGATGCTCGTCCTCGCCCGGCCACACCGCCTGCCGCGTCGGACGGTCGGTGTTGAGCTTCGTGCCGCACGCGGTCACCGCGTCCCGAAGCTGCGGCACGAACGCCCAGAAGTCGCGCCACCAGCCGAACGGTGCCGAGCCGTGCTGCTTCTTGTCGTAGGCGTTGAGGTAGTGCTGCCGCAGCGCCGACAGCGGCCACACCAGCTCCGGGTGCCGATGCCAGAACGGCGGCACGACGTTCACGCTCAGGCCGAACTCGTGACGCAGCCAGTTCACGAAGGCGTTCAGCTCCAGCCACTCCACCTGCGCCTCGGCCGCGGTCAGGATGTTCCAGTTGACGGGGCGCGGCGGCTCCGGCGTGTCCTTCGCCTCGGCGTCCGGCTCCTTGGCCGGCCTCGGCGAAGGTGTCACCGGCTCGGGCTCCGGTTCCTCGAGCGGAGGCACATCGAAGTCGGGGTCATCGGGCGGGAACAGCGTCTCGTCGGTGGTCATGACGCGGCCTCACAGCGTCATCGGACGGGGTGACGGTTGCTGGGGGATGGTCGGGTCTGGCGCTTCGATGGCTGCGCTCTCGACGTGCTGCGTGCGCGAGCGGCCGCGATCGACGGCGTAGCTCGTGCGGGCGGCATCGGGGCCGATGTGCGTGGCGATGAACTCCTCGCCGCTGATCGTCTCGCCGTTCTTCTCGTAGCTGAACTTCTGGACGTGCCCGCTGGCGACGAAGGTGTCGCCGCGCGCGAACTTCTCGTAGGCGTGCTCCGCGGTCTTCCGGAACATCTTGAACGGGTAGAACTTCGTCTCGCCCTGGGTGAACGAGCCGTCCGGGTTGCGCTCGAACTGCTCCTGACCGATCCAGGCGAACAGTCGCGCCTCTCCTTTCTCGTTGAAGGACAGTTGCGGGTCGCTGGCGAAGAAGCCCCACAGGGACTCTTTGGTTCGCATCGGGATGCTCCTAACTTCTCCTGCCGAGAGAGGACTGCTACCCGATAGGTGCGCAAGCTCGACCGTCCGCGCCCCGGGCTACTGTGATGACATGGCTGAGAGGCGAGCGTCGCCTGGGCAGAGAACGCTGTAGGGACTCTTCGGAAATGTCCATTTCGTGGAGGAAATGTCCACGAGATGTCTATCCGGGACATCTTCCGGGAGGATCGCGGGTCGAAGAGCGAAGGTGCAAGCGCGAGACCGAGTACAGCCACTGATGTATAGTCAGCATGTGCTGACTATTGCCGATCGACTCGATGTGATGAACCGGCTCGGCCGAGCAATGGCCGACCCGACCCGCTCTCGGATCCTCCTGACCCTCTTGACCGGCCCGAGTTATCCGGCGGTGCTGTCTCGTGATTTGGGGCTGTCCCGCTCGAACGTGTCGAACCATCTGACGTGTCTGCGCGGGTGCGGGATCGTGGTGGCTGAGCCCGAGGGCCGGCAGACCCGGTACGAGGTCGCAGACCCGCACCTCGCGCGCGCGCTGACGGCGCTGGTTGATGTGACGCTCACGGTCGACGAGAGCGTGCCATGCATGGACCCGGACTGCGGGGTCGAGGGCTGCGTGGCGGGGGAGGTTCGGGCGTGAGCGCGGTCACGGGCTCGCAAGCCGAACACGTCGACCTCGACGACGATGATGACGATCACCGGCCGTGGTATCGGAGCCCGAGCGTTCTGATCCCGATCGCCTCCGGCGTCGCGTTCGCCGCCGGTCTGGTGTGCGAGTGGACCGGCGCGGAGACCGCGGGTCTGGTGTTGTTCTGGATCGGTCTGCTGCTGGGCGCGTACACGTTCGTGCCGGGCGCGCTGCGCAAACTGTTCACCAAGGGCAAGCTCGGTATCGGCCTGCTCATGACGATCAGCGCCACCGGGGCGGTGATCCTCGGCTACGTCGAGGAGGCCGCCGCACTCGCGTTCTTGTACTCCATCGCGGAGGCGCTGGAAGACAAGGCCATGGACCGCGCCCGCGCAGGGCTGCGGGCACTGTTGAAGCTCGTGCCCGACACCGCACTCGTCAAGGGCGGCGACGCCACCACGGAGGTGGAGGCGAAGGAGCTGCGTGTCGGCGATGTGCTCGTTGTCCGGCCGGGCGAACGGATCGCGACAGACGGCATCGTGCGTGCCGGGCGGAGCAGCCTGGACACGTCCGCGATCACAGGCGAGTCGATCCCGGTCGAGGTCGAGCCCGGCATTGACGTGTCGGCCGGGTCGATCAACACCACCGGCGTCCTCGAGGTCGAGGCCACCGCCGCTGGCACCGACAACTCGCTCACCACGATTGTGGAACTGGTCGAGCAGGCGCAGGCCGAGAAGGGCGACCGCGCCCGCCTGGCCGACCGCATCGCCCGCCCCCTCGTTCCCGGCGTGATGATCCTCGCCGTGCTGGTCGGCGTGCTCGGGTCGCTGCTGAGCGGCGACCCCGGGGTGTGGATCACCCGTGCTCTGGTCGTGCTGGTCGCAGCGTCGCCGTGTGCTCTGGCGATCGCTGTCCCGGTCACCGTCGTATCTGCCATCGGCGCCGCGTCAAAGTTCGGTGTGGTTGTGAAGTCCGGTGCCGCGTTCGAGCGATTCGGTGGCATCCGCCACCTCGCCGTCGACAAGACCGGCACTCTGACCCGCAACAAGCCCACTGTTACCCATGTCGTCACCACCGGCGCGACCCAGGATGGTGTGCTGGCATGGGCAGCGAGCCTGGAAGGCCACAGCACGCATCCCCTCGCCGCAGCGATCACCAACGCGGTTCCCGGCGCTCCGGCCGCTACAGACGTCCGCGAGACCGCCGGCCACGGCATTGTCGGCACCCTCGACGGAGCTCGTCTCGCCGTAGGGAGTCCACGTTGGCTAGACGCTGGCACGCTGGCCGACGAAGTGCAGGCGATGGAGTCCGAGGGGATGACCGTTGTCATCATCCACCGCAACGACCAGCCAGTCGGCGCGATCGGGGTGCGGGACGAGCTGCGTCCTGAGGTTCCTGAGGTCATCGCCACGCTGAACCGGCGCGGGATCGGGGTGACGATGCTCACCGGCGACAATGCCCGCACCGCCGCGGCCCTCGCCGTACAGGCCGGCATCAGCGACGTGCGCGCCGAACTGCGTCCCGAGGACAAGGCCGCCGCTGTCGCGGAAATGTCGAAGTCGCAGCCCACCGCGATGATCGGGGACGGCATCAACGACGCCCCCGCTCTCGCGGCCGCGGACCTGGGGATCGCGATGGGGGCCAAGGGCGCGGATGCTGCGATCGAGTCCGCCGACGTCGCGTTCACCGGCCACGACCTGCGTCTCATCCCGCAGGCTCTCGCTCACGCCCGTCGCGGCCGCAGCATCATCAACCAGAACGTTGTGCTGTCCATCGCGATCATCGCAATCCTGCTGCCGCTGGCGATCACCGGCATTCTGGGCCTCGCCGCCGTGGTGCTGGTGCACGAAGTCGCGGAGGTCATTGTGATCCTCAACGGGCTCCGCGCGGCGCGGCGCACGAAGGCATGACCGGTCTCGTTCATGGCCTCGCGCAGGGAAGGGCGGATGCCGTGAAAATGAATTCCGCCGGCCCTATTGGCTCGCGCGTCCGACCACGTCTATTCCTGATCGCGTGCGCCGTCGCTGCCGGGGCGGTGCTGATCGACCAGGGAACCAAAGCACTCGCCCTTTCACGGCTCAGCGAACAAGCCCGCATCCCACTCCTCGGAGACTGGCTCGGCTTGCAGCTCGCGTTCAACCCCGGCACCGTCATGTCCCTCGGATCCGGCTCAACCTGGCTGCTCACCATCATCGCGGCCGCGGCATCCGTGGCTCTGCTCATCGCCGCCACGCGCGCCCGCACCGCCGGGTGGGCGGTCGCGATTGGCCTGCTATGGGGCGGCGCGGTCGGCAACCTCCTGGACCGCCTGCTCGCCCCACCCGGATTCGGTCGCGGCCACGTCACCGACTTCCTCGCCTACGGCAACCTGTTCATCGGCAACCTTGCCGACGTCATCCTCGGTGTCGGCGTCGCCCTCGGCATACTCCTCTACGTCTCGCAGTCGAAGGGCAGAAGGTCGAGTCATCAGCCCGACGAGCACAGATCGACTCCGAAAGACATCTAGAAGCATGCTCGCGGCGGCTTTCGAGGACATTCCGCCTGTCACTTCCGCGTCCTGCCGCTGCGAAGATGGACATTTCTGAGCGGTCCCTACAAACGCGAGAGGTAGGTCGTCCAGTGTCGTTCGTGAACAACTCGACCGGCGAAGAGTTCGAGGATGAAGACGAGTACCTGCGTTCGATGAAGCAGGATGACTCCTACCAGTTCTCATACGACTATGAGTACGTCGCCGACAGATTCGGCGACGGTGATGACGACGTGAAACTGGAGAACGCGAGGCTCAACGTCTCGCTGACTTGGGACGACTACTCGGCTCCGGGATACGTCGTCTCGTATACCGTCGATTCGCCGACCCCGATTCCAAACGACTGGACGGGCGACGCCGACCAGATCTTCAATGACTTGTGGCTTGCCGTTACCGCGGACCTGAGTTCGCTTGGTATCGGCTCGCAGCTGCACAAAGACTGGCCGATCTAGCCTCCTCACAGTCAGTCGTCGGTGACTGTTGCCTCACCTATCCCTGCGGTGCCCGGCCGCATGATCGCCTCGACCTCGGCGCGCTGGGCGAGCAGCGTCTCGGCTTCCGGCCGATGGAGCCAGTAACGCATGGTCGTGATGATCGGCGGCGCGGAGCGCAGCAACACGAGCGAGGTGCCCTGGGGCAGGGTGCGGATGTCTTCGACCTTCATGATCGGGACGCGGCGGATCGAGCGTTGGTTCGAGCGCAAGCCGCGCTCCCCGATGGTCACGGAGTCAGTCGTCTCGTCGCGTTCGCCGATCAGTGTGGAGATGTCCTGGAGGTGCCGTGTGTCCGTCCCGCCGCCGAGCACGATCTTGGTGATGCTCGCGTCCCACATCGCGGTCGCGGCGTCGTCGCCCCAGCGACCTCGCGCCTGGGCGAGTGACTGGAACACGGGCATGACCGTGAGCCCCGTTCCGCCGCCCTCGGCCATGAGGACCGGAAGCGAAGGCAGCGGGGCGAGGTTCCCGATCTCATCGAGCGCGAGCAGAACGGGCGGGTCGAGCCGCGCGCCCGGCGAGCGCGCGGCGATACGCCGGGCCGTCTCCACGAGGTCTTCGATGAACGCCGCGACGAGCGACGAGGACGCTCCGGCTCCGGCTCCTGTCGCAAGCAGGTAAAGCGTGCCGGACCCGCGCAGGAACGCCTCGGGGTCGAACTGCTCGTCCTCGCTGGGGCTGACCGCCTCCAGCACCCGTGGGTCGGCGAGCGAGGCGAGGGAGAGCGAGACGCCCTGCCAAATGGAGTCGCGGGTGCGAGGGTCGGATTGCAGCATCCCGTCGAGCGACTCGGCCCATCCGGTCGCGGCGTGGGGGTGCGACGCGAGAATGGAGACGGCATCCGCCGCAGCCGCAGGGTCGAGCGTCCAGCGGAATAGCTCGGCGGGTTGCCGGTGATCGAGCGCCGCGGCGTGCAGAAGCGCCTGTAGCGCCGTGCGCGTCTTGCCTTCCCAGAATCCGCCGTTCTCGACAGAGGGGCCGGAGAGCCCGGTTCCCGCGGCGAGACCTGTGCCGCGGATCATCGCGGTCAGGGGCACCTCGCACCCGCGGATCGGTGACCACCGCAGACCCGCGGGCACGCCCTCGGCGAGGTGCTGGGGATCGAACACGGAGACTGGGCCGCCGTGCGACTGGCGGGCGCGGAGCGTCGCCGTGAGGTTGTCTGGCCGGGTCGAGGTCGTGATGACCGCACCGGGCGCGTCGAGGATGGTGTTGATGACGATGTTCGCGCCCTTGCCGGATCTCGGCGGGCCGATCAGCAGGATCGAGTCCTCCACGGATGTCCACACGCGCTTGCCGCGCGAAGTGCCGAGGAGGTAGCCGACCTGCTCGGGTTTCGGGTCGGTGAGCGAGGGGCGCAGGGTCTTCGCTCGACGCAGGAGGTCGCGTTCGGATGCGGCCCGCTGCACATCGCGCCCCTCGGCGATTCCCTCGATCCGGTTCGGGTCGGCCTTGGTCCGCTTGCCCAGCTCGCGCACCCATCGCCAGATGAACCACGTCGCCGTTCCGACGGCAGTGAGCAGGAGTGCGACGGTGATCCAGTAGGCGACCGGGCTGAGTGACGCGGAGCCGAGTGCCGAGCCGGGGTCATCGGGGTGGAAGACCACGCCGACTCCCGCTTCGAGACCTGCCGCAGGCTGGGGCGCAACTGTGACGAACGCAGCGATGCTCCCGGCCAAGCGCAGCGCACCGGCCAGCAGCATCGCACCGATGAGCGCGCCGAGGGCGAGGTTCGTCAGCTCGTCGCCGAACGCCCTGGCTCGCGGTGACGAACTGGTCATGCCGGGTGTCCGATGACGCAGGTGCCCGAGACGCGGCCGAGCAGGATGACCTCGTGCGTGGGGCTCAGATCGAGCAGACCCGGCTCGATCTGAGCCCTTGCCGCTCCGTCGCCGCTTGCCGCGGCGTGCCGGACGATGACCGCTACGGCCACATCCTCGCCTGGTACGAAGCCCTCGCCATTCTGGAGTGCGCGCGGGTGCGAAGGCTCCGTCGCATCCCGCGCGGAGTCGCCATCCTCGACCGAGGCCCGCGGTCCTGCGGGCGGGGACTGGTCGAGGGACACGGGGTGCAGTGGAGCGGTCACGATATCCGTGTAGACGGTGCCATCGAGTTCGTGCACCACGACGCGGACTGGGGAGCGGCGCTGCTCGATCACTTCGCTGATGATCTGCGCGAACGAGTGCCGCTGCCACGGCGGAGCGAACGTCGGCGGACCGAACAGCTTCCCGTCGACCACGACGCGCAGCGTCGCGTCCGCCTGCACGGTCATCGTCACGACCGGCAGCACGGGCGGCACGTTGGCTGAGTCCTCCTGCTCGGCGCTCTCTGAGCGAGCGCGGCGTCGCCGCGAAAGGGTGATGGACATTTCACGCTCCTCTGGCCTTCTGACCTGTCTCGTACATCGCAAGTTCGGCAGGGTGGAGCTGGTGCTGGACGACGAACGAGCGGTTCTTGATCCTCCAGAGCCCCTGCCCGGTGCCGAGGCCGGGCAGCAATCCCTGCTCAGTTCCGGTGAGTCCGAGGGCCTGCGCAGTCGCTCCGAGCTGATCGCTCTCCTGCCTGTAGATCACCCGTGTCTCGGCGTTGGCGAGCAGGGACGAGGCGAGTGCGCGCATCGCCGAGCCCTGGTCGCCTACGTTGTCGAGGTCGCTGAGCTTGTGGAACATGAGCAGGTTGGCGATGCCGTAGTGCCGCGCGAGCCGCCACTGTGCATCCATCCGGCGCAGCAGCGCCGGATGCGACATGAGCCGCCACGCCTCGTCGTACACGACCCAGCGCGGGCCGCCCGCCGGGTCGAGCAGCGCCGACTCCATCCACGCCGACGAACACGTCATGAGCACGGAGATGAGCGTCGAGTTCTCCGCAACCCGCGACAGGTCTAGCGACACCATCGGCAGCGACGGGTCGAAGCGCACGGTGCTCGGGCCGTCGAACAGTCCCGCCAAGTCACCGGCCACGAGTCTCCGAAGCGCGTGTCCGACGAGTCGGCCGTCCTCGGCGAGCCTGCCATCGTCGTTCTCGGCGTTCGGAGCGAGGATGCGGTCGACCACCATCGGAAGGATCGGCACATCGGCCGAGCGCACCGCATCGGCGAGCGCGATGTCGACGGCGGTGTGCTCCAGCGGGGTGAGGCCGCGGTCGAGGACGGTCTCGGCGAGCGCGCCGATCAGGTCGCGTCGCCGTGAGGTGACCTGGCTCTGCCACTCGGCATCGCTGAGGCCCGAAGGCCGGTGCCCTTCATCGAGGGGATTCAGCCGCGTAGACATCCCGTGCCCCAGCATGATCGCCCGACCGCCGACCGCCTCAGCGACGGCCGTGTGCTCGCCTTTCGGATCGCCGGGGACGTACACCCTCCGACCGAATGGGATTGACCGTGTATAGAGACTCTTGGCGAGCGAGGACTTGCCGGAGCCGACGATCCCCGCGAGCACGATGTTCGGTGCGGTGATGATGCCCTGCGCGTAGAGCACCCACGGGTCGTAGACGAACGAAGCCCCGCTGTAGAGATCCTGGCCGACGAACACGCCAGCGGAGCCGAGCCCGCCCTCGGCGAGGAACGGATACGCCCCTGCCAGCGTCGCGCTTGTGTCCTGGTGGCGCGGCAGCCGAAAACAGCCGGGCGTGCGGAGTGCTGCGGGCCGCGTCTCGCCGGACGGTGGCAGGTAGGTCGTCGCCCGCCTTGCCTCGCGTTCGGCCTCCCATGTCGCCCGCGCCCGCTCCTGCTGAGCCTTGCGGTCGGCGGTCTCGATCTTGCTCGCCGCTCGCCGTCGCGCCTTCCGCGCGGCGCGGCGCTCGCCTGCCGGGTCGAGCAGGACCGCGGTGTGCAGGCGCTCGCGGTCGCCGGGGCTCATAGCGATAATCCTCGCCGGGAGCTGACCGGGAGTGCCTCGAACGGGTCGCGGGAGAACGGGTCCAACTCAGGTCGACTGGCGACAGGTGCCGGGTGCCACGCGATGTAGCTCGAATGCTGCGACGCCTGATCGACGGCGGTCTCGGCCGACTGGACGAGTTCTGCGGCCCTGCGCAGTGCGTTGGCGGCGGCCCAAGCCTCGTCAACCCCGGCCTCGCGGTCGCCGTTGTCGAGGAACGCCTTGTCCTGGTGCAGGACATGCGCCGCCGCGACCTGCTCCAACACTTGCTCCAGGGATCGCAGCGTCCCTAGCAACTCGCCGACCACCTGATATGTGTCCGCGGGATCAGCGAACGCACGGCTCGCGTGCGCGAGCGCCCGCACCGCCTCGCGGGCGTCTGCGGCGTCCTCTACAGGGTTGCTGAACGTCGGCATTTCGTCTCCCTGGCGTCTCGATCTGCCAGGAAGGTGCGCACGTTATCCCCGACGTCAGAGGTCGAGGCTACGGTCGATCCGACGACCTGTTGTGAGGAAGAGCATGAGCGCAAGCACATACCGCGGCCAACTTGAGCGCAACCGGAAGCAGCGCATCGACGCGGAAAAGAAGGCTGGAGAGTACCGCGGGAAGGAATCGAAAAAGCGAGCTGAGTCAGCGGCAGCTCGTGCTGCGGCCAGCAAGTCGAAGAGCTCCAGCACCATCCAGTCCAAGCTGCGCGAAGCCGAAAGGAAGGAATCGGAGGCTGCCGCGGCAGGTAAGGAGGCGAGTCGATGGCAGGCGCGCGCGGCCGGCTATGCCAAGGAGGAGATGGCGCTTGCCGACAAGCTCGCACGGGCAGAAGCATCCGAGAGCAACGCCGCTGAACGTAGACGCAAGCTGGACCAACAGCGTGCGGATCGGCAAGCCGCGGCCCAGCGCGCCGTTCTCGAGCGGCGGCTGAGCGCCACGGAGTCCGCCGTCTCGCAAGTCATTCGTGAGCTTCCTGCCCCGAAGCCTGAGAAGCTCCGCGTGCTGATGCTCGGCGCATCGTCGGAAGGCGATCTGCGCGTGGGGCGTGAGCAGAAGCGGATTCGTGCAGCGGTCGAGTCGGCGCTTCATCGTGACTTGGTTGAGCTGGATGTCCGTCCTGCTGCAACGACGGCCGATCTGCTGGATGGCATCACGAAGTTCCGTCCGCACGTCGTTCACTTCTCCGGCCACAGCAATGAGGACTTGATCGTCTTCGAAGACGAAACCGATACGCCCCACGAGGGTGTGATCGTGAGCGCGCGCGCCTTCGCTGCCGCGATCAATGCAACGGACGATCCGCCCTTGCTCGTTCTTCTGAACTCCTGCCGGTCTGCTGGTCAGCTTGACGCCCTCGTTGCCGACATTGTTCCGTTCGCAATCGGCATGGCAGACGAGATTGAAGACGGTGACGCGATCAGCTACGCGGCGCAGTTCTACGCCGCGGTGGCGAACGGACAGTCGATTAACTCGGCCCATCTGTCTGGGCAGGCGGCTCTGCAACTGGCGGGTCTCGATGGTGCCGACCTGCCGACTCTAGCCTGGGCAGAGGGCGTCGACCCATCCGCGACTTTGCTCGTGCGTGCGGCCGAGTGACTACGACCTGATCGGCGAGAGGGGACGCAGCGTGCGCGTCGTCACACGTCCCGACAGAGCGGGAGCGCGGCGACGGCGAATGCGGTGGCTTGCTGGCCGACGAGTCTGCGCGTTTCGCAGGACGCTTGGACCGCGGCTTGCTCGATGGCGGCGACGGCGGCATCCAACTCATCGACCGTGGGCGCGGAGACGGAGATGAGGCCGGTGTAGCGGAGCATGCCGTGCCCTGCGGTGAGGTCGGACTCCTGCTGGAGCACGTCCTGGTACTCAGCCGTGCGTGAGGCGTCCTCGACCTGCCCGATCTTCGCGCGTTGGGTTGCGTCGGAGAGCAGGCCGACCTTCTTCTTCCGCAGGTCGCGGGCCGCGATGTCGGCGCGAACTGGCGTGCAGATGAGCGAGAACGACCGCTGCACGCCGGAGGTGAGCAGCAACGGGGCGAGGAATCCGGGGAACACCTGCGAGCGCGGCCACTCGGAGAGCCATAGCACGGTGTGGTGCGCGGAGTCGGTGCGCACGCGATCCCAGCTCTCGGTCACCGCGACCGGCCCCGCGGTGGCGAGGGAACGCCCGATGTCGGCGTGCCGCTCCAGCGCGGGCGCGGCAGCCGGGTCGTAGGCGGAACGCAGGATGACGGCGACCTCGCCAGGCGCGAGCCAGCCGGTGGTGGCGAGGTCCGCAGCGCGCAGCGCCGCGACGAGCGTGGTCATCTCCTGACGCAGCACTGCCGCAGCTCCACGAATGCCGCCGCCCGCTGAACGGATCTGTCGTCCCGAGGCGTTCATATCGAGCGCAATCGAGATGGTCGTCGCATGGCGCTCGCCGGTCGGCCCAGCACGCTCGATCAGCTCCCGGTAGGTGGTCGCAGGCCAGGAATCGTCGTCGGTGCCGTGCCTGGCCCACCATTCGGCGAGCCCCGTGCCTGAGTCCGGCAGCGTCCGCTCGCAGACCTGGAGCCGGGCAATCCGGCCCGAGCGGCACGCGGTAGCGAGCACCCGACCCCAGCCGTTGATCCGCCGCTCCTGCTCGCCCGGATCGAGCAGCACGAACGCCGGGTGCGTCACTCCCAGCACTGCGGTCAGGGTCTGAGCGTGGGGGTCGTGCACCATCGCCGCGCCCGTCTCGGGATCGACCCATTCGCGCAGCGCGGTCGCATCGCCGGGGAGCGCGAGCGTGCCGACGGGGCGCGGCTTGATGACCCGGCGGCGGAAGATCAACTGCCCTGCGGTGCTCCGCCACATCCAGCGCGACACGATGGACAGCCAGTCGACGAGCTTGCGCCCGCCCACGGGGACGACCGCGAGCAGCAGACAGCTGAGCCAGATCGGGGATGTCCAGACCAGCCCCATGCCACCGCCCGTGTAGATCGTGGCGACGACGGTGACCACGCCGATGCCCAGCACGATCAACTGCGAGATCGACAGTCCGAGCAGGATGCCACGGTGCGCGAGTCGGGAGAACTGCACGGGGGAGAGCTGCTGCTCGGGAGCCGGGGGGTGCTGGGTGGCCATGTTCTACCCCTTCCTCGGCGCTACGGGTATCGGCGGCGTGGATGTCTCCGCGTGCCCGGCTGCTGCGCCGCCGACCGCGGCACCGACTTTCGGCCCAGTCGTCGCCGCGGCTTTGACAACCTGCGCCCCGACGACGGCTGCGGCCGCGGGGCCGGCCGCTGCTGCCCCGGCACCTGCCGCGCCTCCCGAGGCCGCCGCTCCGCCACCGGAAGCGGCCGCCCCGCCACCTGCGCCCGCAGCGCTGCCTGCTGCGCCACTTGCAGCGGGAGCTGTGCTCGGCGCGGGAGGAGTCCCGCCTCTCGCGCCGCTTTGCCCTCCGAGGACGGACTTTGCCGCGTTCGGCTGGGCCTTGACCGGCAGCGGGACGGGCCGGTTGAGCGCCGACTTCGCTTCCTGCTCGCTCGACATCGCGTGGTACATGTCGAAGCCCACGAACGAGATGAACTTGTACGTCAGGTACGGCGCGAACGCGGCGATGAACATCAGCACGACGCCCGAGATCGGGTCACTGATCGAGGCGAGGTCGAGGTCGATGGGCGCGCTGATCTGGCCAATGGCGACCAGGAACACGACGACGATGACGAGCTTCGAGAAGATGAGCGCCACGACGAACGCCGCCCAGCGTCCGAACCAACCCTTCGCGGCATCCCAGGTGAACCCGGCGAGTGCGATGGGCGCGAAGACAATGGCGACCAGCAGAAGCGCCTTACGGACAAGCAGCGTGAACCACACGATGCCCGCACCCGCGATGCCGAGCCCGGCAAGGAAGATCGTGATGATCGCACCGACACCGGGCGAGGCGATGTTGATCGTCGTCAGCCCAGCGGCGAGCAGTGCCATGCGGTCACCGATGCCTTCCATCGTGTTGCCAGTCGCCTGCACGATGCCGATGGTGAGCTGATCGGTGACCTCCAACAGGGTCGCGGTGAGGGTGATGGCGACGAACGATCCGAGCACCGACTTGGCAAGTCCCACGCCCGCGCGCGACAGTGCCATCGGATCTCGATGCACGAGCCCGGTGATGAGCTGGAGGCAGAAGAAGACGAGCATGACGAAGATCGCCACCCCGAACAGCACGTTATAGACCGAGACGTACTGGCTTCCGGTCACGTCGACGAGCGTGGTCGAGTCGAACACTGCCCACACGCTCTCGAACAGCCAGGCGGCGGCCTGCCCCATTGCCTGCGCAAGCCAGTCGAACGGCGCGGAGATGAGCGACGCGGTTCCCTCACCCACGGCATCGCACACTGACGCAATGACGGGCACATCACAAACACTCATCGGCTCAGCCATCTCAACTCGGTCGTGGTGCTAGACCGACTGGCCGACGTTCCAGAAGAAGTTGACCAGGGTGACGGATGCCCCGCAGATGATGGCCGCGCCGCACGAGACGAGCACGCCGACCTTGCCACGGCCGGCGAGGTGCGGATTCGAGCTGTTCGCCCCGTAGCCCCAGACCACGGCCGAGATGATGAGGGCGAGGACAGCGAGGATGAGCCCCACCGTCATGGCCGCGCCGACGATGACGCGGAGCTGCTCGATGCCGGGCAACCCGTCGGTATTGGGGTCGATGTCGATCACTGTGTGCTCCTTCAGCAGGCGAGGGGACGGCTTGCCGGGTAGGTGCGCGCGCTGTCCCCGCTCACGTCGCGATTCGCCTCCGGGAAACCATTTCCTCACATTGACGACACTTGTGTTACAGTTACAGCACTTAGAAGCAGTTGCGACGATAGGAGAGGCAAATGACGGAGCCGCTTGACGACGCAGCGGACGTCCTCCGCGACGCCCTCGCTGAGTCAGCAGACCCCGTGCGCGTCACGCTCACCATCCCGAGGGTGATCGCCGAGAAGCTGCTGCTGCTCGTCGAGGCGGAGCACACGTCAGGCGCGGTCGTCGTGCCAGTCAAAGAGCTTTACACCACGACCGAATCTGCCGCGATGCTCGGCATCTCCAGGGCGTCCCTGATGAAGCTGATCGAATCCGGCGACATCGAGGCGGTGAAAGTCGGAACGCATCACAGAGTCCCGGCGGACGAGCTGCTGGCCTATCAGCGTACGCGGCAGGTGAGCCACGAGCGCGCCGCAGAACTGCTCACCGAGTTCTCATCGAGATCGACCGGCTTCCAGAGCAACGTGACGTTCCGTGCTGATGCGCGGCGACTTCAGCACGCACTCGGAGAGGGGCGGGAGTCCTAGTGACCATAGAAGCCGCGGTCGGCGCGCTCACGCCAGAGGACTTCGTGCAACCGGAACACCGGCTGTTCATCGACACAAACGTCTTCATGGACACGGACCCGGCACACGAGGGTGGGCTCAAGCGACTCTTCGAGAGATGCGCTGAGGCTATCCGTGCGCACGAGAATCCTGTTGTGGTCCCGAGCAAGGTCGTCGATGAACTGACCAAGCAGAGTTTGATCGACACCTCCGGGTTGAGCGAAGAGCGCGCGGGCTCGATCAAGAAGGCCGGCAATGCCCTCGTGTTCCTCGACGCGGCCGCGGGCGCGGGACTCATTCGAACGGACCTCGGCAATGTCTCGAACCCCTATGCAGACGATCTCTTTGTCGAGGTCTTCAAACGCGCGGCCCACCGCTATGAGATGTGCCTTCTGACGAACGACATCACTCTGCGGCTGCGAATTCGCCTGCTCGCGGCGGAGACGGATCGGCGTCTCGTCGCCGGAGTTCTCACCAAGGAGGGGCTGATCGAGGTGGATAGTGATCAGGCCCTGTATGAGCGAGCCTCGCGCAAGCACGCACGCATGACGAGGCATGTCGAGGAGGGCCTTGGCACCGACAAGGACCAGAACGAGGTCGCAGCGCTCGCACCGCTGCTCGCCGACTTCCAGCAGACATTCGCGGTCACCCCGGTCGTCGCCGCGCCTGGCGCACGCCGAACGACGCGGCAGCAACGCTCCGCGGTCGGAGCAGCAAGAGGCGTTCCGGGTGCCTTCAACCCCTCAGCGACGATCAGGGCTCCTGACCGCGTGCTGGAGGGAAGCACAGTCCTGCCCGCGGCCGGGGATACCGTGCATTTCACGTCGGCCCGCGGAGAAACCGGGACGCTTGTGCTCGGTGCGATGCTCGGTGAGGGCGGAGAGGGGCGAGTCTACGCAGTGGACGGCGCGGCGAACAGCGTCGTCAAGGTCTTCGACGCCGAGCACCGGACATGGCACCGCAAGGAGAAGCTGACCCTGCTCCTGTCGCGCGGATTCGAGCGGGAAGGCATCGGCTTCCCGACAAGCATCATCACGAACAGCGACGGTGAGTTCGTCGGCTACGCCATGCCGCGGGCCACCGGCAAGGAACTCCAGGCGACTGTCATGCGGCCTGCCCGGTTCAAGAAGACCTATCCCAACTGGACGAAGGCGGATCTCGTCGACGTCTGCATTTCCTTCCTGGAGAAGGTCTCCTACCTGCATTCCCTCAACATCCTGCTCGGCGACATCAACCCGAAGAACGTCATGGTCGACGCGAACAAGGATGTCTGGATCATCGACGCTGACTCCTGGCAGTTGGAGGGCTACCCGTGTCCCGTAGGGACGCCGATGTTCACCGCACCCACCGTGACCGGAGACTACGCGGACGCTCTGCGCACGGAAGAGGAGGAGCTGTTTGCCGTCGCCACGATGCTCTTCATGATTCTCATCACCGGCCAGTTCCCATACGCGCGGGCAGGTGCGGACGGCGGGGACTTCGCGGCGCTCATCAAGGAGGGCAAGTTCGCGTTCCAGTTCCGTGGGGCGTCCGACCGGGATCAGCCCGAGGGCAACTGGAAGTACATGTGGAGTCACCTGCCCTTCCCCGTGAAGCGCACGTTCTGGAATACCTTCCACCGCGACGGGCTGAGGTACTCCAAGCGTCCAACCACGGACGAGTGGCTGCGGGTGTTCCGCGAGTACGAGCAGTTCTTCGGCGGGTCCGACGACTTCGATCGAATGTCGCACGATGTGTACCCCACTCGGTTCAAGAAGAAGGACGCGGAGACACCCGAGTACGAGTGCGCTCAGTGCGGCACCTCGATGATCGGGCGCTGGCAGGAGGACAAGCGAAGCTACTGGACTCCGAAGCTCTGCGAGGACTGTCGCCAGAACCAGACCCGATGCTCGGACTGCGGCAAACCGAAGCCTGCCGACGCGCTGCGAGACGGGCGTTGCTGGGAGTGCAACCGCAAGCGGAACTACTCCGCGTGTCGCAACTGCGGGAAGGACACGCCCCGCCGGTACCTCATCGACGGCCGCTGCTCCAACTGCCAGCTCGTCGCCTGCAAGGACTGCGGAACGCCCACACCCAAGACTGAGCTGACGTATGGGCGCTGCGCCTCTTGTGCGACGAAGGCGGCACAGCTCGACCCTGCGAGACTCTGTGTCGACTGCCGCCAGCCCTTCATCACCTTCGACCACGTGAGCTGGTTCACGAGCAAGGGGCTCGACATTCCCAAGTCGCACGCCGCCATCAGGAAGGCATGCCCTCCGCGGCCAGTGTCAACTCCGCGTCCGTCGCGCACAACCGCGACCGCGACCAGTCCGCAGAGCACCCTACCCAAGAAGTCCCTCTGGGAGCGTCTCGCGGAGTGGTGGAAGTCCTAACCGAACAGCATCCACGAACCAACCGAACTGACAAGGACAATGACATGGCACTCACAATCGGCGCCGATGACCTCGTAGAGAATCCGACTCCAAGGGTTCCCGTAACCCTTTGTCTCGATACCAGTGGGTCAATGATGGGCGACAAGATCCGCGAACTCGTGCAGGGCGTCAACCTCTTCTATGACGCCATCGACGAGGACGATGACGCTCACGATGCCGCAGAGGTGAGCATCGTCGAGTTCAACTCCGCGGCGAGCCTGATCCAGGACTTCTCCAGTGTCGAGCGGCTCCAGCGCATCGACGCGATTGACGCCACGGGCGGCACCGCACTAGGGGAAGGGGTGAACCTTGCGCTGGACACGTTGGAGAAGCGCAAGTCGGTGTACTCGGGCGCGGGCGTCCTCTATTACCAGCCCTGGCTCGTGCTCATGACGGACGGACAGCCGAACGGTAGCGCCGTCGAGCTGGAGCAGGCGATCCAGCGTGTGACCGACCTCGTTGCGCAGAAGAAGCTGACGGTGTTCCCGATCGGCATCGGTGCTGACGCTGACATGGACGTGCTGGCGAAGTTCAGCCCGAGCCGTCCGCCGCTGCGGCTGCGCGGGCCGAGCTTCAAGGAGTTCTTCGAGTGGCTGTCGAAGTCGGTCTCCCGCGTCTCTCGTTCCACGCCGGGCGACACTGTGAAGCTGGACCTCGAGGGGCTGGCTGGCTGGGCGGAGCTCTAGTTGTTCAACGAGTTCCACTACCAAGTGCGAGGACGCGGGCACGAACTAGACGGCACGCGCGGACAGGACAGGACCGCCTACCTGTCTCGCCGCGGTGTCCAGGTGCTCTGCCTCGCTGACGGCGCGGGCTCGGCCTCTCAAGCGGAGTTCGGCGCTCAGGCAGTAGTGGAAGAAGGTTGCGCGCTGCTGATCGAGCAGTTCGCGCAGTTCGATGCCAGCGCCGATGCAGAGCAAGCACGGCAGGAGATTCTCGAACGCCTGCACGAGCGTCTCGCGGGTGTGGCTCGGCGGCTAGGTTGCACTATCGCGGATCTCGCGTCGACCTTCCTCGCTGTCGCGGTCTCGGCGGAGAGGTTCGTCGTCGTGCATATCGGGGACGGCGTAATCGGCTACGTCAAGAATGGCGAACTGCGTGTCGTGTCAGCACCCGACAATGCGGAGTTCGCAAATCAGACCACCTTCGTCACCTCCCCTGGCGCCGCGAGTTCGACGCGGCTATTCCGCGGAGCGACAGAGGGCGTCTCCGGCTTCATCTTGATGAGCGACGGAACGAGCGCGAGCCTGTTCGACCAACGCTCGAAGACTTTGGCCCCTGCTTGCGCGAAGTTGATCGAAGCGGTCGCGGTCGCACCGACGCGACATGTGAGAAGCCCGGAGCACAAGAAGCGGCTGCGGCGGGTGGTCGACACCAGGCTCCGCGAGGCAACGAAGGACGACTGCTCCATTGGAATCCTTGCGCGCCGCTCCTGACCTCCATCGGCAGGATCAGATGCTCGCGCCGACGCCGAGCAGGAAGTTGACCCAGGTTACGCCGAGGCCGGCGAGTGCTGCGGCTCCGACGGAGACGAGGAATCCGGCGCGCGCGCGGGCACTTGAAGTGATGTTGCCGTTCGCCGACGAGATCGCCCACACTGCGGCGCAGATGACGAGCATGAGCACGGCGAGGATGAGCACGACGGTCAGCAACGCACCAACGATGGCGCGCAGTTCTGCCTGACCGCCGACGGCTCCGAAGTCGGGGAATATGTCCATGTCACGCGGCCATCTGTGCTGAGCAGAGCGCCGCGGTGCTTGCGGCATCGAGGTTCTGCACGCCGTGAGCGGCAAGCCAGGGCTCGGCATCGACGGCCGCTGCGTTCGACCCGCCCGGCCGGATCTCGAAATGCAGGTGGGCTCCGGTCGACCTGCCCGCCGAACCGACGTTGCCGATGTGCTGCCCGGCAACGACGCGATCCCCGACGCTGACGAGAACGCCGCTCTGCCACATGTGCGCGTAGGCGGAGGCGATGCGCTCGCCGCCGATGGTGTGCTCGATGATGATGAGGTTGCCGTAGCCGCCCGACGGGCCGGCGAAGCTGACCACGCCATCGGCGAGCGCGAGGATCGGCGTGCCGTCGTCGGCAGCCCAGTCCGTTCCTGAGTGGAACGCTCGCTCTGCAGTGAAGGGGTCTTCGCGCCACCCGAAGTCGCTGGTGTTCACCCACGTCCCGCTCGGCAGCGGGAAGACGATGGCGGTCGTCTCGGGTACGTTGCCGAGCGGGGTACCGCCCGGCGTGGTTTCGGCGCGGCGCGTGAGTGCAGCGAGGATCGCCTCGGCGACTGGCTGGTAGTTCTGGTAGCGGTCGGGATATGCCGAGACCTCGACCGCTTGCGCTGCCTCGCCAGGGTCGAGGTGCTGCCAGTCGGGTATGTCTAGCAGGCCGCGCGGTGATGGGTAGTTCGGCCCGCTCGAACCTCTGTAGAAGGCGCGCGATTGGTAGGTCGCGTTCATCAGTTCCGCGACGGTGCCCCATCCTGCGCTCGGCCGCATTTGGAACAGGCCAAGAGAGTCGTGATCGCTGCCCTCTCCGTCGTTCGGAAAATCGCCCGACTCTGGTATCGCAGCCGAGTTTGCGAGCATCCGTAGCCGCGACTCGGTGAGTGCGGCCATGAGCGCGATGTCGATGCCAGCGCGACCAACGCCCTCGGTCTGCGCGCCGACCGTGGTGATGGTGGCTGCATGGGTTAGCTGCTCATGGTTGAGGGTCACGGTCTCGCCCGCGCGCGTTGTGGCTGTGAGCGACTCCGGGATCGGCCCGACAACGAGCGAGCTTGACGAGAGACATGCGGCGAATACCGCGGGCGACACGAGCAGACCCACGCCGACCAGGCTCATGGGGAGCACTGCGACGAGGGTGGCGATGGCCACAACGAGCTTCTTCATGCGGGTGCCGATCAACGCAGGGGGTTGTCAAGCTCGGAGATGCGAAGCGCGCGGCAGTTATCGAAGGTCGGCTCGCAGGTGATGAAGACGGTGAACGCGACCTCGTGGGAGCTGGTCACGGGCTCGGTGCCGTGGATGCCCTCACGTTGTCGTATGCCGGTGATCGTGTAGGCGACGGTGCCCGGAAGGATCTGTCCCTCGGCTGCCTGCTCCAGCGCCGTCGCCCACTCGTCCGGCACGAACACGTCATTGATGTCGAGCCATTCACGGGTCTGCATCGTGCGGAGCTGCGCCCAGGCGTCCGCGGTCGGGAGATAGGTGCGCAAGTCAGAGGCGAGCCCGGCGGTCTCATTGCCGGATGGGTCGCCCACATCCACGATGACCTGCGCGTAGTCGGTCGGCCCGAAGTCAGTCGCGGTGTCCCATGTGAACAGCGCGACGGCGAGGGCTCGCGCGAACGTCTCGGGGTCGTCGGACTCACGGACGGCGGGCGGTGTGCTCGATGTCGGCGACGGTGCGCTGGTGGAAGCGCCTGGTGGGTCGCTCGTGGAGCTGCCGCCCGGCGAAGGCTCGGATCGAGGCGCGAGCAGCAACCCGTAGAGCCCGAGTCCGACGAGGACGGCAAGCACGGCGGCACCGACGATCAGGAGGATCGTGAGGCGACGAGGGAAGCGAGTCTGCGGCATCAGGCACTCTCCTTGGCGAGACGTTGGCGGGCGGTTCGGGCGGCGCGGGCCGCGTCGAAGAAACGGACGGTAGCGTCGAGGATCGTCTCGAAGTGCTCCCACTGGTCATCACTCAGCGCGGTGCCGACCTCAGCAGGGTCGTAGTGTGACCACCACTGATCGAGGTCGCTCCAGGTGAGGGTGAACGCCCGCACCGGATAGCGAACCGGCACGGCGCTCGACGCTGGTGCGGGTGCCGGGCCTCGCTTGCGCCCTTGCTTCGCGCGCTCCAGCGCCTCCTGTGCGAGCAACTCCAGCTCGCCGGGTGGTTCGGGTTCCTCCTGCGGGATCGCCAGCATGGCGATCGTGCGGGCGTGCGCCGTGGTGATCGACGAGCCGCGGTCGATGGCGTCGAGTTCTGAGCGGGCGAAGCCGCGCACATCCTCCGGTTGTCGGGGGTCATTGGCGATCCGCTGGAGGTCGTTGATCTGTTCCAGGCTCGTGTACGACTTGCGCCCGGTGACCATGAGCGCAGCCTGCGCGCGGGACTTGCCCGGAGCGCCGATCAGCGGTGGTGCCGTGACGGCACCACCGCTCGTTCCGGCGATCTTCCCGCCAGCACCGAACTGCGTCGCCGCCTGACGACGAGCGGCGTCCTCGGCCATGAGCGTCTTCAGCTCGCGGTACAGCGCCGCGGCCTCGGTCTGCGTGAATGGCTTGTGGAGCACGTTGTCGGCCTGCTCGGCCATGAGCCTCTGTAGCCGGTCGCTGATCCCGGAGCGCACGAAGACGTTGACCTTCTTGTGGCCGAGCTTGCGCAGCGCCGCGATGCGTCGAGCGCCGCACACGAGCACGCCGTCCGGTGTCACGGTCGGAGGCTGGAGAAGTCCGTCACGTTCGATGGATGCTGCGAGTGCGTCGATGTCGCCCATCTCCATGCGATGACGGCTGCCGACGACGATGGAGTCGATGGTGCGTTCCAGCTCGATGTGCCCGGTGCTCGCCGCCATGTGCTCACCTCGCCCCCGCCAGAGTGGGCGCGTTCAGGCCGAGCAGCAGCACGAGGTCGTCATCGGTGAGCAGCGCACGCAGGGGCTCGCCGACAAGAAGGCGGAACAGCACGCCGCGGCCGACGGCGGTGTGGGCCTGATCGGGATCGGGGTTGCCGAGGATCGCACGGAGCAGCGCGTTCCAGCTCGTCGACGACAGATCGAGCACGGCCCGAGCGTGTGGGTCTCGCCGAAGCGATTCCGCTGCGCTCGCCCGTGACGGCGCGTCGCCGAGTCGAGTGCAGATGTGCTCGATGGCCGCGCGCGCCGTCTGCTCCGGCCAGTCGAGCAGCGCCAGTAGCTTGATCGCGTCCTCGACTGCACGGACGACGCCAGATACCTCGTCGTCCGATTCGTTCTCGTCCTCACCCGCGGGCGCGACCTGCAACGCTTCGTGGTAGTCGCTGAGTGGGTTCTCCCGGTCGCTGAATCGCTCCGGGTCGTGGAAGCCGCTGTACTGCGGTCTGCGCGCCTGATGCGTCGAGCACAGCAGCCCGTTGCCCCGTTCCTCGGCGATCAGTGTGACCTGCACGGCTCGGGTGACGACGGCCCACGGATCTTCCGCGTTGCGCACGGCCGGGGTGCGCATCGCGTCGAACGCGGCGCTCGCTGCCTCCCACGGGTCGAGGCCGTGCTTTCGCGCGAGGCTCGCGTACCGACCCGCAGTGTATTCCATGAGCGCCGCGACATCCACGTCGCGCCGCCACGCGCCTTTCCCATCGTCGTGCAGACGCTCCAGGAGCGCGCGCAGTCCCTCCGGGGTGCGGAACGACGTGGGAGCGGCCTGGGCAGACATGGCGCGCTCACAGGCGGCGGAGCGGGTCGCGGCTGACAGAGGACTGGCGCGCGGGGGACTGCCCGAACGCGGAGAGCGGCGCGATGCCCTGGGCACGCCCGCGGATGCCGGGCCGGGTCACCGGAGTCGCCTGCGGCGAAGTCTGCCGACGTTCCTCAACGCGGCGCGCCAGCTCGGTGCGCAGGTCGATGCCGCGCCCGATCATGCGGGCCGAAGCGGATGGGAGCAGCTCGGTCGGGCGCACCCACACGACCTGGCTGCGGTCGTGCTCTGCGCTCAGCCGCTCCAGGAGTGGGTGGCCGCCGCGCCACGTCTGCGCGGCGAGCCACGGGTCCGTGTGGCGCGCCAGCTCCGAGATCTCAGCCGCCTCGCTCGGAGTCGGCTTCAGCGTGTGGAGGACATCGGCAAGCCGCCGGGCGTGCTCGTCCTCCGGCAACTCGTCGTTCACAGCGCGCCTCCTTCCGACGCGGCGGAGAGTGCGGGCGTCGCCAGCCAGCGGCCGACCGTGGACGGATGCACCCCGGTCGCACGAGCGATGGCCTTGTTCGTCATGCCGTCCTCCTTCAGTCGCAGGGCGAGTTCTCTGGGAGCAAGGTGCGCAGGCGGTTCCGGCGACTGGTACTCGACTGCGTTCGACACCAACACGGCAGGCTGCGCCGACGGCTCCGCACGGAACCGTCGGGTGAGCACGACGGTCAAGTGCGTGATCGCCAGCAGCACGAGCGGAGGTACTGCGGCGACCGATCCTGCGAGTGCCGAAGGAACGTCGGCGTCAGCGGCGACGACCGCGTGGATCGCGTTGGCTGCTACCGAGACCGCGGCACCGGCCATGAGCAGCAGCCACGGATACCAGGCGGCACGCTGCCCCGCGAGCGCGACGACGGACACTGTGGCAACGACGATGATGCCGTCCACGATGAGCGGCCATGCCCACGCCTGGCTCTCATCGACGCCGGAGCGTCGCGCGAGGTCGGCGAGCGCCGTGAACGACAGCCAGAAGGCGGCTGCGGCGATGAATACGGTCCCAGCTACCGCCGTCCACACGGCGATCCGCCCGCGCGGCTGTTGCATGCTGCCGGGGATCACGAGAGCACCTGACCAGATGAAGGCTGAGCTGCATGGCTGGGCACGGAACTGGCGGTAGGCGCGGACGGTGCGCCCCTCGCTACGCGGTGCGCCGAGCGGATCGTCGTCTCGATCTCCGGCGCGGGCAAGCCTGCGCGCTCGGCAGCCGGCCCCAGCGCGGCACGCACGCGGTCGGGCGGGATGCCCGCCTCGATGAGTCGACACGAGGCCCAGAACAGGCCGCGGTTGCGCTCGCCCTCGCCGCGCATCTCGACCCAGCGGGCGATCCGCTCCACGTCAACGCCGTCCGTACCCTCGACAGGGATGACGGGCGTCGGGCGCGCCGGTCGCGGATCGAGGAACTGCCGCAGCGCGCGGGCATCGACGGGAACCGCATCGCCTCGCCCGGAACCGATGAGGGCATACGCACTCGGCCCCGCATTGGTGGCGATGATCGAGGGCGGCACGATGACGTAGCCGCCCGATCCTCGGAAGTCGATGCCAGCACGCGGCACCTGCCAGGACGGCTGCACCAGCTCGGGATCGGCCGGGTAGTAGGCATGGACTCCGCCCGAGGGCGTGCGGATGAACGCGGCCCAGCGATCCGTCAGCCCCTCGCGCCGGGCCAGCTCGAACGCTGCGAAGCCGCGGATCGCCCCGTGCACGTCGACATCCACGACCTCCAGCCCGGAGATCTGGCCCGTCGGCATCCCGATGTTGGCGCGCGGCCACCGCGCCCACCAGCGAGCGACCTGGCGCGGTTCGGTGCTCGCCTCGTGGAATCCCCGCTTGGTCAGCGGGCGCTTGCCTCCTGTGACGCAGGGAAAGACCGGGATGCCTGCCTCGGCGTAGCGACACGCTGCGGCGCTCGGTGACAGCCCGGTGAGCGAGGCGAGCAGGGCTGCGGCATCCATCGGCTGGCGCTCTCCGCGCGGGGCTTCCGGCATCGTCATCTCGGCACCTCCTCTGGCCTGGTCGTGAGCCGTGGGGCTCTTGTCGATCAGGTGCGCCGGGGTTCCCAAGAGACGGTCGCCGTCCGATGGGCAACGCGGTCAGGCTGCGGGGTCGCGCTGTGCTCATGGAATCGTCTCCTCCCGCTCACAGGGAAGCCGCGTTGAGCATGCTCAAAGCTCTCCTGAGATTCCGTTCTAACACCGCACGTTGAGCATGCGCAACAGTTGATTTGTGCATGCTCAACGGGTAAATTGAGCATGCACAACTGCCCTTGGGCCTGGGCTACGTCGATGCCTTGGTCCTCCCGAAGGGAAGGGGGGTCAGCGACGATGACTGAAGACGAAGGTCAGGCTGCGGCTGACGACCTCGCCAAACGCCTGCGACTTCTGATGGATGTCGCTGTTGCCGAGTCCGGCTCCGAACCGACCTACTCGCAGATCGCGGAGTATCTGAGACAACGTGGCATCAGCCTGTCTCGATCACGATGGACGTACATGGTCAACGGCCACCGATACGTTCAAGACGCCGCGATCTTCGAGGGACTCGCGGACTTCTTCGACGTTGATGCTGCCTTTCTTGCGGGGGAGAGCGGCGTGGCTACCCCGGAGAAGGTCTCCGCCCAGCTCGACCTCGTGCGTTCGATGCGTGCAGCGAAGGTGAAGTCCTACGCTGCTCGCACACTCGGCGACATCTCGCCGAAGGCGCTCCAAGCCATCAGCAAGTTCCTGGACGAGGAAATGATGCGAACACCCGAGCACTGACGGGTGTCGCGCACCACGGAGCCGAGGCCAGTAGCTGCTCGGCCGAGAGGGGGTAAACGTGAACACCGAAGAGACCGTAACGGCCGCCGTCTCCGATCTGCGGCTCGGCAGCAGGTTCACGCTTGCGCACCTTCTCCAGGCCATACAGGAACGGCGCCATCGCAGGCTCCGCGTCGTCGAACTCGCCGACCTCGACACCCGCGACGGCATCTGTGCGCTCTGGCTGGTCACCGACACCGAGGACTTCGTGCTCCACGCACGCAGCGACTCTGCACTGCACCGCCAGCAGTTCGTCCTTCACGAGTTGGCCCACATGATCCTCGGTCACACGGAGGGCGACGATTGCACAGCCGGGGACGTTTTGCTGCCCAACATCCCTCTTCACACGCGCGGACGCCTGCTCAAGCGACAGGACATTGACAGTGAGACGGAGATCGCCGCCGAGTCGCTCGCAGATCGGCTGGCCGCGGGCATCCGAGGATCGGTGTTCGCCGAGTCCCGCTATTCGGAGATTTTCGGGTGATCCAGGCGCTCGTCGCGACGCTCATGTGGGCGCTCGTGGCGAGCCTGCTCATCTTCCGCCGCAAACGGGCGGATCGAAGCATCACCTACGCCTCCTTCACGATTGCCGTCGCGATGACCCTGAACGTCGACGCCATCTACCTCGTCACCGATCCGCTTCTTGGCGGCACGAACGTCACAACCCTCGTTTCGGATGGGCTGCTGATGACCGGGATCTTCTTTCTCGGTCGAGGCGTCATGAAGGCTGACGAGTACCGCCCCAGGCTCGTGCGGGTCGCCGTGGGCATCCCGGTGCTCCTCACCTCGCTTCTTGCGATCACCACGACGTTCGTGTTCATCGACCGAGGCACAACCACGACTCGGTTCATGATCGACCTCGGCGCGCAACCCGCAGCAGCGGCCTACTCGATCATCAACTTCAGCTACTTCTTCCTCGTCATCACGACGATGATGATCCTCGCCGCGCGGCAATATCTGCGCAGCTCCGGCATCCAGCGTCTCCCCTCGGCTCTGCTGAGCCTGGGATCGGCGTTCGGCGGCGGACTGTGCCTGGCCGTGCTCATCATGGATGTCGCACACGTCACAGGACATCTCGATCTCATGCGCGCCGTCCAACGCGCCTACGAACCGCTCTCTCTACTCGCGTTCCTTTTCCTATGCGCGGGCTTCGCCGCGCAGCCTGTCGTCCGCCGCGCACAGCACGACATGCGCCGGAAGCGCACCGTCGGCCTCGCGACACAGTTGGAGCCTCTCTGGAAGCGGGCGTCCCTCGTGCGGCCTGGGCTGAGCCAAGCAGACCCGCTCGCTGCGAGCGCGGATGACCTGGAGAGCCGTCTACACCGAGAGATCGTTGAGATCCGCGACGCGATGATCGACCCGCGCGTCACCTTCGACATCAGCGCAGCCGAGCGCGCCCTGCTGAATCGCGCCGAGAGCCACCTCCTCGGACTCGACACGAGAGCGACACGGACCACCGCTTCGCCAGGAGGCCGGGTCGGCCAGGAGGGCAGTTCGTGATGCGACGGGTCGCGCTAGGTGCCGGACTCGTTGCGGCAGGCGCGTTGGGTGTCGGCTGGGTGATCGCGCGGCGGCTAACAGCCCCCGGCACGCGGCGATACGACCTGACCGTCCGCGAGGTTGAGCGCGACGGCGACGGCTCTCTCATCGTGCTCGACCGAACTCGCCAGACCGCAGCCGAAGGCGCGTACAACCTCTGGTTCGAGAACGGAGGCTGGGCGCAACTCTCCGAAGACGTGCTCGACCGTGGACCGACTCTGATCGCACGACGGGTGACGAGCACGGCATCGGGGCTCACTCTCAGGGCTGGCGATCACGTCTCCTGGAGCGGCATCTACTACGCGACCCCGCACGACGCCAGCCTTCATGCACACGACATCACCATCGACACCCCCGCGGGGCCTGCCCCCGCCTGGCGCATCGACGGCGACAGCGGCAGGTCGACGTGGGCGATCCACCTACATGGCCTCGGCAGCGTCCGAGCCGGAACGCTTCGCGCCGTGCTCGCCGCGACCGAGCGCGGCTACACCTCGCTCGTCATCAGCTACCGAGCCGACGGCGAAGGCCCGGGAGTCGGCAACGGTCGCTCAACACTCGGCTTCACCGAGGCCGACGACGCCGCGGCCGCCATTGAGTACGCGATGCGGCACGGAGCCCGACAGGTCGTGCTGTTCGGATGGTCGATGGGCGCGGCCATCGCGCTCCAGCTCGCTCACCACCCGTCGTATCGACGCAGCATCGCCGGTCTCGTGCTCGACTCGCCCGTGCTCGACTGGACCGAGGTCATCAAGGCGAACTGCACCCGCAGCGGACTCCCCTCAGCCGCGGGCAGCCTCGCGATCCCGTGGCTGACGCTCCGCCCGCTGGCCCGGATGGTCGGCCTGCCCGAGAGCATCCCGATCCGATCCTTCGACTGGACGGTTCGTGCCGAGGAACTCACCGCGCCCACGCTCATCCTTCACGGCACCCACGACGACTCCGTACCGATACGGCTCTCACAAGCACTCCGAGATGCTCGGCCTGGCCTTGTTTCGCTGGAGACCTTCGAGGCCGGACATACGCTCTCGTGGAACTCTGACCCCGACCGATGGCAGAGCGCAGTGATCGCCTGGCTCCCTGGAGTCCCGCGGGGTGGTGGTCTTTCGGGCCCGCGGCGTCGTGACCGCGACGGGGTGAGCCATCGTGCGATGGTCAGTGAGAACGACCAAGAACTCACACAGAAAGACGACACCGCACGATGGCTCTTGACCAGTCTGCCCTCCTCGAGCTGCTCGGGGAACTGAAGCTCACCGGCACCACCGACCGCATCCGAGCCGCGACCGAGCGGCTCTACCAGGAGCTGATCGACGCGGAGACAGCCGCATTCATCGGCGCCGCCCCCTACGAGCGCACGAGCGAGCGCACGACTACCCGCAACGGTTCCCGGCCGCGGGTGCTGTCGACCACGGCTGGGGATCTGGAGTTGCGGATCCCGAAGTTGCGGCAGGGGTCGTTCTTCCCGTCGCTGCTGGAGCGGCGCCGCCGGGTCGACCAAGCCTTGTTCGCGGTCGTGATGGAGGCCTACCTCCACGGCGTCTCAACCCGGAAGGTCGATGACCTCGTCAAAGCGCTCGGCGCTGACACTGGCATCTCGAAGTCCGAGGTGTCCCGCATCTGCCAAGGGCTCGACGCCGAGGTCGCATCGTTCCGCGACCGCTCGCTGTCTGACATCGCCTACCCCTACGTGTTCCTCGACGCGACCTACTGCAAGGTCCGCATCGACCACCGTGTCGTGTCCCAGGCGGTCGTCGTCGCGATCGGCGTCGCCGCTGACGGGCGGCGGGTCGTGCTGGGCTTCGATGTCGGAGACAGCGAGACCGAGGAGTTCTGGAAGCAGTTCCTGCGCTCGTTGAAGACACGAGGTCTGGGCGGGGTGAAGCTGGTGATCTCCGACGCCCACGCCGGACTGAAGAAGGCCGCAGCGACCGTGTTGCAGGGCGCCGCCTGGCAGCGCTGCCGCGTCCACTTCATGCGCAACGTCCTGACCGCCCTCCCGAAGGGCCGGCAGGAGATGGTCGCCAGCGTGATCCGCACGATCTTCGCCCAACCCGACGCCGAGCACATCGATGCCCAGTTCGACGAAGTCGTGCGCATGATCGAGCGCGTCCACCCCAAGACCGCCGTGATGCTCACCGACGCCCGTGACGACATCCTCGCGTTCAAAGCGTTCCCCGCCCGGCATTGGCGACAGATCTGGTCCACGAACCCGCTGGAACGCCTCAATCGGGAGATCAAGCGCCGCACCGACGTCGTTGGCGTGTTCCCGAACAACGCCGCCCTGCTCCGCCTGGCCGGCTCCGTCCTCGTCGAGCAACACGACGAATGGGAAGCCGCCGACCGCCGCTACTTCTCCGAAGCCTCCATGACCGAGCTCACCGCGACCACCCCCACCATCGACGAGGCGGTGATACTCCCCGAGATCACCGCCGCCTAAACTAACGACAGCTGATCATCGCAACGAAGCGAAAGACCACCACTCAAACGGACGCGGCC
>NZ_PNFU01000006.1:89789-202813 GCF_002871415.1 Microbacterium sp. UMB0228 | reverse complement strand
TAGCCATCCCTTGGATTCTCGCTTCCCCAGCGCCGTGCTGGAATCAGCGTGTCCAAGATCAGGGGTCAAGCGCCGTGTTCCTGACGAGCGCGCAACGTGGGCAGAAGGCGCCCCCCATCGCGTACCAGGTGATGAACGGTTCAGGCCCCACGACCCTGCAAGCTCGCCTGAGCGCTCTTCGAGAGCGTCTCTCCGAGGCGGGGTCCATTCGGGAGGTAATCGAGGTAGCGGCGACGGCACACGACGCGCTCGGACTACCGCAGAAGTCGGGCGCCTGGCAGCAAGCAGCAACCCTGCTCTCGGTGATGTACGCGCGAGCGGCACGCACGAGCAGCGCCCGCGATGACCGTCAGATGGTTGCAGCGATCTGTGCGGAAGCTCGTGAGGCGAGTTACGCGGCGCTCACGGACTCGGCGCTGAGCCCGCGAGAGGTTCAACTAATGAACCTCTACCAGACGAAGGGACGCGAGGCCGACGCAACCGTCGTGGTGTTGCGGGAGGGAGACTTCATGGGCTACGAATCAGAACCGTTCCCCACAACAAGTCGGCTCCTCTACGTGGTCTTCTCCAGAGCCAGACACAAGATCGTCGTGCTGCTCGTGGGCAACAGGTTCCACGCCGCCGTAGCGCCTCTCGCGGCTCTGGCCGCGAACTGAGCTTGCCTACGAGGGGGACCAGAAGGGGACCAGAATCATGCAATCCATGCATCCCGTGACGTGTTCTGCATGATCTGACGCCCGGAATCACGCGGAATCCGGGCAGGCCGAAGCCGTTTGGACGCCTGGGGGTCAAGGGGTCGCAGGTTCAAATCCTGTCAGCCCGACCATTTCGGGGCCGGAATCTCGCACGAGGTTCCGGCCCTTCTGTATTCCTGGGATCGCCGAGGGCACGAAGAGGGCACGCCCTCCGCGGCCCTCCGCGACCGTCAGTGCGTCGGAAGAAGCTCCGCGATCTCCCCCGGGGCCGCGCCGACCAGCGTCTCGCAGGCCTGTGCCAACCGAGCGGCGAACAGCGCCGCGTCGGTACGGCGGGTCAGGGCATGCGCTGCGATGCCGTCGATCATGGCGAGGATCTGCCAGGCCACGGCATCCGTGTCATCGGTGCGGAACACCCCGGAGCGCCGGCCCTCCTCGATGAGCTGCGCGATGAACGACTGCCAGGCGCTCATCTGCTCGTCGATGGCCACCGACAGCGCCGCGCTGCCGCGGCCGAGGGACCAGGCGTCCACCCACACGAGCGTGATGTCGTCGTGATCGCTGCTGAGGACCGTGGAGATCATCCGCGCCACCCGAGCCGCCGGCTCGCTCTCGGTCTCGGCCTGGGTGCGGACGTCGTCCAGTTCGGATGCCGTCAGCTCGCGGAAGGTGCGCGCCACCAACTCGTCCATGCTCGATGAGTAGTGCGAGACGAGCCCCGGCGCCACCCCTGCCCTGCTGGCAACCGCCCGCAGCGTCAGCGCGGACAGTCCCTTCTCCCTGGCGATCGCGATCGCGGCGTCGTTGATCTCGCCGGCGCGCTGCTCCGGCGTCTTCCTGGTTCGTGGACGCGTATCGGGTGTTGACATGGTGCCTCCAGTGTAGGAACATTCCTGTATTGGTCATGTGACCAACAAGCCGTTGTCGGCAAAGGAGATGACATGGGCTGGCGGATGCCGCACGAGGGCGAACGGCACGAACGCACCTGGATGGCGTTTCCGCGCGTGGGCGTCACCCTGGGCGACGGTGCTGCCTGGCGCGACACGGCGTACCGCGCGTGGACCGACGTCGCCCTGGCGATCGCCGAGTTCGAACCGGTGACGATGGTCGTGGACCCGACCGAGATGGCGCGGGCGCGGGACATGCTCGGCTCGGCCGTCGAGATCGTCGAGTCGCCGCTCGACGAGTTCTGGATGCGCGACTTCGGCCCCACCTTCGTCCTCGACGACGATCGGCCAGGCGTCCTCGGCGCGGTCGACTGGATCTTCAACGGCTGGGGTGCGCCCGCATGGGCCGAGTGGCAGGTGTCGGCCGGCATCGCACGCATCGTCGCCGCACACGTGGGAGCCGAGCACATCAGTTCGGTGCTCGTGAATGAGGGCGGCGGTATCCACGTCGACGGTGAGGGCACGGTGCTGCTCACCGAGACGGTGCAACTCGACCCGAACCGCAACCCCTACGCCGACAGAGGCCGCGTCGAGGCCGAACTCGCACGCACGATCGGCGCGACCACAGCCATCTGGCTGCCCCGAGGCCTCACGCGCGACTACGACGAGTTCGGCACCAACGGGCACGTCGACATCGTCGCCGCGTTCGCCGCTCCGGGCCGGGTGCTGCTGCACCGCCAGGACGACGCGGGACACCCCGACCACGACGTCACGCGGGAGCTGAAGACGTTCCTCCAGGACCAGACGGATGCCGCGGGCCGCCCGCTCGAGATCATCGACGTCCCGGCCCCGGCGACCCTCCGCGACGACGAGGGCTTCGTGGACTGGAGCTACATCAACCACCTCGTGGTGAACGACGCCGTGATCGCCTGCGGGTTCGGTGAGGACGCCGCCGATGCCCGTGCGCGAGACATCCTCGGAGCCGCGTACCCCGGGCGACAGATCGTGACCGTCGACGCGCGCCCGATCTTCGCGCGCGGCGGCGGCATCCACTGCATCACCCAGCAGCAGCCGGCCACGAGCGAGGCACCCGCATGATCGACGTCGTCGACGCATCCATCGCGGACCTGCAGCGAGCGCTGGAGACCGGTGCAGCGACCAGCGTCGCGCTGGTGCAGGCCTATCTCGCCCGCATCGACGCGTACGACGCACCCGGCACCGAGACCGCGCTCAACGCGGTCGTCGTCCGCAACCCCGACGCACTCGCCGAAGCCGCGGCGTCCGATGCCCGCAGGGCGGCCCGGCACTCGCTCGGCCCGCTGGACGGCATCCCGTACACCGCGAAGGACAGCTACCTCGTCGCCGGCCTCACCGCGGCATGCGGATCCCCAGCGTTCGCGGATCTGGTCGCGCAGCGGGACGCGTTCACGATCGAACGGCTCAGGGCCGGCGGGGCGATCTGCCTCGGCCTGACCAACATGCCGCCGATGGCGAACGGCGGGATGCAGCGCGGTGTGTACGGACGGGCGGAGAGCCCGTACAGCGCCGACTGGCTGACGAGTGCGTTCGGATCCGGTTCCTCCAACGGATCGGGCACCGCGACCGCCGCGAGCTTCGCTGCCTTCGGGCTCGGCGAGGAGACCTGGTCGAGCGGTCGGGCACCGGCGTCGAACAACGCCCTGTGCGCGTACACGCCCAGCCGCGGCGTCATCTCGGTGCGCGGTAACTGGCCGCTGGTGCCCACGATGGACGTCGTGGTGCCGCATGCCCGTACGATGGCCGATCTCTTCGAGGTGCTCGACGTGATCGTCGCCGACGACGCCGACGTCCGCGGCGACTTCTGGCGCGCCCAGCCGTGGGTGCGTATTCCTGCCGCATCCGAGGTGCGTCCGGCGTCGTACCGCGACCTCGCCGCGGCCGACCCTCGTTCCGCTCTCGCCGGCCGGCGCTTCGGCGTGCCGCGCATGTACATCAATGCCGATCCGGATGCCGGCACCGGCACCACCATCGGAGGCGCGTCCGGGCAGCGCATCGTGACCAGGGCGTCCGTCATCGACCTCTGGGAGCAGGCGCGCCGAGACCTCGAAGACGCCGGCGCCCACGTGGTCGAGGTCGACTTCCCGGTCGTCACCAACTACGAGGGTGACCGCGCCGGGGCGCCGACCGTGCGCACCAGGGGACTGGTGTCCGAGCGGTTCCTGCGTTCCGAGATCGAGGATCTCTCTGCCTGGGCGTGGGACGACTTCCTGCGCGCGAACGGCGACCCCGCGCTCGACCGGCTCGAACTCGTCGACGGCGCGCGCATCTTCCCGCATCCGGAAGGTGCCCTCCCGGATCGCTACACCGGCTTCGATGACGAGATCGCCGGGTATCCGGCCCTCGTCCGCGAGCGCCCGTACGCGTCATTCACCGACATCCCGCATCTCGAGGAGGGTGTGCGCGGGCTCGAGGAGACCCGCCGCGTCGACCTCGAGGAGTGGATGGACGCGCTCGGCCTCGACGCCGTGATCTTCCCCGCGGTCGCCGACATCGGCCCCGCCGACATGGACGTGAACCCGGCATCCGCCGACGCCGGTTGGCGCAACGGGGTGTGGGTCGCGAACGGAAATCTCGCGATCCGTCATCTCGGCATCCCGACCGTCACGGTGCCGATGGGCACGACGGCAGACATCGGGATGCCGGTGGGTCTGACCATCGCGGGCCGCGGCTGGGACGACACCGCCCTGCTGCGCCTCGCCGCCGCGTTCGAGGCGACCGGCGAGCGCCGTACTGCGCCGCCGCGCACTCCCGCTCTTCTCGGAGAGGAACTCTCGTGACGTCGCCCTTCCCGCGTCCGGAGCGGCGCCAGCAGATCATGGCCGATGCCTCGGATCCGTTCCGGCGCGGCGTCGAGCGCGGAATGCAGCTGCGTGAGACTCTGCCCGGCACGATCGACGCGTATGATCGGCTCTTCCGCCTCGGTGCCGTCGACGAGAAGACCGTGCGCGACGACGCCGAGCGGCTGCTCGACGCGGTCGACGCCCACCGTCCGGCGCTGCGCGCGCAGATCGAGGGCATCGCCGCCGGGGCGGACGCCGAGATCTGGCGCGTCGCCGCATTGAACGGCCGCACGGAGATCCTGTCCCGCAGCGTCGCCGTACCGCCGGGAGAGTGCTCGACCATCGTGCGCTCGATCCGCGATGCGGACGGCCGCGCGCGCACCCTCGGCGTGCAGACGTGGGACTGGCACATGGAGATCGCGCCGTACTGGCACACGATCATCTCGCGCGGCGGCGTCCACGACTACGCCGGGCTCACCGAATGTGGCATCCTCGGCAAGATCGGCCTGAACAGCGCCGGCGTCGCGCTGCACTTCAACATCCTGGGGCATCGGTCCGACCGGCCCGAGGGCATCCCGATGCACGTGCTCGCCGCTCTCGTGCTCGAGGAGGCCTCCAGTGTCGCGCACGCCGTTGAACTGGTGCGCGAGGCGCCGGTCACGAGCTCCGGCTCGTTCGCGCTCTTCGACGCCGCGGGCGACGCGGTGCTGCTCGACATCAGCCCCGAAGGCGTGTTCTCCGCGCCCGCCATCACCGAAGGCACCTGGCTGCGCACCAACCACTTCCTCACCGAAGCGCCGGCGGCGCACGAGAAGACCTGGCTGTACCAGCCCGACTCCGGTCTGCGATGGGAGTTCCTGCGAGACCGACTGCTGTCGGTCGGCGCGCCGACGGATGCCGAGCAGCTGCGCGCCATGCTCGTGACCGGCGACGGCGAGCCTCCGGTGACCTGCGTACCCGACCTCGCGCTTCCGATGGGACAGCGGTGGGCCAGCCTGGCCACCGTCGTGCTCGACCCCGTCGGTCGTCGGGCCGACGTGCTCGACGGCACTCCCGCTGAATCCGCCACCCGCCCTCATCTGGCTCTGGCGCTCTGATCCGATCGAAGGGACCACCATGACCGACACCGCCACCGTCTATCGCAACGCCACCGTCTTCGACGGGCTCGCGGATGCTCCAGTGCAGTCCGCGTTCGCCGTGCGCGGCGATCGCATCCTCGCTGTCGGCACGGAGACGGAGGTCCGCTCCGCGGCAGGTGAGGGTGCCGCCGTCGTGGACCTCGGCGGGGCGTTCGTGATGCCCGGTGTCATCGAGGCGCACGCCCACCTGGCGATGTTTGGCCACGCGCAGGGCAAGGTGCAACTCCGCGACTGCACCTCGGTGGCACAGATCCAGCAGCGGCTGCTCGAGGCGCGGGCGATGAACCCGGACGCGACGATCATCGAGGGCGTCAGCTGGCTGTTCGATGCGCTGCCCGACGGCGTCACCCAGCCGACCGCGGCGATGATCGACGAGGTGATCGACGACATCCCGGTCTTCCTCGACGCGAACGACCTGCACAGCACCTGGGTGAACACGGCCGCGCTGCGCGCTGCCGGAATCGACCGCGACACCGTCGACCCGATCGGCGGCCAGGTCGTGCGGGACGACGACGGAGAGGCGACCGGGTTCCTGCTCGAGACCGCGGCCATGGATCTGCTCGCGGACTATCTCGACGGCATCCGGACCGAGGAGGAGGTCGACGGCCACCTGGAGCTCGCCTTCGCCGCGTATCTGGCGGCCGGCGTCACCGGTGCCGCCGACATGGGGATGACAGAGCAGTCGATGGCGGCGCTGCGGCGTCGGCTCGACCGCGACGGTCGGCTGCCGTTCCCGGTCACCGCGCACTGGTGGCTGAGCTCGACCGGCGACCCGGCAGCCGATCTCGCCCAGGTCGAGCGTGCGGTCCAGCTGCGTGACGAGCTCGAGGCCACGGGCACGCCGTGGCTGAAGGTCGTCGGAGTGAAGTTCATCCTCGACGGCGTGATCGACGCGTGCACCGCCGCGATGGTGCGCCCGTACGCTGACGGCTCGAACGCCGACCCGATCTGGAGCCGCGAGGCCGCGACGCCGGTCGCGATCGCCGCCGACCGCGCCGGCCTGCAGCTCGCGATGCACGCGATCGGAGACGCGGCGAGCGCCCTGGCCGTCGACCTCGTCGAGGCCTGTGAGCGGGCGAACGGCACCGGCACCGCCCGCCGCCCGCGCATCGAGCACCTGGAGTCGGTCGCGCCCGAGACGGTCGCACGGATGCGCGCGCACGGCATCGCGGCATCCATGCAGCCGGTGCACTGCGACCCCGCCATCCTGGACAACTGGATGGCGATGCTCGGAGATCAGCGCGCTGAGGACGGCTTCCCGTGGAACTGGTTCCGCGACGTCGATGTTCCCATCGCGCTGGGTACCGACGCCCCCACCGCACCCCACGAGGCTCTGCACAACCTGTTCATCGCGATGTCCGGGCGATCCTCGATCGACCGCGCGCTGCCGCCGTACCACCCCGAGCGTGCGTTCACCGCCGCGCAGGCACTCGCTGCGGCGACGTCCGGCGCGGCCCACGTCGGTGCGATCGACGACGCCTACGGCCGGATCGCGCCCGGTTTCTTCGCGAACGTCGCCGTGCTGGACATCGACCCGCTGTCCGCGCCGACCGACGACCTGCTCACCGGTGCCGTGCTGCTCACCCTCGTGCACGGCGAGGTCGCCTACCGGCGGCCATGAGCTCCCGCTCCTGAATCCCGAACGCCCCCTGCACTGACGCAGGAGGGTGCCCGTCCTGGAAGGACCGTCATGTCCGACACATCCGCCGTCCCCGCTCCCGGTGCCGTCGCGCCCGGATCCGAGTCCGACTTCGTCGACTCCGCGAGCACTCCCGAGACCCGGGGCATCGAACTCATCGACGACGCCCAACGGCACGGGAGAGCGCGCGATCTGTTCTTCGTCTGGAGCGCACCGGGCGTCAGCGTGCTGAACATCACGGTCGGCGCCTCGATGACGCTCGTGCTCGGCCTGGAGATCTGGCAGGCGCTGCTGGTGATTCTGGCGTCGAGCGCGCTCGCTCTGCTGCCGGGTATCGTCGCCATCTCCGGACCGGCAGCAGGGACCTCCGGCTCGGTGGTCCAGCGAGCGATCTACGGCATCCACGGCAACAAGATCGTCATCGCGTTCTACGGCTGGTTCATCTCGGGGGTCTTCCTCGCGCTGAACTGGGTGGCGGCGTCGTTCATCGGCGGCGAACTGCTCGTGCGGTGGGGCTTCCCCGATCCGATCGCGGCATCGATCCTGGTGGCGGTCGCGGTCTCGACGATCACCGTGGTCGTCGCCGCGTACGGTCACGCCCTCATCCTGAAGGCCTACCTGGCGATCTCGATCGGGCTGTTCGTGATCTTCGCACTCGTCATCGGCTTCATCGCCCCCGCGCTGGATAGGGGATTCGCGCAGCCCGAGCCGCTCAGCGGGCTGCCGCTGTGGGTGAGCGTCACGATCGCGTTCGCGCTGATGGCATCGTCGCCGCTGTCGTTCAGCAACAGCGCCGACATGGCCCGTTATCTGCCACGCGACACCAAAGCGTCCGGCATCATCGGCGCGACCGCGCTGGGACAGCTCTTCCCCGCCGTGCTCATCACCGCCTTCGGCGTCGTGCTGGGCGGCTCCATCGGGCCGGACAGTCTCGCGAACGGCATCGAGTACTCCCTGCTCGAGAAGCTGCCGGTGTGGCTCGCCCCGCTGTTCGTGCTCGGCGTCCTGGTGAACTGCATCTCGCTCAACGGCATGACGACCTACACGGCGAGCATGGCACTGCAGTCGATCGGCGTGCCGATCCGCCGCATCCCCTCCGCGATTCTCATCGGTGCGCTCGGCTGCGCGTTCACGATCGTGCTCGTCGTGGCATCCGACCTGATCAGCGCCGTCAACCTGATGCTGCAGTTCCTGCTGATCATCTCCGTGCCCACCATGGGCGTCTACGTCGCCGACATCGTCCTGCGCCGCAACCGGTACTCCGGGACCGACCTGTTCGACGAGCGGCCCGGCGGCAGGTTCTGGTACACCGGCGGCTTCGGCATCCCGGGTCTCGTCTCCGTGGTCGCCGGTGGCTTCGCCACCGCGATGTTCCTGTCGACGACCGTGTGGACCGGCCCGCTCGGCGCGGCGCTGGGCGGGCTCGACCTCTCGGTGCCGGTCGGACTCCTGGTCTCGATCGGCCTGTACGCCGTGCTCGCAGGACGGACGGTGCGCACGCAGATCGGCGGCTGAGCCCGGCGGCCTCCGCGGTTGCTCTCTTCGGCCACCGGGCGTCAAGGGGGTAGGGCGCCGTCGTCCCCCGTCCTACCGTTCCCCCATGGCTATCGAACTGAATCGACCGGCGCTGAAGCTCGCGCGTTCCCTCGTCCGCGACGGCAAGGTCGTGCGGGACGAACGCGACGACTGGTCCGAGGCGGCGCCCAGCGCCGAAGAAGAGAACCGCTTCATCGACGAGCACGGGTGGACGGAGTTCGCCCACTGGCACCTCGGCATCGACAAGAGCGAGAACCCGGAGACGAAGAAGGCGTACAGCTTTCCCTTCGGGGACTTCCAGAAGGTGCGTCGTTCCGGCGTGATCTCGGGGGAGAGCCGCGCCGGGCAGTATGACCACGAGGAGATCCGCGACGAGCTGCGAAAGATCCTCGACCTCATCGACTCCGAGGATTGACGCCGCGCGTCCGTATGCTCGTCGCAAGGCTGTTTCGATGACGACGGGGTGGGGCATGGTCGACGACACCGGCAGGGACGACGCGGACGCGAGCGGCGAGACGGAGGACGACCTCCCGTACTACACACCGCCGTTCGGCAGGGAAGAGGTCCCCGGGTTCCTCGACCGGCTCGTCGCGCACCTGCTCGGGGGAGAGACGCGCGAGGCCTTCACGTTCGAGGGCGTGGAGGTCGAGGAGTCGCAGGGCGTCTGGCTGCTCCCCCTCGGCGGCTACGACCCCGACGCCGACGAGTCGCTGCGGCCGAACCCACCCGCCGACCTCGTGGTCCCCGAGGGGGGATTCGCCGCCTACGCGGAGGAGTGGACGGAGGGCGTGCGCCGGACGCTGCGCGAAGCGTGGGGCGCGCCGATGGTGCGGAAGCCCTCGCTCGTGGGGGAGAACCAGGACCCGGAGGGAATCCTCGACGTCGTCCTCGTCTCGGTCGGTATCCCGGAGGCGGAGATGTGGGACCGCGGCGATCTGTACTGCGTGCTCGTCACGAACTGGGACGCCGAACCGCGGCAGAGCATGCTGCGCCAGGCGATGGTCGTGCTGCCGCGGGAGTACGCCGTCGGCAGCCTCAGCGCGCTCCTGCCCGAGGAGGACATGCACAACGACCTCCTCATGAACGGCGAGCATCCGCTCGAGCTGCGACGCCGCGCCTGGCTGCTGAGCACGCTGTTCGGCGCCGGGGAGGTGCGACTGCGCGACGTCGACGTTCCGGCATCCCGTTTCAGCCTGCAGTCGCGCAGCGGGGTGACGACGGTCTGGACGTTCACGGACGACGGCCGCATCCTCGTCCTCATCCAGGACCAGACGTCGACGTTCGCGGACGAAGCGCCGGCGCAGTTCCTCGCGGAGGTGGCGCAGCAGCACGGTGGCGATGCGCCGGATGCGGCGGATGCGGCGGATCCGTCCGAACGGGAGGCGGACCTGGCGGAGGCCTGGCTGATCCTGGCCGCCCGCATGCTCGACAGGGTGCCGGACGATCTTCGCGCCCTCATCGCCGCCCGAGGCGAGGACGCCCGCGGTGCGGTCGCGGAGCACGACCTGGAATTCCGGATGCTCGGCGACGAGCCCGTGCCGGTCATCACCGGCGCGGTGTGGTTCGACGGGGAGCACTGGTGCGTCTCGCCCTCGCTCATGGAGATCGGCCGCCGCAACGACTTCGGCATGGACGACTTCGGCTTCGGCGCTGCGGTGCGGCAGCCGTATCGCCTCGGCGGCGCCCTCACCGTCGACGAGATGTCGCGGGAAGGGGACGAACGACGCACCTGGTCGAGCAGGTCTTCGCCGCGTGTCCGTATCCGGAGCAGGACCGCCCGTCCGACACGGAACGCCTCGGCTACGCGGTGCCGACGAGCGGTGACCACCACGACCTCCTGGCCGATATAGAGCGCGTCACGAGGGCCTGGTGGGAGCGCTCGCCGGAAGACGCCGACTGGGCGGATCGGACGTTCGAGATCGGCGGACGTGGCCTTCGCGACGACCACGGCCGCGCGCTCCGCGTCGTGCTCGCGTCAGGGGAGGTGTGGACGGTCGATGCGCTGCAGGCCTGGGCGGACGACCTCATCGGCGTCATGAGCGAACGGTGGGGAGCGGCGGGGGAGATCCACGCCCGCAACGAGAAGACCGGGATCGATCGCCGCAGCCCGCTCACCCGCGTCATGCGCGCCACGGGCCTCCTCACCGCGCCGCTCTGGTGGGTGAACGGCCACGCGGTCGCTGTCGTCGCCGGAACGCCCGATCCCTCGTACGGCGACGACCCCGAGGTCATCATCGTCATCGCGCGCCCGGACGCCGTGCTCGACCTCGCGCGTGGAAGCAACCCGTGGGAGCTCCGCATCCGCGCCCGGATCATCTCCGACATCTCCGCCCTCGTGGGCGGCGCCCCCGCGCCGGGACCCCTGCGGTGGAACGGCCCGCCGCTCGCCGGCTCCTCCCTCGTCCCCGATGCGATGCGCGGCGGTTTCCGCACCGGGGACCACTTCTGGACGTGGCACTTCACCCACGACGGGCGCGGCCTCTTCCTGTCCCATCCGACGGGTCCCGACGCCGCCGCGCGACCCGAGCCCACGTTCGAGGAACAGGTCGCCTTGTTCGGCGGCGTGCCCGACGACCTGCTGTCGCTCGTGGTCGACCGAGACCCGGGAGGGTTCTTCCCGGTCGTGCATCGCGGGGCTTCGACCCCTGGCTCCGCTGAGACCGAGAACCTCCTCACCGGCGCAGCGACCCTGCCCGCCGTGCACGCGGTGTTCTGGCGGGATGACGTCGACTGGCGCGCCTCGGACGGGATGCTGCAGCGGGTCCGCGACGCCCTCGACCCGGACGACGTGGACACGACGAACCCCCTGGAGACCATCTACCCCGAGGCCTTCGGGGTGCCGCAGCTCCAGTGGGCACTGCGGATGGGCGAGCGCATGGGGCCGCCGACCCTCCTCGATGCGCCGTACGTGAGCTTCGTCTTCGATCGGGTGCCCGAGCGGGAGGAGATCGAGCAGGTCTACGCCGCACTCGGGATGTTCCCCGATCTCGCACTCACCGGCACGCTCAACGATCTCCTCGACGTCGTCGTCGATGCTCCGGGATACCGGTTCCTCCTCGATGCCGCGCTCAGCAACCCGCACCCCGAGCGTCGCCGCGAGCTCGCGCTCTGGCTCTTGGACCAGCGCCTCGACGCGTCATCCGCCCTGTCGTTCCTGAGCCCGGTCAACGTCCTCTTCGCCAACCCCACGCTGGGCGCGGAAGATGAACCGGTGCTGCGACGCCTGCTCGAGCAGGGCGCGATCCCGGGCCCGACACCCGTCGCGATGCTCCCGGAGTGGCATCCGTTCGTGCAGCTGCTGGATCGCGACATCGAGGAGACCGCGCTGGCGCCGCTGGTGCGGACCCTCCTCGTGCACGGCGACGTCGATCCCGCGACGCCCGCGCTCCCCGACGGTCGCAGCGTGCTGGACTTTGCATCCGGCCCGTTCCCGCACGGGCGGTCCCGAGATGCGCTCGCGTCGGCGATCCGAGAGCTCGTCGCGGGCGGCGCCGTGGACACCGCTGCGGAGCCGGAACGATGAGCGCTCCGGAGCCCGGAGCGCGCGTGGACGACGCCGAGCCCTACGCCCGTGCTCTGCGCACCGTGCTCGACGGGGAGAGCGAGCGCGTCGCCGCCGCACTGAGTCACCTGCATCGGGCCGCCGTCGAAGCGCAGAGCGGTGCGGAAGCGGTCCTCACCGACGTCTTCGTCGACCAGGTCCTCGTCGGGGCTCCGGACCTCGGCTACGCCTGACCTTCTCCTCCGGCCCCGGAACCTAGCTGCTCGGCGAGGTCTCCTCAAGCCCCTCGGCCACTCTGATTCCAGCCGGGAGACTGGGGGCAGCCCGATCGAAGGAGGAGACATGGAATCGACACCCGACGACGTCGGCGGTCAGCCGCTGCGCGACGGCGACGCGACCACCGAGGCCGACCCGAGCAACGATCCCGCGCAGGCGGAATGGGAGCGCACGGAAGCCCTCGACGAGGGTGCGGCACCGGAGGATCTGGAGGCGTCGACAGCCACCGGCCGCGATCCCGACGAGATCCCCGACCCCGACGATGAGGTGCCGGCGGAGGACCTGCCGGGTTCCGCCCCGCAGCCCGAGAGCCAGGGGGAGGACCCGGTCCTCGCCGACCTCGGCGACGAGGGGCAGGGCGACCTGGGGCCGGGGGACGTCTGATGGCCGTCTCGGCGGTCGTCACCCGGTCGAAGAACGGGCAATGGGTCAACGAGGTGGACGGCGCCCCGGAGCTCTCCCGCAGCTACACCAGCCGTGACGAGGCGATCGAGGAGGGGGAAGCTCTCGCGGCGGAGCACGGTGCCCGCCACGAGATCGAGCACAGCGAGCCGACCGGCGCCATCACCGACGGCGGCGCACCCGACGACGCCTGATCGTCACCGCCGCGGCGTGAACTCGTCCGGAGCCTCCGGCTCCTCGACATCCTGCGATTGCTGGAGGTGTCCGCAATCCGGGCACCTCCAGCCACCGGGGATGGCGAGCATCACGACATCGTCCTCCGGGCAATGCGGTGCCGCCCCCTCGCCGTTCGTCATCGCCCCAGGCTAGAGCGCCCGGTCCGCCGGGACCAGGGGGTGCTCATCGCAGGATGACCAGTTCTCGGGTCGCGCGGGTCATGGCCACGTAGCGGTCGACCGCTCCCGTCCGCCCGGTACCGAACGCCTCCGGGCGCACCAGCACCACGAGATCGAACTCGAGTCCCTTCGCGCCTTCCGGCGTCAGCGCACGGACCCGGGGCCGCGGAGCGAACCCGGGATCGCCGATGACCGCGGCGACTCCCTCCGGGTTCGCCGCGAGCCACGCGTCGACCACCTCGTCACGCTCGACGGCGTTCCCGTGCCGGACCGGAATTCCGCTCTCGCGCACGGACACCGGGACGTTGGCGTCGGGCAGGGCCTCGCGGATGGTCGGTGCGGCGACAGCCATCACCTCCGTGGGCGTGCGGTAGTTCACCCGCAGCGAGGAGACCCGGACGTTCCGCAGGCCGAGGCGCTGCAGACGCTCACTCCACGACTCCGTGAACGCCCTCCGTGCTTGGGCTCTGTCGCCCACCACCGTGAAGCTGCGGGACGGACACCGTGCGATCAGCGTGCGCCACTGCGCGTCGGTGAGCTCCTGTGCCTCATCCACGACGATGTGCCCGAACGGGCCGGCGAGCTCGTCCGGGGGGAACGGAGGAGGAACGTCCGCTCCGGCGAGCACGGTCCGCGCGTCGGCACCGCGCAGGATCGACATCACCTTCATCTCGCTGTCATCGCTCTCGACGAGGTGGTCGACCACGGCGGACATCTGCTCCCGCGCCGCCGCGGCCGCGACCTGCCGGCGGTGCTGCTCCCGCACGGCCTCCGGGTCGCCCAGCCGACGGTGCGCGGCATCGAGCAGGGGAAGGTCGGCGTCCGTCCACGGCGCCCCCTCTGCGCGGTGCAGCAGGGCGAGCTCGTCCGCCGGGAGATCCGGCGCGCACCGCGCGAGCAGCGCCGGAGACGCCCACAGGGCGGCGACCACCGCCGCCGGAGAAAGCAGCGGCCACGCGCGTACGAACGTCGTCGTGAGATCGTCGTCCTGCCGCAGCCACCGACGGACGGAGGACTCCGGGACCTCGGGATCGCGAACCTGGTCCACCAGCATCTCCAGCACCTCCTCCCACACCTCGTCACGAGCCTCGTTGTGCGGCGACGCGGGATCCGCACGGGCGAACAGATCGGCCCACTCCTCTCGGCTCACCCAGAGATCGGCCCACGGCGCCTCGATGCGGAGCGCGTGCATCGGCGGCCGGGTGAGCTCGGAGACCGCCGCCGCGATCACCAGCTCCGGGTCGAGGCGCTGCTTGAGCTCGGCCACGCGGGAATCCGTCTCCGCAATCGCGCCGGCGCCCTCGGGAGTGAGATCACGCAGGGTGCACAACCGCACCGTGTCCTCCCCGAGGCTCGGCAGCACGTCCTCGACATAGCCGAGGTACTGCGGGTTCGGTCCCACGAGCAGCATGCCCCCGGCGCCGGTGGTCAGCCGCGGCTCGGCGTACAGGAGGTGCGCCGCCCGGTGCAGCGCGACGACGGTCTTCCCGGTGCCCGGGCCGCCGTCCACGACCAGAGCGCCGGGCGAAGGGGCGCGCACGATGGCGTCCTGATCCGCCTGGATCGTCGCCAGCACGTCCCGCATGCGCCCAGTCCGGTGTGCGTCGAGGCTTGCGAGAAAAGCGGACTGGTCGTCGAGGGAGGCGGCGCCGTCGAGGCCCTCCGGCGACAGCGCCTCGTCCCAGTAGTCCCTGATCCTGCCTCGATTCCACCGGTACCGTCGCCGGGAGAGGAGGCCCCGGGGGTCTTTCCAGGTCGCGGCGAAGTACGGTTCCGCTGCCGGAGCCCGCCAGTCGACCAGCAGGCGGGTGCCGTCCGCATCGGACACCCCGGCGCGACCGATGTACGCCGGCGGTCCGGCCGCCGGGGTCATCCGGCCCAGGCACATGTCGATGCCGTACCGCTCCCGCAGGCGCAGCGTCGCACTGAGGCGGCGGATCTCCAGGTCGCGATCGACCGCCGTGACGCCTGCGTCGGCGGCCTGCCGGCGCACGAGGGCGAGACGAGCCGTCAGGGCGTCCTGTTCTCGGGACAGAGCGGCGCCGAGGCGCCGGAGGTGGGCGCGGTCGGCGGCGATGAGGTCGTCTGCGGATTTCGCCGCGTGGTCGTCGGGCAGATCAAAGGGGTCGAGCACGGGACATCTCCTTCGCGAGGGCATGCGGGGGCACGCGAGCCGTCGATTCTGCCTCCCGGCGGGGGCCTTGTGGCAAGCCCCCACCCCGGCGATATCCTGGAGATGCACGGAGACGAGGGGACCTCACCATGACCCATCGGATCGGCTACCTCATCGGCAGCCTCGCATCGGACTCGATCAATCGCGTCCTGGCCACGGCGCTCGTACGGCTCGCCCCGCCGGACCTCGAGCTCGTGGAGATCCCGATCCGCGACCTCCCCCTCTACAACCGCGACGACGAGCTCGAACCCGTCGCTGCGGTCACCGCGTTCAAGAGAGCGATCGAGGGGGCAGAGGGTCTGCTGCTCGTCTCGCCGGAGTACAACCGCTCGATCCCCGGGGCGTTGAAGAACGCCATCGACTGGGGCTCGCGGCCCTGGGGTCACAACTCGTTCGCGCGCAAGCCCACCGGCATCATCGGCGCCTCGACCGGAGCGATCGGCACCGCGGTCATGCAGTCGTCGATGCGGAGCGTGCTGAGCTTCCTCAATGCGCCGCAGCTGAACGCCCCGGAGGCGTACATCACGTTCCGGCCCGAGGTCTTCGGTGCCGACGGTCAGGTGCACGATGCCGACACCGAGAAGTTCCTCGCGCACTACATGGAGGAGTACGCGGCGTTCGTCGAACGGGTGCTGTCGCTCACCGCTCCGGGTCACGTCGGCGACCGGTAGCCGCCGCGCTCGCCGCGTCAGGAAGGCGCGTCCGCCACGAGCGCGCTCAACGCCAGGGCGTCGTGGGGCGCGTGTCCGCGGGCGTCGTTGTCGAAGTACACGAAGACGTCGCGCGGTTTCCCGTCGTCGGCTCCGGTCCCGTCGGCCCACCCGCGGATGAGTCTCGCCCACTCCCGCAGCTCGGTCTCGGTGTAGGCGCTGTGATAGAGCATCTGCGCGCCGTGGAGACGGATGTAGACGAAGTCCGCGGTGAGGGCATCGAACCGTGGCCACCTGCCTGCGGTGTCGGCGATGACGAGGGAAGCCCCGTGGTGCTGCAGGAGCCTCAGGCTCGAGGGGTCGGCGAAGGAATCGGAACGCGGTTCGAGGGCATAGCGGAGCGGGCGGTCGGCATCGATCTCCAGCCAGGCCCGGTCCTGCAGCCGCTCGTCGTGCCGTCGGGCGAGGGCGAGAGCGTCGGCCGTCGTCCGGGGAAGCGCGTCGAAGAAGGACTCCAGGAGCTCCGGGTCGAAGCGCTGGCGCTCGGGGAGCTGCCACAGGATCGGGCCGAGGCGGGGGCCGAGGGCGAGGACGCCCGACGCGAAGAAGTTCGCCAGTGCCTGCTCGACGTTCTGCAGTCGCAGCATGTGGCTGACGTAGCGTGAGCCTTTGACCGCGAACACGAAGTCGTCGGGAACGCTCGCGGCCCACCGGCGGTAGCTCTCGGGCCGCTGCAGGGAGTAGAACGAGCCGTTGAGCTCGACGGTGGGGAACTGCGATCCGATGTGCTCGAGCTCTCGACGCTGCGGGAGGCCGCGCGGGTAGAAGTCGCCGCGCCACCGGGCGTACCGCCACCCGGAGACGCCGATGCGTACCCGGCCCTGCCCGCTCTTCCTCGTCATGGCCGGCTCCGTCGGGTCAAGCCCCTTGCCGCTGTCGTGCGGCCTCGGCAGGCTGGAGGCATCCACACCGAAGGAGGAGGAGCCATGTCTCTCAATGACCATCCGATCGACGATGTGAAGCCCGAGGCCGACCTGCAGGAGCAGGAGCGCCTTGCGGAGGAGGTTCCCGAGGACCCGGAAGCGCCGACCCCCTCGGCACCGGAGCCGCACCCCATCGAGGCGGACCCGGCGGACGCCGCGGAGCAGCGCATCGAAGTGCCGCTGGATGAGGACGGCCTCGACGAGCCCACCGACGACTGACGGCCTCCGGCGGCAGGTGCGCCGGGGCGGCGTTCGAGACAGGGGAGAGGCGTCATGACGAACGACCGTAGTCCGAGCGGTGCGTGCTCTCGCCGGGGTTGACGCTCAGCGGGACGGTGGCTAGCCGCGGGGTATGCCCTCTCGACGGGACCGCCCCAACCCGGTGCTGCCGAGAGGGCTCACCGTCCTACCCGGACGGTTGGGGAGGCGGCGAAGTCTCGCTGTCTCTACGGCTGATCCCCCAGAGATTCAGCCGGTAGCCCCCGCTACGAAGAGCAGAATATCCCTTAATCCTCTTGTCCGCCATTTGGGGGACAAAAGTTTCTTCGAAAATTCTGCGCGGCTCCCGGCCCTGTCGCCGATACGGACCGTTCCGTAGGGTGGGGGGCATGGACAGGATGCTCGTCTTCGCCGGTCAGGTCGCACTCCCGGTCGGGCACCGTGTCGAGGTCTCCGAACTCGTCGACCCCCAGACGCAGGAGCCCGTCGTCCTGTCGCTGCTCGACCTGGACACCGGTATCCGCTACCGCCGCGGCGAGGAGCCCCGAGCTGAGGTGACGCACTGGATCGGCCGTGTCCTCGACTGCACGGTGGCGGTGGGCGTCGCTCCGCGGACGTCGCTGCTCATCGACCCCATCGGGCCGTCGGCCAGCGGCGCGGGCATCGCTCTGCGCGGCGCGGATGCGGCGGTCAACGCGGCCAAGGCCGAGGCGGATCGCTGGGGTGGATCGGACCGTCCCCCGCCGGAGGAGCCCGAACGCTTCTGGTGACCGCCGGAGGCCAGGGCCCCTCCCGCACCGGGGTCATCGGAAGTCCCGCGAGCGGTGCATGACCCCCGTGCGGAGGTCTTCGAAGGCGTCGGCGAGCACATTGACGACCCCCTCCGGGGAGCGCTCGAGGATGCCGCGGATGATGAGCGCCGGGGACTCCCGGGCGATGCGACCGAACCGGCCCCATACCCCCGTCGAGCAGATCACGTTCACCAACCCGCTCTCGTCCTCGAGGTTGACGAAGGTGACGCCGGCGGCCGTGGCGGGGCGCTGTCGATGAGTGACGAGACCGGCCACCTCGACGCGTCGTCCGGTCTCGTGGCGCTGCAGGTCTGCGGCCGTCAGGACACCGCGAGCCCGGAGGTCGTCGCGGAAGTGCGTCATCGGGTGGTCGTCGGTCGAGATGCCCGTGGCCCAGAGATCGGCCGAGAGGCGCTCGTAGCTGGTCTGGTCGGCGAACAGCGGCGGCTGCACCGCCACCGTGGTCCCCGGGAGGAATCGGGCGCGGTCTTCCGCGGCAGCCCCGGCGAGCCAGATGGCCTCCCGGCGCTCCAACCCGAGGCACGCGAAGGCTCCGGCGGTGGCGAGGGCCTCCAATTGCGCGGCCGTGGCGTCGGTCCGGCGCACGAGGTCGTGCAGATCGCGGTAAGGGCCGTGCGCTTCCCGCTCGGCGACGATGCGCTCTGCCATCGGCACTCCGATCCCGCGGATGCCGCTGAGCCCCAGGCGCACCGCGTACCGTCCGTCCCGCCGGTGCGCCGCGGACTCGTCCGGTGCGCTCCGGTCGAACCGATGCACGGGCGGCTGCGGGTCGGCCAGGCAGTCGTCCCTCCCGGTCGTCCCTGCGGCGTCGGGCGTGAGGGGTTCGAGGGTCTCGGTGGCGCCGGAGAGGTGGAGATCCGGGCGCCGGACCTCCACGCCGTGTCGACGGGCATCCGCCGTGAGGGTCGCGGGGGAGTAGAAGCCCATCGGCTGCGACCGCAGCAGGCCCGCGAGGAACGCGGCCGGATAGTGCAGCTTCAACCATGAGCTCGCGTAGACGAGCAGGGCGAAGGACAGCGAATGGGACTCCGCGAAGCCGAAGTTCGAGAACGCCTGGATCTGCGCGTAGATCCGGTCGGCGGCCTCGTCGACGAGCCCGCGGCGGGCCATCCCGGCGTACAGCTTGTCCCTGACCTTCTCGATCTTCTCCAGACCCCGCTTCGACCCCATCGCCCGGCGCAGCAGGTCGGCCTCGTCGGCCGTGCAGTCGCCGACGGCCGTGGCCATCTGGATGAGCTGCTCCTGGAAGATGGGGATGCCGAGTGTCCGCTCGAGGATGTCCTCGAGGTCGCTGTGCGGGTAGGGGATGGGGAACTCCTCCGGGGGCTCGCCCCTGGCCTCCCGTTCCCGGTTGGCCTCGTCCACCTTGTCCTTCGCCATCTTCCGACGGACGAACGGGTGCACGGCGCCGCCCTGGATGGGTCCGGGGCGGATGAGGGCGATCTGGATGGCGAGGTCGTAGAAGCGCCGCGGCTGCAGCCGGGGGAGCAGCCCGATCTGCGCGCGGGACTCCACCTGGAAGACGCCGATCGAGTCGGCCCGGCAGAGCATGTCATAGACGCCGGCCTCCTCCTTCGGCAGGGTCTCCAGCGTCCACTCCTCGCCCGTCGCCTCCCGGACCAGGTCGAAGCAGTGCTGCAGCGCCGCGAGCATGCCCAGGCCGAGGAGGTCGAACTTCACCAGCCCCATGAAGGCGGCGTCGTCCTTGTCCCACTGGATGACGGTGCGGTCCTCCATGCGGGCGTGCTCGACCGGCACCACCTCGCCGACCGGCCGGGCCGTGAGGACCATGCCGCCCGAGTGGATCCCCAGGTGCCGCGGAGCCTTCAGCAGCTCGGCTGCGTAGTCGAGCACGGTCTCGGGGATGTCGTGGCCCTCGACGGGTTCGAGTCCCGATCCCCAGCCGTCCACCTGCCGCGACCAGGAGTCCTGCTGCCCCGGGGAGTGCCCCAGGGCTCTGGCCATGTCGCGGACCGCGTTCTTCGGACGGTACTGGATGACGTTCGCCACCTGGGCCGCCCGCTCCCTGCCGTACTCCCGATAGACCCACTGGATGATCTCCTCTCGGCGCCGTGAGTCGAAGTCCACGTCGATGTCCGGTTCCTCCGTGCGGGTGGTGGCGAGGAAGCGCTCGAAGGGGAGACGGTAGAGGATCGGATCGACCGCGGTGATGCCCAGCAGGTAGCAGACCGCGCTCGCCGCCGCGGAACCCCGGCCCTGGCAGAGGATGCCGCGTCGCCGGGCTTCCGCCACGATGCCGTGCACGATGAGGAAGTATCCGGGGAAGTCCTTCTCCTCGATCACGTCGAGCTCGCGGGCGATGCGCCGACGGCCGTCCTCGTCCAGCCGCGGATACTTCGACGGGACCGCCTCCCAGACCAGGTGCCGCAGCCAGCTCATCGGGGTGTGTCCCGTCGGCACGTCCTGGCGGGGGAGGGCCGGGCGCGCCATCCGAAGTGGGAAGGCCGAGGCCGCAGCCAGCTCCAGGCCGTGCGAGATCGCACCGGGGTACCGCCGGAAGCGCGCCGTCATCTCCGCGCCGCTGCGCAGGTGCGCGCCGCCATGGGCCGGGAGCCAGCCGTCGAGCTCGTCCATGCTCCGGACCGCGCGGACCGCGGCCACCGCCTCGGCGAGAGGGGCCTGATCCGGGCGGGCGTAGTGCACGTTGTTGGTCGCCACGACGGGCAGCCGCATCCGGCGGGCGAGATCGGCCAGGGCGTCGTTGCGCCGGGTGTCCAGCGGATCGCCGTGGTCGAAGAGCTCGACGGCGATGTTGTCGCGTCCGAAGAGGTCGACGAGGTGGCGCAGCGGCGCGGCGGCGTCCCCGGCCTCCAGCCCCTGCCGTACCGCCCCCTTGCGGCAGCCGGTGAGGATCGTCCAGTGCCCGTCGGCGGTCGCCGCCAGTTCGTCGAGATCGTAGACCGGGCGTCCCTTCTCCCCGCCGCGGAGCTGGGCCGCGGTGATCGCCCCCGACAGGCGGTGGTACCCCTCGAGGCCCCGGGCGAGCACGAGCAGATGCGTGCCCGGCGGATCGGCGGCCCCCTGCGGAGCGGAGGGCAGATCGAGGGAGAGCTCGACGCCGTAGACGGTCTGCAGCCGCAGCTCCATGAGCTCCGCCAGCTCGGCGAAGCGCGCGGCGCCGTAGAACCCGTCGTGGTCGGTGAGCGCGAGCGCGCTCAGGCCGAGACGCTCGGCCTCCGCGAGCAGATCCTCGGGGGAGGACGCCCCGTCGAGGAAGGAGTAGGACGAGTGCGCGTGCAGCTCGGCATAGGGCACCGCCTCTTCTGGGCGCTCCGGGAGGGTCGGGGGGACGAGCTTCCGCGGACGACTCACCGGTCCGGGATCCGGGCGGAGCCCCCGCGGTGCGGAGGTCGCTTCGGGGGTGGGCTCGCCGCTGAGGGTGCGCTCGAGCTGATCCCAGGTCAACGGCGGATTGTGCCAGCCCATCAGCGGTACCTCCCCTCGGCCCACCAGCGCTCGCCGGCCAGGAAGACCAGCCAGGCGCGGTCGCGGTCGTCGACGATCTGGAGCCGGTGGCCTCGTTTGCCGCCGCCCGTGCTCCACCGCCGCTCGTGCACGGGCCACGGGCCGGCCCAGGCCTGCACGGTCGCCCCGTCGATGCGGGCGGGGTCATGCGTGAGGACGCCGCGATCGTCGACGTCTATCGTGCTCCCGTCCGCGGCGACGACGCCGATGGGGCGCGGGGGGCGGAACACCTCGGAGGGGAGAGGGTCGGGGAGGCTCCCCGGCCAGGGGGACCGTGGATCACGAGGCGGGACCGGGCGCTCGCCCCACGGCGTGAGTACCTGACGATCGGCGAGCCAGCGCCCTCCGGAGAGGGCGGCGGTGACCACGCCCTGATGCCCCAGCATGGTCTGCACCCGGGAGACCGCGTGATGCAGTCGCTCATCGGTACCCGAGCCGAAGAGTCCCGGTTGGTGGTGGGCCGCATCATCCACCGCGACGGGGAGGAGACGGGCGGCCACGATGCCCCCGAACGCCCTCGCCTCGTCGACGGGCGCGCTCGCGGTCAGGGCGGCCAGCGCCTCCAGCTGCCAGCGCACGCGGTCCACGAGGTCGGCGGCGTCGAAGCTCGTCGGGTGCAGCCAGGTGCGGGAGTGGACGGCGCCGTCGTCGTCGGTCAGGTCGATCCGCACCTCGGTGCACACGAGCGACGCGTCCGCCAGAGCGAGCATCACGGCATCGGCGGTCTGCCGCACGGCGAAGGCCACCTGGTCGGTGCCTCCGAGAGGGGACTCGAACTCGATGGTCCTGGCCAGTTCGGGGTCGGGCGGCCGGGGAGCCAGGGGCCGGGAGTCGGCGCCGGCGGCGAGGGCCTGCAGGCGGGCACCGTGCTCGCCGAAGCGGTCGCGGACGTCGAGAGGGGCGAGCGCGGTGAACTCGCCGAGAGTGCGCACGCCGAGGCGGAGGAGGAGATCGCTGATCTGCTCGTCGCGGAGCACCTGCACGGGATAGGGGGCCAGGAACTCCCGGGAGCCGCCCGGGGGCACGACCGTGCAGGACGCCGTTCCTCGGGCCGCGATCTCGGCGGTGAAGGGTCCGTCGGCGACGCCGACACGCACTTCGGGGAAGCCGGCAGCGGCGAGGACCGCGGACAGGGCTGTCGCCGCCTCGGTCTCCCCGCCGTGATAGCGGGCGATGCCGCGGGCGCGCAGGATCGCGAGGCCGGGGCGCAGCAGCGTCACGCCCGGGGCGTGCTTCTCGATGAGCTGCAGCACGGGGACGAAGGCGCGCTCGTCCTTCTCGGCGTCGTGGGGGAGGACCTGCAAGGAGGAGAGGAGGCCCTGGGCGACGCGGCGGCGCTGGCCGATGCGGACGCCGTGTGCGCGGGCCGATGCGGTGCAGGCGACGACCGTGTTCGCCTGCACCAGGGCCGTCGGCGGGTGCGGGCCTCCGCCCAGCACCGCTCGCAGCGGCCAATCGGGGAACCAGAGCACGAGGACGCGGAGCGGGGCGTTCATCCTGCCTCCGCCCAGAAGAGGAGGTCGGACGACCCGGCCACAGCATCGTCTGTCGCCGAGAGGCTGCCCGTCGCAGAGGGAGCGAGCGGCGGCAGAGCGGTCAGCTCCGCGGCCGCGGTCTCCACGGCTCCGTGTCCGCCGGGCAGTCGGACGCGCACGCTCGAGGCGCGAGGGCTGTGCCTGGTCCGCGCCGTGACCGTCACCGTGCAGTCCGAGAGCAGTCCCCACCCCTCGCCGAGCCCATGCCAGTCGGGGTCGTGGAGCCGGATGGTCCCCTCGCTCTGCGCCCAGCGCCCGGCGCCCGGTTCCTCCGCCACGAGCAGCGTGGACCCGCGGTCGCGCAGACGGGCGCTGAGTCGGGACACATCGGTATCCCGTGCCCTCGTCGTGGGCTGCACGACGACCAGGGGCACCACCTCGGCCAGCGCGGATGCGACGGCGAGCCAGCGGTCCCCCGGGTCGGGGACGAGGATCAGGCGGCTCAGATCGATGCCGTAGGCGGCGGCGGCCTCGACCCCCAGGGTGGGCATGCCGATCACCGCGCACCAGTGCCCGCGGCCGGAGGAGGCGCTGAGCAGGGCGAGCACGAGGGCGGGCGAGGGGGAGACGGTGTACGAGGTGCCCGTCTGCAGTCCCTCGTCCGGCAGCAGCGCGGCGAAGGCGGGATCGAGGGGGAGGAGGGTGTGCTCGCTGCGCCGCCGCTGCATCCGGCTGATCTCGCGGCGCAGTCGCAGGACCTCTCCGGCGCGGGTGTCGCTGGTCGGAGAGAGCGCGGTCATCGCATCGAGCCCGATCCCCATGTGTCCATCCTCGAAGATATGTACGAATAAAGCAAGTGACGCGACTGACGCTAGTTCGTACATCCGACATCGCCTTCCGGGTTGTCCACAGGGCGCTCCGCGCCGTCACGGATCTCCCTACCCTGCCGGGATGGACATCCGTCTCGCCCTCCTCGGCCTCGTGCACGGCGGCCTCCTCGCGATCGGCATCCTGCTGACCGTGATCGATGCGCGCACGCACCGGCTCCCGAACCGCATCGTGCTGCCGACCCTGTTCCTGCTGCTCCTGGCGGCGGTCGCCGACGCCGTCGTCACCGCCGACGCCGCCGCTCTGGGGCGGGGCCTGCTCGGAGCCCTCGTGCTCGGCGGCTTCTATGCGGCCCTGCGGCTGCTCAGCCGGGCGGGCATGGGTGGAGGCGATGTGAAGCTCGCCCTGGTGATCGGGCTCGTCCTCGCCTGGCATGGCTGGGGGGCCTTCCTCCTCGGCGCGGTGTCCGCCTTCGTGCTCGGAGCGGTCTACGCGCTCGTGCTCCTCGCCGCGGGCCGGGCCGATCGGAGGACCCGCATCGCCTTCGGGCCGTGGATGATCGCGGGGGCCGTCCTCGGCGTCCTCGGCGGCTGACCGCGCAGGTCGCCCCGAATGGGGGAGGGCGGCGCTACCCTGGGCACATGGCACTCGCGCGACTTCACGGTGGCCCGCTGGACGGGCAGATCATCCCCCTCGATGACGATGCGGACGACAAGCTGATCGTCCCCTACAGCGAGACGCAGGTGGTCTACAACCGCCGCGGCGAGCCGCAGAACACGGGCGAGGGCGACGGCCCCACCGAGATCGACTACTGGTTCGAGGAAGCCCTCGAAGACCTCACGCTCGAGGATGACTGAGCCCTCTCGCACCGTCGAGGTCGAGCGCAAGTACGACGTCGACGACGGGACGCCCCTGCCCGACTGGACGGCGATCCCCGGCGTCGACGCCGTCTCGCCCGGCGAGCACCGCGCTCTCGACGCCCGCTACCTGGACACCGCGGACGGAACGCTGGCCCGTGCCGGCGTCGCGGTGCGCCGTCGTTCCGGGGGGCCGGACGAGGGCTGGCACATCAAGGGCCCGCGGCAGGGCGACGGCCGGGTTGAGCAGGGCTGGCCCCTCGGCGGCGAGGAGGTCCCGACGGCGGTGCGCGCAGCGATCGCCGCTTGGACGACCGCGCCGCTGGAGCCTCTCGCACGCATCGAGAACGACCGAACGGCCTACCTCCTCACCGGACCGGGCGGCGTCGTGGCTGAGTTCGTGGACGACCACGTGCGCGCGACCGACCTGCGCAGCGGGACTCGCCGGACCTGGCGGGAGTGGGAGGTCGAGCTCGGCCCCGCAGGCCCCTCCGACGACGCCGGTCGTGCGGCGTTCTTCGCAGCGATCGGGCGTGCGGTGCACGCCGCCGGCGGCCGTGAGGCGGGCTCCGATTCGAAGCTCGCCCGGGCTCTCGGCTTCTAGGCTGCCGACTCCTCGGATGCAACCCCTTTCCGCGTGGGGTTGCAGGGTGGTTGAGTGACCACATGAGTCGACCGCCCGTGCTCCGATCGCTGCAGACGATCGTCCCCGAGACCATCCTCGTGCAGGAGCAGGTGCGCGACGTCTTCGCCGCCCAGCCCGGCCTGGGACGGCTGGCGCAGCGCATCGTGGCGACGTCGTTCAACGTCTCCGGCATCGACACGCGGCACACCGTGATCGCGGAGCTGGCCGACGACGCCTCCCCGGACGACCCGTTGTTCTACGATCGCGTCTCCGGGCAGCTGCTGGCGCCGGGTACGAGGGCACGCAACGAGGTCTACACGCGCGAGGCCTCCCGTCTCTTCGTCGAGGTCGCGCGCCGCGCCCTCGAGGCGGACCCTGACCTGAGCCCGGCGGACGTGACGCACGTCATCACGGTCTCCTGCACGGGCTTCCACGCCCCGGGCCCCGAGTACGAGATCGTGCGCGGGCTCGGCCTGTCCGACGCCGTCCAGCGCTATCACCTCGGCTTCATGGGGTGCTACGCCTCGATGCCGGCTCTCCGCGCCGCCGCACAGTTCTGCGCGGCCGATGAGAACGCGGTCGTCCTCGTCGTCAGCGTCGAACTGTGCACGCTGCACCTGCGCTCCTCCGAGGATCCGGACACCATCGTGGCCTCCTCCCTGTTCGCCGACGGGGCGGCCGCGGGGATCGTGACGGCCCGGGAGCTGCCCACGGCCGTCCCCGCGCTCCGGCTCGACGGCTTCCACACGGCGATCGTGCCGGAGGGGGTGGACGACATGGCCTGGACGATCGGCGACTCCGGCTTCGAGATGATCCTCTCCACCGCCGTCCCGCAGATCATCGGGGAGTCGATCATCGGAGCGCTCGCGCCGCTCTACGGGCGGGAGGACGGCCTGGCGGAGGCTTTCGCCGCCGGGCGGGTGGGCGACCGGGTGCGCCACTGGGCGATCCACCCCGGCGGACGGAGCATCCTCGATCGCGTGCAGGAGCGGATGGCGCTGAGTGACGGGCAGTTGCGACCGGCGCGGGAGACGCTCCGGGAGTACGGGAACATGTCGAGTGCGACCGTGCTGTTCGTGCTGAAGCGCATCCTCGAGCAGGAGGATGCGGAGCCCGGGGACCGCGTGGCAGCGATGGCCTTCGGCCCGGGGCTCACCGCCGAGAGCGCGCTGCTGACCGTCGTCGCGCCCGCGCCGTGAGCGTGGATCTGTCGGCGCGCGCCGTCGACCTCGTCGAGCTCATGGACGACCCCGCCGCCGACGACGAGGCGCTCGGTCGCACGTACCGGCGCTTCAGCGCCGTCAACGCGGTCGTCTCGCGCCCCGGGCGGCTGTATCGGCGGGACATCCGCCCGCGGGCGGTCGCCGGGCGTCCGCTGCGCATCCTCGACATCGGCGCCGGTGGGGGAGACCTGTGTCGCGACCTCGTCCGGAGACTGCGACGCGACGGCCTCCGTGCCGACATCACCGCTCTGGACGCCGACGAGCGTGCGATCCGCTGGGCGTCGGCGCACGACGACGGCGCAGGCATCCACTATCGCCATGCGCTCTCCGGCGACCTCGTGGCGGCGGGCGACACCTATGACGTCGTGCTCTCCAACCACGTCCTCCACCACCTCGACGCCGCAGCACTGCACGCGGTGCTCGACGAATCCCGTGCGCTGGTGGGTGACCGCGGACTCATCTCCCACCACGACATCGCCCGCAGCCGCCTGGCCTACGGGGCGTTCGCGGCAGGAACCTGGCCGTTCGCGCGGAACCTCCTCGCCGGGTCCTTCATCCGGGTCGACGGTCTCCTGAGTATCCGCCGCTCGTACACTCCGCAGGAGCTCGCGGCCGTCGCCCCGCCGGGCTGGGAGGTGCGCTCGCACCTGCCCGCTCGTCTGGAGCTGCGCTGGGAGGGTACGGATGGTCGACCATGACGTCCTCGTGGTCGGGGGCGGTCCGGTCGGGCTGCTGCTCGCCTGTCTCGTCGCGCAGGACGGTCGTCGGGTGCGCGTATGCGAGCGTCGCGCCGAGCCGGGCCTGCAGACGCGCGCGATCGGGATCCATCGTCCGGGGCTGGATGCTCTCGATGCCGCGGGAGTGGGCGCCGACGTCCGCTCCGCGGCGCTCCGCCTGTCGAGCGGCGAGGTCCGCAGCCGCGGGCGACGGCTCGCCGCCCTGACTTTCCCTCCCGAGCGTCCCATCCTCACGCTGGCGCAGCCCCGGACCGAGGAACTGCTGCGCGACCGCCTGCGGACGCTGCGACCCGATGCGCTGCAGTTCGGCTCCGCCGTCCGGTCCGTCCAGGACGAGGGTCCGTTCGTCCGGGTCGGGATCGACGGTGAGCACGGGCGCGCCGAGGAGACGGCATCGGTCGTGGTGGTCGCCGACGGTGTGCGGAGTCCTCTGCGGGCGGCGTTCGGCGCCGGGTGGGGCCGGCGGTCGGGGAGTGCCGGCTACGCGATGCTCGACGTCGACGATCCGCAGGCCGACGATCGCGCCGTGCTGTACTTCGAGCCGGACGGCCTCGTCGAGTCCTTCCCCTTGCCGGATGGACGGCGCCGCTGGGTGGTGCGCGAAGACGACGGCCGGGCGGTGGCGTCCGCCGCCGAGCTGGCGGACATCGTCGGGCGCCGGACGGGGCACCGCCTCGACGTGGACCCCGCGGCGGCGGTGTCGTCGTTCCGCGCCGCTCAGCACGCGGCACGGCGGCTGCACCGCGGACGGATCGTCCTGCTCGGGGACGCCGCGCACGAGGTGAGTCCCATCGGCGGTCAGGGCATGAACCTCGGCTGGGCGGATGCGCTCCGCCTGCGGGACGCGTTGCGCCGCACCGACCCGGACGCCGTCCCCGTTCTGGACGGCTTCGCCCGGGAGGTGCGGCGGACCACGCGGAAGGCGCATCGTCGTTCCGCGTTCTTCATGGCGATGGGTGCTCCGGCGATCGCGCCGGTCGTCGCCGCGCGGGAGGGGCTGGTGCGTACGCTCGGTTCCTCCGCGCTGCGCCCGTGGACGACCGGTCTCATCACGATGCGCGGCCTCTGACGCGAAAAGGCCCGGTCCGCGATGCGCGGACCGGGCCTTCTCAAGGCGTCGGATCAGAAGTTGATCATGTGGCCGGCGAGGCCGTGGAAGCCCTCCTGCAGTGCCTCCGACAGCGTCGGGTGCGTGTGCACGTTGCGGGCCAGCTCGAGAGCCGTGAGGTCCCACTTCTGCGCGAGGGTGAGCTCGGGCAGCAGCTCGGACACGTCGGGGCCGATCATGTGCGCGCCGATGAGCTCCAGGTGCTCGGCGTCGGCGATGAGCTTGACGAAGCCGACCGGCTCGCCGAGGCCGTGGGCCTTGCCGTTGGCCATGAACGGGAAGGTCGCGACCTTGATCTCGCGCCCCTCGTCCTTGGCCTGCTGCTCGGTGAGTCCGAACGAGGCCACCTGCGGCGAGCAGAACGTCGCCCGCGGCATCATGCGGTAGTCGCCCAGCGTCATGGTCTCGGCGCCGCCGATGGTCTCGGCCGCGACGACGCCCTGCGCCTCGGCGACGTGCGCGAGCTGCAGCTTGGCGGTGACGTCGCCGATGGCGTAGATGCCCTCGACGTTCGTGCGCATGTGGTCGTCGATGTCGATCGCACCGCGCTCCGTGAGCTTCACACCCGTCTTGTCGAGTCCGAAGCCCTCGACGTTCGGGGCGAACCCGACCGACATGAGCACCTTGTCGGCCTCGATCGACGCCTGCTGGCCGTCCTTGCCCGTGTACGAGACGGTCACCGAGGAGCCGTTGTCGACGACCGACTCGACCTTGGTCGAGGTGAGGATGTCGACGCCGTAGTTCTTGTACTGCTTGGTGATCTCCTTCGACACATCGGCGTCCTCGTTGGGGAGGGCGCGGTCGAGGAACTCGATGATCGTGACCTTCACGCCGTAGTTCGTCATCACATAGGCGAACTCCATGCCGATGGCGCCGGCGCCGACGATCACGATGGACTTCGGCAGCTCACGGGAGAGAATCTGCTCCTCGTAGGTCACGACGTTGTCGCTGAGCTGCACGCCGGGCAGCAGGCGCACCTTGGAGCCGGTCGCGATGATCACGTTGTCGAACGTGACCTCCTCGGTGGAGCCGTCCGCCTTCGCGACGGAGATGGCCTTGGGGCCGGTGAAGGTGCCGCGGCCGTCGTACTCGGTCACCTTGTTCTTCTTCATGAGGAAGTGGATGCCCTTGACCCGGCCGTCCGCGACGACGCGGCTGCGGTCGAACGCCTTGCCGTAGTCGATCGTGAACTCTCCGGAGATCCCGAAGAAGTCGGCCTTGTGGTTCAGGGTGTGCGCGATCTCCGCGTTCTTCAGGAGCGCCTTGGAAGGGATGCAGCCGACGTTGAGGCAGACACCACCCCAGTACTTCTCCTCGATGATCGCGGTGGACAGGCCGAGCTGTGCGCTGCGAACCGCAGCGACGTATCCGCCAGGACCTGCACCAAGGATGACGACGTCGTAATGTGGCATGCCTTAAGCCTATCGCTCCGAGGGGGCGTCGGAATCGGTCGGAGCGGGGCGCCGACGACCGCGCAGGGTGAGCCAGATGACGAGGGCGAGCACCGCGAGCGCGCCGAGGATCACGAGCACCCAGATCCACGCCGGAGCGGCTCCGGCGTCTTCTCCGGCGTCCGGCGCCGTCGTCGCGGTCGCCTCGGGGGTGGCGGTCTGCTCCGCCGTCGGTGCCGCCGTCGGGGGAGCGGTGGTGGGCTCGTCCGTCGCGGCGCCCTCGTCGCCGACGGTGAAGGAGAACTCGCCGGACGTGGGGTGGCCGTCGCTCGAGACGACCTTCCACACGACGCGGTACTCGCCGGCGGGCCCCGAGCCGGTCAGGGGCTGGGTCACGATCGCGCCGTCGACCGTCGGGGCGCCGTCGATCACGGACTCGCCGGCCGGATCGGTGACGGTGAGCTCCGTCGCACCCTCCCCGTCGATGAGCTTGGCGCTGAACGTCAGGGTCAGCTCCGCCGGCAGGGTCTCCACGCTGCTGTCCGCCGCGGGCGACGACGACACGAGGGCGTCGTGGGCCGAGGCCGACAGCGGGGAGAAGAGGACGAGGAACGCGGCGAGGAGGGTGGCCGCGAGGGCGATCGGGGCCGCCGTGCGGCGCAGGGCTGTGGTCTTCACGAGTCCAGCCTATGAATCCCCGGTATGGGAACGCTGAGTGCGAAAGCGGCCTCCCGCGCACCCCGTCGGATCGGATAGTCTGGACGACCAGGAGGGCACAGTGACAGACAGCGACAGCCGACCGGCCGGTGAAGCCGCCATCCATCGCTCCGGCGAGCCGAGACACGATGTGACGCAGACGTTCGGACACGATTCCGATCTGTCGTTCGTGCCGTTCGGCGTGGAGTTGACCGATGTCGAGCAGTCGGCCATCGCGGCGCTGCCCTCGGGCTCCGCACTGCTGCTCGTCCGCTCCGGCGCCCTCGCCGGCGCCCGATACCTCCTCGACACCGACGTCACCACCGTCGGTCGTCACCCGGAGGCCGACATCTTCTTCGACGACGTCACGGTGTCCCGTCGTCACGCGGAGATCACCCGCACCGGGACGACGTTCGAGATCATCGACCAGCGCTCCCTCAACGGCACCTACGTGAACGGGGAGCGCGTCGATCGAAGCGCCCTCGCGGACGGCTCCGAGCTGCGCGTCGGCAAGTTCCGCCTGAACTTCTTCGCTTCTCCGCTCGACCGCGCGGCGAACGCCTGATGGCGGCGACTCCCGCCCGCGAACGCTCGGCGTCCGCGGGCCTGCTGAGTATCGGTCAGGTGCTCGCCCGCCTCACCCCGGAGTTCCCCGACCTGACCTCCAGCAAGTTGCGGTTCCTCGAGGTGCAGGGCATCGTCCGCCCCTGCCGTACCGAATCCGGCTACCGCAAGTTCTCCGCGTCCGACATCGAGCGGCTGCGCCTGGGCCTCACGCTGCAGCGGGATCACTACCTTCCGCTCAGCGTGATCCGCGAGCAGCTCGATGAGGCGGAGGCGTCCGGCGAGACCGCCGCGCTCGCGCCGCCGCCCTCCATCGCCCCCGCGCCGCGTCGCTACCGCCGCGAGGAGCTGCTCGCCGCGGCGGGCGCGGGACCACAGCTGCTCAACGACGCGATCAGCACGGGTGTCATCACCGCCCAGGAGACGTACCCGGAATCCACCGTCGCGCTGCTCCGCGGGCTCGTCGCCCTCGATCGGCACGGCATCGAGCCTCGGCACCTGCGCTCCCTGCGGCAGGGCGCCGAACGTGAGGTGTCGCTCATCGAGTCGGCGCTCTCCACGCTGCTGCGTCGCACGGACGCGGCGTCCCGTGCTCGCGCCAACGAATTGGCCCCGGAGCTGGCCACGCGGATCGACGATGTGCGGACGCTCTTCGTGAAGGACGCGCTCACCCGGATCCTTTCGTAACGAACTGATTGCGACACACCTTCGGCGTCGCACGGATGTCGTTGCCGGTGCCGGGACCCTGCTCTACCGTGGAGATAACCGTTCCAGGGAGGATTTCAGATGAATGCGGATGAGCTCGCAGGCGACCCGCGGTTCGTGACCGAACTCCTCTTCACGGACGGTCTGCCCGCGATGGACGACGAGGTCGGCTACCGCGGCGCCGTGGCGGCCCGTGCCGCCGGCATCACCTACCGTCAGCTGGACTACTGGGCCCGCACCGAGCTCGTGGAGCCCACCGTGCGCGGTGCGAACGGCTCCGGATCGCAGCGCCTCTATGGCTTCCGCGACATCCTCGTGCTCAAGCTCGTCAAGAGCCTGCTCGACACCGGCATCTCCCTGCAGCAGATCCGCACCGCGGTGGACGAGCTCCGCCGTGCGGGTATCCGCGACCTCGCCGGCACGACCCTCATGAGCGACGGCGCCTCGGTCTACCTCTGCACGTCGAATGACGAGGTGATCGACCTCGTCAGCCGCGGCCAGGGCGTGTTCGGCATCGCGGTGGGCAAGGTCCTCCGCGAGGTGGAGTCGACGCTCGTCGCGTTCGATCCGACCGCACCGGACCCCGTCGACGAGCTGTCGGCCCGTCGCGCCAAGCGCACCGCCTGACGCGTCCCCTCCCGCTTCACGAAGAACGGCCACCCTCGAAGAGGATGGCCGTTTCGTCGTTCCGCGGGATCAGCTCTGTGGTCCGTTCTCCGGCACCGGGACGCGGCCCGTCCGGATGATGCGGTCGAGGAGCTGGTCGAAGTCGGCGGCGAGCTCCTGTGCGGAGTCGCCGGGCCAGATGTGCAGAGGCTTCGCGGCGCCCTGGGCCTGCTGGAGCGAGGTGCGTTCGGGCAGCTGGGGCGAGAGCACCAGGGGACCGAACATGTCCCGCAGCTCCTTGATGCGGAACTGGTGCTCGATCGACTGCGGACGGACGCGGTTGACCACGATCCCCAGCGGCTGGAGGCGCGGGGAGAGGCCCCGACGGATCTCCTCGATCGCGCGGAGCGCACGGTCCGCCGCGGCCACGGAGAAGAGGCCGGGCTCGGTGACGACCATGACGCGGTCGCTGGCGGCCCACGCCGTTCGCGTCAGGGCGTTCAGCGACGGGGCGCAGTCGATGAGCACGAGGTCGTAGTCGGCCTCAACTGCCGCGAGGGCCTCCTCGAGCTTCCACACGTCGCGGACGCTCGGGTGCGGGCCGTCGAAGTTGATGGCGGACGGACTGCCGATCAGCACGTCGATCGTGCCGGGGTGGACCTTGGCCCAGCCGCTGGAGGTGATCGCCTGACGGACGGTCTTCTCCTTCGGGTTCGCCAGCACATCGGCGATGTTGAGTCGTCCCGCGACCTGGATGTCCATCCCGGTGGAGACGTCGGACTGCGGGTCGAGGTCGACGACGAGCGTCCGGACACCCCGGGCGAAAGCCGCGGAGGCCAGCCCGAGTGTCACGGTCGTCTTGCCGACGCCTCCCTTGAGAGAGCTGACGCTGAGTACGTGCACGGACTCCACGTTACCTTCCCCTAGGCTGGGGGAACACTCAGCCCCGCCCCATGTGCGTGCTTCGGCCGTGCATCGAGCTCTCAGAGGTGTGCATGTTCCAGAAGATCCTTGTGGCGAATCGTGGCGAGATCGCGATCCGGGCATTCCGAGCGGCCGTGGAGGTGGGGGCGCGCACCGTCGCCGTCTTCCCGCACGAGGACCGCGGCTCGGTCCACAGGCTCAAGGCCGACGAGGCGTACGAGATCGGCGAGCGCGGCCATCCGGTCCGTGCCTACCTCGACGTCGACGAGATCATCCGCGTCGCGACCGAGGCCGGCGCCGACGCCATCTACCCCGGCTACGGCTTCCTCTCGGAGAACCCCGAGCTGGCGGAGAAGGCCGCAGCGAACGGCATCGTGTTCATCGGGCCGCCGGCGAAGGTCCTCGAGATGGCCGGCAACAAGGTGGAGGCGAAGCGCCACGCCGTCGAAGCGGGCGTCCCCGTGCTCCGGTCCACCGAGGCCTCGGACGACGTCGACGCCCTGGTCGCCCAGGCGGAGGAGATCGGGTTCCCCCTCTTCGCCAAGGCGGTGGCCGGGGGAGGTGGGCGTGGCATGCGGCGCGTCGAGACGATGGGCGATCTCGGCCCTGCCCTCGCCGAGGCCATGCGGGAGGCCGGCAGCGCCTTCGGCGACCCCCGCATGTTCCTCGAGCAGGCCGTCGTGCGGCCCCGGCACATCGAGGTGCAGATCCTCGCGGACAAGACCGGTCAGACGGTGCACCTGTTCGAGCGGGACTGCTCCGTGCAGCGGCGGCATCAGAAGGTCGTCGAGATCGCTCCCGCCCCCAACCTCGACGACGACGTGCGCCAGGCCCTGCACGGCTACGCCGTCGCGTTCGCGCGCTCGATCGGCTACGAGAACGCGGGCACCGTCGAGTTCCTCCTGGAGACGGCGGGGGAGCGCGCCGGCGAGGTCGTGTTCATCGAGATGAACCCGCGTATCCAGGTCGAGCACACGGTGACCGAGGAAGTCACCGACGTCGACCTCGTGCAGAGCCAGATGCGCATCGCCGCGGGGCAGACCCTCGCCGAGTTGGGACTGCAGCAGGAGAATCTGCACCTGCGGGGTGCCGCACTGCAGTGCCGCATCACCACGGAGGACCCGACGCAGGGCTTCCGCCCAGACACCGGGAAGATCACGACCTACCGCTCGCCCGGCGGCGCGGGGATCCGCCTGGACGGCGGCACCGTGCACCAGGGCGCTCAGATCAGCCCGCACTTCGACTCGATGCTGGCGAAGCTCACGTGCCGCGGACGCGACTTCCCGGCCGCCGTCGCCCGCGCGCGCCGTGCCCTCGCCGAGTTCCGCATCCGCGGCGTCTCCACGAACATCCCCTTCCTCCAGGCGCTGCTCGACGACGAGGCGTTCATCCGGGGCGACGTCAGCACGTCCTTCATCGACGAGCGTCCGGAGCTGCTCCGCGGACGCGAGTCGAAGGACCGCGGGACGAAGATCCTCAACTGGCTCGTCGACGTGACGGTGAACAAGCCGCACGGTGCGCATCCCGGCGTCATCGACCCCGCGACCAAGCTGCCGCCGATCGACCTGGCCGCCGAACCCGCGCCCGGCTCCCGGCAGCGGCTGCTCGAGGTCGGCCCGGAGGAGTTCGCGCGCGGTCTGCGTGCGCAGAGCGCGCTCGCGATCACGGACACGACGTTCCGAGACGCGCACCAGTCGCTGCTCGCGACCCGCGTCCGCACGAAGGACCTCGTCGCCGCCGCGCCGTACCTCGCCCGGCTGACACCGGAGCTGCTGTCGGTCGAGGCCTGGGGCGGCGCCACCTACGACGTGGCGCTACGCTTCCTCGGCGAGGACCCGTGGGAGCGGCTCGACAAGCTGCGCGCGGCTCTGCCGAACGTCGCGATCCAGATGCTGCTGCGCGGCCGGAACACGGTCGGCTACACGCCGTACCCGACGGCGGTGACCGAGGCCTTCGTCGCGGAGGCGGCGGCGAGCGGCGTCGACATCTTCCGCATCTTCGACGCGCTCAACGACGTGGAGCAGATGCGCCCCGCGATCGAGGCGGTCCGCGCCACGGGGACGGCCGTCGCGGAGGTCGCGCTCTGCTACACCGGCGATCTGCTGGATCCGGCGGAGGAGCTCTACACCCTCGACTACTACCTGGGGCTCGCGGATCAGATCGTCGCCGCGGGTGCGCACATCCTCGCGATCAAGGACATGGCGGGACTGCTCCGTCCCGCCGCCGCCGCGAAGCTCGTCTCGGCGCTCCGGGAGCGCTTCGACCTGCCCGTGCACCTGCACACCCACGACACTCCGGGCGGACAGCTCGCCACCCTCCTCGCGGCCAGCGCCGCCGGCGTCGATGCGGTGGACGCCGCGTCGGCCCCGCTGTCCGGCACGACCAGTCAGCCGTCGCTGTCGTCGCTCGTGGCCGCCCTCGCCCACACGGAGCGGGACAGCGGGATCTCCCTCGCCGCGGTCTCCGACCTGGAACCGTACTGGGAGGCGGTGCGTCGCCAGTACGCGCCGTTCGAGTCCGGGCTCCCGGGGCCCACGGGGCGCGTGTACCACCACGAGATCCCCGGCGGACAGCTGTCGAACCTCCGGCAGCAGGCGAAGGCTCTCGGCCTCGCGGACGACTTCGAGCTCATCGAGGACATGTACGCCGCCGCGGACCGCATCCTCGGACGCGTGCCGAAGGTCACCCCGTCGTCGAAGGTCGTGGGCGACCTCGCCCTGCACCTCGCCGCGGTGAAGGCCGACCCCGCAGACTTCGAGGCGAACCCCGAGAAGTACGACGTGCCGGACTCCGTGGTCGGGTTCATGGCCGGAGAGCTCGGCGACCTCCCCGGTGGCTGGCCGGAGCCCTTCCGCTCCAAGGTGCTCGCGGGGCGTTCCGTGCGCACGGGGCTCACGGCGCTGACGGAGCAGGACGAGGCGGAGCTGGCCGGGACGAGCGAGCAGCGCCGTTCTCGCCTGAACACGCTGCTCTTCCCCGCCCCCACGGCCGAGTTCGCGGAGCGGCGCGAGCAGTACGGCGATCTGTCCGTGCTCGACACGAGCGACTACCTCTACGGGCTGGTCCCCGGCCAGGAGCACCTCATCGAGATCGACCGAGGAGTACAGCTCTACGTCGGTCTCGAAGCCATCGGCGAGGCGGACGACAAGGGCATGCGCACCGTGATGACGACTCTCAACGGTCAACTCCGGCCCGTTTTCGTGCGCGATCGCTCGATCGCCGTCGACGCGCACGAGGTGGAGAAGGCCGACACGTCGGTGCCCGGTCAGGTGGCCGCGCCGTTCTCCGGCGTGGTCACGCTCAAGGCCGAGGTGGGCGCGACCGTGCGGGCGGGCGAGCCGGTCGCGTCGATCGAGGCGATGAAGATGGAGGCCGCCATCACCGCCCCGGTGGACGGGGTCGTGGAGCGGCATGCCATCGCCGAGACGCAGCAGGTGGACGCGGGTGATCTTTTGGTCGTGATCCGACCGGCGCACTAATCTTGTGCGGGCGAGGCCGCGCACCCTGGGCGCATCCCGAGGCCCGCACAGGTTGGGAGTGACACGTGACCGCGAAGAAGAACGCCGACCCCGAGGACAGTCCGCTGGGAGTGCTCGACGACGCCGCGTCCGTCGACACCGCCGGCATCGGCATCCTCGGCGGGACCGCGCAGGTGCGGGTGACCCTGCCGGCGGAGGAGGACGACGACCTGGCCGACGACGGCGTGGTGGAGGGAGAGGTCGGCATCGATCTCGTCGTCGACGACCTCACCCTCCCCTCCGCGCCGACGCCCGTCCTCGACCCGCCGCGCATCCACGAGGTGATCGACGCGGTCGTGGTGGAGGAGCCGGTGCCGACCGTGGTTGCCGCGCCGGAGCGGGCCGCTGAAGAGAAGGCGGCCGCCCTCTTCGTCGCGAAGGCCGATGCCGACCGTGCGGAGGTCCCGGCCGCGAAACCGGCGCGGGACCCGCAGGTGCCCGTGCAGAAGGAGACCACGATGCCCGAAGCCGACGACACACCCGCGGCCTCCGCGCCCGCACGTCCGGCGCCGCGGTCGGATGTGACCCTCACCGCGAAGCGTCTGGGGGAGCTGGGGGAGTCCGCTCGCGAGTCCGCGGACCTCCTCACGACCGATCGCCTCCTCGACCCGCACCGGGTGGCCAAGCCCGAACCCGAGGGCGGGTGGAGTCACCTGCTCTACACGTTGTCCGGTCGGCGTTTGAACATCGGCGACGGGCGCCGTGCGCGCGAGCGCAAGGAGCTGACCGCGCGCATCGCGGCCCCGCTCGCCGGCGGCGCCCGCTTCGTGCCGGTGCTCTCCCGCAAGGGCGGGGTGGGCAAGACCACCGTCACGGCGCTCCTGGGCATGGCCCTCGCGGACGCGCGGGAGGACCGTGTCATCGCGGTGGACGCGAACCCCGATCGGGGCACTCTCGCCGACCGGGTGCAGCGCGCCGCGCACGGCAAGTCCGTGCGCGACCTCGTCCGCATCCGGGACGACGTGCGCGGCTACCACGACATCTCCGCGATCGTGGCTCGGGATGCGACACGCCTCGACGTGCTCGCGTCGGACGCCGATCCCCGTGTCGCCGAAGCCTTCAGCGACAGCGACTACCGCGATGTCGCCGACGTGGCCGCGCACTACTACTCGCTCGTCCTCACGGACACCGGGACGGGGATCGTCCATTCAGTGATGTCGGCCACCCTCGACCTCGCCGACCAGATCGTCATCGTCTCCGGCCTCAGCGTCGACGAGGCGCGACTGGCCTCCGAGACGCTCACGTGGCTGGAGACCAACGGGTACGCGCAGCAGGCGCGGGATGCGATCGTGGTGCTCAACCAGTCGACCCCGGGCACGCCGCTCGTCCGCCTCGGAGAGCTGCAGGCGCACTTCGCGTCGCGGGCCCGCAGCGTCGTGCGCGTGCCGTACGACCCGCAGATCGCCGCGGGCGGGACGATCGTCTTCGCGAACCTCCTCCCCGAGACCCGGAAGGCGGCGCGGGAACTCGCCGCGCTCCTCGTCGAGGGCCTCCGGACGAAGGCCGCCTGATGACGGTTCGAGAGATCCGCATCTTCGGCGACCCGGTCCTGCGGACGGTGTGCGCGCCCATCGAGGAGATCGACGACGGCGTGCGCGCCCTGGTCGCCGATCTCCTGGAGACCGTCGAGCTTCCGGGGCGCGCCGGCGTGGCGGCCCCGCAGATCGGCGTCGCGCTGCGCGCCTTCAGCTACAACGTCGACGGCGAGATCGGGTACGTCCTCAACCCCGTGCTGACGGAGGTGCGCGGCGAGCCGGAGCCCACGGGGGAGGGCTGCCTCTCCGTCCCCGGACTCTGGCACGACGCGCAGCGCCACCCTTGGGCCCGGGTCGAGGGGATCGACCTCGACGGACAGCCCGTGGTACTCGAGGGCGACGGCTTGCTCGCGCAGGCGCTCCAGCACGAGACCGACCACCTCGACGGCACGCTCTTCCTCTCCCGGCTCGACCCGGAGACCCGGAAGGTCGCGATGCGCGAGGTCCGCGAGAGCTCCTGGTTCTAGCTGCCGACCCACCCCTTTTCGTACGAACCGGCCCCTTACGCGCGAGCGCAAGGGGCCGGTTCGGTCAGAAGGGGGTGGGTCGACGAGGGGCGTCAGCCGCCGATCGCGACGTTGGTGGTGGCGACGGGCTCGTCGTAGATCGCGGAGATCTCGTCGGCGAAGTCGTTCATGATGATGTTCCGCTTGATCGACAGCTTCGGGGTGAGGTGGCCCGAGGCCTCCGTCCACTCCGAGTCGAGGATCGTGAACTTGCGGATGGACTCCGCACGCGACACCCGCTCGTTCGCCGCGTCGACCGCGCGCTGCACCTCGGCGCGGACCTGCGGGTTGGTCGAGGCCTCCGCCAGCGTCATCTTCTCGTCGAGGCCGTTGTTCGCGAGCCACGTCGGCAGCATCTCGGGGTCGAGCGTGACGAGCGCCGAGATGAACGGACGCTGGTCGCCCACGACGACGACCTGCCCGACGATCGGGTTCGCGCGGATCGGGTCCTCCAGGGCCGCGGGAGCGACGTTCTTGCCGCCCGCCGTGACGATGATCTCCTTCTTGCGTCCGGTGATCGTGAGGAACCCGTCGGCGTCGAAGCTGCCGATGTCGCCGGTGTGGAACCAGCCGCCGTCGCTGAACGCCTCGGCGGTGGCCTCCGGGTTGTTCCAGTACTCCTTGAAGACGTTGATGCCGCGCACCTCGATCTCGCCGTCGTCGGCGAGACGCACGCCCACGCCGGGGAGGGCGGGACCGACGGTGCCGATCTTCGACTTCGAGGCGAGGTTCACCGTCGCGGGCGCGGTCGTCTCGGTCAGGCCGTAGCCCTCGAGGATCACGACGCCGAGGCTGTGGAAGAAGTGACCGAGGCGGGCGCCCAGGGGAGCGGAGCCCGACACCGCGTAGACGACCTTGCCGCCCATGGCCTCGCGGAGCTTGGAGTAGACGAGCTTGTTGAACAGCGCGAACTTGAGCTTCGTCCCGAACGGGATCTTCTTGCCCTCCTCCAGCAGCCGGGAGTGCTCGATCGCGACGTCGGCCGCGGCGCGGAAGATCTTGCCCTTGCCGCCCGCCTCGGCCTTCTGCTCGGCGGAGTTGTAGACCTTCTCGAACACGCGGGGGACCGCGAGGAGGAAGGTGGGCTGGAACGAGCCGAGGGCCGGGAGCAGCTGGCGCGTGTCCGGCTGGTGACCGGTGCGCACCCCCGCGTGCACGTTGAGGATGGAGATGAAGCGGGCGAAGACGTGTGCCGTCGTGATGAAGAGGAGGGTGGAGGACCCCGGCGTCTGCACGACCTCGTCGAGCGCCTTCGCGGAGTTGCGGGACAGCTCGACGAAGTTGCTGTGGGTGAGCACGCAGCCCTTCGGTCGCCCGGTGGAACCCGAGGTGTAGATGAGGGTGGCGATGTCGGAGCCGACGGCGAGGTTCCGGCGGCGCTGGATCTCCTCGTCGGAGACCGACGCCCCCTGGGCGGTGAGCGTGTCGATCGCGCCCAGGTGCAGCTGCCAGACCTCCCGGAGCAGCGGCAGGTCGCCGCGCACCTCGTCGACGCGAGCGAAGTGCTCCGGCGACTCGACGAGGAGGGCGATCGCGCCGGAGTCCTCGAGGATCCATTGGATCTGCGACGGCGAGCTGGTCTCGTAGATCGGCACCATCACCGCACCGGCGTAGAAGAGGGCGAAGTCGACGAGGCTCCACTCGTAGGTGGTGCGGGCGAGGAAGCCCACCTTCTCGCCGGGCTGGATGCCCGCGGCGGCGAAGCCCTTCGCGAGCGCGATCACCGCGGTCTCGAAGTCGGCGGCGGTGATGTCGCGCCATCCGTCGCCCTGCGGGACGGAGAACAGCGCCCGGTCGGGAGTCGCCTCGACGCGCTTCGCAAGCAGGTCGGCGACGTTCGCGTCGGGATCGGCGGGGACGATCGCGGGGACTTCAAACTGGACCACGGCAGCTCCTTCGGTACCGGTCGGGCACGGGCGTTGGTCCGAGTCTAGGGCATGGCACCGGGTCGCGGTCAGGGTGAAACTGAGTCGCTTTCCCGAGGTGGCGAGGGGGAACAGCGGGACGATCCGCGACACGGCGCTAGACTTCACCTCGATGTTCTACTGGCTGATGAAGTACGTCGTGATCGGCCCCGTGGTCAAGGCCGTGTTCCGCCCCTGGATCGTGGGGCGGAAGAACGTGCCCGCGACCGGAGCGGCGATCCTCGCCAGCAATCATCTCTCCTTCGCGGACTCGATCTTCCTCCCGCTCGTGATCGACCGGCCCATGTCGTTCCTCGCGAAGAGCGACTACTTCACCGGGAGGGGTCTCAAGGGGTGGTCCACCCGCTTCTTCATGAAGGCGACCGGGCAGCTCCCCATCGACCGCTCGGGCGGAAAGGCCTCGGAGGCATCGCTCAACACGGGTCTCCAGGTTCTCGGCGGGGGCGACCTCCTCGGCATCTATCCGGAGGGCACCCGCAGCCCTGACGGCAAGCTCTACCGCGGCCGCACCGGCATCGCGCGGATGGCACTCGAAGCCAAGGTCCCCGTGATCCCGGTCATCATGGTCGACACCGACACGGCCATGCCCATCGGCCGGCGGATCCCGCGCGTCATGCGGGTCGGGATCGTCATCGGCGAGCCCCTCGACTTCTCCCGGTACGCCGGCATGGAGAACGACCGCTACATCCTCCGCTCGGTCACGGACGAGATCATGGTGGCGCTCCAGCGGCTCGGTCAGCAGGAGTACGAGGACGTCTACGCATCGACCGTCAAGGACCGCCTCCCGAGCCGCGTCACATAGGCTCCAGGGGGCGTCTCGGCGGTGTCGCCGCCCACTAGGCTGGACGCATGCTCCCGCACCACATCGAAGCCCTTGATGCCTGGCGCTCGCTTCCCATCAAGCAGCAGCCGCAGTGGCCAGACGCCGACCGCGTCGCCGACGTCTCCCGGCAGATCTCGAGCCTTCCGCCGCTGGTCTTCGCCGGTGAGGTCGACAACCTCCGCGATCGTCTCGCCCGGGCAGCCTCCGGGCAGGCCTTCCTGCTGCAGGGCGGCGACTGCGCCGAGACGTTCGCCGGCGCGACCGCCGAGCAGATCCGCAACCGCATCAAGACGGTGCTGCAGATGGCCGTGGTGCTCACGTACGGCGCCTCCATGCCGGTCGTCAAGATGGGACGCATGGCCGGGCAGTTCGCCAAGCCGCGCTCCAGCGACACGGAGACCCGCGGCGAGGTCACGCTCCCGGCGTACCGCGGCGACATCGTCAACGGCTACGACTTCACCGAGGGCTCGCGTCAGGCCGACCCCGGTCGTCTGCTGCAGGGCTACCACACCGCGGCGTCGACGCTGAACCTCATCCGGGCGTTCACGCAGGGTGGATTCGCCGACCTCCGCGAGGTGCACTCCTGGAACAAGGGCTTCGCCCAGAACCCCGCCAACCAGCGCTACGAGCGCATGGCCGCGGAGATCGACCGGGCGATCAAGTTCATGGAGGCCGCCGGCGCCGACTTCGACGAGCTCAAGCGCGTCGAGTTCTTCACCGGGCACGAGGGCCTGCTCATGGACTACGAGCGGCCGATGACGCGCATCGACTCCCGGACGGACACCCCGTACAACACCTCGGCCCACTTCCTGTGGATCGGGGAGCGCACGCGCGAGCTCGACGGCGCGCACGTCGACTACTTCTCCAAGATCCGGAACCCGATCGGCGTGAAGCTGGGCCCCACCACGACGCCGGAGACGGCGCTGGCGCTCATCGACAAGCTCGACCCGGAGCGCGAGCCCGGACGCCTGACCTTCATCACGCGCATGGGCGCCGGACGCATCCGCGACGCGCTGCCCCCGCTGCTGGAGGCCGTCCGGGAATCCGGCGCGCAGCCGCTGTGGGTCACCGACCCCATGCACGGCAACGGCATCACCACTCCGACCGGGTACAAGACGCGACGCTTCGACGACGTCGTCGACGAGGTCCGCGGCTTCTTCGAGGCGCACCGCGCGGTGGGCACGTTCCCCGGCGGCATCCACGTCGAGCTGACGGGAGACGACGTCACCGAGTGCCTGGGCGGTTCGGAGCAGATCGACGAGGCCGCGCTCGCGACCCGTTACGAGAGCCTGTGCGACCCGCGCCTGAACCACATGCAGTCCCTGGAGCTGGCGTTCCTCGTCGCCGAGGAGCTCGAGAAGCGCTGATCCGCGAGGAGGATGCACGAAGGGGCCGGAACGATGTTCCGGCCCCTTCGTCGTCTCGGTCTCAGCCGGCGAAGCCCATGGTGAGCGTGATCCGTGTCCCCTTGCGCTGCGGTTCGGACGGGCTGTACGCCTCCACCCGCGTGTTCTCGTTCGCGAGGAGATCCCAGACGGAGTCGGGGAGTCCGGTCTTGCTCGTGTAGCTCCAGGTGAAGCCCGCGTCACGCAGGGCCGCGGTGGCCTCGTTGCGCGTCATACCCGACACGTCGGGGACGTCGAAGAGCGGCGGACCCTGCGAGACGATGAGCTGGATGGTCTCGCCCGGCCTCCACGCGCCTTCCTCCGCCCGGTCCGCGTATCCGATGACGCGGTCCTTGCCGATGGAGTCGCTCGGGCGGTAGATGCTCTCCTCGGCGACCCGGAGGCCTTTGCCGGTGAGCGCTTCGGTGGCCTGCTTGACCGTCATGTCCGTGACATCCGGAACCGGTCCGCGTGACACCTGGATGGTCGCGGTGTCTTTCTCGTGCACCGTGCAGCCCTCTTCGCAGCCGAAGGCGTCTCCGCCGTCCCGGGGAGTGATGCGCACGTCGATCACCGACCCGTTCTCCGCGTCGGTGAAGAACTCCTCGTCGTCGGTGATCTCCAGGTTCGCCGCCTCCAGTGCCGCGCGCACGTCGTCGGCGGGCTGCCCGGCGACGGCAGCGAGGTCGTGCGGGGCGGGACCGGCGGAGACGACGACGGCGACCGTGGTGCCCTTGTCGACTCGGGCGCCCGTGCCGGGATCGGTCTCGATGACGATGCCCCCATCGACGTCGACGGAGAACTCCTCGCGCTGCGTCGGTACGAATCCTGCTTCGGTGAGATCGGCCGCCGCCTCCTCGTACGTCTGTCCTGCCACCTCGGGGACCGCGATCAGGGAACCGGGCCCGGAGCCGAACCACCAGCCCACACCGCCGGCGAGGACGGCGAGCAGGAGCACGAGGGAGAGGAGGAAGGTGCCGCGGGCGCGGCGCTTCGAGGCCCGCCGACGGAGGATGGTGGCGTTGTCGATGCCGGCGGAGGTGGCCGTCGCCGGCTCCGGGAGCACCATCGTGCCCGGCATGACCTTGGTGAGGTCGCCGGAGTCCGCCTGGTCACGGGCGGAGCCGGTCGTCCGGGTCACGGCGGGGGCGACGCCGATCTCGCGCTCGATCTCACGCAGCCGCTCCAGCATCTGCTGCGCGTCGTCAGGTCGCTCGTCCGGCGATTTCTCCGTCGCCCAGAGCACGAGCTCGTCGAGTTGCTCCGGAATCGCGGGGTTGCGCACACTGGGGCGGGGGACCGATTCGGTGGCGTGCTGGAACGCGATCTGCATCGGCTGCTCGCCCTTGTAGGGCTGCTCGCCGACGAGCATCTCGTAGAGCATGATGCCGAGCGCGTAGATGTCGCTGCGGGCGTCGGCCGTACCGCGCGTGACGAGCTCAGGGGCGAGGTAGGCGATCGTCCCGAGCAGCTGCTGCCCGGTCGCCGTGTTCGCCGTGGTGGCCCTGGCGAGACCGAAGTCTCCGATCTTGATCCGGCCGTCTTCCGCGAGCAGCACGTTCTCCGGCTTGACGTCGCGGTGGACGATCCCGGCGCGGTGCGCGGCGGACAGTCCGGCGAGCACGGCATCCATGATCGTGATCGTCTGGGCGACCGTCAGGCGCTTCTGCTCGCGGAGGAGTTCACGCAGGGTGATGCCCGGCAGGTACTCCATGACGAGGTAGGCGAGTTCGCCGTCCTGACCCTGGTCGAAGACGTTGACGACATGCGGGTCGGCCAGACGGGCGGCCGCGCGGGCCTCCTGGATGAACCGGCTCTGGAATGCCGAGTCGTCGCTCAGGTGCGCGTGCATGACCTTCAGGGCGATGCGGCGCTCGAGGCGCAGGTCGGTGGCGACGTAGACGGTCGCCATCCCGCCGCGGGCGATCCGTGCCCGTACACGGTAGCGACCGTCGACAAGCCGCCCGATGAGGGGGTCGGCCTGATGATTGGTCGTCACGACAGAAGTCTAGGGACGATTGGCTGAAAGCCCCGGGAACGCCTCACCCCTCGGGGCATCCGGATTTCCGGAAGCGTCACCCGTGCTGGGCAAGCCATGCGTACGCCTGTGCCTCCCACTGCCCGTAGCGCTCGGGGTAGGCGGAGATCTGCACGGCCTGAGCCGCGTCGGTGAACGACAGGGATTCCCACCCGGGGATGTCGAACAGGCCGCGGGTCACGTCGCCGTTGGGGTCCCCGGTGCCGCCGTAGAAGACCCGCGTGCTCCGTCCCGCATCCATGATCTGCTCCGGGGTGCCCCAGCCGGTGCTGGGACGCTGCTGGAACAGACCGAGCGAATCGCGGTCTCCCCAGTCGAGGTTCCGCAGGCCCGACTCCACCATCCCTGTCGCGAGCGCGGTGGCGATCGCGCGGTCGGAGGCGCCCAGCTCACGGCCGATGCGGATGATGAGGGAGGCATTGGCCGCCTGCTCCGCATTCAGGGCGGCGGTGCGCTGGCCGCTCGGGGCGGCCGCGGGCGTCGGCGCCGGAGCACCCTGGACGGCGAGCTTCTGACCGGGATAGATGATCGACGAGGCTTCGAGGCCGTTCCAGGCGAAGAGGGACTGCGTCGTGGTGCCGTACTTCTGGGCGATCGAGAACAGCGTCTCACCGGCGGCCACGGTGTGCGTGGCGGCGGCCGGTGCGGGAGCGGGCGTCGACGGTGCTGCGGCCGGAGCGGCCGCGGGGGCGGCGGGTGCACCCGCGGAGACGACGAGCTTCTGGCCCGGGTAGATGATCGCGCCCTGGGGCAGGCCGTTCGCGGCGAGGACGGCGCTCACCGAGGTCCCGTACGTCTGGGCGATGGCGAACACCGTGTCGCCGGCTGCGACGACGTGCGTCTTCGCCGCGGCAGGGGCGGGCGTCGCGGCCGGGGCCGGAGCCGCCGCAGGTGCCCGCAGGGAGAGAGTCTGGCCGGGGTAGATCACGGAGCGCATCGAGAGCCCGTTCCAGCTGAGGACGTCGGCGGTCCGGAGTCCGTACCGACCGGCGATGCCAGCGACCGTGTCGCCCGGCTGCACGACGTGCCCCGGTGGCACGTTCTGCGTGGGGACGACGCGCGTCGGAGCGACGCGCTGGCGTTCGTGCGGTGCGAGCGGTGGTGCGGGTGCGGCGGCGGGTGTCGCCGTCAGGGTGGCGGCGAGAGCGCCGGCCACGGCTGTCTGCAGGATCACGTCGGGCCCCCTTTTCGAGCACTTCACGCTGACACGGATGTATAGAGATGTCAACAGAAGTGACGGGTGTGACGTGTGGGACGGAAGTGACGAACATGCGACCGGGCCGTGGAGGTGAGATAGTGGCACCGTGTCTGAGAACGTCGCTGCAACCCCTGATTCCGCGCTCGAGTGGCTGACCATGCCCGACCTCGTCGAGGTCCTCGGCGAGCCGTTGGGTCGCGTGCGACGCCTGATCGACGAGCACTACCTCGTCGGCTCGCGCCGCAGCGGTGTCTTCGCGGTCCCCTCGGTGTTCATCGTGGACGGACAGCCGCTGAGCTCGCTGCGCGGAACGATCATCGTGCTGCAGGACGCCGGGTTCTCCGACGACGAGCTGATCGACTGGCTGCTCGCCGAGGACGAGACCCTCGGGCGTTCGCCGATCGCCTCTCTCCTCGCGGGGCACAAGAGCGAGGTGCGTCGGCTCGCGCGCACGCTCGCCTGAGCCTGCTCAGGAGGAGCGCACGGTGGCGGCCCTGGCGAGGTCGCGCAGCTCGCCGACCGCTGCGTCGTCGAGGCGCGCGCCGGACAGTGCGCGGTCGGCGTCCCTGGCGTAGTCGGCGATCATTGTCTCGACGCGGTCCAGAGCCCCGGTCCCGGCGATCGTCTCCTGCAGGAACGAGACCTGGGACGTCGACAGGTCGGGATCGCCGAGCATCTCGTCGAGCACCCGGCGGGCCGAGGTGTCCAGGTGCTCCCTGGTGAAGGCGATGAGCACGGTCCGCTTGCCCTCCCGCAGGTCGTCGCCCGCGGGCTTCCCGGTGACGGCCGCGTCGCCGAACACGCCGAGCACATCGTCGCGCAGCTGGAAGGCGAGACCGAGCGGATGCCCGAAGCGGCGCAACGCCCGCGTCTGCTCGTCATCGGCGCCGGCCAGGCTCGCTCCGAGGACCAGCGGCTGCTCGATGCTGTAGCGCGCCGATTTCAGCGAGGCGACGCGGAGCGCTCGCTCGGCGTGCTCGCGGTCGTCGCTCACGCTCCACGCCGACTCCTCGGCGATGTCGAGGAACTGCCCGGTCGTGACGTCGCGACGCATCCGGGCATACTCCGCCCGCACGGTCCTCGCCTCGGGGTGCCCGTCGAGCGCCGACTCCAGGAGGTCGTCGCTCCAGGCCACGAGGAGATCGCCGAGCAGGACGGATCCGGCGCGCCCGAAGGCGGCGGCGTCGCCCCACCATCCGGCGGCGCGGTGCGAGGACTCGAGTGCGCGGTGGGCGGCGGGGCGTCCTCGACGGGTGTCCGAGTTGTCGATCAGGTCGTCATGGACGAGAGCGGCGGACTGGAAGATCTCGAGGGCGGCGCAGGCGTCCCACAGGTGGTCGTCCTCGACCACGCGACGATCGCGGAATCGGGCGACCGCACGCCACCCGGCGTGGCAGAACCGGGCGCGCAGGCGCTTGCCGCCGGAGAGGGTGTCCGCCGCCGCGGCGAGGAAGGCGGCGGCGTCCTCGCCGTACTCCGCCGACTCGGCTCGCATGCGGTCGAGGAAGACGTCCAGTCGCGCGGCCACGGCGTCGGGGACGGAGGGGGAGGGGGACGTCACGACTCCCAGCATACGTAAAGGATGTGAGGCGGGAACCGCTAGCCCCGGACGCTGCTCGCGCGTAGACTGGAGGGCACGATACCCGAGGGGGATGAGATGCCACTCTCCGAACAGGAGCAACGTCTGCTCGACGAGATGGAACGCCATCTCCTGCACAATGACGCCGATGTCGTGAGCGCGCCGTCGGGTGATCGCACGCTGAGCTATCGCAACCTCGTCTACGGGGCCCTCCTCCTGCTCGCCGGTATCGGCGGACTGGTCGTGGGTGTCATCCTGGGCGACGTCTGGGGCATCGTGGTCGGCGTCATCGGCTTCGCGGCCATGCTCGGCGGAGTGATGCTGGCCGTCACTCCGGTCCGGCGCAGCGGTCCGACAGAGGCCCGCACGCGCACGGTCCCGAAGCGGCAGGACTCCTCCTCCTTCATGGATCGCATGAACGACCGGTGGGATCGGCGCCAGGACGGCCACTGAGCCCCTCCCTTCTCCTCCACCAGGAAGCCCGGATGCTGAGCATCCGGGCTTTTTCGTGTCTTCGGTGCATTGACGCCTTCTGAGCCCTCCACTGGCCCTCCACCGGCCCTCCACCTTCCTCCACCGCGGAATCTCGCGGGTCGCGGGCGCGCTGCTCTTGAACCGCCGCCCGATACGCGGGATTCGTCGTAGGAATGTGGAGGAAAGTGGAGTAAAGTGGGGCGCACCTCGAGTTGGCCGGACGGAGAGGGGGTGATGGCCGATGCTGCTGGGCACGCACTCACCGAAGCTGGACGACAAGGGACGGGTCATCCTTCCCGCGAAGTTCCGCGAGGACCTGGGCGGCGGCATCGTCGTCACCCGGGGTCAGGAGCGGTGCCTCTACGTCTTCAGCACGGCCGAGTTCGAGGCGATGCACGAGCGGATCCGTCAGGCCCCGCTCGCCAACAAGCAGGCGCGTGACTTCATGCGCATGTTCCTCTCCGGTGCCAGTGCGGAGATGCCCGACAGCCAGAACCGCATCACCATCCCCGCCCACCTGCGTCAGTACGCGGGTCTTCAGAAGGAACTCATCGTGACCGGAGTCGGCGCCCACGCCGAGATCTGGGATGCGGAGAGCTGGAACGCCTACCTCGCCGCCGGCGAGGAGTCCTACGCCGAGCTGGAGCAGGAGGTGATTCCCGGACTGTTCTGACCACGGCTGTGATGCCCCGCCGCTCCCGCCCCGACACACTTCCCCGGTGCCGGGTCGAGAAGCGGAGGGGGATCAGAGCCGAAGGTCGGACCCGAGAGAGATCATGAGCCTCCGCGACATCCACACTCCTGTCCTGCTCGACCGCTGCGTCGAGCTCCTCGCGCCCGCCCTCCAGGAGGACGGCGCCGTGCTCGTCGACGCCACCCTCGGCATGGGCGGGCACTCGGAGGCGCTGCTCGAGCGCTTCCCTGGCATCCGCCTCATCGGCCTGGACCGCGACACCGACGCGCTGACGATCGCGGGGGAGCGGCTCGCCCGGTTCCGGGATCGGGTCACGCTCGTGCACACCGTCTACGACGAGATCGGTCTGCACGCCCAGGGGGCGGCCGGTATCCTCTTCGACCTCGGCGTCTCGTCGCTGCAGCTGGACGAGGCCGAACGCGGCTTCGCGTACTCCAAGGACGCTCCGCTCGACATGCGGATGGATCAGACGAAGGGCATCACCGCCGCCGACGTCATCGCGACGTACAGCGAGGGGAACCTGCGCCGCATCTTCGAGCGGTACGGCGAGGAGAAGCTGGCGGCACGGTATGCCCGCTTCATCATCGAGGCCCGCCAGAAGCAGCCGATCACCCGCTCCGGGGAGCTCGTGGACATCCTCGTGGCGGCGACGCCCGCCGCGGCACAGCGTGCGGGGCACCCCGCGAAGCGCGTGTTCCAGGCGCTGCGCATCGAGGTCAACGCGGAGCTGAACGTGCTCGCGGACGCCATCCCCGCCGCGATGGACGCTCTCGCCGTCGGCGGTCGCATCGTCGTGATGTCGTACCAGTCCCTCGAAGACCGGCTGGTGAAGCAGGCCTTCGCCGCCGCGTCCTCCTCGACGGCGCCCGCCGGCCTCCCGGTCGAGCTGCCGGAGCACGCCCCCCGATTCCGTGTCCTCACCAAGGGGGCGGAACTCGCCGACGACGAAGAACGCGCACGCAACCCGCGTGCGATACCGGTGCGCCTGCGCGCCGCCGAGAAGGTGCGGGAGAGCGCATGAGCATGAACGCAGTCCGCAAGCCGACCCTGCCCCTGCAGCCGGTCGTCCCGGAGAGGACCCCCGAGCGCCGCCTCCAGCCCGTGACGGCACCGGCGCGGCGGCGCAAACCGAAGCTCGCCTACGCCCTCGTCGCCCTCGGCGGCGCCCTGGCGATCGGGGCGGCGCAGGTCGGGCTCTCCCTGGCCATCACGCAGGACTCGTTCACCCTCGCGGGGTTGACCTCCCAGCAGCGCGAACTCGACCTCCGCACGGATGCGCTGCAGGAGGAGCTCACGGGCCTGAGTTCTCCGCAGGTGCTCGCCGGCAATGCGGCCGACCTCGGGATGGTCGTCGCGGGAGCGCCCTCCTATCTGCGTCTCAGTGACGGCGCGGTCTTCGGCGCCGGCGCCGGCGCCGAGGGGATCTCGACGGTCGACCCTCATGGGCCGGCGGCCGTCGGCAACGTCCTCGTCACCGAGGAGGCGCCCGCGGCGGAGCAGACGGCGGAGGAGTCCACCGGAGGCGCCCCGCCCGCGACGGATCTGCCGCCCGCCCTCACCGACGGCCTCCCCAGCCCCACGACCCACTGACCATCCCGATCGACGGAGAGATCCCATGACGACACGAGCCACGCGCGGACCGCGGCGACGCACCGTCGTCGCACTGGCGGTCATCCTCTCGGTGCTGGTGGCGTTCGTCGTCCGCCTCATCGACATCCAGGTCGTGAGCGCCGACGAGCATGTCAGCCAGTCCCTGGAGCACATCGGGGACGGGTCCACGATCCCCGGGCAGCGCGGTTCCATCGTCGACGCGGAGGGCACCGTCCTCGCGTCGAGCGTCATGGTGTACGACGCTCAGCTCAGCCCGCAGGTCATCAGGCTCACGGAGGAGAAGGACCCGGCGCTGCCGTGGGCCGAGGCCTCCGAGAAGATCGCCGCCATCACGGGCGTGCCGGGCGACGAGATCCGCAAGCGCGTCTCGGACGCCCTGGCCGAGAACCCGAACAGCCAGTACGCGCCCTTGAAGACCGGGTTGAACACCGAGCAGTACATCGCGCTCCGCGACCTCGGCCTCGGGAGCTATCTGGCGCTGCAGCCGCGCGAGACGCGGGTCTACCCGAACGGCGCCGTCGCCGGCAACGTGCTGGGCTTCCTCGACAACACGGGCGAGGCCAAGGCGGGTATCGAGCAGCTTGAGGAATCCTGCCTGGCGCCCGTGGACGGCGAGAAGACCTACCGCAAGGGCAAGGACGGGGTCGTGATCCCGGGCAGCGAGTCCGTCACCGACGCCGTGAACGGCGGCACCGTGCAGCTCACGATCAACAGTGACCTGCAGTGGTACCTCCAGCAGATGATCGGCGAAGAGGCCCAGAAGCAGGGGGCGAAGGGCGGGACGGTGACGGTGGTCGAGGTGGGCACCGGCAAGATCCGCGCCGCCGCCGAGTGGCCCGCCATGGACCCCAACGACCTGGACTCCTCGACGCCCGAGACGCGCTACAGCCAGATCTTCCACCGCGACTTCGAGCCGGGCTCGACGTTCAAGGCGATCACGGCGGCGGCAGCGATGGAGGGCGCCGGCCTCACTCCGCTCAGCACGGTCACAGCGTCGTCGCGCGAGACCTTCCCGAACGGCGCTGTGATCAACGACTCGTTCAGCCACCCCGCGTACAACTACACGCTGGCGGGCGGACTCATCGACTCGTCCAACACCGCGCTGTCGAAGTTCGGCACGATGGTCGCCCCCGAGGTCCGCTACGACTACCTGCAGCGCTTCGGCGTCGGTCAGAAGACGCTGGACTTCCCCTCCGAGGTCGGGGGCATCCTCCACCCGGTGAGCGACTGGGACAGCCAGTCGCTCTACACGACGACGTTCGGCCAGTACTTCACCGTGACGGCCCCACAGCTCGCGGGCGCCTACCAGGCCATCGCCAACGGCGGGGAGAAGATCGACCTGACGATGGTCGAGTCCTGCACGGCGCCCGACGGGACGGTCACGGAGACCCCGAAGCCGAAGCACGAGCAGATCGTGAAGGAGCAGACCGCGGCCGATCTGACGCGCATGCTCGAGAACGTGGCCGTGCAGGGCGGGAACGCCGATCGCATCCAGGTGCCCGGCTATCGCGTGACCAGCAAGACCGGTACCGCACAGGTGTCCGACGGCAAGGGCGGCTACAAGGCGGGCGTCTACTACACCAGCATGGTGGGCTTCGCTCCCGTCGACGACCCCCAGTACGTCGTCGTGGTGACCCTCGACGAGCCGACTAAGGTTGTATCGTCCGCGGCCACCGCTTCCGCCTTCCAGAAGGCGATGACGCAGGTGATGAAGACCTATCGCGTGATGCCGTCCTCTGTCCCGATGGACGCGCTCCTCCCCAAGTTCGGATAGCCGGCGAGAGCCGCGCATGGAGATGACATGATCGCCCTGACGCTCGCTGAGATCGCCGCCGCCGTCGGTGGTGAGCTGCGCGTGGCCGGAGAGCACACGCCGGAGACGGTGGTCGACGGCATCGTCGACACCGATTCCCGCACCATGGAGGCGGGGTCGATCTTCGTCGCCAAGCCCGGAGCCGAGACGGACGGACACCGCTTCGTCGGCGCCGCCGTCGAAGCCGGCGCGGTGCTGGCGATCGTCGAGCGTCCGGTCGACGTCGCGGTTTCACAGATCGTCGTCCCGGATGCCGTCGCCGCGCTCGGCGACCTCGCCCGCGAGGTCGTGGCGCGCGTGCGCGCCGGCGGGAACCTGCGCATCGTCGGCATCACCGGCTCCAACGGCAAGACGACGACCAAGAACTTCCTCGCCCGCATCCTCGATGACGAGGGCGAGACCGTCGCTCCGGTGAAGTCCTTCAACAACGAGGTCGGCGCCCCGGTGACGATGCTCCGCGTCACGCACGACACCCGGTTCCTCGTGAGCGAGTTCGGCGCCGCCGCGCCGGGCAGCATCGCGCGGCTCGCCGGCCTCGTCGAGCCCGACCTCGTCGTCGTGCTCATGGTCGGGATGGCGCACGCCGGGGGCTTCGGCGGCATCGAGGCCACCGCGAAGGCCAAGTCCGAGCTCGTCGCCGCGGCCCGCGTACCCGGCACGGCCGTGCTCAACGCCGACGACGCCCGGGTGTGGGCGATGCGCGAGCTCGCGGAGAGCCGCGGCCTCCGGGTCGTCGGCTTCGGCCAGTCCGCCGCGGCCGCCGTGCACGCGCGCGACATCGAGGTCTCGGCCTCCGGCACGCAGTGCGTGATCGAGGTCGCGGGGGAGCGGCTGCCGCTGCGTCTGCGCGTCCTCGGCGCGCACCACGTCACGAACGCCCTCGCCGCGATCACCGCGGCCGTCGAGCTCGGTGTGGCCCCTGCCGACGCCGTCGCCCGCTTGGAGACCGTCGAGATCGCCGAGCGCTGGCGCATGCAGCCCCTGGGCAACGACCGCGTCCGCATCATCAACGACGCCTACAACGCCAGCCCCGACTCGATGGCAGCCGCCTTGCGTACCCTCGCCCAGATCACCGGCCCCGACGAGCGCACCGTCGCCGTCCTCGGCGCGATGAGCGAGCTCGGCGAGAGCGCGGGGGAGGAGCACGACCGCATCGGCCTCCTCGCGGTGCGCCTCAACATCCGGCGCATCGTCGTCGTCGGCCCGGAGGCGCGTCGGCTGTACCTCGCCGCCGTCGGCGAGGGATCGTGGGACAGCGAGGCCGTGCATCTGCCGGACCAGGACGCCGCGTTCGAGTACCTCCGCACCGAGCTGCGCGACGGCGACCGGGTCCTCGTGAAGTCGTCCAACTCCGTGGGCCTCCGGCATCTCGGCGATCGTCTGGGAGAATTGTTCTCGTGAGGTCCCTCATCATGGCGGCGGCCATCTCGCTCGCCTTCACTCTCTTCCTGACTCCCGTCTTCCTCCGGCTCTTCCGGAAGTGGGGCTGGGGGCAGGTCATCCGCACCCCGGAAGCCGCCGGCAACCCGAGCCACGAGGCCAAGCGCGGCACGCCCACGATGGGCGGGGTCATCTTCATCCTCGGCTCGATCGTCGGCTACTTCACCGGCGTCCTCGTCAGCGGCGAGACCCCGGCGCTGTCCGCGATCCTCGTCATCTGGCTCATGGTGGGCTTCGGCGTGGTCGGGTTCATCGACGACTACATGAAGGTGCGCAGCCAGCGCAGTCTCGGGCTGTCCGGGTGGCGCAAGGTGATCGGGCAGCTCATCGTCGTGATCCCGTTCGGGATCGTGGCGCTGAACTTCCCGAACAAGTGGGGGCAGACGCCGGCCAGTGCGTCCATCTCGCTCTTCCGCGACATCACCTGGCTGAACCTCTTCGCGTTCGGCGTCATCCTCGGCTGGATCCTCTACCTCGCCTGGATCTCGATCATCGGGGTCGCGACCTCCAACAGCGTCAACCTCACCGACGGCCTCGACGGCCTCGCCGCCGGTGCCGGCGTGATCGTCGTCGGTGCGTACAGCCTCATCGCGTTCTGGCAGTTCAAGCAGCCCTGCATCGGCGGAGACCCCGGTTCCCTCGGCGGCTGCTACGAGGTGCGCGACCCGTTCAACCTCGTCATCATCTCGGCCTCGTTCGCCGCCAGCCTCATCGGCTTCCTGTGGTGGAACGCCCCGAAGGCCAAGGTGTTCATGGGAGATGTGGGTTCGATGGCCATCGGCGGCGTCATCACCGCGATGGCGGTCATGACCCGCACCGAGCTGCTGCTCCTCATCATCGCCGGTGTCTTCGTGCTCGCCTCCGGATCCGTGATCCTGCAGCGCGCCTACTTCAAGATCACCCGCGGCAAGCGGCTCTTCCTCATGAGTCCGTTCCACCACCACCTCGAGATGCGGGGATGGTCGGAGGTCACCATCGTGGTGCGAATGTGGATCATCGCGGGTCTGCTCGCCGTCTCTGCCGTCGGGCTCTTCTACGTGGAGTGGCTGACCCGTGTCGGCTGAGCGCCTGGCCGGGCTGACGAGCTGGCACGCCGACTGGCGCGGCCTGCGCGTCGCCGTCCTCGGTCTCTCCATGACCGGCTTCTCCGTCGCCGACACCCTCGCCGAGCTCGGTGCCGACGTCCTCGTGCTCAGCGCGTCGGCGGAGGAGGAGTACGCCCGTCTGCTCCCCGTCATCGGCGCCCGGTTGGAACTCGGTCCGCTGGACGCTGTGCCGGAGGCGCTGACGGCGTTCGCGCCCGAGGTCGTCATCGCCTCCCCGGGTTTCGCTCCGTCGCACCCCGTCATCCGCTGGGTCCAGGACGAGGGCATCGCGCTCTGGGGCGACGTCGAGCTCGCCTGGCGCGTGCGCGACAAGGTCCTCCGCGCGGACGGCACGCCGGCCGACTGGGTGCTCATCACCGGGACCAACGGCAAGACGACGACGACCCAGCTCACGGCGACGCTGCTCGTCGCCGGCGGGCTGCGTGCCGCACCGTGCGGCAACATCGGCGTCCCCGTGCTCGACGCGGTCCGGGATCCGGCCGGCTTCGACGTGCTCGTCGTCGAACTCTCCAGCCACCAGCTCTGGTATCTCGGCCTGTCGCGCCCGGAGGGGGAGCTCTTCCCGCACGCCGCGGTCTGCCTCAACCTCGCCGACGATCATCTCGTCTGGCACGGCAGCGCCCAGGCGTACCGGGACGCGAAGGCACTGGTCTATCGGAACACCCGCGTCGCCTGCGTCTACAACAAGGCCGACGAGGCCACGCGGCGGATGGTCGAGGAGGCCGAGGTCGTCGAGGGCGCTCGTGCCATCGGCTTCGACCTGGGCATCCCCGGCCCGAGCGACCTCGGCGTCGTGGAGGGGCTGCTCGTCGATCGGGCCTTCCTCGACGACCGGGCCCGCAGCGCCCTGGAGCTGACCACGGTCGCCGACCTGGAGGCCGCCGGCCTGTCGGCCCCGCACATCGTGCAGAACATCCTCGCCGCCAGTGCTCTCGCCCGGTCCCTCGGAGTCGAGCCCGAGGCGATCCATGGCGCGCTGCAGACATTCCGCCTGGACGCGCACCGCATCGAGGTGGTCGCCCGGCATGCCGGCATCACCTGGATCGACGACTCCAAGGCGACGAACCCGCACGCCGCCGCCTCCTCGCTGCGCGCGTACCCTGGCGCGGTGTGGGTCGTCGGCGGCGATCTCAAGGGCGTCGACATCGCCGATCTCGTCGCGGACGCGGGCTCGACCGCGCGCGCGGCGGTGGTCATCGGAGTGGACCGCACGGCCGTCGTCGCGGCATTCGAGCGACACGCGCCGACGGTGCCGGTCTTCGAGGTCGATGCTGGCGACACTGGACAGGTCATGAACCGCGTCGTGGAGATCGCGGCGGGGATCGTCGACGGGGAGGGCACCGTGCTCCTCGCTCCCGCCGCCGCATCCTTCGACCAGTTCTCCAGCTACGCGGATCGCGGCCACCGCTTCGCCGAAGCGGTGCAGCAATGGATCGATCGGGGGAGCACCGATGACGCAGGTGGCTCGCCCTCCGCGGTCTGAGTCGGGCGGGCTCGCGGCCCGGGTCTCGCTCGGGCGCCGGTTCACGCCGGTCTCGACCGAGTTCCTGCTGATCGCGTCGACCGCCCTGCTCCTCACGATCTTCGGCCTCGTCATGGTGCTGTCCGCGACGAGCGCCACCGCCGTGGCCAACGCGCAGAACCCGTTGGACGGCGCCCTCCGGCAGGGTGTGTTCGCCCTGCTCGGCATCCCGATGATGTTCCTCATCAGCCGCTTCCCCGTGGATTTCCTCAAGCGCATGGCCTGGCCGGCGCTGTTCGGCGCGGTGGCCCTCCAGCTCCTGGTGTTCACGCCGCTCGGCATCGCCGACGGCGGAAACCGGAACTGGATCCAGGTGGCGGGCTTCCAGATGCAGCCGTCCGAGTTCCTCAAGCTGGCGCTCGCCCTGTGGATCGCCGCGGTCCTGCTCCGCAAGCAGACCATGCTCGGCACCTGGCACCACGTCTTCATCCCCGTCGTGCCGGTCGGCGCGCTGGCGATCGGCACCGTGCTCGCGGGCAAGGACCTCGGCACCGCGATGGTGATGGTCCTCATCCTCCTCGGCTGCCTCTTCTTCTCCGGCGTGAAGCTGCGGCTGTTCATCATCCCGATGATCCTGGGCGTGGTCGCGGTGCTGGCGTACGCGCTCTCCAGCGAGGACCGCATGCGCCGGATCACCGCCACCTGCGACGACATGGCGCTGTACTACACGGACTGCTACCAGTCGATCCACGGCATCTGGGGCATGGCCTCCGGCGGTGTCTTCGGCCTCGGTCTAGGCAATTCCCAGGAGAAGTACGGGTGGCTGCCCGCCGCCGGCAACGACTTCATCTTCGCGATCGTCGGCGAGGAGCTGGGGCTGATCGGCTGCATCGTCGTGCTCGCCCTCTTCACGTTCTTCACGGTGGGCGCGTTCCACGTGATCCGCAAGACCTCGGACCCCTTCATCCGCGTCGCGGCCGGAGGGATCACGGTCTGGATCGTCGGCCAGGCGGTCCTGAACATCGGCGTCGTCATCGGGGTCTTCCCCGTCATGGGCGTGCCGCTGCCGTTCATGTCCCAGGGGGGAACGGCCCTCTTCGCGGTGCTCATCGCGTGTGGCGTGCTGCTGGCCTTCGCGCGGACCATCCCGGTCGCCGAGAAGCAGTCAGCCGAGCGGGGTAGGGTCGCGAGGTGACTTCGTACCTCCTCGCCGGCGGTGGCACCGCCGGCCATGTCAATCCGCTGCTCGCCGTCGCCGACGCGCTCCGCGAGCGCGACCCCGCCGCAACGATCCTCGTGCTCGGCACGGCCGAAGGCCTGGAGTCCCGCCTCGTCCCCGAGCGCGGCTACGAGCTCCTCATCGTCGACAAGGTGCCGTTTCCGCGGCGTCCGAACGCGCAGGCCGCCGCGTTCCCCGCGCGTTTCCGCCGGGCGATCGCGCAGGTGCGCGCGCACATCCGTCAGCACGACATCGACGTCGTCGTCGGCTTCGGCGGCTACGCCTCCGCACCCGCCTACGTCGCCGCGCGTCGCGAGCGCGTGCCCTTCGTCGTCCACGAGGCCAACGCGAAGCCCGGGCTGGCGAACGTGCTCGGTGCCCGTGCGGCCGCGGGCGTGGGCGTCGCGTTCGCCGGGACGCCCCTCCGCGGAAGCGAGGTGGTCGGCATGCCGCTGCGGCGCGAGGTCATCACGCTCGACCGCGCGGCACGGCGTGCCGAGGCCGCGGAGTACTTCGGGCTCGACCCCGATCGCCCCGTGCTGCTCGTCTTCGGCGGCTCGCTCGGAGCGCAGCGGTTGAACGACGCTCTGGCGGATTCCTGGCGCGACATCCTCGCCGCGGGCTGGCAACTGCTCCACGTGACGGGGGAGCGCAGCGACCTTCCCGATCCGGGCGTCGCCGGCTACGCCCTCCGCCGGTACGTCGACCGCATGGACCTCGCGTTCGCGCTGGCCGACCTCATCGTGTCGCGTTCGGGATCGGCGACGGTCAGCGAGATCAGCGCACTCGGCATCCCCGCCCTGTACGTGCCGTACTCGGTGGGCAACGGAGAGCAGCGTCTGAACGCCGGATCGGCCGTGGCCGCCGGTGCCGCGCAGCTCCTCGATGACGCGACCTTCGACGGCGACGCCGTCCGGCGGATCGTCGTGCCGCTGCTCGGCGATCCCGACCGCATCCGGCGGATGGCGGAGGCCGCGGAGACCGCGGGCACCCGCACCGGGACCGAGAACGTCGTGGCGATGATCGATCGTGCCCTCGGTGCGGCGTGACGCCGCCGCCCGGACGCGAACGAAAAGTAGACTGAAGCGGACATGATCAGACCCGACCTCTCTCTCCCCATCCCCGAGACGATCACCGCCGCGCACTTCATCGGCATCGGTGGATCCGGGATGAGCGGACTCGCCAAGATGTTCCTCGACGCGGGCATCCGCGTCTCCGGCAGCGACCGTGCCGACAGCGACAACCTGCGGGCGCTGGCCGCCGCGGGCGCGACGGTGCACGTCGGTCACGATGCCGCCCACCTCGGCGACGCCGACACGGTCGTGCACACGGGCGCCATCTGGCCGGAGAACCCCGAGTTCGTCACCGCCAAGGAGCGGGGCCTCCACGTCATCCACCGGTCCCAGGCGCTGCACTGGCTGATCGGCACGCGGCGCCTCGTCTCGGTGGCGGGCGCGCACGGCAAGACGACCTCGACGGGCATGATCGTCACCGCGTTGCGCGACCTCGGCGCCGATCCGCACTTCGTGAACGGTGGCGTGATCGAGCAGCTCGGCACGTCCAGCGCGACCGGGAGCGGCGACCTCTTCGTCATCGAGGCCGACGAATCGGACGGCACCTTCCTCCTCTACGACACGGCCGTGGCGCTCATCACGAACGTCGACCCCGACCACCTCGACCACTACGGCTCGGACGAGGCCTTCCACGACGCCTTCGTGCGCTTCGCGGACGCCGCGTCGGAGGCGGTCGTCATCTCCAGCGACGACCCCGGTGCGCTCCGGGTCCTGGCAGGACTGTCCCACCCGCGGGTCCTGACGTTCGGTCAGGCCGAGGGTGCCGACGTCCGGGTCAGCGAGATCGTCACGGCAGGTCCCGTCGCCGCGGTCGTCTCGCACGGCGGCGAGACCGAGCGCATGCAGCTCGCCGTCCCCGGCGTGCACAATGCGATCAACGCCACCGGGGCGGTCGCCGTGCTGCTCGCGCTCGGTCACCCGCTCCGCGATGCCGTGCGCGCCGTCGAGGGCTTCGCGGGGACCGTCCGTCGTCTCGAGCGTCATGGCGAGGAGCGCGGGGTCACGGTCTACGACGACTACTCCCACCACCCGACCGAGGTGCGCGCGGCGCTCGAAGCCATGCGCAGCATCGCCGGCTCCGGGCGGTTGATCGCGATCCAGCAGCCGCACACCTACTCGCGGACGCAGCACATGTACCAGGAGTTCGCGGACGTCCTGGAGGAGCTCGCCGACCACACCGTGATGCTGGACGTCTACGGTGCCAGGGAAGATCCGGTGCCCGGCGTCACCGGCGAGCTGGTGAGCGGCGCGTTCCACGACCCCTCCCGCGTGCACTTCGTCGCCGACTGGCAGGAGGCGGCCGACTACACGGCATCCGTGGCGACCGACGGCGACTTCGTCGTGACCCTCGGCTGCGGCAACGTGTATCAGATCATCCCGCAGGTGCTGGACTCGCTGCGCCGGACCGACGGGGCGTAGCCCATGCGCCGGCCGCCCCCGCTCCCGAGCGCCCCGGATGCACCGGAGGAGACGGACGCCGCATCCGCGCGCAGCCTCCGCCGCCGCGGTGCCGCTCCGTCGCCGGCGGACGAGGCTGTCCAGGACGATCTCGTCGCCCCCGGGGTCGAGGGGGAGCAGGAAGCGGCCGTCCCGAGCTCCTCGATGGACGTCTGGCGGGCTGCGCGCGCGCGCCGCAAGGCCCTCCGCGCGGAGATCCGTCGGTTCACCCAGCGCTCGCGTCGGCGCCGCATCACCTGGCTGAGCGTCGTCGGCGCGATCGTGCTGCTGATCGGCGGAAGCGTCGCGGCGGCCTACAGTCCGCTCTTCGCGGTCGAGCGCATCACGGTCACCGGGACGACCACGATCGATCCGGCGGTGATCGAGGGCGCGTTGGCGGACCAGATGGGCACGCCGCTCGCGCTCGTCGACACCAGTGAGGTCAAGGCCGCGCTGCTGGCCTTCCCGCTCATCGAGACCTACGCGCTGGAGGCGAGACCCCCGCACGACCTCACGGTCCGTATCGTCGAGCGCACACCGATCGGCGTGATCGAGTCCGCCGCCGGCTTCACCCTCGTGGACGCCGCGGGCGTCGCGCTCTCGACGACCGAGGAGCGTCCGGCAGGACAGCCACTCGTCGAGGTCGAGGGCGGCGTGGACTCCTCGGCGTTCCGCAGCGCCGGGCTCGTCGTGCGTGCCCTCCCCGCCGATATCCGCAGCGCCCTCACCGGGGTCCGTGCCTCGACGGCGGACGACGTGACCCTCACCCTCGACTCCGGCCTCACGGTCGTGTGGGGGAGCGAGGAAGACAGCGCGCTGAAGGCGCTCGCGCTCTCCGCGGCTCTCGTGAAGAACCCCACGGCCTCGTCCATCGACGTGACCTCGCCCGACGTCGCGGTCGTCGGCTGAACGCTTTGCGCAGGAATGGCGCGACACGCCCACGGCGTTGCGGGCGCGCGGGCGGGCGGCGCTTACCTTCGATCTGAGAGAACGCAATACCGGGAAATACTTTACACCTCTAGTTGAGGTTTAAGGTTCCCCCTTCCAGGCTCTACTAATCGGAGGCCGGCCATGAGCCAGAACCAGAACTACCTCGCCGTGATCAAGGTCGTCGGCGTCGGCGGTGGCGGCGTCAACGCCGTCAACCGCATGATCGAGCTCGGTCTCCGCGGAGTCGAGTTCATCGCCGTCAACACCGACGCCCAGGCGCTGCTCATGAGCGACGCCGACGTCAAGCTGGACGTGGGTCGCGAGCTCACCCGCGGCCTCGGTGCCGGTGCCGACCCCGAGGTGGGTCGTCGCGCCGCAGAGGACCACGCGGAGGAGATCGAGCAGGCGCTGACCGGCGCCGACATGGTCTTCGTCACCGCCGGAGAGGGCGGTGGCACCGGAACGGGTGGCGCTCCCGTCGTCGCCCGCATCGCAAAGTCGATCGGTGCGCTCACCATCGGTGTCGTCACGAAGCCGTTCTCCTTCGAGGGGCGTCGCCGCCAGAGCCAGGCCGAGGCGGGCGTCGCGAAGCTGAAGGAAGAGGTCGACACCCTCATCGTCGTCCCGAACGACCGTCTGCTCGAGATCAGCGACCGCGGCATCTCGATGATCGAGGCGTTCGCCACCGCCGACCAGGTCCTCCTCGCCGGCGTGCAGGGCATCACCGACCTCATCACGACCCCCGGTCTCATCAACCTGGACTTCGCCGATGTGAAGTCGGTCATGCAGGGAGCCGGATCCGCACTGATGGGCATCGGCTCGGCCCGCGGCGCCGACCGCGCGATCAAGGCGGCGGAGCTCGCCGTCGAGTCGCCGCTGCTCGAGGCCTCCATCGAAGGTGCCCACGGGGTGCTGCTCTCGATCCAGGGTGGCTCGAATCTCGGCATCTTTGAGATCCACGACGCGGCGGACCTCGTCAAGGAGGCCGCGCACCCCGAGGCCAACATCATCTTCGGTACCGTCATCGACGACACGCTCGGCGACGAGGTGCGGGTGACCGTGATCGCCGCGGGCTTCGACGGCGGGGAGCCCTCGCTGCGACTGGACCCGATGGTCGTCTCGCGTCCCTCGACCGCGTCCCTTCCCGAGGTGGCGCTGTCGGAGACCAGCGAGCCTGCGGCCGAGAAGAGCACGCCTGAGCCCGCCCCGGCGCCCGCGGCACCGCGCACGCCGGCGACGAGCATCGAGCCGGCCTTCGCCGACGACGACATCGACATCCCCGAATTCCTGAAGTGACGACACCGGTCGGCGCCTCGGCGACATCGGATCTGGCCGCGCGGCTGTCGGCGATCGACGACAAGATCGCCGACGCCGCGCGTGCCGCCGGGCGGTCTCCCGCTGAGATCACCCGGATCGTCGTCACGAAGTTCCACCCCGCCTCGCTGGTGCGCGATCTGCACGCCCTCGGGGTGCACGCGGTGGGGGAGAACCGACAGCAGGAGCTCACCGCCAAAGCGGGCGAGCTCTCCGCGCTCGACCTCGAGTGGCACTTCATCGGACAGGGACAGACGAACAAGGCCGCGGCGATCAGGCGGAGCGCCGACGTCGTGCACTCCGTGGACCGTGACCGGTTCGCCGACGCCCTGCATCGTGCCGCAGAGGCCGACGAGGTGCTCGACGTGCTCGTGCAGGTGAACCTCACCGAGGACGAGGGCAGGGGGGGCGTAGCGCCGGCGTCGGCGGTGGCGTTGGCCGAGCACGTGCTCAGCCTGCCCTCGCTGCGGCTCCGGGGCGTGATGGCCGTCGCGCCCCTCGACGAAGACCCCGCGAGCGCCTTCGCCCGTCTGCACCACATCGCCGCCGACGTGCGGACCGTCGCTCCCGACGCGACGTGGATCTCCGCCGGGATGACCGGCGACTTCGCCGAGGCCATCGCCGCCGGCGCGACACACCTGCGGATCGGTTCCGCAATCACGGGACCGCGCCCCGCCCGGGGCTAACCTGTGACAAGACCAGCCCGAAACGTTCGAACCGGAGGACACGATGGGTAACCCGCTGAAGAAGACCATGGTGTATCTCGGCCTCGCCGACGAGGAAGAGGTCTACGAAGAGGAGACGCAGGCACCCGCGCGCGCCCAGCGCGAGCGTGAGCGCGAAGAGCCGGCACCGGCCCCCGTCACGCCGCTCCGTCGTCCCGTCGCCGTCCGCCAGCCCGCAGCAGGAGCCGTGAACGAGATCCTCACCGTCCACCCGAAGCAGTACCGCGACGCCCAGCTGATCGCGGAGAGCTTCCGCGAGGGCGTCCCGGTCATCATCAACCTCTCCCAGATGAGCGACGCCGACGCGCGCCGCCTCATCGACTTCGCGAGCGGTCTCTCCCTCGGCCTCTACGGCCGGATCGAGCGGGTGACCTCCAAGGTCTTCCTGCTCTCGCCGGAGAACATCGCGGTGTCCGGTCACGGGGGTATCGCGCACGCAGACGCCGAGTCTGCGGGCTTCGACCACTCGTAGACCGTGCAGCTGGTCTCGGTCCTCGCCAGCATCGTCCATCTGGTGCTGCTGGTCTACATCCTCGTGCTCTTCGCGAGGCTCATCCTGGATTACATCCCGATGTTCAATCGGGAATGGCGTCCGAAGGGCTTCGGCCTCGTGGCCGCGGAGGCGGTGTACACCGTCACCGATCCGCCCATCCGGTTCTTCCGGCGGATCATCCCTCCGCTGCGCATCGGTCAGCTCTCGCTGGACTTCGGCTTCGCGCTGACCCTTCTGGTCGTCCTGATCCTGATGAACATCGTCCGGTTGTTCATCCGCTGACCACCCCGCGTGTCGCGCCCGGGGACGGCTGCGAGTTCTCCGAGCCTGGGTGTCGTGGCATCGCGACCCCAAGGCTCGGGGGCTATGCTGGCACCCAGGTGCGCGCCCCGGGTTCGCGCCACATCACGAACACGCCATACATCGGTACTGGCAATCGAACTCATCGAAAGAGGAGCCACCCATGGCACTTACCCCGGATGACGTCGTCACCAAGCAGTTCCAGCACGTCCGCTTCAAGGACGGCTTCGACCCGGACGAGGTCGACGACTTCCTCGACGAGATCGTCATCGAGTGGCGCAAGGCCCTCGAGGAGAACGCCGAGCTGAAGGCGAAGCTCGCCGCGTACGAGTCGGGCTCCACGCCTGCTCCCGCCGCTGCCGCCGAGCCGGCTGCCGCTGCTCCTGCCCCGGCCGCCGCCGAGGCTCCCGCCGCCGACGCCGCACCGACCGGCTCCGCGACCGCGACTGCCGGCATCATCGAGCTCGCGCAGCGTCTGCACGACGAGCACGTGGCCGAGGGTGAGGCCAAGCGCAACCAGCTCATCTCCGAGGCCGAGGCCGAGGTCGCCCGCATCCGCACGGAGGCCGAGGCGAAGCAGCGCGAGGAGACCGCGCGCCTGGAGCGCGAGCGCAACACGCTGGAGGCCCGCATCACCGAGCTGCGCAACTTCGAGCGCGACTACCGCTCGCAGCTCCGCGGCTACATCGAGGGTCAGCTCCGCGAGCTCGACGAGAAGTCGGCGTCCACGGACTCGACGCCGGTCTCCGCGATCGGCCTGTAAGGCGCCCTCTTGTCAGGACGTCGTCCCCTTCGTCGGTCGGCGGCCGGCGCGATCGTTGCGATTCTCGCAGCGGTCGTGCTGGCCGCCGATCAGTTTGTGAAGTACCTCACCATCGAGAACCTGCCGCTGCACGAGGCGGTCCCGGTTCTCGGAGAGTTCCTGCAGCTCTACTACGTGCGCAATCCCGGCGCGGCGTTCTCGCTCGGCTCTGGCGTGACGTGGATCTTCACCATCGCCCTTGCGGTCGTCGCGGGCGTCATCGTCTGGAAGGCGTTCGGGCTGCGGTCGCGTCTCTGGGCGGTCGTCCTCGGCTGCCTCCTCGGGGGCGTGCTGGGGAACCTGTCGGACCGTCTGTTCCGGGAGCCCGGGTTCCCCGTGGGCCACGTCGTGGACATGATCTCCATGCCGTGGATGATGCCGGCGATCTTCAACGTCGCCGACATCTTCATCGTCACCGGGATGATCTCGGTCGCCCTGCTCGTGGTGTTCGGCCTCCGGTTCGACGGCACGCGCGAGCGCGACCATGCCCCGGTCGAGACCGACGAGGACGCCGAGGCCGCCGCCGCGTCCGAGGGGAGCTGAGCGTGGAGTCCCGCTCGCTGCCCGTCCCGGACGGGCTCGACGGCACGCGGGTCGACGCCGCCCTCGCCAAGCTCCTCGGGTTCTCGAGGACCTTCGCGGCGGAGGTGGCCGCGTCCGGCGGCGTCCGCCTGGACGGCGTCACCCTCGACAAGTCGGATCGCCTGCGGGGCGGTGCCTGGCTCGACGTCGAGTGGGAGCCGAAGGAGGGGCCGAAGATCGTGCCCATCGCGGTGCCTGAGCTGGGCATCGTCTACGACGACGACGACATCGTCGTCGTCGACAAGCCGACCGGCGTCGCCGCGCACCCCTCGCTCGGGTGGGAGGGGCCCACGGTCGTCGGTGCTCTCGCCGCCGCGGGGTTCCGCGTCGCGACCAGCGGTGCACCGGAGCGTCAAGGCGTCGTGCACCGGCTGGATGTGGGGACGAGCGGACTCATGGTCGTCGCCAAGAGCGAGGCCGCCTATACCGCTCTCAAGCGGGCGTTCAAGGAGCGCACGGTCGAGAAGATCTACCACGCGGTGGTGCAGGGGCATCCGGACCCGCTCGTGGGCACGATCGATGCGCCGATCGGTCGGCACCCGAACCACTCCTGGAAGTTCGCCGTCGTCCCGGACGGCAAGCCCTCCGTGACGCACTACGAGACGCTCGAGGCCTTTCCCGGTGCCTCCCTGCTCGAGATCCACCTGGAGACGGGCCGTACGCACCAGATCCGCGTGCACATGGCGGCACACCGGCACCCGTGCGTCGGGGACCCACTCTACGGCGCCGACCCGACGCTCTCGGCCCGCCTCGGACTCACGCGGCAGTGGCTGCATGCGCATCAGCTGGCCTTCGCCCATCCGACGACGGGGGAATGGGTGCAGTTCGCCTCGCCCTATCCTGAGGACTTCCAGCACGCGCTGGACGTGCTGCGCGGGGAATAGTCCATCCGCCGGGGCGTCAGCGCGCCGGTGTCCGTGGTCTCCGCCACACTGACCCCATGAGCATCGTGGTGCGCCCGGCGACGATCTTCGACGACGTCGCCGCGGTCGTGGGGCCGAAGAAACCGACGTCGAACGTCTGCTTCTGCCTGAGCTATCGGATCGGCAACAAGGAGAACGTCTCCCTTCGCGGTCCCGCACGGGCCGAGCGGGTGCGTGAGCTCTGCCACCAGGATCCTCCTCCCGGCGTGCTCGCCTACCTCGACGACGAGCCGGTCGGCTGGGCGGCGTTGCACCCTCGGCGCGACACGAGCTTCGCGCGCAATCGCCTCATCCCGCATGTCGACGACCTCGACGTGTGGTCGCTGTGGTGCTTCCGGGTCCGCCCTGGGCACCGCAAGCAGGGGGTCTCCCATGCGCTCATCGAGGGCGCGGTCGCCTATGCCCGCGAACGAGGCGCGCCCGCGATCGAGGGCTATCCGGTCGACAACGCCGGGGCGAAGGTGAATCTCACGATGGCGTACGTCGGGACCCGGCGGCTCTTCGAGGGCGCGGGGTTCGAGAAGGCGGCGGACACGGGTTCGGTCCTCGACGGCTTCCCTCGCGTGCTCATGCGGCTGGACCTCCGCGAGAAAGCGTGAACCGGGAGCCGACGCCTCCGCATGTCCGAGGCCGAACGTAGACTCGAAGCATGGCATCCGACTCCTTCGTCCACCTGCACGTGCACAGCGAGTACTCGATGCTCGACGGGGCTGCGAAGATCAACGCGATGACGCAGGCGGCAGCCGATTACGGCATGCCGGCGATCGCGGTGACGGACCACGGGAACACCTTCGCGGCGTTCGAGTTCTACAACGCCGCCCGCAACGCCGGCATCAAGCCCATCGTCGGTCTCGAGGCCTACGTCACTCCGGGCACGCACCGGAGCGACAAGACCCGCGTGCAGTGGGGCTCGGCGGACCAGCGCAGCGACGACGTGTCGGGTTCGGGCGCGTACACCCACATGACCATGTGGAGCCAGAGCACGGAGGGCATGCACAACCTCTTCCGGCTGAGCTCGCTGTCGAGCATGGAGGGGTACTACTTCAAGCCGCGTATGGACCGCGAGCTGCTCCAGACGTACGGCAAGGGACTCATTGCCACGACGGGCTGCCCGTCCGGAGAGGTGCAGACCCGGCTGCGGCTCGGCCAGTACGACGCCGCCCGCGCGGCCGCAGCGGAGTTCCAGGACATCTTCGGCAAGGAGAACTACTTCGCCGAGATCATGGACCACGGCCTGTCGATCGAGCGCCGGGTCATGACGGATCTGCTGCGTCTCGCGAAAGACCTCGGCATCCCGCTCGTGGCCACCAACGACTCGCACTACACCCACCAGCACGAGGCCGACGCCCACGCGGCCCTGCTGTGCGTGCAGTCCGGCTCCACGCTCGACGACCCGAACCGCTTCAAGTTCGACGGCGACGGGTACTACATCAAGACCGCGGCCGAGATGCGGCAGCTCTTCCGGGACCAGCCGGAGGCCTGCGACAACACGCTCCTGATCGCCGAGCGCTGCGAGGTGGAGTTCAACACGTCGGCGAACTACATGCCGCGGTTCCCGGTCCCTGAGGGCGAGACCGAGGACAGCTGGCTCATCAAGGAGGTCGAGAAGGGCCTGCACTACCGGTACCCGAACGGCATCCCGGACAAGGTGCGCAAGCAGGCCGAGTACGAGACCGGCATCATCCTGCAGATGGGCTTCCCCGGCTACTTCCTCGTCGTCGCCGACTTCATCAACTGGGCCAAGGACAACGGCATCCGGGTCGGTCCGGGGCGTGGCTCCGGTGCGGGTTCGATGGTCGCCTATGCAATGAAGATCACCGACCTCGACCCTCTCGAGCACGGTCTGATCTTCGAGCGCTTTCTCAACCCGGACCGCGTGTCGATGCCCGACTTCGACGTCGACTTCGACGACCGCCGCCGCGGCGAGGTCATCGAGTACGTGACCCGGAAGTACGGGTCCGAGCGGGTCGCACAGATCGTCACGTACGGCACGATCAAGTCCAAGCAGGCCCTCAAGGACGCCGGGCGTGTCCTCGGCTTCCCGTTCAGCATGGGGGAGCGGCTCACCAAGGCGATGCCCCCGGCCGTCATGGGGAAGGACATGCCCCTCGACGGCATGTTCGACTCCGCGCACCCGCGCTACAAGGAGGCCAGCGAGTTCCGGGCTCTCATCGAGACCGACCCCGAGGCGAAGACGGTCTTCGACCGCGCGCTCGGCCTCGAGGGGCTGAAGCGGCAGTGGGGCGTGCACGCCGCCGGCGTCATCATGTCGTCCGAGCCCCTGCTCGACATCATCCCGATCATGCGTCGCGAGCAGGACGGTCAGATCGTCACGCAGTTCGACTATCCGTCGTGCGAGTCCCTCGGTCTGATCAAGATGGACTTCCTGGGCCTCCGGAACCTCACGATCATCTCGGACGCGCTCGACAACATCCGCATGAACCGGGGCGAGGAACTCGATCTCGAGCACCTCGGTCTCGACGACCCCGCCGTCTACGAACTGCTGGCCCGCGGTGACACGCTCGGCGTCTTCCAGCTCGACAGTCCGCCGCTGCGCTCGCTCATGCGGCTCATGAAGCCCGACAACTTCGGTGACATCTCGGCCCTCATCGCGCTGTACCGTCCCGGGCCGATGGGAGCCAACTCACACACCAACTACGCGCTGCGCAAGAACGGGCAGCAGGAGATCACCCCGATCCACCCCGAGCTGGCGGAGCCGCTCGCCGAGATCCTGGAGGAGTCCTACGGGCTCATCATCTACCAGGAGCAGGTCATGGCGATCGCGCAGAAGGTGGCCGGGTTCAGCCTCGGTCAGGCCGACATCCTGCGCCGAGCGATGGGAAAGAAGAAGAAGTCCGAGCTGGACAAGCAGTACGCCGGTTTCGCGGCGGGCATGACCGAGCGCGGGTTCGGGGAGGGAGCGGTCAAGGCCCTCTGGGACATCCTCCTGCCGTTCTCGGACTACGCCTTCAACAAGGCGCACTCCGCTGCCTACGGGCTCGTGTCGTACTGGACCGCCTACCTCAAGGCGCACTACCCGGCCGAGTACATGGCCGCCCTCCTCACGAGCGTCGGCGACTCGAAGGACAAGATGGCGCTCTACCTGAACGAGTGCCGCCGGATGGGGATCAAGGTGCTCCCGCCGGACGTCTCCGAGTCGATCAACTTCTTCGCGGCCGTCGGCGACGACATCCGCTTCGGTCTCGGGGCCGTCCGCAACGTCGGCACGAATGTCGTCGACGGCATCGTGCAGTCGCGCAAGGACGAGCGGTTCACCTCCTTCCATCACTTCCTCGACACGGTGCCGCTGCACGTCGCCAACAAGCGCACGGTGGAGTCGCTCATCAAGGCCGGCGCCTTCGACTCGATGGGGGACACCCGTCGGGCGCTCCTCGAGATCCACGAAGACGCCGTGGAGGCGGCTGTCGACAGGAAGCGCAACGAGGCGCAGGGCGCCATCGGCTTCGACTTCGACAGCCTCTATGACGGCATGGAGGAGGCGGCACCCGCGAAGGTTCCCCCGCGCCCGGAGTGGATCAAGAAGGACAAGCTCGCCTTCGAGCGCGAGATGCTCGGCCTCTACGTCTCGGATCACCCGCTCGCGGGTCTCGAGGTGCCGCTGGCCAAGCACGCCTCGATCTCGATCCACGACCTCAACAACTCCGAGGATCTGCAGGACGGCGATCAGGTCACCGTGGCGGGCCTCGTCACGAGCGTGCAGCACCGTGTGGCGAAGGCGAGCGGCAACCCCTACGGCATGATCACCGTCGAGGACTTCAACGGCGAGGTCACCGTGATGTTCATGGGAAAGACCTACCTCGAGTTCCAGCACACGCTGCAGCAGGATGCGATCCTCGCCGTGCGTGGGCGCGTCTCCCGCCGCGACGACGGCCTGAACCTGCATGCCCAGTCCGCCTTCGCCCCGGACGTCGGCTCCTTCGATGCGGCAGGGCCCCTGTCGCTCGTCCTCGCCGAGCAGCGCGCGACGGAACGGGTCATGACGGAGCTGGCCGAGGTGCTCCGACGGCACAGCGGCGACACCGAGGTGCTGCTCCGCGTGCACCGCGGAGGCACGGCGAAGGTGTTCGAGGTGCCCATGCCCGTGAAGGTGTCGGCCGACCTCTTCGGCGACCTCAAGTCCCTGCTCGGACCAACCTGTCTGGGGTGAGCGGGTAGGATCGGGAGCCGTCGAGAGCACCGGAAAGTCGTGGTGCGCCGATGAGGAAAGGACGACTATGAGCACGGATCTTCCCGAGCCGGATGCCGAGGCGGTGTTCAGCGACGAGGACGGCGTCCTCTACGACGACGAGGTCACGCCGGAGTACGGCATCCTCGGATTCACGCTGCGCGAGCTGTTGATCGTCGGAGTCTGGCTGGTCTCCTTCCTCGTGTCCTTCTTCCCGCTCAGCGGGGGGATCTCGCTCTGGGGCATCGGCATCCAGTGGATCCTGCCGATCGGCGTGCCGACGGTCGCCGTGTTCCTCCTCGTCCTCCGGCGGTTCTCGCCCGACGGCATCCGCCGCGTGGGGTCGCTCGGCATCGATCAGTTCGCCTCCGTGGCCTTCTCGGTCTCGGCGTGCGTGTGGGCCGGCAACCTGTGGCTCGCCCTCTCGGCCGTCATCTCCACCGGCAACTGGGGTCTGCCCTGGAACGCCGTCGTGCAGGTCATCGCCTCGACCGCGCTCGTCGTGCTCACCGTCTTCGCCCCGCTCATCCCGGGCCTCAAGGAGGACTTCCAGGGGCGGCTCGTCACGCTGGCGCACCGCAACGCGAACCCGGTCCGCCCTGTGATCCCTCGTCCGCGGCCCGAGGCGTCGTCGAACCCGTCCGCTGCCGTCACGGCCCCCGGGGAGCCCTACGACGTCCCTCCGACCCGAGCCGATGGCGACACCGTCGTCATCGCGAACGCCGAGGTCGAGCCGAGCGCGGCACCGACGGACGACCGCGCCGACGTGCCCGGTGCGTACACCGACACCGACACGGGCGACCGCGAAGCCGTCGCGAACGACGCTGACCGCGTCCCCCTGACCGCGCACGCCTCGGGCGGCGGCACCGGAACCGTTCCGGTGGCTCCGGAACCGGAGTACACGCCGTCCTACTCCCGCCGCTCCCGCGCGGAACAGCCGGAGATCGTCTCGGACACCGGCAGCATCGAATCACTCCTCGGCGCCAAAGCGCTCACGGAGGACGAGCTGGCTGCCGCCCAGGAGCCGGCGCCGGAAGCTGCGACCGCCGTGCAGCCCGTGCTCTCCGATCACCGCGATGCCGAGGCCCCCGCGCCGTGGGACAGCGCGCCCGTCCCACAGCCCTTCTGGATCCTTGCGCCGACGGAGCGCGACGTGCACGATGAGCGCGGCGAGCCGATCTTCCGTATCGGTCCGACGGCCTGGGCCCTCGTGATCGAGGATCGGGGCGGCGCGTTCGTGGTCCGTCATGACGACGGCCGCATCGGCTACCTCCACGACATCGCCGGCATCACGAAGGGCTGACATGCGCACGATCGATCTGCGGGGGCGCGAGCTCTCGCCCGCCGACATGCTCGCGGCCGTCCCGCGCGCGACTCAGGCGCGGGCCGAGGCTCTGGACACCGCCGCGCGTCTCGTCGACGATGTCCGGGAGCGCGGCGAGGAGGCCCTCCACGAGCAGGCGGAGCGCTTCGACCGCGTCACCGGCCACGCGGTGCGGGTGCCCGCGCCCCACCTCCAGGAAGCTTTGGAGGGACTGGCTCCGACCGTGCGCGCGGCCCTGGAGGAGGCGATCCGACGCGTGCGATCGGCGTCGGCCGCGCAGGTGCCGGCCCCGCAGGTCACGCGTTTCGGCGACGGCGCGACCATCACGCAGCGCTGGCAGCCGGTCTCCCGCGTTGGGGTCTACATCCCCGGCGGCAAGGCCGTCTACCCGTCGAGCGTCGTCATGAACGTCGTGCCCGCGCAGGTCGCCGGGGTACAGCAGATCGCCCTCGCCTCGCCACCGCAGGCGGATGAGGACGGCCGCGTGCACCCGACCATCCTGGCTGCCGCCGCGCTGCTCGGGGTCTCCGAGGTCTACGCCATGGGCGGAGCCGGAGCCATCGGCGCCCTCGCCCACGGCGTCGCGAGTCTGGGACTCGATCCCGTCGACGTCGTGTCCGGACCGGGCAACAACTACGTCGCCTCCGCGAAGCGCGCCGTCGCGGGCGTGGTCGGCACCGACTCCGAAGCCGGGGCCACCGAGATCCTCGTCGTCGCGGACGCCACGTCCGACCCGCGGCTCATCGCCGCCGACCTCGTGAGCCAGGCCGAGCACGACGAGCAGGCCTCTGCCGTCCTCGTGACGGACTCCGTGGAGATCGCGGAGCAGGTCAGGGGAGAGGTCGAACGGCAGGCGGGGCGCACGCGGCACAGCGAGCGCGTCGCGGCCGCACTGTCCGGGCCGCAGTCGGCGATCGTGCTCGTGGACGACCGGGCGATGGCTGTCGCGTTCAGCAACGCCTACGCCCCGGAGCACCTGGAACTGCACCTCGCGGATGCGGAGGAGGCGGCAGCCGCCTTCACGAGCGCCGGTGCCGTCTTCGTCGGCGATCAGACCCCGGTCAGCCTCGGCGACTACATGGCCGGCAGCAACCACGTCCTGCCCACCGGAGGGCAGGCCCGCTACGCCCCGGGCCTGGGCGCCTACACGTTCCTCCGCCCGCAGCAGGTCGTCTCGTACGACCGTGCCGCTCTGGCCGCGGTCCGGGAGGGCGTGGTCGCATTGGCCGACACCGAGGTGCTCCCCGCCCACGGCGAGGCGATCGAGGCCCGTTTCACCGCGTAGGATCTGTCAGATGCACTGCCCCTTCTGCCGTCACCCCGATTCGCGCGTCATCGACTCGCGCACCAGCGACGACGGTCTCTCCATCCGTCGGCGTCGTCAGTGTCCGGAATGCGGAGGACGGTTCTCGACGACGGAGACCGCGAGCCTGAACGTCATCAAGCGCTCGGGCGTCATGGAGCCCTTCAGCAGGGAGAAGGTCATCTCCGGTGTCCGGAAGGCCTGTCAGGGGCGACCCGTGACGGAAGCGGACCTCGCGATCCTCGCTCAGCGCGTCGAGGAGGCAGTCCGGCAGACGGGGGTCTCCCAGCTCGACACGAACGAGATCGGCCTCGCCATCCTCGGCCCGCTGCGTGAGCTCGACGAGGTCGCCTTCCTCCGCTTCGCGAGCGTCTACCAGGCGTTCGACTCGCTCGAGGACTTCGAGTCCGCGATCAGCGACCTCCGGGCCGACCACGCGAAGGCGGAGGCGGCGGACCGGTAATCTGGCAGGGATGTATCCGCTGCTCTTCCGCGCCGTCCTCTCGCGCTTCGACCCCGAGTTCGCCCACCACGCCGGCATGGCGGTGATCCGCGTCCTCGGTGTGCCGCCGTTCTCGTGGGGCACCCGCGCGATGACCCGGCCGGACCCCTCGCTGCGGGTCGAGGCTCTCGGGCTCACGTTCCCGTCGCCGTTCGGCGTCGCCGCAGGGTTCGACAAGAACGCCGTCGGGGTCCGCGGACTCGCGGCGCTCGGCTTCGGCCACGTCGAAGTCGGCACGATCACGGCTGTCCCGCAGGAGGGCAACCCGAAGCCGCGCCTGTTCCGGCTGGTCGAGGACCGGGCGGTCATCAACCGCATGGGCTTCAACAACCGGGGCGCGGATGCCGCAGCCCGCCGCCTCGCCCGACTCCGCCGCGGCGCGCCGGACACGGTGATCGGCGTGAACATCGGCAAGAGCCGGGTGGTGGACGTCGAGGACGCCGTCGCCGACTACGTCGCCTCCGCCACCAGACTCGCTCCGCTCGCCGACTATCTCGCGGTCAACGTCTCGTCGCCGAACACTCCGGGGCTGCGGGGCCTGCAGGCGGTCGAGACCCTGGCTCCCCTGCTACGCGCCGTCCGTGACGCGGCCGGGTCCACCCCGCTGCTCGTGAAGATCGCCCCCGATCTGCCGGATGACGAGATCACCGCGATCGCGCGGCTCGCCGTCGAGGAAGGGCTCGCGGGCATCATCGCCCACAACACGACGATCAGCCGTGACGGCCTGCGGACCGATGCGGCCGTCGTCGAAGCGGCGGGCGCCGGGGGGCTCTCCGGCGCTCCGCTCAAGCAGCGGTCGCTGGAGGTGCTCCGGGTCGTCCGTGCGGCGGTGCCGGAGGACTTCTGCGTGATCGCGGTGGGCGGTGTGGAGACCGCCGCCGATGTGCAGGAGCGTCTGGATGCCGGGGCCACCCTGGTCCAGGGCTACACGGCGTTCCTCTACCGCGGCCCGTTCTGGGGCCGCGAGATCAACCGAGGACTGGTCAGTCGGGGTACTGCCCGCGCTTGACCTGCGGCTTGGGCAGGCGCATGAAGCGCATCTGCAGAGCCCGCATGCCGGCGTACCAGCCGAGGCCCTTCTCGACGCGGTCCTTGCCGAACTTCGCGGCCGCCTTGCGCTTGACCCGCATGCCGAGAAGGATCATGCCGCCGATCGCGATCACGATGTACGCCATCATGAACAGGTACGCGTAGAACGAGATCATCATGTTGGTCGGCAGCAGCGAGGCCAGGATCACGAGGACCATGACGCCCATGACGAACTCGGCGGGGTGCCAGCCGGCATCGACGTAGTCGCGCACCCACCGACGCTGCGGGCCCTTGTCGCGCGCGGGGAGGTACTTCTCCTCACCGGCGGCCATGCCGGCCTGTGCCTTCGCGCGGCGCTCGTTGAGCTCGGCGCGGGCCGCGGCCTTGGCCTCCTTCGTGTTCGCCACGAGGGGGCGGCGGCGGGCGGCCTCCTGCTCGGCGCGGGTCGGCGTCGCGCGTCCCTTGCCGACGGCAGGCGTCTGGGGGGCGTCGTCGTTCGTCGAAGGGGAGGCGGGGGTAGTGGCCACGAGGTTCCTCGGTTCGCTGGGGTGGGTCGCCTTAAGATTACTCGCATGACCTCACCTGCACTTCCCAGCGAGTCCGACGCCGCCGTCCTCGAAGCAGTCGCCACCGGCATCCCGTCCGCCCTGTCGGACCTCGGGAACCTCGTGCGCATTCCCGGCATGGCCTGGCCGGCCTTCGATCAGACGCAGCTCGAGCGCAGCGCCGACGCCGTCGCCACACTCGCGCGCGGCGTCGGCGTCTTCGACGAGGTGAGGGTGCTCCGTGCCGACATCCCCGGCACCGACGAGCAGGGCCAGCCGGCCGTCCTCGCGACGCGCGCGGCGCGGAACGGGAAGCCGACGATCCTCCTCTACGCCCACCACGACGTGCAGCCTCCGGGGGACGACGCCCTGTGGGAGACGCCGCCGTTCGAGCCGACGGTGCGCGACGGCCGCCTGTACGGACGCGGCGCCGCGGACGACAAGGCCGGCATCATGGCCCACATCGGCGCGATCCGCGCGGTCGCCGACGTGCTCGGCGACGACCTCGACCTCGGGATCGCGATGTTCGTCGAGGGGGAGGAGGAGTACGGTTCGCGGTCCTTCGCGCAGTTCCTCTCCGACAACAAGGACGCCCTCCGCGCCGATGCGATCGTCGTCGCGGACTCGGGCAACTGGGATTCGGTCACGCCGGGCCTGACCGTCTCCCTCCGTGGCAACGCCCGCTTCACCCTGAAGGTGCGCACGCTCGACCACGCGTCGCACTCCGGGATGTTCGGTGGCGCGGTGCCCGACGCGATGATGGCGACCGTGCGTCTCCTCGCCACGTTGTGGAACGAGGACGGCTCCGTCGCGGTCGACGGCATGACCGCTCGGGACGCCGAGACACCTGAGTACACCGAGGAGACGCTGCGCGACGAGGCCGGGCTCCTCCCGGGAACGACGCCCATCGGTGACGGCACGATCCTCAGTCGCATCTGGAACAAGCCCTCCGTCACCGTGATCGGCATCGATGCGACGAGCGTCGCGGCGGCGTCGAACACGCTGCTCCCGGAGGTGACCGTGGTCATCAGCGCCCGTGTCGCCCCCGGGCAGTCCGGCCAGGAGGCCTATGAGGCTCTCGAGCGGCACCTCCGCGCCCACGCCCCGTTCGGGGCCGAGCTGACCTTCTCGGACGTCGACCTCGGCAACCCTTTCCTCGTGGACACGAGCGGGTGGGCGGTCACCCTCACCCGCGACGCGATGCGCGACGGGTACGGCGTCGCTCCGGTGGACCTGGGCGTCGGCGGGTCGATCCCGTTCATCGCCGACCTCGTGCGCGAGTTCCCGGAGGCGCAGATCCTCGTGACGGGCGTGGAGGATCCGCACTCCCGGGCGCACAGCCCCAACGAGTCTCTGCACCTGGACACCTTCCGGCACGCCGTGGCGACCGAGGCCCTGCTCCTGGCCCGCATGAATGCGCGGGAGATCTGAGCCTTCCCACCGCACCGGCGGTAGAATCGTCGAAGAGCACGTACCCGGCCCCGTCACGAGGAGCGACATGAGCGACACCACCCTGTCCGCAGAGACCACCCGCGCACACGGCGTCAAGCTGACGGACGCCGCCGCCACGAAGGTGAAGAACCTTCTCGAGCAGGAGGGCCGCGACGACCTCCGTCTGCGCGTCGCCGTTCAGCCCGGCGGCTGCTCGGGCCTGATCTACCAGCTCTACTTCGACGAGCGCTACCTCGAAGGCGACGAGACCGTCGACTTCGACGGTGTCGAGGTCATCGTCGACAACATGAGCGTTCCCTACCTCGACGGCGCCTCGATCGACTTCAAGGACACCATCTCGGAGCAGGGCTTCACCATCGACAACCCGAACGCGGCGGGCAGCTGCGCCTGCGGCGACAGCTTCCACTGACCTGTTCTTCCCGGAACGGCCGCCGTCACGTCCTGTGACGGCGGCCGTTCCGTTTCACAACCTGCATGGTTGGCATGAATCAGGTGTGAGGTTGCTCTAGACTTGGACATGCCTTGTCCGCGATCTGAAAGGTGCATCGTGCCCTCGAAACGCCGCCTTCGTTGGGCCGCACTCCCTGTGGGAGTTGTGGCAGCTGTGGCTCTGGCGGGATGTACTCCCACCGAGCTGAACGGCTTTCTTCCGGGCTTCGTGGACGGTGGTCCGGCAGCAACCAACCAGACGGAGCGCGTGTCGTCCCTCTGGGTGAACTCCTGGATCGTGCTCCTCGCGGTCGGTGTCGTCACCTGGAGCCTCATGGCCTGGGCTGCGATCGCGTACCGTCGCCGTAAGGGCCAGACCGGCCTCCCGGTGCAGATGCGCTACAACATGCCGATCGAGATCTTCTACACGATCGTGCCGCTCATCCTCGTGCTGGGCATGTTCTTCTTCACGGCCCGGGACCAGACCGAGATCGAGACGAAGTGGGACGACCCCGACGTCGAGATCACCGCGATCGCCAAGCAGTGGGCGTGGGACTTCCAGTACAACGGCGAGACCGAGGAAGACACCGTGTGGACCATGGGCATCCAGGCCCAGCCCGACGCGGAAGGCAACATCGACCAGGCGGAGCTGCCGACCCTGGTGCTGCCGGTCGACCAGAAGGTCACCATCAACCTGCAGTCGCGCGACGTCATCCACTCCTTCTGGATCATCGACTTCCTCTACAAGAAGGACATGTTCATCGGGAAGGACAACTCCTGGTCCTTCATCCCCACCCGTGAGGGCGAGTACGCCGGCAAGTGCGCCGAGCTCTGCGGCGAGTACCACTCGATGATGCTCTTCAACGTGAAGGTCGTCTCGCAGGACGAGTACGCCGCCTACCTCGAGACCCTCGAGGAAGAGGGCAACACCGGGGACATCACCGACGCGTACGACCGTCTCTCGAACCTCCCCGGCACTTCCGGGAAGACCGACACCGAGGAAGGAGAGGAGTAAGCCATGTCGACCACTGAAGCTCCTCGCACCGACGAGGCACCTCGCTCCCGTCCCACCACCCTGCCCGCGCGCCAGGCCGCTCTGATGAGCTCCTCCCGCGTCGAGCAGAAGGGCAACATCGTCGTCAAGTGGATCACCTCCACGGACCACAAGACGATCGGGTACATGTACCTCATCGCCTCGGTGATGTTCTTCCTCCTGGGTGGCGTGATGGCGCTGGTGATCCGTGCCGAGCTGTTCGCTCCGGGGATGCAGATCGTCCCGACCAAGGAGCAGTACAACCAGCTGTTCACGATGCACGGCACGATCATGCTGCTGATGTTCGCGACGCCGCTGTTCGCGGGCTTCGCGAATGCGATCCTGCCGCTGCAGATCGGTGCTCCGGACGTCGCCTTCCCGCGTCTGAACGCCTTCGCCTTCTGGCTGTTCCTGTTCGGGTCGACCATCGCGGTCGCCGGCTTCCTCACCCCGCAGGGTGCGGCCTCGTTCGGCTGGTTCGCGTATCAGCCCCTGGCCAACGCGTCGTTCTCGCCAGGAGCGGGCGGCAACCTCTGGATGCTCGGTCTCGGCATCTCGGGCTTCGGCACCATCCTCGGCGCGGTGAACTTCATCACGACGATCATCACGATGCGTGCTCCCGGCATGACGATGTGGCGGATGCCGATCTTCAGCTGGAACACGCTCATCACCAGCCTGCTGATTCTGATGGCCTTCCCGGTCCTGGCCGCGGCGATCTTTGCCGCCGCCGCCGACCGCGTGCTCGGTGCGCACATCTATGACCCGGCCAACGGCGGTGTCCTGCTCTGGCAGCACCTCTTCTGGTTCTTCGGCCACCCCGAGGTCTACATCATCGCGCTGCCGTTCTTCGGCATCGTCTCGGAGATCTTCCCGGTGTTCAGCCGGAAGCCGATCTTCGGGTACAAGACCCTGGTCTACGCGACGATCGCGATCGCGGCCCTGTCCGTCGCCGTGTGGGCGCACCACATGTACGTCACCGGCTCGGTGCTGCTGCCGTTCTTCGCCCTGATGACGATGCTCATCGCGGTGCCGACGGGTGTGAAGATCTTCAACTGGATCGGAACGCTCTGGCGCGGCTCGGTGACGTTCGAGACCCCGATGGTGTTCTCGCTCGGCTTCCTCGTGTCGTTCGTCTTCGGTGGTCTCACCGGTGTGATCCTCGCGGCCCCGCCGCTGGACTTCCACCTCAGCGACAGCTACTTCGTCGTGGCGCACTTCCACTACGTGGTGTTCGGTACGGTCGTGTTCGCGATGTTCGCCGGCTTCTACTTCTGGTGGCCGAAGTGGACGGGTCGCATGCTGAACGAGCGCCTCGGCTACGTGCACTTCTGGATGCTGTTCGTCGGGTTCCACATGACCTTCCTCATCCAGCACTGGCTCGGTGTCGACGGCATGGTGCGTCGCTACGCGGACTACTCCGCGGCTGACGGCTGGACGTGGCAGAACCAGGTCTCGACGATCGGTGCGATCATCCTCGGCGCCTCGATGCTGCCGTTCTTCCTCAACGTCTGGATCACGGCGCGCAAGGCGCCGAAGGTCACGGTGAACGACCCCTGGGGTTACGGTGCCTCGCTGGAGTGGGCGACCTCGTGCCCGCCGCCGCGGCACAACTTCACGTCGATCCCGCGCATCCGCAGCGAGCGTCCGGCGTTCGACCTGAACCACCCGGAGGCCGCGGAGTTCGCGACCACCGCACCCGGCGAGCGAGAGGGCCACTGAGCCATGCGCGACAACGTCATCATCTGGTGGGTCCTGACCGCGTTCTTCGCCCTCGTCGGCGTCGTCTACACGGGCTGGAACATCCTGGCTCACCCGGGACTTCCGCTGGTGAACCAGATCGAGTGGGTCGGCACCGTCGCCCTGTTCTTCTCGGCCTTCATGGGCGCGATGGTCGCTTTCTACCTCGACCGGACGCACAAGGCGCAGAACGGCGAGCTGCCCGAGGACATCCTCACGTCGGACATCGACGACGGTGACCCCGAGCTCGGCGAGTTCAGCCCGTGGTCCTGGTGGCCGCTGGTGCTCGCGGCTTCCGCCGGAGTGTTCGTCGTCGGCCTGGCGGTCGGTCACTTCCTCCTTCCGATCGGTCTCGCGATCTTCGTGGTCGCGATCGTCGGCTGGGTCTACGAGTACTACCGCGGCAACTTCGCCCGCTGAGTCTCCTCACACCCCGAAGGCCCCCGGATCACTCTGGGGGCCTTCGTCGTTCCTGTGAACAGTTCACACGTGGGTGCGGATGCGGGGGATTCCGGTCAGCGGGTCGACGGGACGGTGGTGCACACCCTCGGCGTCTTCGATGGGATATCCCTCGCGGGCCCAGTACTCGAAGCCGCCGATCATCTCGCGCACGCGATAGCCGAGACGAGCGAACTCGAGCGCGCCGCGGACACCGCCGTTGCATCCGGGGCTCCAGCAGTAGACGACGACCTCGGCATCCGCCGGGATCTCCTCCGGGGCGCGGTGCGCGATCTCGCTGTGAGGCATGTGGAGCGCGCCGGACACGCGCCCCTGAGCGAACGCCTCGCTCGAGCGGACGTCGACCACGACCAGAGCGCGGCCGGCGGCACGGTCGGCGTGCACGTCGCTGGGGTCGGTCTCGAAGGCGAGGCGGGCGGCGAAGTAGTCAAGGCGATCGATCATGAGCCCAGACTAGGGACGCGCGGGCGCCGACGACCGAGGGATACCGTCGTGCGTCGCGCGAATCCTGCCGTCGTGCCCGGTCAGAGCGCCGCGGTCAAGCCGCAGCGGGAGTAGAAAGGGGCGTTCCAGGGGACGTCCGCGTAGGTGCGCAGCGTGAGCTGTGTGCGGCCCCGACGGCGGGACTCGTCCTGGGCCGCCATGACGAGGGCGCGACCGATACCGCGGCGACCGGAGGCGGGGTGGACGGACAACTGCTCCAGATGGGCGTACCCGGGTCCCTCCAGCACCTGCACGAACCCGACCGGCACCTCGAGTCCGCCGGAAGCCTCCGTCGTAGGGGAGGAGGTGGCCACCAGGACGAATCCCTCGGCGCGCCGGCGGTCGTCGGCTGTCGACGGCGGGGGCCAGTCCTCGGCACCGAAGCGATCGGTCAGAAGGCTGTCAGCGGCGCGCTCGATCTCCTCCAGGACGGCATGGTCCTGATCCGTCGCGTGTCGGATGAGGGTGGTCATGCACGGTCCGCGGGCAGAGCGGCGACCGCCTCGATCTCGACGAGCTGGTCGTCGTAGCCGAGGACAGTCACGCCGAGGAGGGTGCTGGGGACGTCGTGAGGCCCGAACGCGGCGTGGATGACGTCCCAGGCCGTGACGAGGTCCCGCTGGGCGGAGGAGGCCACCAGGACGCGCGTGCTGATGACATCCGTCAGAGTGGCGCCGGCAGCCGTGAGCGCGCCCTGCAGCGTCTCGATACACCGTGCCGCCTGAGCGGCGTAGTCACCGGGGGCGGTGATCGTCCCATCGTCCTCCAACGGGCAGGCTCCGGCCAGGAAGACCAGGCGCGCGTCAGCGGGGGCGGTGGCGGCGTACGCGTAGGGCGCGTCGGCGAGCAGGGGAGCACGGAGCAGGCGCACGACCGAAGACATGAGACGATCCTCTCATCAGGGGAGAACGATGAAGGCCCCGTCCTAACGGACGGGGCCTTCATCGAAGGGGAGTGACGACTACTCGTCGTCCTCCGACTTCTTCTTGCGAGGCTTCTTGACGGGCTCGGTCGAGATCACCGTGCTGGGCGTGTTCGGCGTCTCGTCGACGTGCGTCTCGTCGACCGTGAGCGGCGCGTCCGGGAACCCGGCACGCTCGTGAGCGCCCTGGATCTCGGCGGCCTCCGCCTCCTCGTTCCCCGCGGTGACGTGATGCTGGTGCGCATCGGCGGCGTCGATCTCGGCCTGCGTGAGCGGGGCGAGACGGTCCTCGAAGAACCAGCGGGACATCGCGGAGCGGAGGTTCTCCGTCCACGGGATGCGGCCCTTGGCGTTCGGGCGGACGACCAGCGGCTCGTAGCCGTCGACGTCGATGAGCTTCCAGCGGTCGTAGACGTCGACCGGCTGGTGCACCTCGATGAACTCGCCGCCGGGGAGGCGGACGATGCGTCCGGACTCGAAGCCGTGCAGGACGATCTCGCGGTCCTTCTTCTGGAGCGCGATGCAGATGCGCTTGGTGACGAAGTAGCCGATGATCGGGCCCAGGAACAGCAGCGCCTGCAGCGTGTGGATGACGCCTTCCATGGTGAGCATGAAGTGCGTGGCGATGAGGTCGGACGAGGCCGCCGCCCACAGGACCGCGTAGAAGATGACGCCGGCGACGCCGATCGCGGTGCGGGTGGCCGCGTTGCGCGGACGCTGGGCGATGTGGTGCTCGCGCTTGTCGCCGGTGACCCACGCCTCGATGAACGGGTAGATCGCGACGATGACGATGAACAGACCGAGCACGGCCACCGGGGCCAGGATTCCGAACGACCAGGTGTGGTCGAGGAACACGATGTCCCAGTTCGACGGGGCCAGGCGCAACGCGCCGTCCGCGAACCCGATGTACCAGTCCGGCTGCGTACCGGCCGAGACGGGGGAGGGGTCGTAGGGGCCGTAGTTCCAGATCGGGTTGATCTGGAAGAACGTCGCGATCAGCACGATGGTGCCGAAGACGATGAACAGGTAGCCGCCCATCTTGGACATGTAGACCGGCATCATCGGGTAGCCCACGACGTTGTCGTTCGTGCGGCCGGGGCCGGCGAACTGCGTGTGCTTGTTGATGATCATGAGCATCAGGTGCACCGCGATGAAGGCGATCACCAGCATCGGGAGCAGCAGGATGTGCAGGGTGTACAGGCGACCCACGATGTCGGTGCCCGGGAACTCGCCGCCGAAGAGGAGGAAGGAGGTCCAGGTGCCGATCAGGGGGAGACCCTTGATCATGCCGTCGATGATGCGCAGGCCGTTGCCAGAGAGCAGGTCGTCGGGGAGCGAGTAGCCGGTGAAGCCCTCGGCCATCGCGAGGATGAACAGCACGAAGCCGATCACCCAGTTCAACTCGCGCGGCTTGCGGAACGCGCCCGTGAAGAACACGCGCAGCATGTGCACGCCGATGCCGGCGATGAAGACAAGCGCGGCCCAGTGGTGGATCTGGCGGACCAGGAGGCCACCGCGGAGGTCGAACGAGATGTGCAGCGTCGACTCGAGAGCCGAGGACATCGCGATACCGCGCATGGGGGCGTAGGCGCCGGTGTAGTGGGTCTCCACCATCGACGCCTGGAAGAAGAACGTCAGGAAGGTTCCGGAGAGGAACACGACGACGAAGCTCCAGAGGGCGATCTCACCGAGCATGAAGGACCAGTGGTCGGGGAAGATCTTGCGACCGAGCTCCTTGACGAAGCCGGAGAGGCTCGTGCGCTCATCGATGTAGTTCGACGCGGCGCCGACGAAGCGGCCGCCGAGAGGCGCCTTGGTGTCCTTCTCGTCCTTGGACAGCGTTGCGGTGCTCAATGGCGCTCCCAGAAGCTCGGGCCGACGGGTTCGGTGAAGTCGCTGCGTGCGATGAGGTAGCCCTCGTCGTCCACGGTGATGGGCAGCTGAGGCAGCGGCCGAGCGGCCGGGCCGAAGATGACCTTCGCGTGGTCCGTGACGTCGAACTGCGACTGGTGGCACGGGCACAGCAGGTGGTGGGTCTGCTGCTCGTACAGCGCGACGGGGCAGCCGACGTGCGTGCAGACCTTGGAGTACGCGACGATGCCGTCGTAGGACCAGTCCTTGCGGTCCTCGGCCTCGATGAGCTGCTCCGGGCGGAGGCGCATCATCAGCACGATGGCCTTGGCCTTCTCCTCGAGGTAGCCCTCATCGTGACCGAGCTCCGCGAGGTCCTCCGGGATCACGTGGAAAGCGGAGCCGAGCGTGACGTCGGCGGCACGGATGGGGGTGCCGTCGGGGTCGCGGACGAGGCGCATGCCCTCATCCCACATCGTGTGCTTCAGCAGCGCGACCGGGTCGCCCGCGGTGGGGTCGTCCGGCGTGGAGTGCGGGGCGAGGCCGCGGAACAGCGTCACACCGGGGATGATCGACGCGACGATTGCCGCGAACAGCGAGTTGCGGATCATCGTGCGGCGACCGAAGCCGGACTCCTCGTTGGCGTCGGCGAAGGCCTTGATGGCCGCCTCACGGGTCGAGTCCTTGCCCCGGGTGGGGTGGCGGAGCTCGACGTGCTCCTTGTCGGACATGAGGGCCTTCGACCAGTGGATCGCGCCGATGCCCAGGGCCAGCAGCGCGAGCGCGATGCCGAGACCGATGAAGAGGTTGTTCTGACGGATGTCGATGAGAGCGCCGCTCTCGATCGGGAACAGCATGTAGGCGGCGACCGCCCAGATGCTGCCGGCGAGCGACAGGTAGAACAGCGTGTAGACGGTGCGGACGGCGGCCTTCTCGGCGCGCGGGTCCTTGTCGGTCATCCGCTCGCGGTGCGGCGGAAGCCCGGGGTTCTGCACGGGATCGCTGACTGCGACACCCAGCCCCGGAGAGGGCTGGTAGGCCCTGTCAAGAGCCTGCGAGTCGTCGTCGTGTGCCATGGTGCTCCTCGTACGTTCCTCTTCGATGAATAAGCGTCAGTTGGACTTCGCCGTGATCCACACGGTGATGGCGACCAGAGCGCCGATACCGAAGATCCACACGAACAGGCCTTCGGAGACCGGTCCGAGCGAGCCGAGGGAGAAGCCGCCGATCTGGACGGACTGCTGCTGGAAGAGCAGAGCCGAGATGATGTCGCGCTTGTCCTCGTCGGACAGGTTCATGTCGCCGAAGACCGGCATGTTCTGCGGGCCGGTGACCATGGCCGCGTAGATGTGCAGCGCGCTGGTCTCCGTGATGGCCGGAGCGTACTTGCCCTCGGTGAGAGCGCCACCGGCGGCGGCCACGTTGTGGCACATCGCGCAGTTGACACGGAAGAGCTCGGCGCCGTGCGCCACGTCGCCCTCGCCGTCGATGATCTCGTCAGCGGGGTACGTCGGGCCGGGGGCCTCGGACTGCACGTAGGCCGCCATCGCGAGGATCTGCTCCTCGGTGAACTGCGGCTCCTTCTGCGGAGCCTGCGGTCCCTGCATCTGCAGCGGCATACGGCCCGTCGACACCTGGAACTCCACCGCCAGCTCGCCGACGCCGTAGAGGCTCGGGCCGTTGGGGGTGCCCTCCAGGTCGAGGCCGTGGCAGGTGGCGCAGTTGGCCTGGAACAGCTTCTCGCCGTCCTCGACCGTCAGCTGCGTCGATGCCGTGGGGGCGTCGTTGGCGGCGAATGCCGCGGTCGCACCCGCGTACACCGCGCCGGTGATCATGAGGCCTGCTCCGATGAGCGCGGCCGCCGCCAGTGGGCTGCGACGACCGCTCGAACGGCGCTTCTTCTCTCGTGCCATCTCGGGGATCAGCTCCGCTCTTATTTCAGGAAGTAGATAACGAAGAACAGCACGATCCAGACGACGTCGACGAAGTGCCAGTAGTAGGACACCACGATCGAGGAGGTCGCCTCCTTGTGCCGGAAGTTCTTGACGGCGTACGCGCGGCCGATCACCAGGAGGAACGCGACGAGTCCGCCGGTGACGTGCAGGGCGTGGAAGCCGGTGGTGAGGTAGAACGCCGAGGCGTACGAGTCCGCCTGGATGGGCATGCCCTCTGCGACGAGCTGGGCGTACTCCCACACCTGGCCGGACACGAAGATCGCGCCGAGGGCGAAGGTGAGGAAGAACCACTCGACCATGCCCCAGCCGAACAGGCGACGGCGGCCGGCGCCGTTCTTCTGTCCCTTGCCGATCTTGTAGGGCTGCAGGTCTTCGGCTGCGAACACGCCCATCTGGCAGGTGAACGAGGAGAGCACGAGGATCGCCGTGTTCACTGCCGCGAACGGCACGTTCAGGAGCTCGGTACGGTCGGCCCACAGCTCGGGGGAAGTGCTGCGGAGGGTGAAGTAGATCGCGAAGAGTCCCGCGAAGAACATCACCTCGCTGCCGAGCCACACAATGGTGCCGACAGCTACCGGGTTGGGCCGCTTGATGGTTCTCGCCGCCGGGGCATACGTCGCTGAGGTCGTCACCCCTCCATTATGGCCGATCCGCGGGCGTGATTCTTGCACCTGCGCCCCTCGATTCGCCCGTCGAGGACTTAGGGGACCCTAAGAAAACACTGCGAATACCCGGTGAATACGCGGGAAACGTCGCTCTTGCGCGGCCTGCGCGCCCGCCCGGATCGATCTGCACGTTTTCTCCGCGCCGATAGGATCGCACACATGGCTGATTCCCTGACCTGGTCCGATGTGCTCACCTCTCTCCTGGAGCGTCGCGACCTCAGCGTGTGGGAGTCGACGTGGGCCATGCGCCAGATCATGAAGGGCGACGTCTCCGAGGCGCAGCTCGCCGGATTCCTCGTTGCTCTGCGGGCGAAGGGGGAGACGATCGATGAGATCGTCGGCTTCCGCGACGCGATCCTCGAGGCGGCCGTGCCTCTGCCGGTCTCCCCGAACGTGCTGGACATCGTCGGCACGGGCGGCGACCGCGTCGGGACCGTGAACGTGTCGACGACGGCCGCCGTGATCATCGGCGCCACGGGCATCCCCGTGGTCAAGCACGGCAATCGCGCCGCGAGCTCGGCCTCGGGCTCCTCGGACGTCCTCGGTGCGCTCGGCCTCGAGCTCTCCCTCGACCCCGCGGCGGTCGCCTCGATCCTCGACCGGACGGGCATCACCTTCGCCTGGGCGGGGGCGTTCCACCCCGGGTTCAAGCACGCCGGTGCCGTCCGCTCGCAGCTCGGAGTGCCCACCGTGTTCAACATGCTCGGCCCGCTCTGCAACCCCGCGCGTGCCGAGGCGAACGCGGTCGGTGTCGCCCAGATGGAGCGCGTCCCGCTGATCACCGGCGTCTTCCGGACGCGGGGAGCGACGGCGCTGGTCTTCCGCGGCGACGACGGCCTCGACGAGCTCACGACCACCGGGCACAGCCGCATCTGGGAGGTCACCCGTGGAGACATCCACGAGCACGACCTGGATCCCCGTGATCTCGGCATCCCGCTCGCCGACCTCTCCGACCTCATCGGCGGCTCTCCCGCCCACAACGCCGAGATCCTCCGACGGACGCTCGCAGGAGAGCAGGGGCCGGTGCGGGACATCGTCCTCCTCAACGCCGCCGCCGGCATCGTCGCCTTCGAGCTGTCGCAGGACGCGACCCAGGTGCAGCGGCCGATCCTCGAGCGGCTCCGCGATGCGCTCGCCCGTGCGTCCGCCGCAGTGGACGACGGGCGCGCGCTGGCCAAGCTGGATCAGTGGATCGGCGTCAGTCGCGAGCTGGCCGCGCCGAAGGAGTGAGCATGGACCCGGTCGACGCGCTGCTCGAGATCGCTTCGCTGCTGGAGCGCGAGCGGGCGTCGCGCTACCGGGCCAAGGCGTTCCGCCAGGCGGCTGCCACGTTCCAGGATCTTCCGTCCGACGTGCAGGGCGACCCGACGCGTCTCCGCGCAGCCAAGGGCATCGGGGAGTCGACCTTCGCCGTCATCCGTCAGGCGCAGGCCGGTGAGGTGCCGGAGTACCTCGTGGAGCTCCGCGGCGACGTCGAACCGGAGAAGGTGTCGGTGCTCCGCGGGAAGCTGCGCGGAGACCTGCACGCCCACACCGAGTGGTCGGACGGGACGACGTCCATCGAGGTGATGGCCGCTGCCGCCCGCGCGCAGGGCCACGAGTACCAGGCCATCACCGACCACTCTCCGCGCCTCCGTGTAGCGCGAGGACTCTCGGCGGAGCGGCTCCGCGAGCAGATCCCGCAGGTGCGGGCGCAGTCGGGGGATGGCTTCACACTGCTCGCCGGCATCGAGGTGGACATCCTGGAAGACGGAACGCTCGATCAGGAGGACGCCCTCCTCGCGGACCTGGACATCGTCGTCGCCTCGGTGCATTCCAAGCTCCGCATGGACGGACGGGCGATGACCGCGCGGATGATCGCGGCCGTCTCGCATCCTCGGGTGAACGTCCTCGGACACTGCACCGGCCGGCTCGTCCAGGGCGACCGGGGCACGCGCCCGCCCTCGGCCTTCGATGCCGCCGCGGTGTTCGCGGCGTGCGCGGAGAACGGGGTGGCGGTCGAGATCAACTCGCGGCCCGAGCGTCAGGACCCGCCGGACGAGCTCATCGCGATCGCGCTCGAGGCCGGATGCCTCTTCTCGATCGACTCCGACGCGCACGCTCCCGGACAGCTCTCCCTGCTGGACCACGGCGCCGAACGTGCGGAGCGCGCCGGGGTGCCGGCGTCGCGCATCGTCACGACGTGGGGTCTGTCGCGCCTCCTCGCCTGGGCGGAGTGACGTCCGGTCGCGTCAGCCCTCGGTGGTCTGGCTCGCGGCCGCGGTGACCGCGGTGACGGCCCGTGTCATCGAGCTTCCGAGGTTCCAGCGCTCGGCGAGGGCCGTGGCTTCCGCCGCTTCGTCCGGAGTGAGGGCTCGCAGCGCGACATCGGGAGCGGTGATCGGGAGCTCCGTGGCGACGGCGACGACCGTGGGGGCGACATCGAGATACGCCTGCGCGTCGAGGATCTTCGCGCGGATGCCGGCACTCATGCCCTCGCCCGCTTCCGCGGCTTCCCGGATGCCGACGAGGTCGCCGTGCTTCTGCAGCAGGGTGGCAGCGGTCTTCTCGCCGATCCCGGCGACGCCCGGAAGTCCGTCCGACGCATCGCCGCGCATCGTCGCGAAGTCCGCGTACTGCGTGGGGAGCACCCCGTACTTGGTGACGACCGTGGCGTCCGTCACGACCTCGAGGTTGCTCATGCCGCGCGCCGTGTAGATCACACGCACGTCGCGCTCGTCGTCGACGAGCTGGAACAGGTCGCGGTCGCCGGTGACGATGTCGACGGGCATCGTCGCGTGCGTCGCGAGGGTGCCGATGACGTCGTCCGCCTCGTGCTCGGCGACGCCGACGATCGGGATGCCGAGGACCGCGAGCGTCTCGCGGATCAGCGGGATCTGCGCCTCCAGCGGGTCGGGCACTTCCTCGACGTCGGGCGCACCCGCCACGACCTCCACCACGCGGTGCGTCTTGTAGCTGGGGATGAGGTCGACCCGCCACTGCGGGCGCCAGTCGTCGTCCCAGCACGCCACGACATGGGTCGGCTGATAGGTGGTCACGAGCTTCGCGATCATGTCCAGCAGGCCGCGCGCCGCATTGATGGGGGAGCCGTCGGGGGCTGTCACCTTGTCGGGTACGCCGTAGAACGCGCGGAAGTAGAGGCTGGCGGTGTCGAGCAGCATGAGGCGTTCGGCGCGGGTCATGGATTCAGGGTAGAGCGTGCCCCACGGGGTGCTCAGCAGCCCACAGCCGCGGGTCGTTCTTCACACGTCCGTGCCACGAGCGCGGTGGTCGCCTCGTAGATGCGGATCTGCCTGGATACGCCATCGACCGAAAGCTCGCCGGACACCGGGAACCAGCCCCCGCCGACGTCGACCTCCGCCGTGTAGGCGACCGTCGTCCTTGTCGTGTAGGTGCCGCGTCGGGTGTACATGTGGCTCGTGGGGGTCGCGGTGAACGGCGCTTGGCCGAGCGTCGCCCACGCGCGGCCGCCGTCCGGCGCGGTGGCCGACGTTCCATCGCCGTGGTCGAAGACGACGCGTACGGGTGTGAAGCGCACCGTCACCGGCCGATCGAGGAGTGTGCCGCTCACCGTGTGCGCCGCGACGGTCGCCACGAAGTTCGTCGCCATCCCCACGACGCCGGCGTTCCCGGGCTCCGCTGTCGTCGTCACGGGGTCCGGCGCGAACCGTGCGAGGTCCTCGATCGTGAGCGGGTGCTCGGACTCCTCCGTCACCCGCACTCCGTACATGCCGCACGACCGGCTCAGCGCTGTGTCCGTCTTGCACGGTTCGCGTTTCGGTTCTGGGGCGGAGGGGGTCGAGCTATCCGTTCGGCCCGGCCCGGGCGCAGATGACGGGTTTGAACGTGCGTCGATGCGCAGTTCGCGGCCGGTGTTCTGCAATCCGCACTGGCCAACTATCTGCAACTCCTTAGGACATGCGGCGGTGCTGGCTGCACTGGCGACGAGGCTCCCATCGTGCGAGGCAAGCAACAGCAGACTTAGCACCACCAGCTTCAACATTCGTCCGCCTCCGCGGTCCGTTCGTCTTCTATGTAGAGCGAGCCGCCGACCGTCACCATCTGAACAATCGAGGCGATGGTTGTCTTACGGTCTTCAGCGGAGACATCCTGCCCTTGCTCGTTCAAGAGCTTCGTACCCGACGTGTCCAAGCAGACGAGCGCTTCGACCGTGACGGCTTCAGGTGAGATGTTGGTGCCGACACTCGTGAACGCGATCACGTCGACCGTGCCTACAACTCGCAAGCCGCTCGCTTTCAGGTTCTCGGCGGCAGCGCGGTCCGCGTCTAGGGCCGCGCCGATCAGAAATTCACTTGGATCTCCTCCGTCTCCATTGCGTCGTGAGTTCCCGGCGTCGTTGTAATCCCGGTACGTGGCCTCGGCGGCGGCGAAGGCCTCTTCCTCGGAGGTGAACGCGGGGGAGGGGGTCGGCGTGGGCTCCGGAGCGGGGGCGCAGGCGGACAGGGCCGAGACGCCGAGGGCCAGCACGGCGAGCATGCGGAGAGCGGTGGGCGACATCACCGGGCCACCGTACGCGGAATGGACGGAGCGGCGCCGACGTTATCCACAGAGAAGCTCGCACGAATCCGCTCTTTCGCGGACGGCAACTTCTGATAGCCTGAACTGTCACTCGTGGCGTGTATACGCATGCCCAGGTGACGAACACACCACAATCCACCTGCTGCGAAGCACATCCCGGCCGTGCGCGGCCATGCTCCGCAGCCCGAGTATCCATTCACAAGGACAACCCACTACATGACTACCGCAACGACCGCCCCGGCCACCAAGCAGGTCGCCATCAACGACATCGGATCTGCTGAGGACTTCCTGGCCGCGGTCGAGAAGACCCTGAAGTTCTTCAACGACGGCGACATCATCGAGGGCACGATCGTCAAGATCGACCGCGATGAGGTCCTGCTCGATGTCGGCTACAAGACCGAGGGTGTCATCCCCTCGCGCGAGCTCTCGATCAAGCACGACGTCGACCCCAACGAGGTCGTCAAGGTCGGCGACGAAGTCGAGGCCCTGGTTCTCCAGAAGGAGGACAAGGAAGGCCGCCTGATCCTCTCCAAGAAGCGTGCGCAGTACGAGCGCGCCTGGGGAGACGTCGAGAAGATCAAGGAGAACGACGGCGTCGTCACCGGTACGGTCATCGAGGTCGTCAAGGGTGGACTCATCGTCGACATCGGCCTCCGTGGCTTCCTCCCGGCCTCGCTCATCGAGCTCCGTCGCGTCCGCGACCTCACGCCGTACCTCGGCCAGGAGATCGAGGCGAAGATCCTCGAGCTCGACAAGAACCGCAACAACGTCGTCCTGAGCCGCCGCGCGCTGCTCGAGCAGACGCAGTCGGAGTCGCGCACCACGTTCCTGAACAACCTGCACAAGGGTCAGGTCCGCAAGGGTGTCGTCTCCTCGATCGTCAACTTCGGTGCGTTCGTGGACCTGGGTGGCGTGGACGGCCTCGTGCACGTCTCCGAGCTGTCCTGGAAGCACATCGAGCACGCCTCCGAGGTCGTCGAGGTGGGCCAGGAGGTCACCGTCGAGATCCTCGAGGTCGACCTCGACCGCGAGCGCGTCTCCCTGTCGCTGAAGGCGACGCAGGAGGACCCGTGGCAGGTCTTCGCCCGCACCCACGCGATCGGTCAGGTCACGCCGGGTAAGGTCACCAAGCTCGTTCCGTTCGGTGCGTTCGTCCGCGTCGCCGACGGCATCGAGGGCCTCGTCCACATCTCCGAGCTCTCCAGCAAGCACGTCGAGCTGGCCGAGCAGGTCGTGTCGGTCGGCGAAGAGGTCTTCGTCAAGGTCATCGACATCGACCTCGAGCGTCGTCGCATCTCGCTGTCGCTGAAGCAGGCCAACGAGTCGGTCGACCCCAACGGCACCGAGTTCGACCCGGCTCTGTACGGCATGCTCGCCGAGTACGACGAGAACGGCGAGTACAAGTACCCGGAGGGCTTCGACGCCGAGACCGGTCAGTGGAAGGAAGGCTTCGACGCCCAGCGCGAGGCATGGGAGCAGGAGTACGCTGCGGCCCAGGCTCGCTGGGAGGCGCACAAGGCTCAGGTCGCGAAGGCGGCCGAGGCCGAGGCTGCGGCCGGCGACGACTTCGGCGGCCAGTCCTTCTCGAGCGAGTCGGCCGGCGCCGGCACGCTCGCCGATGACGAGGCTCTCGCGGCTCTGCGCGAGAAGCTCTCGGGCGGCAACTCCTAAGCACCACTCCGAAAAGGGTCGTCACCCCGCCTCACGGCGGGTGTGGCGGCCCTTTTCGCATGCCCGGAATCCGGCGGAGCAGCTGCGTGACGCAACGTTACGACCGCATTCGTAACATTCCGGAGCCTCCGACAGCATGGGGACATGACCGCCCTCCTGCCCGCTGCGTCGCGCACCGCTGAGGCCCCGACGACGTCGGGCTCCGCACAACCCGTGCGCCTGGACGGCATCGCGCGGTCGTTCCCGCTCGCTCAGGGGCGACGCGAGGTGCTCCGCGGCATCGACCTGGATATCGCCGCCGGGGAGATCGTCGCCGTCGTCGGTCCGTCCGGGTGTGGGAAGTCGACGCTGCTGCGCCTCATCGGCGGACTGGACACCCCTACACGCGGGACGATCCGTCTGGACGGCTCCGGTGTCGCCGACGTCGACGAGCGCACGGCGATCGCGTTCCAGGAGCCGCGGCTGCTCCCGTGGCGTACGCTCGCGCAGAACGTCGAGCTCGGTCTTCCCCGGGGCGTCTCCCGCCGTGCCGGACGCGCTCGGGTCCGCGAACTCCTGCAGCTCGTGGGACTCGAACACGCCGCCGACCAGCGCCCCCGTGAAGTGTCCGGAGGCATGGCGCAACGGGCCTCCCTCGCCCGGGCTCTCGCCAGGAACCCCGGAGTCCTGCTGCTCGACGAGCCGTTCGGTGCGCTCGACGCCCTCACGCGCCTCCGCATGCACGACCTGCTCCTGAAGATCCACGCGGCCGAGCCCACCACGGTGCTGCTCGTGACCCACGACGTGGAGGAGGCTCTCTATCTCGCCGACCGCGTGCTGCTGCTGCGCACCGTCGGCGACGCAGACGACACGGCGTCGTCCGTCGCGCGGACGATCCGCGTCCCCGGCATCCGCCCCCGAGACCGCGCCGACCGCGGCCTCGCCGACCTGCGCGCCGAGCTCCTCGAAGGGCTCGGCGTCGACACGCACCACCACACCCCCGAGGAGACCCGATGAGCACCATCACCCGCCGCATCATCCCTGCGATCGCCGTCGCCGGGACGATGATGCTCGTCGCCACCGGCTGCGTCGCCGGGGAGAACGCGTCCGCCGAAGCCGAGTCCACGCCGGCCGGGAACGGCGAGTGGTCGGCGGACACGCTGTCCATCGACTTCGCGACCTACAATCCGCTCAGCCTCGTGATCCGCGACCAGGGCATCCTGGAGGACATCCTCGGCGACGAGGTCACCGTCGAATGGGTGCAGTCCGCTGGCTCGAACAAGGCCAACGAGCTCCTCCGCTCGGGTTCGGTCGACGTGGGATCGACGGCGGGCTCGGCCGCGCTGCTCGCCCGCGCGAACGGCTCGCCCATCCAGGTGATCGACATCTTCTCCCAGCCCGAGTGGTCGGCCATCGTCGTCGGGCCCGACAGCGACATCGCCTCGGTGGAGGACCTCAAGGGCGCCTCCGTCGCGGCCACCAAGGGCACCGACCCCTACTTCTTCCTCCTCCAGGCGCTGGAGGAGGGCGGGCTGTCGCTGGCTGACGTCGAGGTGCAGAACCTCCAGCACGCCGACGGGCGCGCGGCGCTCGACGGCGGTTCCGTCGACGCGTGGGCGGGGCTCGACCCCATCATGGCCGCCGCGGAGCAGGAGTCGGGCGACAAGCTCATCTACCGCAACGTCGACTTCAACACCTACGGCTTCCTCAACGCGACCGAGGACTTCATCGACAACCACCCGGACCTCGCTCAGGCCGTCGTCGACGCCTACGAGGAGGCGCGTGCGTGGGCGCTGGAGAACCCGGAAGAGACGGCCGCCCTGTTGGCAGAGGTCGCCGGTATCGACCTCGAGGTCGCGACCACGGTCATCCAGGAGCGGTCGAACCTGGACGTGGACGGCGTCCCCGGCGATGACCAGCTCGCGGTGCTCGAGAAGATCGCTCCGGTGCTCGTCGAGTCCGGCGACGTCCAGGGTGGGCAGGAATCCGTCGACAAGGCACTGTCCAGCATCATCAACGACACCTTCGCGACGAAGGCGGGCGCGGGCGAGTGACCGGTTTCGAGGATCGGGTGGTCGTCCCGGCGGAATCGCGGGACGCGCTCGAGTTCGCGAAGGGTGCTCCCCGGCGGGGGACGGGAGGAGCACGGCGTGGTCTGCCGCCCGCCGTACGGATCGTCGCGGGTCTCCTGATCCCGGCCGCGATCCTCATCGCCTGGCAGGTGGTCACGACGGCCGGTCTCATCGAGCCGTACCGCCTCCCGGCGCCGGCGTCGGTCTTCCAGGCCGGGGTGGAACTCGCCGAGTCCGGACAGCTCTGGACCCACATCGCCATCTCCGTCCAGCGGGTGCTGCTCGGGTTCGCGATCGGCTCGGTCGTCGGCCTCGCCGCAGCCGGCATCGTCGGGCTCTCACGCTGGGGTGACGTGCTGCTCAGCCCGACCCTCGCCGCGGTCCGCGCGGTGCCGTCGCTCGCCTGGGTGCCGCTGCTGATCCTGTGGATGCAGATCGGCGAGGAGTCCAAGGTGACCCTCATCGCGATCGGTGCGTTCTTCCCGGTCTACACGACCGTCGCCTCCGCGCTCCGGCACGTGGACCCGCAGCTCGTCGAGGCGGGACGCTCCTTCAGCCTGCACGGATGGTCGCTGTTCCGGACGGTGCAGCTCCCGGCCGTCGTGCCGTCCGTCGTCGCGGGCCTGCGCCTCGCGCTCGCCCAGGCGTGGCTGTTCCTGGTCGCCGCCGAGCTGATCGCCTCGTCCATGGGGCTCGGTTTCCTCTTGACCGACTCCCAGAGCACGGGGCGCGTCGACCGCATCCTGCTCTCCATCGTGCTGCTCGCGCTGCTGGGCACGATCACCAACGGCGTGCTCGCGCTGCTGGAGAAGTACCTGTTGCGGCGATGGACGTGACGACGACCGAGGCTCGGCTGCAGGAGGAACGGGTCTATCCTCCGTCGCCCGCGTTCCCCGACGCCAACGTGACCGCGGACGCCTACGAGCCCGCGGCCGCTGATCCTCTGGCCTTCTGGGAGGACGCGGCGCGCCGACTGGACTGGGCCGAGCCGTGGACGGCCGTGCACGAGTGGGAGCCGCCTGTCGACGGTGCCGTCCCCGCGGCGCGGTGGTTCCTCGGCGGACGGCTGAACGTCGCGGTGAACTGCGTGGACCGTCATGTCGACGCTGGAGGCGGAGACAAGGTCGCGCTGCATTTCGAAGGGGAGCCCGGCGACCGGATCTCGGTGACCTACGCCGACCTGCAGCGTCGTGTGGCCCAGGCGGCGCATGCGCTGGAAGACCTCGGGATCCGACCGGGGGACCGCGTGGTGATCTACCTCCCCGTGCTCGTGGAGACCGTGGTCGTCACGCTCGCGTGCGCGCGGATCGGAGCCGTCCACTCGCTCGTGTTCGGAGGGTTCTCCGCGGAGGCCGTGCGGTTCCGGCTCGAGGATACCGGGGCGAAGCTGCTCGTCACCAGCGACGGCCAGTTCCGGCGGGGGACGGCGACCGAGGTCAAGTCCGCCGCCGATGCCGCCGCTGCGGGACTGCCGGACCTCGAACACGTCCTCGTGCTCCGTCGCACCGGACAGAGCGTCCCGTGGACCGAAGGCCGGGACGTGTGGTGGCACGATGTCGTCGACACGGCTCCCACCGCGCATCGGGCGGAGGCCTTCGACGCCGAGCACCCGCTCTTCATCATCTACACCTCCGGCACGACCGGGAAGCCCAAGGGCCTCGTGCACACCTCCGGTGGCTACCTGACCCACGCGAGCTGGGCGCATTGGGCGCATTTCGACGCCAAACCCGACGACGTCCATTGGTGCACGGCCGACCTCGCCTGGGTCACGGCCCACACCTACGAGATCTACGGGCCGCTGTCGAACGGGCTCACCCAGGTCATCTACGAGGGCACGCCGGACACTCCTCGCCGCGAGCGGCACCTGGAGATCATCGAGCGCTACGGCGTTACCGTCTACTACACGGCCCCGACGCTCATCCGGACGTTCATGACCTGGTTCGGCGACGAGCTGCCGAGCGGCCACGACCTGTCGACCCTGCGACTGCTCGGCACGGTGGGCGAGGCGATCAATCCGGAGGCCTGGGTGTGGTTCCGCCGGAACTTCGGGCGGGGTGAGCTCCCCGTCATCGATACGTGGTGGCAGTCGGAGACCGGTGCCGCGATGATCGCCCCCCTGCCCGGCATCACGCCGCTGAAGCCCGGCTCTGCGTCGGTCCCGCTTCCGGGCATCGACGTCGCGGTGGTCGACGAGAACGGGGACGAGGTGGCGCCGGGCCGATCCGGGACGCTGGTCGTCCGGCGCCCGTGGCCGGGGATGGCGCGGACCGTCTGGGGGAACCCGGAGCGCTACCGCGACGCGTACTGGTCTGCGTACGCCGGCGTGGGCGCGCACGGCGGCTACTACGTCGCCGGAGACGGGGCGACCAGGGACGCCGACGGGTTCATCTGGATCCTGGGCCGGCTCGACGACGTCGTGAACGTGTCCGGTCATCGCCTCTCGACGATCGAGATCGAGTCGGCGCTCGTGGCGCACGAGACGGTCGGCGAAGCCGGGTCCGCCGGCGTGGCGGATCCGGTGACCGGGCAGGCGGTCGTGGCGTTCGTCACCCCGTCCGGCCGGGCGGAGATCGACGCGCACGCGCTGCGCGCCGAGGTCGCCCGCGCGATCGGTCCGGTCGCGAAGCCGAAGCACGTCGTCGTCGTGCCGGACCTGCCCAAGACGCGCTCGGGGAAGATCATGCGCCGCCTGCTCGCGCAGCTCTGGGATGCCGAACAGGATCGGCGCGCGGGACGCACTCCGCAGGCCCTCGGCGACACGACGTCACTGCAGAACCCCTGGGCCGTCGACGACATCGCCGGCGCTCTCGCCGCAGAATCGAGGACATCATGACCGACGACCACCGCTTCGGGTTCCGCACCCGCGCTCTGCACGCCGGCGGCACACCGGACGCCGCCACCGGAGCGCGGGCGGTGCCGATCTACCAGACGACGTCGTTCGTCTTCGACGATGCGGCCGACGCCGGCAACCTCTTCGCGCTGCAGAAGTACGGCAACATCTACTCGCGCATCGGCAATCCCACCGTCGCCGCCCTGGAGGAGCGGCTGGCCTCGCTGGAAGGCGGTATCGGGGCCGTCGCGACCGCCTCGGGGATGAGCGCGGAGTTCATCACGTTCGCCGCCCTCGTGGGCGCGGGCGATCATGTCGTGGCCGCCGCGCAGCTCTACGGCGGCACGGTGACACAGCTCGATGTCACCCTGCGACGGTTCGGCGTGGAGACGACGTTCGTCAGCTCCTCCGACCCGGCCGACTACGCTGCGGCCATCCGTCCGGAGACCAAGGTCGTCTACGTCGAGATGATCGGGAACCCGTCGGGCGAGATCGCCGACATCGCGGGTCTCGCCGCCGTCGCGCATGAGGCGGGGGTGCCGCTCGTCGTCGACGCCACGCTGGCCACCCCGTACCTCGCCCGCCCGCTGGAACACGGGGCGGACATCGTCATCCACTCGGTCACGAAGTTCCTCGGCGGTCACGGCACGACCCTCGGCGGCGTGGTCATCGAGAAGGGCACCTTCGACTGGGGCAACGGCAAGTTCCCGCAGATGACCGAACCGGTGGCCTCCTACGGCGGGATCTCCTGGTGGGGGAACTTCGGCGAGTACGGATTCCTCACCAAGCTGCGCTCCGAGCAGCTGCGCGACATCGGGCCGGCGCTGAGCCCGCAGTCGGCCTTCGCGCTCCTGCAGGGCGTGGAGACGCTGCCGCAGCGCATCGACGCTCACATCGCCAACGCCAGGGTCGTCGCCGAGTGGCTGGCCGCCGACCCCCGCGTGTCCTCCGTCACCTGGGCGGGGCTGGAAGGCCATCCGCATCACGAGCGTGCCGCGCGCTATATGCCGCTGGGACCGGGATCCGTGTTCGCGTTCGGGGTCGCCGCCGAGGACGGCCGCGCTGCGGGGGAGGCGTTCATCGAGAACCTGCAGCTCGCGTCCCACCTCGCCAACATCGGCGACGCCCGCACCCTGGTGATCCACCCGGCCTCCACCACGCACCGCCAGCTCACCGAGGAGCAGCTCGTCGCCGCGGGCGTGCGCCCCGACCTGATCCGCATCTCCGTCGGCCTGGAGGACGCGGAGGACATCATCTGGGACCTCGACCAGGCCCTCACCCTCGCGACGGGAGCCCACCGATGAGCACGACCTCCGCCGGCGACGCCTGCGCCATCCCGCCGACCACGGATGCCGCCAGCTGCGCGCTCCCCGCTGCCGTCGAGCCGGGCCGCACCTGGACCGGGCCCTCGCAGCCGCAGCGGTTCGGACTGCTGCGGCGGGCGCGATCGATCGCCATCGTCGGTGCCTCCGGGAATCCGTCACGGGCCTCGTACTTCGTCGCCACCTACCTGCTGTCCAGCACGCCCTACGACGTCTACCTCGTGAACCCGAGGGAGACCGAGATCCTCGGCCAGCCGGTCTATCCGTCGTTGAGCGCCCTGCCCGTGCAGCCCGACATCGTGGACGTGTTCCGTCGTCACGACGACCTCCCGGGCGTCGCGCAGGAGGCGATCGACAGCGGAGCGAAGACCCTGTGGCTCCAGCTCGGCTCCTGGAACGAGGACGCCGCCGCGATCGCGGAGGCGGCCGGGCTCTCGGTGGTCATGGACCGCTGCATCAAGATCGAGCACGCCCGCTTCCACGGCGGCCTGCATCTCGCCGGCTTCGACACCGGGGTGATCAGCTCCCGACGGCAGCTGCTCGCGCGCTGAGGGGAGCCGCGCCGTGCCCAGGAGGCTCAGGTGCAGATCGTGTTCGCCGTCGTGCGCTGCAGCGTCACGGCAACCTGAAGGTCGGTGAGGTGCCAGTCGAGGCTGCGGCCGGTGAGCCGGGGCAACGAGGAGCACATCCACGCGGGGTCCGGCGTGACGTGGCTGCCCGGGAGCACCCCCGCAGCGGCCCACGAGGTCCACGTCCGGGGAAGGCCCGTCGCCTTCTTCAGATCCACGTCGACGTCCACGTGGTGCGACCCGCCCGGGGCGTTCGTGCTGATGTAGAAGTGGCCGGAGGTGCCGTTGATCTCCTCGTAGCGGATCGCCGTGATCGCGCAGCTGGTGGGAGATGCCGATGGGCTGCTGTAGGCCTTGCACGTGTTCCCCGCGAACGGCGACAACCATGCCGAGGCGGACGTCACCGTCGCCGTGACCACGGTCCGATCCGTCCACGCCGCGGTGGTGGTCGAGACGCTTCCCTGGGCGAAGGCCAGGAAGACGAACGCCATCGCGACCGCGAAGCCGGCCATCGGGGAAACTCGTCGTGCCGGCATCACGTGGTCAGCGGCTTCCGCGCCGGTCGCTCCCCGGGGCTCATCATGCTCAGACCGAGCAGCCCCAGGAGTCCGAGGAGCAGCGGGACGGCGACGGCGGGCGTGGTCATCCGCATGATGGCGGTCCCCCAACCGGGAAGCTGCACCGCCGGCTTCCAGACATCGCCGGTGACCGGATAGTCGAGGGCGTCGGAGAACTCGTTGTTGTCGCCCTTCATCGTGATCGTGCGCGCGCCGTCGGCGGCTTCGATCGCGGTGATGCGATGGGCCACCAGAGAGTCGGTCAGCGCGCTCCGGAGGCTGACGACATCGCCCACCTCCAGAGAGTCGGCGGGGACCTTCGTGGCGATGAGGAGATCGCCTGTCATGATCCCGGGCTCCATCGATCCCGAGATCACGACGAGCGGCTGGATGAGCCCGATCGCCGTGGCGCCCCAGACGACGCCGCAGCCCACGCCCGTGGCGGCCAGCGCCCAGAGCACGGGCAGGGCGAGCCGACGGAGGATCTGCACCACGGTTCGTCTCTTCGTTCTCTGCTGCGGGGCGAGCGGTCAGTTGGTGGCGGTGGCGGAGACCGTGACGAGGATCGTGCCGGTCTTGCCCTGGTTGCTCGTCGGCCAGTCGGCCGGGGTGGTGACGACGAGGTCGAACTCATCGGTCGCCGTGGAGCCGGAGGAGGTCAGCGACGCCGCGAGCCCGGTGATCGTCGCCGTCGGCTTGACCGTGAAGTCCGTCGCCGGGTTGCCGGGGGCGTACTCGACGGTCGAGGTGAGTGCGGCGTTGACGGAGCTGGCGTTCTTCACCCAGAGCTTGATCGTGCGGGTCTCGCCCGGGAGCAGGTTGGCCAGCTTCTCCGCGGGCACGACGAGCTCGATGCTGTTCTTCGCGGCCGACTCCTTCCAGGTGGTCCCGTCGGTGGAACCCTGGAGGTTGAAGGTGGCTCCTGCGGCCGGGGCGCTGAAGAAGGTGTTGTCGGTCCATGCGGCGCTCGTGAGCGCGGCACCGATCCCTCCGGTCGCGAGCACGGCCAGCGCGAACGCCATGATCGGGCGCCGCCGGGAGCGTCGCTCGGTGCGGTCAGGGCGTGCGGGGGCATCCGTGTTCGTCATGGCTTCGACGTTACGCAGCGCACCTCAGGGGACCGTCAAGTCTTCCTCAAGAGGGACCGAAGCTTTCCCGATTGTTCCGCGGCAGCGTCGTGCGCCGCCCTGGGACAGGCGTGGCAGGATGGTCGGATGCCGCTCATCGCTCTCACCGGAGGCATCGCGTCGGGAAAGTCCACCATCGCGAACCGGCTCGCCGAACTCGGCGCGGTGGTCGTCGACGCGGATCGGATCGTGCGCGAGGTGCAGGCGCCCGGATCCGAGGTGCTCGGCGCGATCGCGCGGACGTTCGGTGACGAGGTCATCGCCGAAGACGGGTCGCTCGACCGAGCCGCTCTCGGTGCGACCGTGTTCGCCGATCCGGACCGTCTCGCACAGCTGAACGCCATCGTGCACCCGGCCGTACGGGCCGAGTCCCAGCGTCGTTTCGACGCCGCCTTCCAGGCTGATCCGGATGCCGTCGTCGTGTACGACGTGCCGCTTCTCGTGGAGGCTCGTGTCGACGACCCCTGGGATGCGATCGTCGTCGCGCATGCCCCGGAGGAGGTCCGTCTCGAGAGGCTCGTGCAGCTGCGCGGGATGACGCCCGACGACGCCCGCGGGCGGATCGCCGCCCAGGTTCCAGACGACCGGCGGCTCGCGATCGCCGACGTCGTGATCGACACCGCAGGATCCATCGCGGACACGCTGGCCCAGACGGATGCGCTCTGGAACCGGCTCCGCGCAAGCTGAAGCGGTGCCGCCGCCGGACGCGGCCCCGATGTCGGAGGGGCGGCATACGCTTGATGTATGCAGCCCACCCGCAGTGTCCGCCCCTTCGAGGTCATCAGCGAGTACGCCCCTGCCGGTGACCAGCCGCAGGCCATCGCCGAGCTGGCCTCCCGTATCAACGCCGGCGAGACCGACATCGTGCTGCTCGGCGCCACCGGAACGGGCAAGTCGGCGACCACGGCCTGGCTCGTCGAGCAGGTGCAGCGTCCCACGCTCGTGCTCGCGCACAACAAGACCCTCGCGGCGCAGCTCGCCAACGAGTTCCGCGAGCTCATGCCGAACAACGCCGTCGAGTACTTCGTCTCGTACTACGACTACTACCAGCCCGAGGCCTACGTCCCGCAGACGGACACCTTCATCGAGAAGGACTCCTCGATCAACGCGGAGGTCGAGCGGCTCCGCCACTCGACGACGAACTCCCTGCTGAGCCGGCGTGACGTGGTCGTGGTGTCGACCGTCTCCTGCATCTACGGCCTGGGTGCTCCGGAGGAGTACCTGCGCGCCATGGTCGCGCTGCAGGTGGGGGAGCGGTACGACCGCGACGCCCTGATCCGTCAGTTCATCGCGATGCAGTACAACCGCAACGACGTCGACTTCTCGCGGGGAAACTTCCGCGTGCGCGGCGACACGATCGAGATCATCCCGGTGTACGAGGAGCACGCCATCCGCATCGAGCTGTTCGGCGACGAGATCGAGGCGCTCTACTCGCTGCACCCGCTCACGGGCGAGGTCATCGAGAAGCTGGACGCCGTGCCGATCTTCCCCGCCTCTCACTACGTCGCGGGCACCGACGTCATCCAGCGCTCCATCGGCACCATCGAGCACGAGCTGGAGGAGCGGCTGAAGGAGTTCGAACGTCAGGGCAAGCTGCTCGAGGCGCAGCGCCTCCGGATGCGGACCACGTTCGACCTGGAAATGCTGCAGCAGCTCGGCTTCTGCTCCGGTATCGAGAACTACTCGCGTCACATGGACGGACGCATGCCCGGCGAGCCCCCGCACACACTCCTCGACTTCTTCCCGGACGACTTCCTGCTCGTCATCGACGAGTCCCACGTCACGGTGCCGCAGATCGGCGCGATGTACGAAGGCGACGCGTCCCGCAAGCGCACCCTCGTGGATCACGGATTCCGGCTGCCGAGCGCGATGGACAACCGACCGCTGCGCTGGGACGAGTTCAAGAACCGCGTGGGGCAGACCGTCTACCTGTCCGCCACCCCGGGCAAGTACGAGATGGGCATCGCCGACGGCGTGGTGGAGCAGATCATCCGCCCGACCGGCCTCGTCGACCCGGAGATCATCGTCAAGCCGTCGAAGGGGCAGATCGACGATCTCCTCGAAGAGATCCGGCTTCGCGTGGAGCGGGACGAGCGCGTCCTCGTCACGACCCTCACGAAGAAGATGGCGGAAGAGCTGACCGACTTCCTCGGCGAGCACGGCGTGCGCGTGCGCTACCTGCACTCCGACGTCGACACCCTGCGCCGCGTCGAGCTCCTCAGCGAACTGCGCGCCGGTGTGTACGACGTCCTGGTGGGTATCAACCTGCTGCGCGAGGGACTCGACCTCCCGGAGGTGTCGCTCGTCGCGATCCTCGACGCGGACAAGGAGGGCTTCCTCCGCTCCGGGACCTCACTCATCCAGACGATCGGCCGCGCGGCGCGTAACGTCTCGGGTGAAGTCCACATGTACGCGGACAACATGACGGACTCCATGGCCAAGGCCATCGAGGAGACCGACCGTCGGCGTGAGAAGCAGATCGCGTACAACAAGGAGCACGGCATCGATCCGCAGCCGCTGCGCAAGCGTATCGCCGACATCACGGAGGTGCTGGCGCGCGAGGGTCAGGACACGGCGGAGCTGATGTCCGGCCGGGGCCGCGCGTCGGGCAAGGGCAAGTCGCCGACACCAAACCTGCGGCGCACCGGGATCGCGGCCGAGGGCGCTCAGCAGCTGGAGGCCACGATCCAGGACCTCACCGATCAGATGCTCGCGGCGGCCGCGGAGCTGAAGTTCGAGCTCGCCGGGCGCCTGCGCGACGAAGTGCAGGATCTGAAGAAGGAGCTCCGGTCGATGGAGCGGGCCGGGCACGCGTAGACGGAGCCGAGATGGATGCCGCAGGAGAGGAACTCGCGGACCGCGTCCGCGCACTGCTCGGGGCCGACCCTTCCATAGAGGAGCGCCGGATGTTCGGGACCAGGGCATTCCTCGACGAGGGGCGCATCCTCGTGGGTGCCCGGAAGGACGGGACGCTTCTCGTCCGCGTGGATGAGGAGAACGGGGCTGTCGCCGTGACGCGGCCCGGGGCCGCGCGTGCCGTGATGGGAGCCCGCACCATGGGGTCCGGCTGGATCGACGTCGCCGCCTCGGCGATCGCCGACGACGCCGCGCTCATGACGTGGATCGACATGGCCCGGGAGTCGGTCGGCGCCGCGCTCGCCGATGACGACGACTGACGCCGAGCGAGCTTACGGGCAGTGCACCAGCGTCTTCGGGCCCGAGCGATCGATCTCGTGCTCGGTCATCGGCGCGCCGCACAGCGGACAGGCCCGTTCGGCGCGCTCCGCGGCGCTGGGCGGCGGCGTCTTCTCGTACGGCCCGACCGAGGCCGGACCGGCGAGACGCACGAGGTTGGTGTTCACCCAGGAGTAGAGGCCCCCCGCCTCGCGGATGCGGGTGCGAAGAGGGGGGCGGCTGGAGTCGCGTGACATGTTCATTAGTGTACTAATGATTCGTGCGGATGTATAGTCAGGACCGTGACTGACACCGACGATCTGCTCCGGCTCGAGAATCAGCTCTGCTTCGCCGTGGTCACGGCGGCGCGGAACGTCGTGGCGATCTACCGGCCGATCCTCGAGCCGCTCGGGTTGACGCACCCGCAGTACCTGGTGATGCTCGCCCTGTGGGAGCGGTCGCCGCGGACCCTGAACGACCTCGCCGCCGACCTCGCGCTGGAGCCCGCGACCGCGTCGCCCCTCGTCAAGAGGCTCGAGGCCGACGGCCTGGTGACGCGCCAGCGCAGCAGTGAAGACGAGCGCCGCCTGGAGATCACACTCACCGACGCCGGAGCGGCTCTGCGTGCGAGGGCCGTGGATGTGCCGCGGCAGGTGATGGCCGCCGTGGGGATGGGTATCGGCGAGATCGCCGCTCTCCGGGACGGGCTCGGGGCCTTCGCGGGGCGGCGCTCCGAGCAGAGCTGACCCGTTCCGCGGCACCCCGGTGCGGAACGGGGCCGTCTCGTCCCGCGCCCCTAGGGTGGAGGCATGTCGCGCCCAGAGCCTCCGGTCCGTGCACCGGAGGCCGTGCGCCGGTCAGGGCCGACCGCGCCGCTGCTCGGCCTCGTCGCGATCGCCGGACTGTTCGGGGTCCTCATGCTCGCTGCCGCGGGACAGGGCACCCCGCAGTTCTCGTCGTCCCGGCCGGAGAGCACGGCGCCGCCCCCGGAAGACGTCGTCCTTCCGGTCCCGTCGACGACCGGGACACCACCGCCCCCCGAGTCCTGGGGCGATTCCGCTCTCGCGCAGATTCTCGGGGTGGTCTTCGGGGCGCTGCTGACGCTGGCCGTCCTCGCCCTCGTCCTCGTGGTCCTGCGCCAGCTCCTCCGCTTCCTCCGACGGCTGTGGCAGGCACGTCCGCTCGATCGTCGTGAGGTCGCCGCTGCCGCCGGGGAGGACGGTGGCAGCACTCCCGCGGTACCTCCGAACGAGGAGGTCATCCGCCGCGGGGTCTCCGCCGCGTTGCGCACCGTGACCGCGAGGCCCGATCCCGGTGATGCGATCGTCGCCGCGTGGGTCGGACTGGAGGAATCCGCCGCCGACGCCGGCCACGGTCGCGGAGCCGCCGAGACGCCGGCGGAGTTCACGGCCCGGGTGGTCGGTGCCCGCCGGAGCATCGCAGCTGACGTGCTCCGGCTCCAGGGCCTGTACGAGCGGGTCCGCTTCGGTGGGCTGGTCGCAGACGAGCAGGACCGACAGAGCGCCGTGGTCGCCCTCCGGGGCATCAAGGAGGGGTGGCGGTGAAGGGCATCGTCGTGACGGTGATCAGCGCCCTCATCGGGGCCGCTCTCTTCACCGTGCTCCTCGTGCTCGGAGTGCCTGCCGCCTTCGCCGTGGCCTGGGCCCTCCTCCTGCTCGCGGTGGTCGCGGCCACCCGGCAGGTCTTCGTCGACGAGGCGGTCGTGTGGCCGCCGGAGGCGCCGCGGGCGGAATCGCGCGGCTCGGACGTGTCGCGGATGGCCTGGGCGATCAACACCCGCACGGGCGTCGCCGGGCACGTCGTCGTGCGGCGCGTGCAGGGGGTCGTCCGGCGCCGCCTCGCCCATCGCGGCCTCGACCTCGACGATCCCGACGACCACCCGCGCATCGACGCGATGCTGGGGGACGGCGTTCGAGCGTCCCTGCACGCGCGTGACGTGCAGCGTGCCGACATCGAGCGCGTCCTCGACGCCCTCGACCGCATCCCGACCGACACGGAGGAGACTTCATGACCAACGATGAGACCGCGCAGATCGCCGACGTCGGACGCCGCGTGCTCGCCGGCGTCCGGACAGCGGTGGTCGGGATGGACGAGCCTCTGACTCTGGCGCTCGCCACGATCCTTGCCGGGGGACATGTGCTCTTCGAGGACGTCCCCGGCCTCGGCAAGACGCTCGCCGCGCGGACTCTGGCGGGGGCCCTCGGCCTGGACTTCCGTCGGCTGCAGTGCACTCCTGACATGCTTCCCGGCGACGTCACCGGCTCGTATGTGTACTCGCCCTCGACCGGAGAGTTCGCCTTCCGCCCCGGCCCCCTCTTCACGGGCCTGCTGCTCGCGGACGAGATCAACCGGACGACGCCGAAGACGCAGTCGGCGATGCTCGAGGCCATGGCCGAGCGCCAGGTGACGGTGGAGGGCAATCGGTTCGCCCTCCCACGGCCGTTCCACGTGATCGCGACCTCGAACCCGATCGAGTACGAGGGGACGTACGCGCTGCCCGAAGCCCAGCTCGACCGGTTCATGGTGCGGCTCGCCGTGGGCTATCCCGGCGCTGAGGAGGAGGCGCGCATCATCCTCGACCGCGTCGAGCGGCAGAGCCCGGATGTCGAGGTCGCACCCGTTCTGGACGCGGAGGGACTCCAGCGCCTCCAGGCCGCGGTCGAGCGCATCCACGTCGATCCCGACGTCGTGCGGTACGCCGTCGAACTCGCCCGCGCCACCCGCGAGGCGGCGACGGTAGCCGTCGGCGCGTCCCCGCGCGGCTCGCAGGCGCTCGTCCTCCTCGGCCGCGCGCTCGCCGCGCTGGACGGCCGGGAGTATGTGCGGCCGGACGACATCAAGCGCGTCGCGGTGCCGGTCCTCGCTCACCGCCTGACGCTGACGCCGCAGGCCTGGGCGCAGGGCGTCGATCCGCGGACGGTGGTGGACGCGGCGCTGGTTCGGACGCCGGTGCCTCCGACGGTCGCGACGACGCCGTGACGGACGAGACGGCGACCGAGTCCACCGCCGCACTCACGTGGCGGCGCACGCCGGTCATCGCGCTCGGCATCGCCGGCGCCGCGATCCTCGCGGCGGTCGGGCTCGCCTCCTCGCGTCCGGACGTCGTCGCCCTCGGGCTGCCGCTGGCGCTGACCGCGGGCTGGGCGCTCCTCTCGCGCCCCCGTCCCGGACACGCACGCATCGCGCTGCGGGCCCAGGCCGTCGGCGACGGTGACCGCCCGGAGGTGCGGACCGCCGTGGACGTGCTGCTGACGGCCGACGCCGTACAGGTCGCGGTGGATCAGGACGGGCGGCGCACCGGCCTCGCGGACGTACGGCCCGGCGCCGCGTGCGTCACGGCCCGCAGCGCTCTGCAGCACTCCGGTCCGAGCGAGCCGCTCGGCGTGACCGCGCGGGGATCCGACCTCGACGGTGCGTGGGTCACGGGGCTCCTTCCCCGGACGGCCGTCGTCTGGAACGCGCCCCCGCGCGGCGTGCGGATCAGCGCCCTCCCGGTGGCACCGCGACTCACCGGACTCCACGGTGCACATCCGGGCTCGCGGCCGGGTCAGGGTGGGGACTTCCGTGACATCCAGCCCTTCGTCCCGGGGGACGAGCTCCGGCGGGTGGACTGGCGGGCGACCGCTCGGGCCACCCGTCGCCCCGGCGACCTCCTGGTGCGCAGGGACGACGCGCTGAGCGATTCCTCGGTGGTCATCGCGATCGACACCGCCGAAGACCTGGGTGCGGTCGTCGCCGCGTGGGGGAGCGGCGACGCCGATCGCTCAGGCGTCACGTCGCTCGATCACGCGCGTGAGGCTGCCCTCGCGATCGCCACGGCCGCCATCGGCGTCGGGGACCGGGTCGCCTATCACGCGCTCTCCCCGGACGGGGTGTCGCTGCCGTCCGGTGGAGGAGTGCGGCACCTCGCCCGTCTCCGCCGCGCCATCGCGGCCACCGGCCTCGGCGCCGACCCCTCGTACCGTCGCTCGCCGGTGGTGCCGCCCGGCTCGATCGTCTTCGTGCTCTCGACGTTCGTCGACGGGGTCGCCGCGCGGCTGGCGACGAGCTGGCGTGCCGCGGGACACGCCGTCGTGGCGGTCGACGTGCTCCCTGTACCGGAGGCGACCCGCCTCACCAGGGAACAGCGGATCGCGCTTCGCACGCTGCTCGCCGAACGCGCCGACATCCTGACGGAGCTGGACCACGCGGGCGTCGAGGTGGTGCCGTGGTCGAGCGGAGCCGATGCGGCGATGCGGCTGGCGGCGCGTCGTCTCACGCGCCGGGGGACGGGGCGCCGATGAGTCGTTCCGTCCGCTCGTTCCGCACCGGCGCCGCGGTGCCGGGCATCGTCATCCGGCTCGCGATGGTCGCCGTGGCCGCCTGCGGGGCCCTGCTGCTCATCCCGTTCCCGCTGTGGCAGGGCATCGCCGTGCTCGCCGCGCTCGTCGCCGCCGCGATCCCGCGCAGCCTCGCCGCCTGGGTGGCGCTGGCATGCCTGCCGTTCGGGGTGATCCTCACGGAGCCGGATCCCGGTCGGACGGCGCTGGCGCTGCTGTGCGTGCACGCTATGCACGTGTGCGCGTCGCTGAGTCTCGTGGTGCCGCCGTCCTCGCGTGTGGCCCTCCCGGTCCTGCGTCCGACCGCCGGCCGCTTCCTCACGGTCCAGCTGCTCGCCCAGCCGGTCGCGTTCGGAGTCTGGCTGCTCACCGAGCGGCAGATCACCGGGACGACCGTGCTCCTGGCACCCGTCGCCGCGGTGATGCTGCTGGGTGGGGTCCTGCTCGCGGTCCGCGCTGCGAGACGGGCCGACGTGGCGGCCGCAGGAACCGGGGCGTTCGGCGTTCTCGGAGCCGATGTCCGTGGCCCCTCGTAGACTTGTTCGGTGCCCATCGTCCCCGTTGCTTCCCCAGGAAAACTCAGTGTCCGCGGCGCCCGCGTGCACAATCTCAAGAACGTCGACATCGACATCCCCCGCGACTCGCTGGTGGTCTTCACCGGCCTCTCCGGATCGGGGAAGTCGAGCCTCGCCTTCGACACGATCTTCGCCGAGGGGCAGCGCCGGTACGTCGAGTCGCTGAGCGCCTACGCGCGGCAGTTCCTCGGTCAGGTCGACCGGCCGGACGTCGATTTCATCGAGGGGCTGAGCCCGGCGGTGTCGATCGATCAGAAGTCGACGAACCGCAACCCCCGGTCCACGGTCGGCACGATCACCGAGATCTACGACTACATGCGTCTGCTCTGGGCGCGTATCGGCGTTCCGCACTGTCCGGTGTGCGGCGAGAAGATCCAGCGGCAGACCGTCCAGCAGATCGCCGACCAGCTCATGGAGCTCCCGGAGCGCACCCGCTACCAGGTCGTCGCGCCGATCGTCTCCCAGAAGAAGGGCGAGTTCGTCGACCTGTTCCGGGAGCTCGGGGCGAAGGGCTACTCGCGGGCGATCGTCGACGGCGAGCTCATCCAGCTGGCCGAGCCTCCGACGCTGAAGAAGAGCTACAAGCACGACATCGCGGTGGTCGTCGACCGCCTCGTCGCCTCGCCCGACATCCTCGGACGCGTGACCGACTCGGTGGAGACCGCTCTCGGCCTCGCCGGTGGGGTCGTGCAGATCAACTACGTGGACGGCGAGGGCGACGACGCCTGGCAGACGTTCTCGGAGAAGCTCGCGTGCCCGAACGGCCACGCGCTCACCCTCACCGAGATCGAGCCGCGCACGTTCTCCTTCAACGCGCCGTTCGGTGCCTGCCCCGCCTGCTCGGGCCTCGGCACCCGCATGTCGGTGGACGTCGATCTGATGCTCGGCGACGAAGACCTCTCGATCCGCGAGGGCGTCATCATCCCGTGGACCACGCAGGGCAAGGGGCTCTTCCAGTACTACGAACGCCTGCTCGAAGGACTCTCCCGCGACCTCGACTTCTCCCTCGACACCCCGTGGCGCGAACTGCACTCCGACGTCAAGGAAGCAGTGCTGCGCGGAGAGAACTACAAGGTCACCGTCAAGTGGAAGAACCGCTACGGCCGTGAGATGCGCTATGCCTCCGGATTCGAGGGCGTGGTGCCGTACATCGAGCGGCAGTACCTGCAGGCCGAGTCCGACACCCAGCGCAGCCGGTGGGGCGAGTACCTCCGCGAGGTCCCGTGCCCGGTCTGCAACGGCGACCGTCTCAAGCCCGAGGTGCTGGCCGTGCAGGTGCACGGCCACTCCATCGCCGAGGTCTCCCACCTGAGCCTGGCCGACGCCCGGGCCTTCATGGAGAAGCTGCACCTCACCGACCGCGAGGCCAAGATCGCCGCCCAGGTGCTCCGCGAGATCCGCCTGCGCCTCGACTTCCTCCTCCAGGTCGGTCTGTCCTACCTCAACCTCAGCCGTTCGGCCGGCTCGCTGTCGGGAGGCGAGGCTCAGCGCATCCGCCTCGCCACGCAGATCGGCTCCGGTCTCACCGGCGTGCTCTACGTCCTCGACGAACCGTCGATCGGACTGCACCAGCGCGACAACCGCCGGCTCATCGAGACGCTGCTCACGCTGCGCGACCTCGGGAACACCCTGATCGTCGTCGAGCACGACGAGGAGACCATCGAGGCCGCGGACTGGGTGGTCGACATCGGCCCGGGGGCCGGCGTGAACGGCGGTGCCGTGGTCCACTCCGGGCCCTACTCGGCGCTGCTCGCCGACACCGATTCGATGACCGGGGACTACCTCTCGGGCCGTCGGGAGATCCCGATGCCGGCGAAGCGCCGCAAGATCGACAAGAAGCGCATGCTCAGCGTCGTGGGCGCCCGCGCCAACAACCTCCGCAACGTCACGGCCGACTTCCCGCTCGGCGTGCTGACCGCGGTCACCGGCGTCAGCGGATCCGGGAAGTCGTCCCTCGTGAACGACATCCTGTATCAGGTGCTCGCGTCGCGGCTCAACGGGGCGCGGACGGTGCCGGGCAAGCACACGCGCGTGACCGGGCTCGACAACCTCGACAAGGTCGTGCACGTCGACCAGGCGCCGATCGGCCGCACCCCGCGATCGAACCCGGCGACCTACACCGGCGTCTTCGACCGCATCCGCACGCTCTTCAGCGAGACGCCCGAGGCGAAGGTCCGCGGCTACCAGCCCGGACGCTTCAGCTTCAACGTCAAGGGCGGACGCTGCGAGGCGTGCTCGGGTGACGGCACGATCAAGATCGAGATGAACTTCCTCCCGGACGTGTATGTGGACTGCGAGGTGTGCCACGGCAAGCGGTACAACCGCGACACCCTCGCCGTGCACTACAAGGGCAAGAACATCGCCGAGGTGCTGGAGATGCCCATCGAGGAGGCGGCCGAGTTCTTCGAGCCGATCCAGGCCATCCACCGCTATATGAAGACCCTGGTCGATGTGGGGCTGGGATACGTGCGCCTCGGGCAGTCCGCGACCACGCTCTCCGGTGGTGAGGCGCAGCGCGTGAAGCTCGCGACCGAGCTCCAGCGCCGCAGCAACGGTCGGAGCATCTACGTGCTCGACGAGCCGACGACGGGTCTGCACTTCGAAGACGTGCGCAAGCTCCTCGAGGTGCTGAACGGTCTGGTCGACAAGGGCAACACGGTCATCGTGATCGAGCACAACCTCGACGTGATCAAGTCGGCCGACTGGGTGATCGACCTGGGTCCGGAGGGTGGTTCCGGCGGCGGCACGATCCTCGCCACCGGCACGCCGGAGCAGATCGCGCGGGTCGAGGAGAGCCACACCGGCCAGTTCCTCGCCGAGATCCTGGGTGAGGGGCGCTCCGCGCGGAAGGCCAGCTGATGGCCGACGTGCTGCCGTACAAGCCCCGGGCGGGCGAGATCCCGACCGACCCGGGGGTGTACCGGTTCCGCGACGCCAACGGCCGGGTGCTGTACGTCGGGAAGGCGAAGAACCTCCGTCAGCGGCTGTCGAACTACTTCGCTCCGCTGCGGACGCTGCATGAGCGCACGCGCCGGATGGTGACGACGGCGGCGTCGGTGGAGTGGACCGTCGTGCCCACCGACGTCGACTCCCTGCAGCTCGAGTACATGTGGATCAAGGAGTTCGATCCGCCGTTCAACGTCAAGTACCGGGACGACAAGTCGTACCCGTTCATGGCGGTGACGCTCGGGGACGAGGCGCCGCGTGTGCTGGTCACCCGCAACCGGAAGATCCCCGGGGCCCGCTACTTCGGTCCGTACCCGAAGGTCTGGGCGGTGCACGAGACCATCGACCTGATGATCAAGGCGTTCCCGATCCGCACGTGCAGCGACGCCAGTTACAAGCGGGCGATGCAGACGGGGCGTCCGTGCTTCCCCGGGCAGATCGGCAAGTGCGGCGGGCCGTGTTCGATGACGGTGTCGATCGAGGAGCATCGCGCCATGGTCGACGACTTCGTCGCATTCATGGCGGGCGGCGACGAACGCTTCACCCGCGAGCTCACGCAGCGCATGCTCGCGGCGTCGGCGGCCATGGACTACGAGGCAGCCGCGAAGTACCGTGACAAGCTCTCGGCGATCGAGGCCGTGCTCGGCAAGAGCGCCCTCGTGCTCCCGGCCGACGAGGACGCCGACCTGTTCGGCATCGCGGAGGACGAGCTCGCCGCCGCCGTGCAGCACTTCGTCATCCGCGGCGGTCGCGTTCGAGGCGTCCGGGCCCTGACGATCGAGAAGGAGATCGACATCACGGGTGGGGAGCTCGTGGAGCAGGTCCTCCAGCAGGCGTACGGCGAGGCCCAGGACGTGCCGCGCCGCATCCTCGTCCCGGTGCTTCCCGACGACGCCTCCGAGCTGGAGGTGTGGCTGCGCGAACGCCGGGGCCGGAAGGTCGAGATCGCCGTGGCGCATCGCGGCCAGCGCGCCGACCTCATGCGCACGGCCACGCTGAACGCCCAGCAGGCGCTGATCAGGCACAAGACGCGTCGGACGAGCGACTACGTCGCGCGCACGCAGGCGCTCACCGACCTCCAGGAGGCGCTGGGGATGGAGGAGGCACCGCTCCGGATCGAGTGCTTCGACATCTCGCACCTCGGCGGCACCAACGTGGTGGCGTCCATGGTCGTGTTCGAGGACGGGCTGC
>NZ_PNFU01000006.1:0-89534 GCF_002871415.1 Microbacterium sp. UMB0228 | reverse complement strand
CCCGCCGCAGCTGCTTCTCGTTGACGGCGGTCAGCCGCAGGTCGAGGCCGCCGCGCGAGCACTGCGCGACGCCGGACACACGGAGATCGCGGTCTGCGGCATCGCCAAGCGTCTGGAGGAGATCTGGTTGCCGGGAGACGACTTCCCGGTCATCCTGCCGCGGACCAGCGAATCCCTCTACCTGCTCCAGCGTCTTCGCGACGAGGCGCATCGGTTCGCCATCACGCACCAGCGCAAGAAACGCAAGAAGGACATCACCACGGTGCTCGCCGAGGTCCCTGGTCTCGGGGCCTCGCGGATCAAGGTCCTCCTCAAGCACTTCGGGTCGGTCACCGCGCTGCGTGCCGCGGAACCGCAGCAGATCCAGGAGGTCCAGGGGATCGGTCCGGTGCTCGCTCAGAACATCCATACGCACCTGTCCACTCGCTAGGCTGGGAGGCCGAGGGGGAGAAGGAGCAGTGAGCGATGTCTGACGGGGAACAGGGCGAATTCCTCATCGTCACCGGGATGTCCGGCGCGGGTCGGACCACGGTGGCGAACGCGCTGGAGGATCTCAGCTGGTACGTCGTCGACAACCTGCCGCCGCAGATCCTCCGACCGCTGCTCGATCTCACCGGCATGGGGGGCGACGCGCTGCCGAAGGTCGCGGCGGTGGTCGACGTGCGCGGCCGCAACCTCTTCGACGACTTCCCGGGTGTCGCTCGCGTGCTGCGCACCAGGGGATCCATCCGCGTGCTCTTCCTGGACGCCTCGGACGACGTCCTCGTCCGTCGCTTCGAGGCCGTACGGCGCCCGCATCCGCTGCAGGGCGACGGCACCCTCCTCGACGGCATCCGGACCGAGCGCGCCCGGCTCGCCCCGATCCGCGAGGCCGCGGATCTGGTGATCGACACCTCGGCGTTGAACATCCACCAGCTCGCGACCAAGGTCTCCGACATCTTCTCGGAGGAGGGCGAGGCGCGGCACCGGGTCACCCTGCTCAGCTTCGGCTTCAAGTACGGGCTGCCCACCGACGTCGACGTCGTGGCCGACATGCGCTTCCTCCCGAACCCGTATTGGAACGAAGACCTGCGCGGTCTCACCGGACAGGACGAGACCGTGCGGGAGTACGTGCTCTCCCGGGACGGCGCGGAGGAGTTCCTCGACGCCTACGCGAAGGCTCTCGTTCCCGTCCTCGAGGGGTATCAGCGCGAGAACAAGAGCCACTCCACGATCGCCATCGGGTGCACGGGCGGCAAGCACCGTTCGGTCGCCATGTCCGAGGAGCTCGCCCGTCGACTGGCGGGAATACCGGGCGTCGCGGTCAACGTCCGCCACCGTGACCTCGGCAGGGAATAGGGCCCCGAGCGAGTAAGCTGGAGGTTTGCGTCGCGACCCGGCGCGTGAACGTGAAGGAGTCTCGTGGCACTAACCACCGACGTCAAGGCTGAGCTCGTCAGCATCCGCAATGCACCCCCGACGGTGCGCGTCGCTGAGGTGACGGCCATCCTCCGGTTCGCCGGTGGTCTGCACTCCATCGCCGGCCGTGTGGCGGTGGAAGCGGAGGTCGATGCCGAGACCCTCGCCCGCCGTGTGGCCCGCGACCTCGCCGAGATCTACGGCGTCCGTCCGGAGATCGCCCAGGTGCAGTCGAGCACCGCCAACGACGGCGCCCGCTGGGCCGTCCGCGTCATCGCGCAGGGGGAGACCCTGGCCCGCCAGACCGGACTGCTCGACCAGCGTCGCCGCCCGGTCCGCGGACTGCCGAACCGCCTCACCACGGGGTCCCGTGCGGAGATCGCCGGCCTCTGGCGCGGGGCCTTCCTCGCCGCCGGTTCGCTGAGCGAGCCGGGCCGCTCCGCGATGCTCGAGGTCGCCTGCCCGTCGTCCGAGGCCGCCATGGCGCTCGTGGGTGCCGCCCACCGCCTCGGTGTCGCCGCGAAGGCGCGCGAGGTCCGCGGGCTTCCCCGCGTCGTCGTGCGCGAGGGGGAGGCGATCCGCACCATCCTCAGCGAGATGGGCGCCCAGCGCACCGCTCTGGCGTGGGAGGAGCTGCGACAGCGCCGCGAGGTGCGCGCGGGCGTCAACCGTCTCGTCAACTTCGACGACGCGAACCTCCGCCGTTCCGCGCAGGCCGCCGTGGCGGCATGCGCCCGTGTCGAGCGCGCTCTCGAGATCCTGGCCGACGAGGTGCCCGACCACCTCCGAGTCGCCGGCGAGCTCCGCCTCGCACACCGCGACGCCAGCCTCGACGAGCTCGGTCACCACGCCGACCCTCCGCTCACGAAGGACGCCGTGGCCGGCCGCATCCGCCGTCTGCTGGCGATGGCGGACAAACGCGCGCAGCAGGAGGGCATCCCGGGGACCGAGGCCGCCGTCCCCGCCGGTCTCGACGTCTGATCCGGGTGACGCCGCCCTGGACGGCGTGTCAACCCCCGGAAGGATCCGGACACCCGAGGCGTTGTCGTCAGTAGGATGAAAGTCGTCCGCTCTCCGTCGCACATCGGCGACGCGGAGCATCGGCAAGCGCCGCGGCGCGGCGCGGATTGGATGAATGCGATATGGCAACCTACACGCTCCCCGACCTTCCCTACGACTTCGCCGCTCTCGAGCCGCACATCAGCGGCAAGATCATGGAGCTGCACCACGACAAGCACCACGCGACCTACGTCGCGGGCGCCAACACCGCCCTGGAGCAGCTGGCGGAGGCCCGCGAGAGCGGCAACCTCGCGAACGTGAACAAGCTCGAGAAGGACCTCGCGTTCAACCTCGGCGGCCACGTCAACCACTCGATCTTCTGGACCAACCTCTCGCCGAACGGCGGCGGCCAGCCCGAGGGCGAGCTCAAGGCGGCCATCGACGAGTACTTCGGCTCCTTCGAGAAGTTCCAGGCGCACTTCACCGCCGCCGCCACCGGGATCCAGGGTTCCGGCTGGGCCGTCCTGAGCTGGGACTCGATCGGCTCGCGACTCATCATCCAGCAGCTCTTCGACCAGCAGTCGAACACCGCGCAGGGCACCATCCCGCTGTTCCAGCTGGACATGTGGGAGCACGCCTTCTACCTCGACTACCTCAACGTGAAGGCCGACTACGTCAAGGCCGCGTGGAACATCGCCAACTGGGAGAACGTCGCCCAGCGCTTCGAGGTCGCCCGTCAGCAGACGAACGGCCTGCTGGTACTGTCGTAATCGGGTCGCGTCCCGGCGGGCCCACGGCTCGTCGGGGCGCCATCTCAGCCAAAAAACCCGCGCATGGCGCACGCTCGACGGCGGCGCTCGGCGCATGAGAAACAGGGAGACCTGAGTGTCTGTCAAGATCGGTATCAACGGCTTCGGCCGCATCGGACGCAACTACTTCCGCGCAGCTCTCGCGCAGGGAGCAGACCTTGAGATCGTCGCGGTCAACGACCTCACCGACAACAAGACCCTGGCACACCTGCTGAAGTACGACTCGGTCAGCGGCGTCCTCGACGCCGAGATCACGTACGACGACGACAGCATCACCGTCGACGGCAAGGAGATCAAGGCCTTCGCAGAGCGTGACCCCGCCAACCTCCCGTGGGGCGAGCTGGGCGTGGACATCGTCATCGAGTCGACCGGCTTCTTCACCAACGCCGACGCCGCGCGCAAGCACATCGACGCCGGTGCGAAGAAGGTCCTCATCTCGGCTCCCGCCACGGGTGACGACCGCACCATCGTCATGGGCGTGAACGAGGAGACGTACAACCCGGAGACGGACCACATCATCTCCAACGCCTCCTGCACCACGAACTGCCTCGCGCCGCTGGCCAAGGTGTTCAACGACGCCTTCGGCATCGACCGCGGCTTCATGATGACGGCCCACGCCTACACCGCCGACCAGAACCTGCAGGACGGTCCCCACAAGGACCTCCGCCGCGCCCGCGCCGCCGCGATCAACATCACGCCGGCCTCGACGGGTGCCGCGAAGGCCATCGGCCTCGTCCTCCCGGAGCTGAACGGCAAGCTCAGCGGTTCCTCCTACCGCGTGCCGGTTCCCACGGGCTCGATCGTCGACCTGACGCTCATCACGGACCGCGAGAACCTCACGGTGGACGAGGTCAACGAGGCCTACAAGAAGGCTGCGGCCGAGGGGCGTCTGGCCGGGTACCTGCAGTACAACGAGGACCCGATCGTGTCGAGCGACATCGTGCACAACCCGCACTCGTCGATCTTCGACTCCACGCTCACCAACGTCAGCGGCAACCTGATCAAGGTCTCGAGCTGGTACGACAACGAGTGGGGCTACTCCAACCGTCTCGTCGACCTGACCGAGTACGTCGCCGAGCGCATCTGAGCTCCGACACATGACTCTGCGCACCCTGGACTCATTGGGTTCGCTCGAGGGCAAGCGCGTCATCGTCCGTTGTGATCTGAACGTCCCCCTGCGGGACGGGGTCATCACGGACGATGGCCGTGTCCGCGCCTCGCTGCCGACCCTGAAGACCCTCATCGACGCGGGCGCCCGCGTCGTCGTCTGCTCGCACCTCGGCCGCCCGGACGGCGCGCCCGACCCGCAGTACAGCCTCGAGCCGGTCGCCCAGCGGCTGTCCGAGCTGCTCGGCGCCCCGGTCGCCTTCGCCGGCGACACCGTGGGCGAGGCCGCGAAGGACGCCGTGGCGTCCCTCGAGAACGGTCAGGTCGTCGTGATCGAGAACCTCCGGTTCAACCCGGGGGAGACGTCGAAGGACGACGCCGAGCGCGGTGCCTTCGCGGCGCAGCTCGCGGAACTGGGCGACGTGCTCGTCTCCGACGGGTTCGGCGTCGTGCACCGCAAGCAGGCGAGCGTCTACGACCTCGCGAAGCTGCTGCCCTCGGCGGCGGGGCTCCTGATCGCGACCGAGCTCGATGTGCTCGATCGCCTGACGGAGAACCCGGAGCGGCCGTACGCGGTGGTGCTCGGCGGGTCCAAGGTGAGCGACAAGCTCGGAGTCATCTCGCACCTGCTGCCGCGGGTGGACCGCATCCTCGTCGGCGGCGGCATGCTCTTCACCTTCCTGAAGGCACAGGGGCACGCCGTCGCGTCGAGTCTCCTCGAGGAGGACCAGCTCGAGACCGTGCGCGGCTACATCGCCGAGGCGGCCGAGCGCGGCGTGGAACTCGTGCTCCCGACCGACGTGGTCGTCGCCGCCTCCTTCGGTGCGGACGCGGACCACGAGGTGGCCGCCGCGGACGCGATCGAGGAGACGGCGTTCGGTTCGTCGGGCATCGGCCTCGACATCGGACCGGAGACCGCCGCGCGCTTCGCCGAGGTCATCCGCGGATCGAAGACGGTGTTCTGGAACGGCCCGATGGGCGTGTTCGAGTTCCCGGCCTTCGCTGCGGGAACCAAGGCGGTCGCGCAGGCACTGACCGAGGTCGACGGCCTCAGCGTGGTCGGCGGCGGCGACTCCGCCGCAGCCGTCCGCCAGCTCGGATTCACCGACGACCAGTTCGGGCACATCTCGACCGGCGGCGGCGCCAGCCTCGAATTCCTCGAGGGCAAGAAACTACCTGGGCTGGAGGTCCTCGGATGGGCGTGAGCTCCCGTACCCCGCTGATCGCGGGCAACTGGAAGATGAACCTGGATCACCTGCAGGCGGTGGCGTTCGTGCAGAAGCTGCACTGGACGCTGAAGGACGCCAAGCACGAGGACGGATCCGTGGAGGTGGCGGTCTTCCCGCCCTTCACCGACATCCGCAGCGTGCAGACGCTGATCGACGCGGACAAGATCCCGTTCGCGTTCGGTGCGCAGGACGTCTCGGCGCACGACTCCGGTGCGTACACCGGCGAGATCTCCGGGGCGTTCCTGGCGAAGCTCGACGCGAAGTACGTCATCATCGGACACTCCGAGCGTCGCGAGTACCACGCCGAGTCCGACGAGATCGTGGCCGGGAAGGTGAAGGCTGCGCTCAAGCACGGCCTCTCCCCGGTCATCTGCGTCGGCGAGACGGCGGAGGACCTGGAGAAGTTCGGCGCCAGCGCGGTTCCGGCCGGACAGCTCGAGGCCGCCCTCCAGGGCGTCTCCCCGTCGGCTGACATCGTCGTGGCGTATGAGCCCGTCTGGGCCATCGGATCGGGCCAGGCGGCCACCCCGCAGCAGGCGCAGGATGTCTGCGCGGCGCTTCGTGGTGTGATCGCGAAGGTCCTCGGCGACGAGGCTGCGGCCCGCACCCGCATCCTCTACGGCGGATCGGTCAAGGCGGCGAACATCGCCAGCTTCATGCGCGAGCCCGACGTGGACGGCGCTCTGGTCGGCGGCGCGAGCCTCGTCGTCGACGAGTTCGCGGCGATCATCCGCTTCGAGAAGCACGTCGGCGTGTGAGTGCGGCGGGGCTCCGGCCCCGCTGCACCGTATACTTGACCGTTACGGGGGCGCTCCGGCCCCAGCGAAAGGCTCTTTCCGTGGCAATTCTCGAGTTCGTCCTGCAGGTCGTGCTGGGCATCACCAGCGTCCTGCTGACTCTCCTCATCCTCTTGCACAAGGGCCGCGGCGGCGGCCTGTCCGACATGTTCGGCGGCGGCATGACCACTGCGGTCGGCTCCTCCGGGCTCGCGGAGCGGAACCTGAACCGCTTCACCGTCGTCCTGGCGCTCACGTGGTTCATCGCCATCGTGGCGCTCGGCCTCATCACGAAGTTCGAGGTGATCTGATGGCTACCGGTGGAAACGCGATCCGCGGTACCCGAGTCGGTTCCGGTCCCATGGGGGAGCAGGACCACGGCTACCACGCCGACCGCATCGCGGTGTCGTACTGGGACGGTCTCGGCAATGAGACGGTCCGCTACTTCGCCGCCGGTCTCCCCGAGGAGGAGATCCCGGAGATCATCGACCACCCGCAGTCCGGTCTTCCGGCCGGGCGCGACAAGGAGAACCCTCCTGCCGTCGCCAAGGCCGAGCCGTACAAGACGCACCTGGCCTACGTGAAGGAGCGCCGGACGGACGAAGAGGCCGTCCAGCTGCTGGAGGACGCCCTCACCCAGCTCCGCGAGCGCCGGGGTCAGTGACCGCCGACTGAGCGCGAGGAGAAGCCGCCGTGGCGATCACGGCGGCTTCTTCCGTCTCAGCGGCAGCCGGCGGCCGCGTCGATGTAGTCCTGCGGGGGATACCCGTAGGCCCAGACCCCGTTCGCGTCGTCGGTGAAGCCCATGCTGATGGCCCAGGCCGTCGCCCACTTCTCGATGCTGTCCTGGGTGGACGAGTCGTACATGCCCTCGCACTTGACGCTGATGGCATGGCCCACCTCATGGGCGACGAGCGCGCGGCTGCGTTCGGCTGGCCACTGCTCCGCCACCGAGTCCGACAGCTGGATGACCGCGCGCCCCGGATCGTCCCACCACCAGGTGGTGTACCCGCCCATGCTGCCGTTGTACCCGGCGCCGTTGACGACCGGAGCCCAATCGAACTCCAGCAGGACGCCGGGCGCGAGAGACCGCGCGAACGCCTCCACCTCGAGCCGCGAGTTCTGCAGCGGACCGGCCTTCTCCGCGAGCTCCGCGGCTTCGGTCGCGATCACCTGCGCAGCCGCGTTCTGCAGTGCGGCGTAGACAGTGGCGGTCGTGTCATCGACCGTGGTCGCGGCGGTGGCGTCTGCGGCGGCGTCGCGCAGGGCGATCACGGCGGTGTTGCGGGCGGAGAGGTGCTCGGCCTCGAAGGCGGCCGCCGCGCTTCCGGCCGCCGTCATGACCGCGACGCCGCTCTCAGAGACGGCGTTCCGGCCGGCAGCGGCGTCGGTGGAGGCCGTCCTCAGGTCGTCGACGAGCCTCTCCACTCGTTCCCGGTCCGCGTGGAGTGCAGACGTGGCTCCGTAGAGCTCCCAGAACCACGACGGCTTCTCTCCCTTCGGCGGAGGCGTCGCCGCGGCGACCCTCTCGACCTCCGCGCCAATGGCCTCACCGTCGGCGACCGCGGACATCAACGAGTCCCAGGCGTCATCCGGCACGGGAAGGCTGGTGTCTCCAATGTCGAGGATCACGTGTCCGGCGTCGGTCGATTCGATGAGTTCGCCGTAGCGGTGACCGACCTCCGTGCTCTGCGCCTGGAAGCTGCGCGAGGCGGTCTCGAAATCGCGTCGGGCGTCGTCATAGCCGAGGTTCGCCGAGACCTGTGCGGTCGCCAGCCCGCCGACCAGGACCAACCCGCCTACGAGCCCGGCGACGACCCGACCACGAGGGCGACGGCGTCTCCGGGGCGTCGTGTCGGCGGAGGGTCGCGTCGTCACGGGCTGTGACAGCACGACCGGAAGACGGTGGCCGCCGTGCGGCAGGCTCGGTGGCGCGACAGAGCCGGAGGGGAGCGCATCCGTCACGACATGTCCATTCGCTCGGGCCTTCCGACCGGGGGTGGCTGCATCTGCTGTCAGCGTATTGGACGCAGCGAGCATCCGTCACGGACCGCGGAATGCCAGGATGAGCGCGTGGCAGGTGTGACGGTGCGGACGATGACCGCGGATGAGTTCGATGAATGGATGGACGAGATCGCGCGTGCCTACGCGCACGAGCAGGTCGCCGCGGGGCGCTGGCCCGCGGATGGAGCGGTGGAGCGGGCGCGCGCCGACAATGCGCGCATGCTGCCGCGAGGGCCGGACACACCGCGCATGCTCGTGCTCCGTGGACTCGACGCGGACGGGCGGGCCATCGGCCGCGCTTGGGTGGGGCTCGATCATCCGCGCGGCGCCCCCGGAGTGGCGTTCCTCTACGACATCGAGGTGGAGGCCGCTCGCCGCGGCGAGGGACTGGGGCGCGGTCTGCTCGCGGCGGCGGAGCACGCGGCACGCGCTGCGGGTGCGACGGCGCTCGAGCTCAACGTCTTCGGCGGGAACCGGACGGCGATCGGGATGTACGAGACGGCGGGCTACGAGGTGGTCACGCAGCAGATGCGGAAGCAGCTCTGATCGGGGGAAGGCTGCGAGGAAGGAGAGGGGGTGACGGGAATCGAACCCGCGCAATCAGTTTGGAAGACTGAGACTCTACCATTGAGCTACACCCCCGGAACCGGAGTCCGGACTCCATCGATCATAGCGGACGGTCGGGCATGCTCCTGTCCGTTAGACTCGGTGGGGCTGAATCTGCGTGCGGATTCCCCGGGGCGTAGCTCAGCTTGGTAGAGCGCCCGCTTTGGGAGCGGGAGGTCGCAGGTTCAACTCCTGTCGCCCCGACTCGACCCCACGACCTTCCAGCCGCGTTCTGCGCGGAAACCACAAGGAGAACACACCAGCATGGCGAACAGCACCGTCGAGAAGCTGACCCCGACCCGGGTCAAGCTCACCATCACGGTCACCCCGGACGACCTCAAGCCCAGCATCGCGCACGCCTACGAGCACATCGCGCAGGACGTCCAGATCCCCGGCTTCCGCAAGGGCAAGGTGCCCGCTCCGATCATCGACCAGCGCATCGGCCGCGGCGCCGTCATCGAGCACGCCGTGAACGAGGGCCTGGACAAGTTCTTCCGCGAGGCGACCGCCGAGCACAAGCTCCGCATCGTCGGCCGCCCGTCGGCCGAGATCACGCAGTGGCCGAACGAGAAGGACTTCTCGGGCGACCTGCTCGTCGACGTCGAGGTCGACGTGCGGCCGGAGATCGAGCTCCCCGACTACGCGGGCATCACCCTCGAGGTCGACGCCGTGGAGGCCGACGAGGCCGCCCTCGACGCGGAGCTGGACAACATGCGCGCCCGCTTCGGCACCCTCATCCCCGTCGACCGCCCCGCGGCCAAGGGCGACTTCGTCGAGCTGGACCTCGTCGCCACCATCGACGGCGCCGAGATCGACCGCGCCGAGGGCGTCTCCTACGAGATCGGCTCCGGCGAGCTCCTCGAAGGCATCGACGACGCGATCGAGTCGCTCACCGCCGGTGAGGACACCACCTTCCGCTCCGCCCTCGTCGGCGGCGACCACGCCGGCAAGGAGGCGGAGGTCTCCGTCACCGTCAAGGCCGTCAAGGAGCGCGAGCTTCCCGAGGCCGACGACGAGTTCGCGCAGATCGCGAGCGAGTTCGACACGATCGCCGAGCTGCGCGACAGCCTGCGCGAGCGCGTCGAGCAGCAGGGCGTCTTCACGCAGGGCTCCGCCGCCCGCGACAAGCTCGTCGAGACGCTGCTCGCGCAGATCGAGATCCCGGTCCCGCCGCAGCTCATCGAGGACGAGGTGCACAACCACCTCGAGGGCGAGGGTCGTCTCGAGGACGACGTGCACCGCGCCGAGGTGACCGAGGCCAGCGAGAAGCAGTTCCGCACGCAGGTGCTGCTCGACACGATCGCCGAGCAGGCCGACGTGCAGGTCTCGCAGGAGGAGCTCTCGCAGTACCTCATCCAGTCCGCCGCGCAGTACGGCATGGCGCCGCAGGAGTTCGTCGAGGCGCTGCAGTCCTCGAACCAGCTCCCCGCGCTGGTCGGCGAGGTCGCCCGGAACAAGGCGCTCGCGATCGCCCTCGGCAAGGTCAAGGTCGTGGACACCAACGGCAAGGCCGTCGACCTCTCCGACTTCGTCGTGACCGACGACGAGGCCGAGTCCGAGGACGAGAAGCCCGCCGAGGCCGAGGAGAAGCCGGCCGCGAAGAAGAAGGCTCCGGCCAAGAAGGCGGCCGCCAAGAAGGACGCCGACGCGGACGAGAAGCCCGCTGCGGAGAAGAAGCCCGCCGCCAAGAAGCCGGCGGCGAAGAAGGCTCCGGCCAAGAAGGACGCCGACACCGCCGAGTGATCGGCACGGTCGAGTGAAGAGGGCGGGTGCTGCGGCATCCGCCCTCTTTCTCATCGAGGGAAGGACGACGGGATGACGAGCTGGGACGACCGCATCGAGCAGGTGTGGACGGAGGCCTCCGGAGAGGAGGTCGGCGACGAGACGATCGCGCGCATCGACGCCCTCGCCGCCGAGCGGGGTGCGGACGACGCCAGGGCCGAGTTCGAGCGCGCCGGTGCCCGCGATTCCGCGGGACGCCCGGCGGAGGCCGTGGAGCTGTACCGCCGAGCCCTGGCGCTCGGCCTCGACGAGGAGCATCGCCCGCAGTGCGTGATCCAGCTCGCGAGCTCGCTGCGCAACCTCGGAGACTACGACGAGGCGCTGCGGGTGATCCGAGCCGAGGAGGAGATCGCGGCGGACGGGCCGTATCGGGACGCGGTCGCGGTGGTGCACGCCCTCATCCTCGCGAGTGCCGGCCGGCCCGCGCAGGGCCTGTCGGTGGCCATCCTCGCGCTCGTCCCGCACCTGCCCCGCTACCACCGGTCGATGACGGCGTACGCGCACGAGATCGCCGGCAGCGACACCTGATATGCCGACGGCGAACACGACCTAGGGGCTGTGCGTGCGCCGGTAGATTCGAATCACTGAAACACGGAAGCAGGAGCTGACATGGCTGAACCCCTCGTCGCGACAAGCGTCTTCGACAGGTTGCTGAAGGACCGCATCATCTGGCTCGGCTCGGAGGTGCGAGACGACAACGCCAACGAGATCTGCGCGAAGATCCTCCTTCTCGCCGCCGAAGACTCCGAGAAGGACATCTACCTCTACATCAACTCGCCCGGCGGCTCGATCACCGCGGGCATGGCGATCTACGACACGATGCAGTTCGTGCCGAACGACATCGTCACCGTCGGCATCGGCATGGCCGCGTCCATGGGCCAGCTGCTGCTGACCAGCGGCACCAAGGGCAAGCGCTACATCACGCCGAACGCCCGCGTGCTGCTGCACCAGCCGCACGGCGGCTTCGGCGGCACCGCGAGCGACATCCAGACCCAGGCGCAGCTCATCCTGTCGATGAAGAAGCGCCTCGCCGAGATCACCGCGTCGCAGACCGGCAAGCCCGTCGAGCAGATCAACGCCGATGGCGACCGCGACCGCTGGTTCACGGCGGAGGAGGCCCTCGAGTACGGCTTCGTCGACCACATCCGCGAGCACGCCAGCGACGTCACCGGCGGCGGCGGCACGGGCGTCGAGTGAGGATTCGAGAGGACACCATGTACACACCCACGTTCCAGTCCGCCGGAAACCTGCCCTCCAGCCGGTATGTGCTGCCGCAGTTCGAGGAGCGCACCGCCTACGGCTTCAAGCGCCAGGACCCGTACAACAAGCTGTTCGAAGACCGCGTGATCTTCCTCGGCGTGCAGGTCGATGACGCGTCGGCCGACGACGTCATGGCGCAGCTCCTCGTCCTGGAGAGCCAGGACTCCGAGCGCGACATCACCATGTACATCAACTCGCCCGGTGGCTCGTTCACCGCGATGACGGCGATCTACGACACGATGCAGTACGTTGCGCCGCAGATCCAGACCGTCGTGCTCGGCCAGGCGGCCTCGGCCGCGTCCGTGCTGCTCGCGGCCGGTGCCCCCGGCAAGCGTCTCGCGCTGCCGAATGCGCGCGTGCTGATGCACCAGCCCGCGATGGGGGAGGCCGGACACGGTCAGGCCTCCGACATCGAGATCCAGGCGGCGGAGATCCTCCGCATGCGCACCTGGCTCGAGGAGACCATGGCCCGTCACACCGGCAAACCGGTCGAGCAGGTCAACCGCGACATCGATCGCGACAAGATCCTCTCGGCCAACGAGGCGCTGGAGTACGGCATCGTCGACCAGGTGCTCACCTCGCGCAAGCGCGCGTAGTCCGCATCCGCAGAGAAGGACGCCCGTCGAATCGACGGGCGTCCTTTTCGCGTCTCCGGCGGATGCGCGCGGGAGGATGGCGCGACTGCGCATATGAGCAGATGGGTGCGCGAACGCTGAATCCGGCCTACCCTGGAGGAGGAAGGAGGACACCGTGGAAGAAGATCTGCTCATGGTCCGGGTCGCCGAGCTGTACTACGACGAGGACAAGACGCAGGACGAGATCGGTGGTCTCCTGAAGATCTCCCGCTGGAAGGTCGGGCGCCTCCTCACGCAGGCGCGGCAGCGCGGCATCGTCCGCATCGAGATCGTCCACCCGCGCGCCCGTCGGCTCGGCCTCGAGCGCGAGCTCGTGGAGCGCTTCGGTCTCACCGACGCCGTGGTCGTCCCCTCGCCGGAGGGCGACGAGGGCACCCTGGAGCGCGTCGCTCAGGCGGCGGCCGACTTCCTGACCGCCCTCCGTCCGGTTCCGCGCACGCTCGGCGTGAGCTGGGGCAAGACCCTCCGCGCCGTGGCCGAGGCCCTGCCCGACGGCTGGGCGAACGGCGTCACCGTCGTGCAGCTCAACGGCGGTGTCAGCCTCAACCGGCGCTCGGGAGGGGCCGCGGGACTCGCGGTGACCATCGCCCAGCGCGCGTCCGGTCAGGTCTCGCTGCTGCCGAGCCCCGCGATCCTGGAGCACGTCGAGACGAAGCAGGCCATCGAAGGCGACCGCACCGTCGCGGCCGTGCTGGAGGAGGCGGCGGACGCCCAAGCGTTCCTGTTCACCGCCGGACCGTGCGATGCGACCTCCGCCCACGTCGAGAACGGCTATCTCACGGCCGCCGATGTGGAGGAGCTGGCACGTCGCGGCGCCGTCGGCGACGTCCTCGGGCGCTACGTCGACGCCGAGGGCAACATCGTCGACCCGCAGCTGGACGCCCGCACGGTCGGCGTCTCGCTCGACCGCCTGCGCGGCGCCGCGCGGGCCATCTTCGTGACGGCGGGCCCCGCCAAGCACGACATCGCGCGCACGGTCGTGACCAGCGGCCTGTGCGGGGTCCTGGTGACCGATGAGACCACAGCACGAGCATTGTTGGAGGAACAGTGACGACGACAGAACTCAGCCGCAGGACGGCGGTGGACGTCCTCGGCGGTGAGCCGGACGACGCGACCCTCCGTCGTTTCCTGCACGGCCTCCCCGGCGTGGACGCCGTCGGGCTGGAGCAGCGCGCTGCCGGCCTCGGCACCCGCTCCATCAAGACGACGTCGAAGGCCTGGGCCCTCGACACGATCATCAAGCTGATCGACCTGACCACCCTGGAGGGGGCGGACACCCCCGGCAAGGTCCGTTCGCTCGTCGCCAAGGCGAAGAACCCGGATGCGGCGGATCCGTCCACGCCTCGGGTGGCGGCCGTGTGCGTCTACGGCGACATGGTCGCCGGAGCGGTCGAGGCCCTCGGCAGCCTGCACGGCGACCCCGACGACGGCCTCATCTCGGTCGCCGCGGTGGCCACCGCCTTCCCGAGCGGCCGGTCCTCCCTCGCGATCAAGCTCGCCGACACCGCGGAAGCGGTCGCCGCGGGTGCGGACGAGATCGACATGGTCATCGACCGCGGTGCGTTCCTGTCCGGCCGCTACGGGCTGGTGTTCGATCAGATCGCTCAGGTCAAGGAGGCGTGCCGCCGTGAGGACGGCTCGTACGCCTCGCTCAAGGTGATCCTCGAGACCGGCGAGCTGAACACGTACGACAACATCAAGCGCGCCTCCTGGCTCGGCATCCTCGCCGGCGGTGACTTCATCAAGACGTCGACCGGCAAGGTGCAGCCGGCGGCGACGCTGCCGACCACGCTGCTCATGCTGGAGACGGTGCGCGACTGGTATCGCGGGACGGGGGAGCGCATCGGCGTGAAGCCCGCCGGCGGCATCCGCTCGTCGAAGGACGCGGTCAAGTACCTCGTCACCGTCGCCGAGACCGTGGGGGAGGAGTGGCTCCAGCCGCACCTGTTCCGCTTCGGCGCCTCGAGCCTGCTCAACGACGTGCTCCTGCAGCGCCAGAAGCTCACCACCGGCCACTACTCCGGCCCCGACTACGTCACGATCGACTAGGAAACCCGACATGTCATTCCTGGAATACGCTCCGGCTCCGGAGTCCACGGCGGTGCTGAACCTCAAGGACAGCTACGGGCTGTTCATCGACGGCGAGTTCGTCGACGGCTCCGGCACCCCCTTCCGCACCATCTCCCCGGCGACGGAGAAGGAGATCGCCGAGATCGCCTCCGCCGACGACGCGGACATCGACCGCGCCGTCGCCGCGGCCCGTCGCGCCTACGACAAGGTCTGGTCGCGCATGAGCGGCCGCGACCGGGGCAAGTACCTGTTCCGCATCGCCCGTCTCGTGCAGGAGCGCGCCCGCGAGCTCGCGGTCGCCGAGAGCCTCGACAACGGCAAGCCCATCAAGGAGAGCCGCGACGTGGACGTGCCCCTCGTCGCGTCCTGGTTCTTCTACTACGCGGGCTGGGCCGACAAGCTCGACTACGCCGGTCTGGGGGCGAACCCGCGTGCTCTGGGTGTCGCCGGTCAGGTCATCCCGTGGAACTTCCCCCTGCTGATGCTCGCGTGGAAGCTCGCGCCCGCGCTGGCGGCCGGGAACACGGTCGTGCTCAAGCCGGCCGAGACCACGCCGCTGACGGCACTGATCTTCGCCGAGATCCTGCAGCAGGCCGATCTCCCCGCAGGTGTCGTGAACATCGTCACCGGAGCCGGGGCGACCGGTGCCGCCCTGGTGCGTCACCCGGACGTCGACAAGGTCGCCTTCACCGGCTCGACGGGTGTGGGTCGCGACATCGCCCGCGCCGTGGCGGGGACGAACAAGAAGCTGACGCTGGAGCTGGGCGGCAAGGCCGCGAACATCGTGTTCGACGACGCGCCGATCGATCAGGCCGTCGAGGGCATCGTCAACGGCATCTTCTTCAACCAGGGCCACGTGTGCTGTGCGGGCAGCCGCCTGCTGGTGCAGGAGTCGATCCATGACGAGGTCGTCGACCGGCTGAAGAACCGGCTGTCGACGCTGCGTCTCGGCGACCCGCTCGACAAGAACACCGACATCGGCGCGATCAACTCCGCCGCGCAGCTCGCCCGCATCCGTGAGCTCAGCGACATCGGTGAGGCCGAGGGCGCGGAGCGCTGGACCGCCGACTGCGCGATCCCGGAGCAGGGCTTCTGGTTCGCTCCGACGATCTTCACCGGCGTCGAGGCCTCGCACCGCATCGCCCGCGACGAGGTGTTCGGGCCGGTGCTGTCGGTCCTCACCTTCCGGACGCCCGCCGAGGCGATCGCCAAGGCCAACAACACCCCGTACGGTCTCTCCGCCGGCATCTGGTCGGACAAGGGCTCGCGCATCCTCGCGGTCGCCGACCGGCTGCGCGCGGGCGTCGTGTGGGCGAACACGTTCAACCGTTTCGACCCGTCGAGCCCGTTCGGCGGCTACAAGGAGTCCGGGTACGGCCGCGAGGGCGGTCGCCAGGGCCTCACCGCCTATCTCACCCCTCGACAAGCTCAGGGACCCGACGGAGGAGAAGGACGATGAGCAAGCGACTGACCGTTCCGAAGACTTACAAGCTCGCGATCGGCGGGGCCTTCCCCCGGAGCGAGTCCGGACGCACGTACGAGGTCGTCTCCCGCAAGGGCGCCTTCCTCGCCAACGCCGCGAAGGCCTCCCGCAAGGACGCCCGCGATGCGGTCGTCGCCGCGCGCGCCGCCGTCAAGGGCTGGGCGGGGGCGACGGCCTACAACCGCGGCCAGGTGCTCTACCGGGTCGCCGAGGTCCTGGAAGGGCGTCGTGCGCAGTTCGTCGACGAGATCGTGGCGCAGGAGGGCATCTCGTCCTCGGCGGCCACGGCGCAGGTCGACGAGGCGATCGATCTCTGGGTCTGGTACGCCGGCTGGTGCGACAAGTACGCCCAGGTGGCAGGAAACGCGAACCCCGTCTCCGGTCCGTACTTCAACATCTCGGTGCCCGAGCCCACCGGTGTGGTCGCCATCGTGGCCCCGCAGGACTCGGCGCTGCTCGGCCTGGTCTCGGTGGTCGCCCCGGCCCTCGTCGCCGGGAACACCGTCGTCGTGGTCGCGAGCGAGCAGTACCCGCTCTCCGCGATCAGTCTCGCCGAGGTGCTCGCGACCAGTGACGTGCCCGGGGGCGTGGTGAACGTGCTCACCGGCTCGCCGGCGGAGATCGCGCCGTGGCTCGCCTCGCACCAGGATGTGAACGCCCTCGATCTCGCCGGTGCGGGCGCGCTGGAGTGGGTCGACATGCAGATCGCCGCGGCGGAGACGCTGAAGCGCGTGCTCGCCCCCGGCGACGTGGTCGCCTCGCCGGAGCGGATCGCCGCGTTCACCGAGGTCAAGACGGTCTGGCACACCAAGAGCATGGTCTGACGACACGTCAGGATGACCGAGGGCCCCGTCGCGCACCGCGCGGCGGGGCCCTCCTCACGTCGCCGGGGAGAGATCGTGGTCGGGGCTGCCTCCCCGCGGCATGACGGTGGAAGCGCCGCCGTCCGTCGGACCCGCCGAACGACTCGTCGCCAATGCGGCCCGGTGTCGTATGCAGCGGTTAGGCTCGAAGAACGATCCTGATCCCCCCGAGGAGGACGCGCATGGCCCGCATCGGTGAAAGCGCTGACCTGTTCAAGTGCTCTTTCTGCGGAAAGAGCCAGAAGCAGGTGCAGCAGCTCATCGCCGGACCCGGCGTGTACATCTGCGACGAGTGCGTCGAGCTCTGCAACGAGATCATCGAAGAGCGCATGGCGGAGTCGTCCGCCGAGGGTGTCGCCGAGTTCGAGCTGCCGAAGCCCCGCGAGATCTTCACGTTCCTCGAGGAGTACGTCGTCGGACAGGAGCCCGCGAAGCGTGCGCTGTCCGTCGCCGTCTACAACCACTACAAGCGCGTGCGCGCCCACGGCACCCTGCAGCCTGCTGAGCAGAAGGCCGAAGAGGTCGAGATCGCCAAGAGCAACATCCTGCTTATCGGGCCCACGGGCTGCGGCAAGACCTACCTGGCGCAGACGCTCGCCAAGCGCCTCAACGTGCCGTTCGCCGTCGCCGACGCGACGGCACTGACCGAGGCGGGCTACGTCGGCGAAGACGTCGAGAACATCCTCCTCAAGCTCATCCAGGCCGCCGACTACGACGTGAAGCGCGCCGAGCAGGGCATCATCTACATCGACGAGGTCGACAAGATCGCCCGCAAGGCCGAGAACCCGTCGATCACCCGCGACGTGTCGGGCGAGGGCGTGCAGCAGGCGCTGCTGAAGATCATCGAGGGCACGGTCGCCTCGGTGCCGCCGCAGGGCGGACGCAAGCACCCGCATCAGGAGTTCCTGCAGATCGACACCTCGAACGTGCTCTTCATCGTGGCCGGGGCCTTCGCCGGGCTGGAGGACATCGTCTCGGCGCGCGTCGGCAAGCACGGTGTCGGCTTCGGCGCTCCGCTGCACGACAAGGGCAAGGACCTCGACCTGTTCAGCGAGGTGCTCCCGGAAGACCTCCACAAGTTCGGTCTCATCCCGGAGTTCATCGGTCGTCTGCCCGTCGTGACGAATGTGTCACCGCTCGACCAGGCCGCCCTCATCGACATCCTCACCGGTCCGCGCAACGCCCTCGTGAAGCAGTACCAGCGCATGTTCGAGCTCGACGGCGTCCAGCTCGAGTTCGAGGAAGACGCGCTGCGATCGATCGCCGACCTCGCCGTCGAGCGCAAGACCGGTGCCCGTGGGCTCCGTGCCATCCTCGAGGACGTGCTCGGTCCGGTGATGTTCGAGATCCCCTCTGCCGAGGACGTCGCGAAGGTGATCATCACCCGTGCCGCGGTCGACGAGGGCGCCCCGCCCACCATCGTGATGGAGCGCAAGCGCAAGAGCGCCTGAACGCCTGCTCAGGCCACGGGCATGAGCAGGTCCGTGCGGAGCTCGTCGGGATCGACACCGGGGTCCGAGACGTAGACCTCGATCCAGACGCCGCGCGGGTGCAGCCCCGCCTCGGCGGCGCGCGCGACCAGCCCGGCCCAGCCGGCACCGAGACCGTCATACGAACCGAAGACGCTGCTCGCGACGGCCCGCCCGGTCGGCAGGGTCGAGGCGATGATGGCAGTTCCGTCGCCCGTGGCGATCGGGTCGGACGGTGGGGCCTGCACGGGGAAGCCGAGCTCCAGGTCGAACACGCCCATCGGATCGCCGTGGTAGATCGCGAGCGCGGGGCCGGCCGGAATCAGGGTGCCCGCAGCGAAGGCGGCACCGATCGCCGCGTATCCGGAGTCGAAGGCATCGCGGAGGTCGGCGATCCGGATGCCTGCGTGGCGGATGACGGCCAGGGGGACGGCGTCCAGCTCCAGGCTGTCTGCGGGGCCGAACGGAGCGTCGGGGAATGCGTCCATGCGCTCAGGGTCTCACGACTCAGGAGTCCAGTCCACGGCGTTTCAGGAGCGGCTCGATCTCGGCGTCCCGTCCCCGGAAGTCGCGGTAGGCAGCCAGCGGGTCCTTCGAGCCGCCGACGCCGAGCAGCCGGTCGCGGAAGCGGTCCCCATTGGCGCGGGTGAGGCCGCCGTTCTCCCGGAACCACTCCACGGTGTCGGCGTCGAGCACCTCGCTCCAGATGTACGAGTAGTACCCGGCGCTGTAGCCGCCGGAGAAGACGTGGGCGAAGTAGGTGGAGGAGTACCGGGTCGGGACGGCGGGGTCGTCGAGACCGATGTCCGCCAGCGCGGCCGCCTCGAAGCCGGCGACATCGTCCACTGTGTCCTCGGCGGAGAGCCGGTGCCACGCCTGATCCAGCCATGCCGCGGCGAGGTACTCGCTGGTCGCGTGCCCCTGGTCGAAGGTCGCGGTCGCCCGCAGCCGCTCCACGATGGCGGGATCCAGCGGCTCGCCGGTCTCGTGGTGCCGGGCGTAGTGGTCGAGGACCTCGGGCCAGAGGATCCACATCTCGTTCACCTGGCTGGGGAACTCGACGAAGTCGCGGAACACGTTGGTCCCGGCGAAATGCGGGTAGGTCACCGTGGCGAACAGGCCGTGCAGAGCGTGCCCGAACTCGTGGAACAGTGTTGTCACCTCGCCGAGCGTCAGCAGCGTGGGCTCGCCGTCCCCGGGCTGCGGGACATTGAGGTTGTTGACCACGACCGGGGCGCTGCCGCGCAGCCGGGACTGGCTGACGATCGCGTTCATCCACGCGCCGCCGCGCTTGGAGTCGCGGGTGTAGAGGTCGAGCACGTAGAGCCCGAGCGGGGAGTCGTCGGCGTTGCGCACCTCGAAGACGCGGGCCTGCGGGTGGTAGGCCGCGAGGTCGTGCCGTTCATGGAAGGTCACCCCGTACAGGCGGGTCGCCGCGAAGAACACGCCGTCCTGTAGCACGCGCTCCGCCTCGAACCAGGGGCGCAGGGCGGCGGTGTCGATGTCGTAGCGGGCGGTGCGCACGCGCTCGGTGTAGAACGCCCAGTCGTGGGCCTCCACGGGGAAAGGCTCCGGTTCGGTCTCGTCGACGATGGCCTGGAGCGCGTCCCGTTCGGCGCGGGCGTTGCGCGCGGAGGGCGCGGCCAGTCGTCGCAGCATCCGCTCGACGGCCTCGGGGGAGCCCGCCGTCTCGTCGGCGGTGATGTATGCGGCATGCGACGGGTACCCGAGGAGGCGCGCGCGCTCGGCACGGAGGCGCACGATCTCGCGCAGCACCGGACGGTTGTCGTTGCCGTTGTCCCGCGAGCCCCGCGCGCGCGACGCCGCCATGATCCGGCGACGGGATTCCCGGACCGCGAGCCGGGCGAGCGCCGGATGGCCGGTGAACAGCGGCAGCGTGAGGAGGTAGCGGCCGTCGAGCCCGCGGTCGGCCGCGGCGCGTGCGGCGGCGGACAGCTCACCCGGGCTCAGGCCCTCCAGATCGGCCGCGGCGTCGAAGACCACGGCGAGGTCGTTCGTGTCGCTCAGCAGGTTCCGCTCGAAGGTGTTCGTGAGCACCGACAGCTTCTGGTTCAGAGCCGTGAGCTGCGCCTTCGCCTCGTCGTCGAGCGCGGCGCCGGCATGCGTCATCTCGCGGTGGTAGCGCTCCACGAGGTAGCGCTGCTCGGGATCGAGGTCGAGCGCCTCGCGCTGCTCGTAGACGTGGGCCACGCGCGCGTAGAGCGCCGCATCGAGCGTGATCGCATCCTGGTGGGCGGCCATGAGTGGCGCGAGCTCCTCGTCGATCTCCTGGATCTCCGGCGTGGCATCGGCGGAGCTCACCGTGTAGAACGCGTGCGCCACCCGGTCGAGGAGCGCGCCGGACCTCTCCAGCGCCTCGAGGGTGTTCTCGAACGTCGGCATCGACCGCACGCGGGTGATGTTCGCGACCTCGGCGAGCTGCTCCGCGAACCCGGCGCGGAAGGCGGGGAGGTAGTGCTCCGGACGGATGGCCCGATAGTCCGGGAGCCCGAAGGGGAGGGTCGACGGCTGCAGCAGCGGGTTCGTGGCGTCGCTCATCCTCCGAGCCTAGCCATCGCCGTCGGAACGCTCCGCGCTCAGACGGGTCATCACCTCGCGCAGGGCGTCGACGACGACGCGGACCGAGCGGCGGCGCAGGTTCTCCGGCCGTGCGAGGACGTCGATCATGCGGTGCGTGCTCACGCCTCGGAGCGGGATGCGCACGATGGCGCGATCGTCCACGCTGCGCGAGGTGAACCGGGGGAGCATCCCCAGGACGCCGCCGGCCGCGACCACCGCCGACACCGCACCGTAGTCGTTGATGCGGTGCCGGACCTCGACCGGGCGGCGGGCGACGGCGGCGACGGCGCGGAGCACGTCGTCGGGGGAGTACCCCACACGGCTCGTCACCCACTGCTCGTCGGCGATCTCGTCCGGCGAGAGGGTGCGGCGACCGGCGAGAGGGTGCTCGGCGGAGACGGCGACGTCCAGAGGCTCGCGGACGAGACCTACGGCGCGGACGCCCTCGGTCGGCCACGGCGCGGAGTGCTCCATCCGATGGGCGAGGACGAGGTCGTACCGCGCGGTGAGCCCGGGGAACTCGCTCTGCGCGACGTCCTCGTCCGTGAGACGCACGGTCGGGGCGTGCTCCTTGCCGGACAGCTCGCGCACGAGTGGGCCGAAGAGCGCCTGACCGACGCTGTGGAAGCCGCTGATGCTCACCTCTCCCGTCGCCGCGCCCTCGAAGTCGTCCAGGGCGTGGCGTGCCGCCGCCATCGCGTCGATGGCCTCAGCTCCGGCTGCTGCCAGGACCTCGCCGGCGGCGGTCAGCACGAGGGTACGGCCCTGGCGACGGGTGAGCGGGGCCGGGAAGGAGCGCTGCAGTGCGGCGAGCTGCTGCGAGACCGCGGAGGGGGTGACCCGGAGCGCTTCGGCGACGGCGGTCGCGCTTCCCAGCGCTCCGAGTTCGCGGAGGATCTGGAGCTGATGGAGTTCCACGACGACAGTTTAGTTTCCGCTACAGGGAAGGTGCAGAAGATGCCGATTGTTCTACAGGAACGGATGCGATGAGATCAGAGCATGAGAGCTCTGTTCAAGGAGGAACCCGGCGCCGGCCTCGCGCTCGTGGAGCGTCCCGATCCCGTCGCAGGTCCCGGCGAGGTCGTCATCCGTGTCCTCCGCACCGGCATCTGCGGTACCGATCTGCATATCCGGCGCTGGGACGACTGGGCGGCCTCCGCGATCGCGGCGCCCCTCATCCCGGGACACGAGTTCTACGGGGAAGTCGTCGAGGTCGGGCCGCTCGTCCACGACATCGCGGTCGGCGACCGGGTGTCCGGCGAGGGACACATCGTCTGCGGCACCTGCCGGAACTGTCGTGCCGGGCGGCGGCAGATGTGCATCCGCACGATCGGACTCGGGCTGCAGCGCGACGGCGCCTTCGCCGAGTACCTCTCGCTGCCGGCGACGAACGTGTGGGTCCACCACGCCGAGGTCACCCCGGAGCTCGGCGCGATCTTCGACCCGCTCGGCAACGCCGTGCACACCGCCCTCCGCTTCCCGCTCGTCGGCGAGGACGTGCTCGTCACCGGGTGCGGTCCGATCGGCCTGATGGCGATCGCCGTCGCCCGGCATGCGGGCGCCCGCTTCATCGTCGGGACCGACGTGAGCGCGCCGCGTCTGGAGATGGCCCGCGGGATGGGAGCCGACGAGGTCGTCGACGTCTCCCGCCAGGAGATCCGCGACGCGCAGCGGGCGCTCGGCATGCGCGAGGGCTTCGACATCGGCTTCGAGATGAGCGGCGCGGCGTCGGCGCTCCCGGCGATGATCGACAACATGAACCACGGCGGACGCATCGCCATGCTCGGGCTGCCGTCGACCGGGTTCGACATCGACTGGGGCAAGCTCGTCACGCACATGCTCACGATCACCGGGATCTACGGCCGGGAGATGTTCGAGACGTGGAACGCCATGGGCGCGATGCTCCAGACGAGTGCGACGTTGCGCGAAGCGATCGGCCGGGTGATCGCCGAGGTCGTACCGGCGCGCGACTGGGAGCGCGGATTCGCGGCGGCGGAGTCCGCCGGCACGGGCAAGATCATCCTCGACTGGACGGAGCTGTGATGTACGCGACCTTCAAGGACCATGTGGCGCAGGAGCTGGCGGGAATCGAGGAGGCGGGGCTCACCAAGCGCGAGCGCGGCATCCGCGGACCACAGCGGGCGGAGATCACGGCCGACGGCGCCGGGGTGCTCAACTTCTGCGCCAACAACTACCTGGGGCTGGCCGACGACCCGCGCATCCTCGCTGCGGCCCGGACGGCCCTGGACGAGTGGGGGTACGGGCTCGCGAGCGTCCGCTTCATCTGCGGCACCCAGGAGCAGCACCTCGAACTGGAGCGTCGGCTCGCGGACTTCCTCGGTACCGATGACGCGATCCTCTACTCCTCCTGCTTCGACGCGAACGGCGGTGTCTTCGAGACGCTGTTCTCCGCCGAAGACGCGATCATCTCGGACGAGTTGAACCACGCGTCCATCATCGACGGGATCCGGCTGTCCAAGGCGCGCCGGCTCCGGTACCGCAATCGCGACATGGCGGATCTGGAGGAGCAGCTGCGGGCGGCCGCCGATGCCCGGTTCCGCGTGATCGTGACCGACGGTGTCTTCTCGATGGACGGCTACATCGCCCCGTTGACCGAGATCTGCGACCTGGCGGAACGCTACGACGCGCTCGTCTTCGTGGACGACTCGCACGCGGTCGGCTTCGTCGGCGAGAACGGACGCGGGACCCCGGAGCTGTGCGGCGTCGCGGATCGCGTGGACATCTACACCGGCACGTTCGGCAAGGCGCTGGGCGGCGCTTCCGGCGGGTACGTCGCCTCGCACGCGGAGATCGTCGCGCTGCTGCGTCAGCGCTCCCGCCCGTACCTGTTCTCGAACACCCTCGCTCCGGCCATCGTGGCCGGCACGCTGACCGCGCTCGACCTGGTCGAGGGATCGGCCGACCTCCGGGCGCGGCTGCGCGACAACGCGGCCCTGTTCCGCGCCCGGATGTCGGAGGAGGGGTTCGACCTGCTTCCGGGCGAGCACCCGATCGTGCCCGTCATGTTCGGCGATGCCGGTCTCACCGCCCGAATCGCCGCGGCGATGCAGGACCAGGGCGTGTACGTGACCGCGTTCAGCTTCCCGGTGGTGCCGCGGGGCAAGGCGCGCATCCGGGTGCAGCTCTCCGCCGCGCACACTCCCGACCAGGTGGAGCGCTGCGTAGCGGCCTTCGTCGCGGCCCGGGATTCCGTGAGCTGACCTTATGCAAAGAAACGCTTGCAAAGAGTTGTTTGCAAGCGTATCTTTGCATTCATGACGAACGAGACGCAGGTACGAACGCTGGATGCGGGGGCGCTGAAAGCGCTCGCCCATCCACTGCGGGTCAGGATCTTCGATCTGCTCGCCTCTCGCGGTCCTCAGACGGCCAGCTCTCTCGCGGCGCTCGTCGGGGAGACCTCGGGATCCACCAGCTACCACCTCCGCGCCCTCGCCGCCCACGACCTCATCCGCGAGGTGGAAGGCCGGGGCACGGCTCGGGAGCGATGGTGGGAGCGTCCGAAGGGACGCATCGATGTACCCGGCCCGGACGAGCAGATGTCGCCGGCCAACCGTGCCGCGGCACAGATCGTCACGTCGGAGTTCTTCCGGCTCCGGCACGAGACCCTGATGCAGTACCTCAACCGTTCGGAGTCCGAGGTCCCCGAGGGCTGGCGCGACGTGGGCGTGACGATCACCACGCACCTGGACATGACCGCGGAGCAGGCGATGTCGCTGCGGGCCGAGCTGGAGGCGGTCGTGGAGAAGGCGATCGCGCGGTACCGCGGTCAGGAGGGGCCCGACGTGCGCCGCGTTTCCCTCCGCGCCGAGATCTTCGATTTGCCGACACCGGATGGTGCGGCCACGACCGAGACGAAGGAGGCATCATGACCGCCGCGACCCTCCACCTCGTCAGCCCCACGCGGACGGAGCGCGGTCTGCTGCGCCTCGCCGACCGGGTCACCGCCATGATCGAACACCGGATCGAGCGGCGCGCACAGCGGCGGACCCTCGCCCTCGAGCTCCTCCGCGAACAGCAGGCCCGCCGCCACGACCCGCACGCCGTGGATCATCTCCTCGCGCAGCTCGGAGCCCCGCGCCGCTGACCCGAGACCCCGGGTACGCGTCGAGACCCCCTCCTTCCCGCGCGGGAAGGAGGGGGTCTCGACGATGAAGCGGGGTCTCGGGGATCAGAAGGGGCGGGCGATGACCTCACCGGACGCGGTCTGGAGGACCTCCCAGCCGGCGTCGAGCTCGGCGATCGCGCGGCCCTCGAGCCAGGTGAGGGTCCAGTGGCCGGTGAGGCCCCGGGACTCGACTTCGGCGATGGCGGGACGCAGCGCCTCGGGGACCGACGCGGGCGGCTGAGCATCCGTGGCCCACCGCGTGCCGAGCTGCATCAGGAGGCCTCGACCGGGGCGAGCTCGATCGCGGTGACCGCGAACTCCTCCGCCTCGGTGATCTCGAGCTCGGCGATGCGGCCGACCGCGCGGAGGTCGTCCGCCGCGGCGCGCAGGGCCTCGACCTTCGCGGCGGGAGCGGCGATGGCGGCACGGGAGACCGGGGTCTTCTGCGATGCCTTCGCCTCGGTCTTCGCGCGCCGGATGCCGATGAGCGCCTCGCTCGCGGCGGCCAGCACGGCCGGGTCGCCCTCGATGCCGAGCTTCTCGGGCCACGCTGCGGTGTGCACGGAGCCTTCCTCGAACCACGACCAGGCCTCCTCGGTGGCGAAGGAGAGCACCGGTGCGAGCAACCGGAGCAACGTGGACAGCGCCAGACGCAGCGCGAGGGCGGCCGAGGCCTGGCCCACGTCGTTCTGGTTGTAGGCGCGCTCCTTCACGAGCTCCAGGTAGTCGTCGCAGAACGTCCAGAAGAACGCCTCGGTCAGCTCCAGCGCCCGCGCCGCGTCGTACCGGTCGAAGGCCGCGGTCGCCTCGGCCACCACGCCGTCGAGGGCCGTGAGCATCGAGGCGTCGAGCGCGTGCGTCACCTGAGCGCCCTCGGGCACCGGGAACGACAGCACGAACTTGGCGGCGTTGAGCACCTTGATCGCGAGGCGCCGGCCGATCTTCACCTGGGTCGGGTTCTGCGGGTCGAAGGCCGCGTCCATGCCGAGGCGGCTCGACGCCGCCCAGTACCGCACCGCGTCCGAGCCGTGGGCGTCGAGCACGTCGGCCGGGGTGACCACGTTGCCCTTCGACTTCGACATCTTCTTGCGGTCGGGGTCGACGATGAAGCCCGAGATGGCGGCGTTCTTCCACGGGGCGCGGCCGTCTTCGAGCGTGGAGCGCAGCATGGTCGAGAAGAGCCAGGTGCGGATGATGTCCTGTCCCTGCGGGCGCAGGTCGAACGGAGCGGTGAGCTGCCACAGCTCCTCGTCGCGCTGCCAGCCGCCCGCGAGCTGCGGGGTCAGCGACGAGGTCGCCCACGTGTCGAGGATGTCGGCCTCGGCGTCGAACCCGCCCGGCACGCCGCGCTGGGCCTCGGTGTAGCCGGCCGGCACATCCGTGGTCGGGTCGATGGGCAGCGCGGCCGCATCCGGGGTGAGCACGCGGTCGTAGTCGCGCTCCCCGTTCTCGTCCAGCGCATACCAGAGCGGGATCGGCACGCCGAAGAACCGCTGCCGGGACACGAGCCAGTCGCCCGTGAGGCCGCCGACCCAGTTCTCGTAGCGGACCCGCATGAAGTCGGGGTGCCACGCCAGCTCGGTGCCGTGCGCGAGGAGCTGATCGCGCAGCTCCCCGTCACGGGCGCCGTTGCGGATGTACCACTGCCGGGTCGAGACGATCTCGAGCGGGCGGTCGCCCTTCTCGAAGAACTTCACGGCGTGCTGGAAGGGCTTGCCGACGGCGGTCATGTCGCCGGTCTCCTGCAGCTTCTCCACGATCGCCTTGCGGGCGCTGAAGACGGTCTTGCCCGCCACGTTCTCCGCGTACCAGGCGCGTGCGTCGGCGTCGGCCACGATCGACGGGGCCTCGGCCAGGAAGCGGCCGTCGAGACCGATCGTCGTCATGTTCGGCAGGGACTCGCCGGCGGAGGTGCGCAGCTCGCGCCACCAGATGATGTCGGTCACGTCGCCGAAGGTGCAGACCATCGCCGCGCCCGTGCCCTTGTCGGGCTGGGCGAGGTGGTGGCCGTGGATCTCGATCTCGGCGCCGAAGTAGGGCGTGCGCACCTTGGTGCCGATGAGGTGCTTGTGCGGCCCCTCGGGGTGGGTCACGATCGCGATGCACGCGGGGAGGAGCTCCGGGCGCGTGGTGTCGATCGCGATGGATCCGGAGCCGTCCGCGAAGGGGAACTCGATCGTGTGGTACGCGGCCTGCTGGTCGCGGTCCTCGAGCTCGGCCTGCGCGATCGCGGAACGGAAGTCGATGTCCCACAGCGTCGGCGCGAGGGCCTGGTACGCCTCGCCGCGCTCGATGTTGCGGAGGAAGGCGAGCTGGCTCTGCCGGATCGTGTCGTCGGAGATGGTGCGGTAGGTCTGCGTCCAGTCCACGCTCAGCCCGAGCTGACGGAACAGCGCCTCGAACTGCTTCTCGTCCTCGATCGTGAGGCGCTCGCACAGCTCGATGAAGTTGCGACGGCTGATCGGCTGCTGGTCCGCAGCCCGGCTCGACTTGTTGTCGCCGCCCTCGAACGGCGGGGTGAAGTCGGCGTCGTAGGGGAGCGAGGGGTCGCAGCGCACACCGTAGTAGTTCTGCACGCGGCGCTCGGTGGGAAGACCGTTGTCGTCCCAGCCCATCGGGTAGAACACGGTCTTGCCGCGCATGCGCTCGTATCGGGCCTTGACGTCGGTGTGCGTGTAGGAGAACACGTGACCGATGTGGAGGCTGCCCGAGGCGGTGGGCGGCGGGGTGTCGATCGAGTAGACGCCCTCACGGCCGAGCTCGGCGGCGCGCAGACGGTCGAACAGGTACGTGCCCTGCTCCGCCCAGGCGGCGTCCCACTTCGCTTCGAGACCTTCGAGTGCGGGCTTGTCGGGAATGGCGGACATGGAGGTCTCCTCGAGCGATGTATGCGGCACTGTGTGAGCGTGCCTGAGTGTGGGTGGTGCCGCCCAGTCTATCGAGCGCACGGGCGGGGCGCTCGACCCGGCGGGGCCTCCGGCGCGGCGCTGCGGTCGGCCCCTCCGACGCTGGAAGGATCGGAGCATGACACCGCCGTCGTCCTCGTCCTCCCGTCCCCGTCTCGCCGACCTCGGTGTGCCGTCCGGAGCCTTCCCGCGCGGCGCGGAGAACGCGATCACCGACGTCCCCGGTGTGCGGGTGGGGCACGCCACGCTGCACGGCGACGGTCTGCACACGGGGGTGACGGCGATCGTCCCCGACGCCCTCACCGCCGAGCGTCGGAGCCTTCCCGCGAACCTCTCCGTGGGCAACGGCTACGGCAAGCTCGTCGGCGCCACACAGCTCCGGGAGCTCGGGGCGCTGGAGACGCCGATCCTCCTGACCTCGACGCTGTCCGTGTTCCGCGTCGCGGATGCGCTGCTCGGGCATCTGCTGGCGACGCCGGCGCACGCACGGACGACCACGCTGAACCCGGTGGTGGGCGAGACGAACGATGGGTTCCTCTCCGACATCCGCCGCCGAGCCGTGGGAGAGGAGCAGGTGGCGGCGGCGCTGGCTGCGGCGGCTCCGGGGGCGGTCGCCGAGGGAGGTGTGGGCGCCGGTGCCGGGACCGTCGCCCTCGGGTACAAGGGTGGCATCGGCACGGCATCGCGGCTGGTCGCGGTCGCGGGGCGCTCGCGCACCGTGGGGGCGCTCGTGCAGACGAACTTCAGCGGCACGCTGCGGATCGCCGGCGTCCCGCTGCCCGCGGAGGAGCTCCTCGCCGATGCTCCGGCACAGCCCGTCGGCAATTCCTGCATGATCGTCGTCGCGACGGACGCGCCCGTCGACGGGCGGCAGCTCGGCCGCGTGGCGAACCGGGCCGTGTTCGCGATGCGCGGTGTCGGCGCCGACTATGCGCAGGGCAGCGGCGACTACGCGATCGCCTTCTCGGTGCACGACCAGGCGGACGGCGGTCCGGCGGCGGACGACGAGCTCTCGCCGCTCTTCGCCGCGACGATGGATGCGGTCGAGGAGGCGCTGGTCAACTCGGTGCTGACCGCGGAGACCACCGTGGGCCCCGAGGGGCGGACGGCGCACGCGGTGCCGATCGATCGGGTGCGGGAACGCCTGGCTCGCGCCGGGGTCGTCTGAGCCGCGGCGGTCTCAGTCGGCGAGCGCGGCGTGAATGCCCTCGCCGATGCGGCGCATGGCGGCCAGCACCGGTCCGCGTCCGTCGGCGCCCCGGTCCCAGTTCGCCAAGACAGCGTAGGCGATCCGGCGGGTGGGCGACATGACGATCCCGGTCTCGGCGCGGACGCGGGAGATCGTGCCGGTCTTGTTCAGCAGCCACACGCCGCGATCGAAGCCCCAGTGCGCGAGCGGGTCGAGGTCGAACGCCGACGCGACCATCGACAGATCCATGCCCGCGCCCAGCCAGCGGCGCAGCGTGTCGGCCGAGGCGGGGGAGAGATCGGTCCCATCGGCCAGGCGCGACATGAAGAGCACGAGCTCTGCGGCGTTCGCGTGCGACAGCGTCTTCGGGGCACCGGGCGGGATCGGCCACCGCACGATGTCGTCGAGGGCCGAGGCGGTGTAGCCGAGCGTGCGCGTGTGCTCCTGCACGGTCGGGATGCCGATGACGCGGCCCAGCGTGTTGGTCGCGGCGTTGTCGCTCACGGCCCCGATGAGCGCGGCCACGTCGTACAGCGACAGCTCGGACGCCTGCAGCAGGTACCAGAGGCCGGAGTCCTCGATCGCCTCGACCGGCCGTCGGGTCACGCGCTCTTCGAGAGTCCGCGTGCCGGCGTCGACCTCGGCGAGGAGGCGGTGCAGGAGGAAGATCTTGCCGACGCTCGCCGTGTCCTGCACCGTCTCCGGGTCATGGCGCAGCAGCACCTCGCCGGAGTCGATGTCCTGGACGAGGACCGACCACACCGTGCCGTTCTCGTCGGGGAGCTCCACGTCGATCGCGCTCATGCGTCCTCCTCGTCTCGTGCGCGTCCGGTGACGTGCGCGCGGATGAGCTCGCCGACGGCGCGCATGCCGTCGAGCACGGGCGCGCGGAGGTCGGCCGCGGAGTCCTTCCAGTTCGCCGCGACCGCATACGCGACGGCGGCCCTCGGGCCCCGCAGCAGTCCGACGTCGACGCGGGCGAAGCTCACGCTGCCGGTCTTGTGGCGCAGCACCATGCCCTGATACTCGGCCTCGACGTGGGCGAGGGGGTCGAGGAGGAAGGCGTCGGCGGTCATCGACGTGTCGGTGTCGGCGGCGAGCCAGTCCAGCACCCGGGCGCTCACCGCGGGGGAGAACGCCTCGCCCGCCCCGAGTCGGCGCATCACGTCGGACAGCTCGGCCGCGGTGCCGAACGACGGAGTCCAGGGCAGGTCGGGGGTGCGCTCGTTGCGGATGTAGTCGTGCAGGGCGGTGTCGCGGTACCCGAGTGCCGGAGCGACGGCCCGCACCTCCTCCAGACCGCAGAGGTGGATCAGGGCGTTCGTGGCGAGGTTGTCGCTCACCGCCCCGACGAGGAGCGCCGCATCGTGGACCGTGATGCGCTGATCGTGCATGCGGTACAGCAGCCCGGAGTCCTCGACGCGGTGCTCGTCCGGGATCGCGATCCGGTCGTCCTCGGCGAGCGCGCCCGCCTCCAGCCGTCGAGCGACCTCGAGAAGCAGGAAGATCTTGCCGATGCTCGCGGTCTCGCATTGCGTGTGCGGCTCGTGCTCGGCCAGGGTCTCCCCGCTGCCGGCGTCGGCGAGCCGGATCGACCAGGTGACACGGGGGTCGAGGGGCGGGAGGGCGATCATGGCCGTCCCACCGTGAGGCGGGGCTCGTCGCCGGTCGCGTCCAGCACCCCGTCGACACCGAGCGGGATGGTCAGGGCGTGCGGGTCGTGGCCGAAGCCCTGCTCCCACAGCACGGGGACCCCGGCGTCCTGGAACTCGTCCCGCATGAGCGCGTGGACGAGGTCGAGGTCGCCGCATTCGTGCCAGGAGCCGAGCACGATGCCCGTCGCCTGGGCGAGACGGCCCGCGCGCCGGAGCTGCGTGACGAAGCTGTCGAGGCGGTACGGCTCCTCGGTGATGTCCTCCAGGAACAGGATGCCGGGGGAGGGGACGTCCGCCTCCGGGGCGCCGAGTCCGGCGGCGAGCAGGCTGAGGTTGCCGCCCGTGAAGCGCCCTTCGGCGCGGCCCGGCGTCATGATCTCGGTCTTCGGGCCGATGAGCTCCCGCCCGCGCCAGGGTTCGAAGAGCCAGCGCTGCACGTCGTCGCGCACCTGCTCCGAATCGCGGAAGACGTTGTTCCCCGCCATCGGGCAGAAGAGCGTCGCGACGTCGAGGTGCGCGCGCCACGTCTCGTGCAGGGCGGTCACGTCGGACGAGCCCGTGAGGAGCTTCGGCCGCCCGTCCCGGCGCAGCGCCCCGCGGCGCATGTCGGCCCAGTCGATGCCGTCGAGGAGGCGCAGTGCACCGTAGCCGCCGCGGGCCGTGACGACGGCGTCCACGTCCGGATCGAGCCAGGCGTCGACGAGGTCGGCGCGGCGGAGGTCGTCCGGCCCCGCGAGGTACGACGCGCGCGGGTGGGGCGTGAGGACATGCTCACCCACCCGGACGTTCAGCCCCCAGGACTCGTAGTAGCCGACGGCGCGCTGCGTGTTCTCCTCGTTGCCGGGACCGGACGGCGAGACGATCGCCACCGTGTCGCCGGGCTGCAGGGGAGCCGTGTCGAGATACGGCGACACCGCCGCCTCCGTCAGGGTGCTCATGCCGTCTTCTCCTCGATGCGCGGCGCCGCGGACAGCAGGTGCCGGGTGTACTCGTGCCGCGGGTTCAGCAGCACCTCTTCGGTGGGTCCGTGCTCGACGATCTGTCCGTGGTACATCACCGCGACCGTGTGGGCGATGTTCCAGGCGAGACCGAGGTCGTGCGTGATGACGAGGGCGGAGAGCCCGAGGCGGCGGCGCAGCTCGAGCAGGAGTCCGAGGATCTCCCCGCGCACGGACGCGTCGAGCGAGGCGACGGGTTCGTCCGCGATGAGCAGCTGCGGCTGCACGGCGAGCGCACCGGCGATGACGACGCGCTGCCGCTGCCCGCCGCTGAGCTCCTGCGGGATGGCGCCGAAGTAGCGCTCCGGCGGGGTGAGCTCCGCGTCGGCGAGGCTCTGTGCCACGCGTTCGCGCTCGTCGCCGGGGAAGCGCTGCACGCGCAGCCCCTCGGCGACGGACTCGTAGACGCTGTGCTTGGGGTTCAGGGCGGCCCAGGGATCCTGGAGCACGAGCTGCACCTGCGAGCGGAACCGCGCGAGGTCGCGCCCTTTCGACGGGATCGGTGCGCCGTCGAAGAGGATCTGCGACCCGGGGTCGGCGGGCTGGAGTCCCATGAGCGCGCGGGCGAGGGTCGACTTGCCGGAGCCGGACTGGCCGACGAGCGCGACGATCTCGCCCTTGCGCACCGAGAGGTCGACGTCGCGGACCGCATGCACGGGGCGCCCGCCGGAGCGGTAGGTGACGTTGAGTCCGCGCGCCTCCAGCAGCACCGCGTCGCCGTGGGTCATCTCCGGCACGTCGTCCGCATCGCGGCCGTGCCGCGTCACCGGGGCCATCCGCGAGGCGGGGTCGCCGATCGTGGGGAAGGCGTCGGCGAGCTGTCGCGTGTACGCCACCTGCGGGGTCGTGCAGACCGCGTAGCTCTCGCCGAGCTCGACGAGCTCGCCGTCGCGCATGATGGCGATCCGGTCGCACGCCGTGGCGAGCACCGAGAGGTCGTGGCTGATCATGAGCATCGAGATGCCGCGCTCCGCCACCAGACGCGAGATCATGTCGAGGATCTGCTTCTGCACGATCACGTCGAGTGCGGTGGTCGGTTCGTCCGCGATGATGACCTCGGGATCGCAGGCGAGGGCCATCGCGATCATCACGCGCTGCTTCTGGCCGCCGGAGAGCTCGTGCGGGTACGACTCGCTCTTCTGCTGCGGCAGGTCGACGATGTCGAGCAGCTCCCGGACCCGCTCCTTGCGCGCCTTCTCGCCCTTCCATCGGTCGGAGGCGTGCAGCTCCAGCGCCTCCAGGAGCTGCCAGCCCACCGTGCGGACCGGGTTGAGCGAGTGCATCGCGCCCTGGAACACGATGGACGTCTGCGCCCAGCGCACGGCGCGCAGCTGCCCGAAGGACAACGTGGCGACGTCCTGGTCGCCGAGCAGCACGCGGCCGCTGAGCCGGGCGTTGCGCGGCAGGAGCCGGAGGACGCTCATGGCGAGAGTGGACTTGCCGGAGCCGGACTCGCCGGCGATGCCGAGCGTCTGCCCGGCGGGGAGGGTGAGCGAGACGTTGCGCACGGCCGCCACCTCGTCCCGACCCGACCGCCCCGAGGTGCGGTACGTGATGGAGACGTCGTCGAAGATCAGGTCGGGCATCTCAGCGGCTCCTCAGCGTCGGGTTGGTGATGTTCTCGACGGCGCGGCCCATCAGGGTGAACGACAGCACGACGAGGACGATGGCGATGCCGGGCACGAGCACGTACCACCAGTAACCGCTGGTCGCCGCGGAGACGTCCATCGCGTTCTTCAGGATCGAGCCCCACGACTGCAGGGTGGTGTCGCCGAGGCCGAGGAACGCCAGGGTGGATTCGGAGATGATCGCCGAGCCGACCGTGAGGGTCGTGTTGGCGAGCACGAGCGGGAGCACCCCGGGGAGGAGGTGCTTCATGATGATGTGCCAGTGCCCGGCGCCGAGGGCCCGGGAGCGCTCGATGTAGTCGCGCGATTCGACGGACAGGGTCTGCGCGCGGACGACGCGGGCGGTGCCGGCCCAGGAGGTCAGGCCGATCGCGATGATGATCGTCCAGACGCCGCGGCTCAGCACCGACGACAGCACGATCGCGAGGATCAGCGACGGCAGCACGAGGAAGAAGTCGATGATGCGCATCATCAGCCCGCCGAAGAAGCCGGTGAAGTGGCCGGCCGAGAGACCGACGAGGGTGCCGATGATCATCGACATCGCCGTGGCGGCGAGGCCGACGAGCAGGGACACCCGGGCGCCCCACACCATGCGGACCCAGATCTCGCGACCCTGATGGTCGGTGCCGAGGGGATGCTCCCAGGACGGCGGGGCGAAGCGCTGCACGTCGACGAGCTTCGTGACGTCGAGCATGCTCGCGGGGGCGATCACGGGAGCGAAGATCGCGATGAGCGCCACGATCACGAGGAAGACGAGGCCCACCATGCCCGCTCGGTGCTGGGCGAACTGCCGACAGAAATCGACGAAGGCGGTGCCGCGGCGGTGCCACGCCAGAGCGCGGGGCGAACGGATGGTCGGGGATGCCGTGGTCATGCGCGCCTCACCCTCGGGTCGAGCTGCCGGTAGATGAGGTCCGCGATGAGGTTCATCGCGATGATGATCGTGGAGAACACCACGAAGGTGCCCTGCAGGAGCGGGAGGTCGGGGCCGGAGATGGCCTCGAAGGTGAGCTTCCCGAGCCCGGGCCAGGAGAACACCGTCTCCACCGTGACGGCCCCGGCGATGAGACCGCCGATGTGCATGAAGACGAGGGTGACGGTCGGCAGCAGCGCGTTGGGGACGGCGTGCCGACGGCGGACGAGGTCCTCCCGGAGGCCCTTGGCCCGCGCGGTGGTGAGGTAGTCGGCGCCCATCTCCTCGAGGAGCGAGCTGCGCATCACCATGAGGTACTGCGCGTACACGACCGCGACCATCGTGATCACCGGGAGCACCATGTGCGAGATCACGTCCAGGACCGCGCCGACCGGATCGGTGGGCGGGTTGGGGGAGACCATGCCCCCGGTCGGGAACCAGTGCAGCGTGCCGCCGAAGACCATCAGGAGCAGCAGGGCCAGCCAGAAGGTCGGCACCGACCAGAACACGAGCGACGTGCCGGAGACGATGCGGTCGAAGGTGGAACCGTGCTTCCAGGCCGCCTTCTGTCCGAGCCAGAGGCCGAGGGCGATCGCGATGATCGCCGCCGTGCCGGTGAGGAGGATCGTGTTCCAGAAGTACTGGCCGATGAGGTCGGACACCGACGTGCGGTAGACGTAGCTCGTGCCGAAGTTCAGGGTGAAGACGTTGCCGAGGTAGTCGATGAACTGTTGCCACAGGGGCTTGTTCAGACCGAGCTGCTCGCGCAGCTGATCGGCCTGTTCGGCGCTCATCCCGCGCTCGCGGGCGATCGAGGCCACCGGATCGCCCGGCAGGATCTTGAAGGCGAAGAATCCGAGGAGGATCACCATCGCCAGGCTGATGGCCGCGCCGCCGAGCTTGACCAGGAAGTAGCGGAGGGCGCCGACGCCCTTCGGCTGCTCCTCGGCCGCGGCGCTCGTCGCGATGGCGGAGGTGGACGGGGGTACCGCGTTGGACATGGGGGTCTCCTTACAGCGGACCGGGAGACGCCGCGGAGGCGGAGGCCCGCCACCCGCGGCGTCTCGCCGGACTCATTCGACGTCGGCGATGTTGCGGCGACGGATCAGGAAGAAGATGAGCCCTCCGATGATGACCACCCCCACGACGATGCCTCCGATGAGGAGTCCGGTGTTCGTGCCGGTGCCGCCGGCGGTCGCGCCCTCGACGGGCTCGACGGTGAGGTAGCCCCAGTAGCCGGCCTGGTTGGCGATGATGCCGCCGTCCTTCGGCTGCAGCGTGAAGCCCGTGAAGCGGTCGGAGCGGTAGGCCTCCAGCGAGTTGGCGTACCAGGTGGCGACCTGCGCGGTGTCGGTGTAGTTCAGCGCGAGCATGTCGTGCACGATCTCCTGGCGCTTCTCGGCGTCGATCTCGGAGCGCTGCGCGGCGTACATCTCGTCGAACTCCGGGTTGCAGTACCCGTCCTGCGTGGTGCCGCCGGTGCCGTCGGTCGCGGTCGGCAGGTTCATGCAGGTGTTGATGCCCAGCTGGTAGTCCGGGTCGGGGTTGACCGACCAGCCGCTGAAGTACAGGTCGTAGTCGCCGGAGGTGGCCTTCGCGCTGATCGTGTCGGAGTCGGTGGACTCGACCGTGATCTCGATGCCGATGTCCTTCATCCACGGGACGAAGAAGTCGGAGATGGACTGCTCGTTCGCGTCGTCCGCGTCCGTCAGCAGGCGCAGGCTCAGGCGCTGGCCGTCCTTCTCGCGGATGCCGTCGGCGCCGGGATCCCAGCCCGCCTCGTCGAGCTTCGCCTGCGCGGCCTCGGGGTCGAAGCCCACGATCACGTCGTCGTCGTCCGACAGGTGCCACTTCGGGAAGGACGCCGGGATGAAGCTCGTCGCGAGCGTGCCCTCGCCGTCCAGGACCTTGTCGAGGAGGGTGGCCGTGTCGGTGCCGAGACGGATGGCCTGGCGCACCTCGAGCTCCTTCAGCGCGGCGTTGCCGGTGCCGTAGGGCACGTTGTCGCGGGTCTGCTGACCGACGTTGATGCTGATCGAGTGGTAGCGGCGGCCCTCACCGGAGTGCGTGGTGATGCCGTCGACGCCCTCGAGTGCCGAGAACTGGGTGGGGGTGAGGCCGGTGACGAGGTCGACGTCGCCCGCCTTGAGCGCCTGCACCTGGGCGTCCGAGTTCGTGTAGTACACGTACTGGATCGCGTCGATCTTGGGGGCGCCGCGCCAGAAGTTCTCGTTCGCCTTCAGCACGATGGACTGGTTGGCCGAGTAGCTGTCGAGGACGAACGGGCCGGAGCCGACCACGTCCGCGTCGTTGGTGAAGGTCGTCGGGTCGTCGACCTCCTCCCAGATGTGCTTCGGGACGATCGGGATCTCCGAGCCGGGGTTCGGGGCCTGCGGGGTCTTCAGGGTGATCACGACGGTCTTGTCGTCCGGGGCCTCGACGGTGTCGAAGTTGGAGACGAGGTTGCCGTTGGCGGTGCCGAGGGCGGGCACCGTCATCATCTGGTCGTACGTGTACTTCACATCGGCGGAGGTGATGGGCTCGCCGTCCGACCAGACGAGGTCGTCCTGGAGGGTGAAGGTCCACGTCTGGCCGCCGTCGGTCGCCTCCCAGCTGTCGGCGAGGCCCTTCGTGGGGGAGCCGTCCTCGGCGTCGTTCTGCACGAGCGACTCGTAGACGTACCGGATGATGTTCGTCGGCGTCAGGTAGATCGAGATGAACGGGTTGAACGTGTCCACGAATCCGGAGGTAGCGATCCGGAGCGTCGTGTCGGAGGCCGGGGATTCGGTGGCGGCGCTGACGGACTGCGCCTGAGCGGCACCGACCGGAGCGGCGAGGAGGAGCGCGGAGGCGATCGCGGCGGCGGTCAGACTTCGCACGGTTCTGGAGCGGGGGGCAAGACGCATGGAAGGTCCCTTCGGGCGCCGCCCGGATCCACAGTGAAGCCGGGTCGGTGCTGACCATGCAAGCGGAAGACGGCCCCGTGGTCAAGACATTCGATGCGTATCGCGGAAGAAAAATCGCGCAGATCGGAAAGATCGCCGGCCGTCGAGCGGGTGTAACACGGCGGAAACACGCGGATGCCAGGATGCGCGCATCGGAACGAGGGGAGCGAAGGATGACTCCTCGATGCGGACATCCGGAACGTATCTCGGGCCGGTTCGGGTCGGGCACGGGAACCGGAATCGTATCGTCACTCTGCCGGGACGGTGAGCACGGCACGCAGAAGCGCGATGCGTTCGTGCAGGGAGGAGCGCAGGAAGTGCTCGTCCAGCGCATGCGCACCGCCGCCCCGGGGGCCGAAGCCGTCGACGGTCGGCAGACCCTGTCCGCCGAGGAGGTTCGTGTCGCCCGCGCCGGCCGCGGGGCGGCCGTCGACCTGCTGGCCGAGCGCGGCACCGGCCGCGGCGATCCGGGTGAGGAGGTCGGTGTCCTCCGCCGAGGCCTGCCAGGCGGGCCGGGCGCTCAGCACGGCGACCTCGAGGCGGGCGCCGGGGCGCACCGGTGCCAGCTCCTGGAGGGCGCTGAGGACGCGCTGCTCGCTGTCCGGGTCTTGGAAGCGGAGGCCGATCTCGGCGGCCGCGTGCGCCGGCACCACGTTGGTCCTCGCGCCGCCGTCGATGACGCCGACGTTGCACAGCACCGGACTCGGAAGCTCCGGGTCCGCCACGATCGTGCGGACCAGGAGGAGTTGGTCGACGAGCTCGTCGATCGCGGAGACGCCATGCTCGGGGTCGAGGGCGGCGTGGGCCGCGCGGCCGGTGACGGCGATGCGCACCCGGGCGCTGCCGCGGCGGCCGACCTTGAGGGCGCCGTCGGGATGCGGGGACTCGAATCCGATGGCGCAGGCCGCGCCCCTGGCCCGTTCCGCGAGCTGGGGGCCCGAGACGGGGGAGCCGATCTCCTCGTCCGCGACGAGCACGATCCGCACGGCGCGCCGCTGTTCGAGCGGCACGGACTGCAGGTGCCGCAGGGCCTCGAGCATCACCACAATGCCGGCCTTCATGTCGTAGGCACCGGGGCCGCGCACGACATCGCCGTCCTCGGCCCACGGCAGGTCGTCCGTCAGCGTGCCCGCCGGCCAGACGGTGTCGGTGTGGCCGACGAGGAGAACCGGGTCTCCGGTACCGGGGACGTCGATGACGAGATCCGTTCCGAGCTCGTGCGGGATCCGCTGGACGCTGCCGCCGACGCCGGCGAACCAGGCGGACAGCAGGTCGGCGATGCAGGCGCTCGCCCCCGTGTCGCGGCTCGGCGTCTCGATCAGCACGAGTTCGCGCACGAGTGCGATGATGTCGTCGGAAGGATGGTCCCCGTCGCGCACTGCCGAGAGAGTCGTCACGGTTACGAACCGTATCTTGCCCCTTGATCGCCCCGCAACCCGCCGATAGCATCGCTCACAGCAGCAGGACTCCTCGATCTTAGGAAACGTATCGTGCCTCATTCTTCGGTGGCCGCCGGTGTCGCCCACGGCTGCCGCGAACTCACCCGTTACACCGAGTTCCGTGAGGCCGCCGCGCTGTACGCCCGCGTCTTCGCGTACACGGAGAACGAGTACGCCCTCAACGCCAACCTGCTCACCGCCCTCGCCCGCAACGGCGGTTCCGCGGTCGGCGCCTTCGCCGACGACGGGGAACTGATCGGGTTCGCGTACGGGTTCGCCGGCTGCGACACCACCGGCGCGTCCTTCCACTACTCGCAGGCGGCCGCCGTCGATGCCGCGCACCAGGGACGCGGCGTCGGCCAGGCGCTCAAGCTCGCGCAGCGTGCCGTGGCCCTGCGCTGGGGGCAGCGGACGATGCGGTGGACGTTCGATCCGCTGCTGTCACGCAACGCACACTTCAACCTGAGCTCTCTCGGGGCCGTCGGCATCGCCTACGAGCGCGACTACTACGCCCGCCCCGACACCGACCGTCTGGTGGTCTCCTGGGACCTGGACGTCGCCGATCGTCCGACCCGTCGGTCGCTCCCCGTCCCTCCCGTGCTCGGGCCGGACGACTGGGGGCGGGCCGTGGCGGCGGACGGCGCCGCCTGGATCGCGATCCCGACGCGACCCGGCGCCCTCGACGCCGAGGAGCGCGCGGTGCTGCGGCGGGATCTGGAGCGGACGATGACCGCGGCATTCCGCCGCGGGGACGTCCTCGTCGGGGCCACGCGCCTCGACGACGACACGGCGGTCTACCGCGCGACACCTCGGGAGGGCACGGCATGAACGACCACGACCACGAGGATCGCGACCTCGTCTCTCCGCGAGACCGGTACGGCGAGCGCATCCGCACCAACCTGTCCGCCGAGAGCATCCAGGCGCGGATCATCGAGACGGAGCAGCGCACGCTCGCCCAGACCTTCGAGGAGCTCAGCCGCTCGGCCCAGGTCCCGCAGGCCGCGGCGCTGCTGCTCGGTGCCCGGCGACGGTACGTCGCCGGCGAGGGCAAGGCGGCGGCGTACGCGCAACTCCTCAACGCGGATCTCTCGGCGACGCTGTCGAACGTCTTCCTCGTCGACGGGCACGCGCTGCAGCCGCTCACCGTGCTCACCGACGTCCGGGCCAGCGACGTGCTCATCGCCTTCTCCCTGCGGCGCTACCGCGAGGAGACCGTGCGGCTCGGGCGGCTCTTCCACGAGGCGGGCGGTCAGCTCGTCGTGATCACCGACAGCGAGGACGCCCCGCTCGCATCCATCGCGACCTCGCTCATCCGGGTGCGCACGGGATCAGCGTCGTACGCCGACTCGCCGACCCCGGTCGCGGCGGTGTGCCACCTGCTGAGCGCGCTCACCACGGCGAGCGCGAAGGGAGCGCGCCGGCGGCTCGCCGAACGCGACCGGTTGGTGGCGCGCCTGGGTCTCTACGGCCCCGAGACGGCGCGGCCCCGCCCGGAGGAGGACGCGTGAGGGTCGTCCGCGTCCGGCTGTTCGCCCTGCGGCAGGCGCTGCGTCACAGCTTCGAGACGAGCTCGCACCGCAAATCCGGCATCGAGCATGTGCTCGTCGAGGTCACCGATGCCGACGGGCAGACGGGGTGGGGGGAGATCGCGTCGCCGTCCGATCCGTTCTACGGAGCGGAGACCACGGTCACCGCGTGGGAGATCGCGACCCGCTACCTGGTGCCCGCGCTGCTCCGTGCCGAGGGCGAGGAGCCGGCGGAGCTGGAGGCGTCGTGGGCACGGGTCCGCGGGCACGAGTTCGCGAAGGCCGGGTTCTCCGGCGCGGTGTGGGACCTGGTCTCCCGGAGGCGGGGGATCGCGCTCGCCGCGGCTCTCGGCGGGACGCGCGACGAGGTCGTCGCGGGGGTGTCGCTGGGCATCGAGCCGTCGATCGACGAGCTGCTCGCGCAGGTGGAGCTGCAGCGCGCCGCCGGCTACCCCCGCGTCAAGCTCAAGATCGCTCCGGGCTGGGATGTCGAGCCGGTGCGTGCGGTGCGCGGCGCCTACCCCGACCTCGACCTCCACGTGGACGCGAACGGCGCCTATGCCGGTGACGAGCGGGCGACCGCGGTGTTCGCACGCCTGGATCGCGAGGCGCTCACCATGATCGAGCAGCCCTTCGCGCCGCGGGATCTCGTGGCCCATGCCGATCTGCAGTCGCGGCTCGACACGGACGTGTGCCTGGACGAGTCGGTCGTCGACCTCGGCGACCTGCGGACCATGATCCGGCTGGGGGCGGGGCGGGTCCTCAACATCAAGGTGTCGCGGATGGGCGGGCTCACCGTCGCCCGCGCGGCGCACGACGTGGCGCGGGACGCGGGCATCCCCGTGTGGTGCGGCGGGATGCACGAGTTCGGCGTCGGGCGGGCTGCGAACGTCGCGCTGTCCTCGCTCCCCGGTTTCCTGCTGCCGTCGGATGTGTCGGGATCGGACAAGTACTACGAGTCCGACATCATCGCACCTCCGGTGACCGCCGTCGCCGGTCGCGTCACGGTCCCCACCGGACCGGGGATCGGACACGAGGTGCTCGCCGAGCGCATCGCCCGTGACGCGTCCCGCGTCTTCGACTCCTCCGCGGCCGAGGCCCCTGAGGCCGTCCTGACCGCGGGCTGACCGGCCCCGAACCCTTCGAAAGCGGAATCTGATGCGCGCACTGCTGCTGTACCGGCTCGATCTCGCCGCCGAGGCCGCGGAGGACGGGATCCATGCCGTCGATCCGCGGGAGCCGATCATCCGGGCGACCGACCTCGGCGTCACCCGCGGCGACGGCGTGTTCGAGACCGCCGTGGTGCGCGGGGGCAGGCCGCAGGCGCTGGAGGCGCATCTCGCGCGGCTGGAGCGTTCGGCGCAGCTCCTAGGGCTGCCCGCACCAGGCCGCGAGCGATGGGCACGGGCGGTGCGCCGCGCGGCCGCCGAGGTCTCCCGTCCCGGAGTGCTCCGCGACGGGGAGATCGCCTCGATCAAGTTCGCGATGACCCGCGGGGACGAGATCGACCCGGCCGGACCGACGGGGTGGGTGCTCGGCTTCGCGGGAGAGGACCCGGAGGCCGTCCGCGCGCGGGGCGTCTCCGCGGTGGTGCTCGACCGCGGGTATCGGCACGACGTCATGGAGACGGCGCCCTGGCTGCTGCAGGGAGCGAAGTCCCTCGCCTACGCGGTGAACCAGGCGGCCCTGCGGGAGGCACGGAGCCGGGGTGCGGACGACGTCGTCTTCGTCAGCGCCGACGGGTTCGTCCTCGAAGGGCCGCGGTCGACGCTGATCGCGCGGCTCGACGGGGCGCTGGTCACGCCACCGCCCGAGTACGGGGTGCTCCCCGGGACGACCCAGGCCGACGTCTTCGCGGGACTCGCCGAGGTGCCCTCCCGCGTCGGTCCGATGATGCGGGACGATCTGGAGCGGGCGGACGCCCTCTGGCTCTGCTCCAGCACCCGCGGTGCGGTGCCCGTGCGGGAGCTGGACGGCGTCGCACGCGCTGTGGACCCGGTGCTCACCGCGCGGATGAACGCGGTGCTGGATGGACGAGAGGACTGAGATGGTCGACGCGGACCTGCCGATCGATCGGGTGATCGACGGCCACAACGACCTCGCCTGGGCGAGCAGGACGCTGCTCGGCTACCGGGTCGCGGAACTCTCCGGCCCGGTGGCGGCCACGCAGACCGATCTGCCGCGACTGACCGCGGGCGGGGTCGCCGGCCAGTTCTGGTCGGTCTGGGTCGATCCCGTGCTGGAGGGGGCGGAGCAGGTCGTGGCCACGCTCGAGCAGATCGACTTCGTGCACCGCCTCGTCGACGCCCACCCGCAGCGCTTCGCGATCGCTCGGACGGCGGCCGACGCGCGTGCGGCGATGGCGGAGGGGAGGATCGCCTCGCTCATCGGCATCGAGGGCGGGGACCAGCTCGGCGGATCGCTGGCCGTGCTGCGGCAGTTCGCGCGGCTCGGCGCGCGGTATCTCACCCTCACCTGGTCGCGGACGATCGCCTGGGCGGATTCCGCGACCGACGAGGCGCGCCACGGGGGTCTGACGGACTTCGGACGCGAGGTGGTGCGCGAGATGAACCGCATCGGTGTGCTCGTCGACCTCTCGCACGTCGCTCCGACGACCATGCGGCATGCCCTGGAGATCACGACCCGCCCGGTGATGGTGAGTCACTCCGGCGCCCTCGCTCTTTGCGACCATCCTCGCAACGTGCCGGACGACGTGCTCGCCGCGATCGGCGCGCAGGGCGGCGTCGTGATGGTGCCGTTCGTCCCCACGTTCGTCTCGCAGGCCCGCCGCGACTGGTGGGAGGCCGGGGGAGAGGGAGAGGCGCCGCGCGTCGGCGTCGAGGACGTCGCCGATCACCTGGACCACGTGCGTCGCGTGGCCGGCGCACAGGCGGTCGGGATCGGCGCCGACTACGACGGCTCCGATGCGATGCCGGACGGTCTCGGCGACGTCTCGGGGTACCCGGCGCTGTTCGCCGAGCTGCGGCGTCGCGGCTGGTCGGAGGACGACCTTCGGGCGGCGGCGCACGAGAACGTCCTCCGCGTGCTGGAGGCGTCGGACCCCGACCACGAGGCCTTCCTCGCCGGCCGCGCAGGAGAGCCCGCCGCGGCCGCGCTCGCTCCCGCAGTCGACACGACGGCGCGGGAGGGGGCGCTGTGAACCCGCGCGTCCTCGTGATCGTGAACTCCGCGAGTTCCGGCCCGCGCCGCCTCGGCACCTGGCTGCGGGAGAAGGCGATCGACGTCGACGAGGTCGTGGGAGCCGAGCAGCCGCTGCCCGCCTCCCTGGACGGCTACGCCGGACTCGTCATGCTGGGCGGCGGGCTCATGCCGGACGATGATGACTGCGCGCCGTGGCTCGCGGCAGAGCGGGCGCTCGCCGCGGAGGCCATCGACCGCGACCTCCCCACCCTCGGCATCTGCCTGGGCGGTCAGCTGCTCGCCCACGTGGCAGGCGGCGAGGTCGCCGAGAAGACCGGACCCATCGAACGCGGCGCAACCCCCATCCGCCCCACCGCGGCAGGACGTGCCGACGCCCTGTTCGCGGCCCTCGGCGATGAGGCTCCGATGATCGAGAACCATCAGGACATGATCACGCGGCTGCCATCCGCGGCGGTGCTGCTGGCGACGAGCGCCGCCGTCGAGAACCAGGCCTTCCGGCTGGGGGCGCGGGTGCGCGGCGTGCAGTTCCATCCCGAGGCCTCCGCGGCCGACCTCGCCCGATGGGACGACGCGGCGCTGCGGGGAGAGGGACGCTCGCTTCCCGCCCTCATCGCCGCCGCCGAGCGCGTGCACGACCACAACACCGCGGCCAGCCGCGCGCTCATCGAGGCCTTCGCCGACGAGGTGCGCGCCGGGGTCCCCGTATGACCGGGCAGGATGCGGATCGCCTCGTCACCGCCGAGTCCGCCGCGGAGGCACTCCGCCACGGCCTGGACGAGCGCGCGCGTCGTGCCGCCCCGGCCGCCATCGCCGCGGTGGCCGAACGGGGAAGTGTCCGCGCAGTGCTCACCCACGGCCATCCCCGCGCCGATGTGGCCCCGACGACGCGGGACACGGTCTTCCGCATCGCGTCGATGTCCAAGAGCTTCCTGGCCGCCACCGTGCTCTCCCTTCGAGACCGCGGGCTGCTCGACCTCCATGTGCCGATCCGCACCTATCTGCCGGAGGCCCGGCTGCGGCATCGGGGTGCGGACGTCGAGGTCACCGGCGACCTGCTGCTCTCCAACCGGTCCGGTCTGGGGGAGGACAACGCCTGGGTGGACCGGCATCTCGGCGCCTCCCGTGCGGAGATCGCCGCCGTGTTCGCAGGTGGGGTGCACCTCGCGGCCGCGCCGGGAACCGTCTACCAGTACTCCAACCTCGGCCAGTCGCTGCTCGGCCGCGTCGTGGAAGCGGTGACGGACCGGGCCGTGGAGGACGTGATCCGGGAGACCCTGCTCGAGCCCCTCGGGCTGCGCCGGACGGCGCACGTGTCGGACGGCTACGCGCCGGAGACGCTGGCCGGCGGTTTCCGGACGTTCGACGACGGCACCACGTTCCGCCCCGAGCCGTTCGTGGGGTCCGGCGCGCTCGGCTGCATCGGCAGCATGTTCAGCACCGTCGACGACATCGCGAGATGGATGTGGTTCCTCGGCTCGGCCTTCACCGACGACCCGCTGGCGCCCGACGTGCTGGCTCCGGCGTCGCGTCGGGAGCTGCAGCAGGCCCGCACCCCCATCCCGGTGCCGTCGGCGATGTTCGACGGGCGCGACCTCGCGGGGGCCGGCTACGGCTACGGCCTCTTCGTCGAAGACGACCGGCGGTTCGGGCGGATCGTGCAGCACTCCGGCGGTCTTCCGGGATTCTCGGCGCACATGCGCTGGCACGCGGCCAGCGGCATCGGCGTCGTCGCCTTCGGGAACTCCGACGAGTTCGGCGCCCGGCGGATCGCAGGCGCCGCGCTCCAGCAGCTGCTCGAACGGACGGACGCCCCCTCCGCGGTCCTGCACCCGTGGGCGGAGACGGTCGCCGCCGCGCAGGCTCTCGACGCCGCGATCCGCTCGGGACGGCCCGCCGCCACGTACCCGTTCCTCGCCGACCATGTGCTCGATGACATTCCGGCCGACGTCCGCGATGCCCGGCTGGAGGCACAGGTCCAGGAGATCGGCGGATTCCGCGCAGACCAGGACCCGTTCCCCGACCGTGTGGTGGCCGCGGCGACCGAGGCCGAGCTGCGCTGGCGGATCGCGGGGAACCGCGGCGACCTCCTCGTCGACGTGCGGCTGGTCGGGCTGCCGGAGCCTCGCGTGCAGGGGGTGAGTACGGCGGTCGTCGCGCTAGGGCAGACGCGTGTCGAGGGGGAAGGGGCCGGGGCCGCAGAGCGACACCGGATCATCCTGCCGTCGCCCTGATCCCGGGTCGGACACAGATCGACCGGGTCCAAAAAACCGCCCTAGGATGGAGACATACCGACCCGTCCGTTCTGAGGAATCCTCATGCCCGCCACCCCTGTGCGTCGCCTCCTTCCCCTCGCTGCGCTCGCCGCCGCCACTGCCCTACTGCTGACCGCGTGCGCGGGCCCGTCCACGGAGAGCGACGGCGGTGAGCTCGTGTGGTCGATCGAGGGCGCGAACCTGTCCGCAGGGCACATGGACCCGCAGGTGAGCCAGCTCGACGTCTCCGGCATGGTGCAGCGCGCGGTGCTCGACTCCCTGGTGTTCCAGGAGGACGACGGCACGTTCAGCCCGTGGCTCGCGAAGAGCTGGGACGTCTCGCCGGACAGCACGGAGTACACCTTCACGCTGCGCGACGACGTGACCTTCACCGACGGCGAGCCGTTCGATGCGGAGGCCGTGAAGGCGAACTTCGACCGGATCGTCGACCCGGAGACCGCCTCGGCCCAGGCGGCGAGCATGCTCGGCGCGGACTTCTACGCCGGAACCGAGGTCGTCGACGACCACACGGTGAAGGTCTCGTTCACGCAGCCGTATGCGCCCTTCCTGCAGGCGGCCAGCACCCCGCAGCTCGGCTTCTACTCGCCGGCCGTGCTGGCCGAGTCGGCCGACAAGCTCAAGGCGGGCGGTCCCGACGTCACGGTCGGCACCGGACCCTTCGTGCTCACCGAGTACACCGCCGACCAGGAGATCGTCTACACGCGCAACGACGACTACGCCTGGGGTCCGCACGAGACGAAGGCGCCGGCGTTCGAGACGCTGCGCGTGCAGATCCAGCCGGAGGCGTCGGTGCGCACCGGAGTGATCGAGAGCGGAGAGGCCGACCTCGCCAGCAACATCCCGCCGAACCAGGTCGCCGGTCTGGACGACGCCGGCGTCACGGTCGACTCGGTGGAGTACCCCGGACTGCCCTACTCGCTCTACCTGAACGAGAAGTACGGCGTCTTCGCCGACGAGAAGGTGCGGCAGGCGTTCGCCCGCGGCATCGACGTCGACGCGGCGGTCGAGGAGATCTACTTCGGGCAGTTCCCGCGGGCATGGAGCGTCCTCGGCAGCACGACCCCGGGCTATGACGCGTCGCTGGAGGACTCCTGGCCGTTCGATCAGGACGCCGCGAACGCCCTGCTCGACGAGGCCGGCTGGACGGAGCGCGACGCGGACGGCATCCGCATGAAGGACGGCGAGCGCCTGTCCGTGCGATGGATCGCCTGGACCCCGGTCCCCGACGACCGCGCGGCGCTGGCCAACGCGATCCAGTCGGATCTCAAGGCCGTCGGCTTCGAGGTGCAGCGCGAGGAGCTGGAGCCCGGTGCGTACAACGCCCAGTACGAGCCCAAGACGTTCGACCTCACCGACTGGGGCTTCTCCGGCGTGGACGCCGACTTCCTCCGTGCGCACCTGCACACCGACGGCTTCCAGAACGCCTCGCAGGTGAGCGATCCGGAGATCGACGCGCTTCTGGAAGAGGCCGTCGCGTCGAGCGACCAGGACGCCCGCAACGAGCTCTACACGCAGCTGCAGCAGTGGAACGCGGAGTACACGGCCATCGTCCCGCTCTACAGCCCCTCGGCGATCACGGCGGTCGGCGAGCGCGTGCAGAGTCTGGACTACGACCTCTACGGGCGGCCGCTCTTCTACGATGTGAGCCTCGGCTGACATCCGGCGGCCGTCGTTTCGAGGGAGCGGGCGGAGTGATCGAACCGTGAAGGCGGTGCTCGGCCGCGCCCTCGGGCTCGTCGCCTCGGTGGTCATCGTGCTGTGGGGCGCCGCGACGGTCGCGTTCCTGGCCTTCCGGGTTATCCCCGGCGACCCGGTCTCGGTGATGCTCGGCCCGCAGGCGCAGGTGAGCGAGGCGGTCAAGGACGGCATCCGCGCCGATCTCGGGCTCGACCGCCCGCCGCTGGAGCAGTACGTCGGCTTCATCGGGCAGCTCGCCCGCGGCGACCTCGGCGAGTCGTATCAGCTGCGGCTGCCGGTGACCGAGGTCATCGGACGACAGCTCGGCGCGACCGTGCAGCTCTCGGCCCTGGCGCTGGGGATCGCCGTCGTCCTCGCCCTCGCGGTCGCGGTCTTCGTGCGGGGCCGCGTCGGGCGCACCGTCGCCGCCGGTGTCGAGCTCGTGGTGCTCTCCTCGCCGGTGTTCTGGATCGGGCTGCTGCTGCTCAGCGTCTTCGCGTTCGGTCTCGGCTGGTTCCCCGTCTCGGGCACCCGCAATCCGGCGACCATCGTCCTCCCGGCGATCACGCTCGCCCTCCCGGTGGCGGCACTGCTCAGCCAGGTGCTGCGTGATGGGCTGATGCAGGCGGAACGGATGCCCTTCGCGGAGACAGTCCGTGCGCGGGGTGCCGGACCCACCTGGTTCACGCTGCGGCACGGGGTGCGCCACGGCGCCGCGTCGGCGGTCACCCTCGCGGCCTATCTCACCGGCTCGGTCCTCGGGGGTGCGGTTCTCGTCGAGACCGTGTTCGCCCGGCCCGGCCTGGGGCGGGTCACCCTCGCCGCCATCAACGACCGCGATCTCCCCGTCCTCACCGGCATCATCCTGCTGAGCGCTCTCGCCTTCGTCGTCATCAACGTGGTGGTGGAGCTCGTGCATCCGCTCATCGACCCCCGCGTCGCCGCCTCCTCCCGACCCGGAGTCGTCCGATGAGTCGGGGGCAGCGCATTCTTCTGGGCTCCGCCGTGCTCGTGCTGGCGGTGGTCGCCGTCGCCGCGCTGTGGCCGGGGCTGCTCGCCACGCACGATCCGCTGCAGACCGAGGTTCGGGCCGCTCTGCTGCCGCCGAGTGCCGAGCACCTCTTCGGCACCGATCAGAGCGGCCGCGACGTGTACTCCCGCGTGGTGTTCGGCGCGGGGCGCTCGGTCGGGATCGGGCTTCTCGCCACCGCCATCGCCCTCGCCGCGGGCCTGCTCGTGGGGGCGCTCGCCGGCATGTCGCCTCGGGGTGTGGACGTCACGCTCATGCGCATCAACGACGTGCTCATGGCGTTCCCGGAGTTCCTGGTGGCGCTCGTCGTGGTGGCCGTGCTGGGACCGGGACCGGTGAACATCGCCATCGCGGTGACGCTGGCCGCCGCACCCGTGTACGTGCGCCTCGCCCGCGTGCAGACCAGGACGCTGCGCGTGGCCGAGCATGTCGAGGCCGCCCGGATCCTCGGCGTGCCGCCGCTGCGGGCGTTCCGGCGCCATGTCGTGCCCGGGGTGCTGGGGGCGCTGAGCGTGCTGGCGACCATCGGCATCGGGTCGAGCATCCTGGCCGCGGCCGGACTGAGCTTCCTGGGTCTCGGGCCGTCCGAGCCGACCCCGGAGTGGGGCCTCATGCTCGCCGGCGGGCGCAATGTGCTCGGACAGGCCTGGTGGGTGTCGGTCTTCCCCGGACTCGCGATCACGCTGACGGTGGTGTGCGCGACGGTGGTCGGACGCATCCTCCGGACGCGGGCGGACGGGAGGGACGCATGAGTGCGGCGCTGGAGGTCGAGGGACTGCGGATCGCCTTCGCGGGGAGTCCCGTCGTGGATGACGTCTCGTTCACGGTGGACGCCGGAGAGTGCGTGGCGATCGTGGGGGAGTCGGGGGCGGGGAAGTCGCTCTCGGCCCGCGCTCTGCTCGGCCTCACGCCGCCGACGGCAGACGTCGCCGTCGACCGGCTCCGCGTCGACGGGGTGGACGCCGCCACCCTGACCGAGCGCGGCTGGCGGCGGCTCCGGGGGACCAGGATCGGCCTCGTCTCGCAGGACGCCCTCGTGTCACTGGACCCGTTGCGACGGATCGCGGACGAGATCGCCGAGCTGCTGCGGCTGCACCGCCTCGTGCGCGGGCGCGCGGCCCTCGCCGCGCGGGTGCGGGAGCTTCTCGGACGGGTGTGGATGCCCGACCCCGACCGCCGTGCACGGCAGCGTCCGCAGGAGCTCTCCGGAGGATTGCGGCAGCGCGCGCTCATCGCCTCGGCGCTCGCCGGGAACCCCGCGGTGCTCGTCGCGGATGAGCCCACCACGGCCCTGGACGCGACCGTGCAGGCCCGGATCCTCGTGCTCCTGCGGGAGATCGTGGACGACGGCACCGCCGTGGTCTTCATCAGTCACGACTTCGCGGCGGTGCGACGGGTGGCGGATCGCGTGCTCGTGATGAAGGACGGCCGGATCGTGGAGTCCGGCCCGGTCGCGGAGGTGCTCGCCGCCCCCCAGCACCCGTACACGCGGCAGCTCATCGCGGCGACGATGCATGAGCCGCGGGAGGAGCGTGCGACGTCCTCGGAGGCCGTGGTCGTTGCCGAGGAGGTGTCCAAGGCGTTCGGCGGGGTGGCCGCCGTCGTCGACGCGTCGTTCACGGTGTCCGCCGGTCGGACGCTGGGCATCGTCGGCGAATCCGGATCGGGCAAGACGACCCTCGCCCGGATGCTGGTGGGCGTCGAGAGGCCGGACACCGGAGTGCTGCGCTGGAACGGAACGCCGCGCGTGCAGCTCGTGCACCAGAACCCGCTCGGCGCCTTCGACCCGCGGTGGACCGTGGGGCGGTCGCTGGAGGAGGCGCTGGAGGCGGGAGGGGTGCCGCGTGGTGCGCGTCGGACGCGAGTGGCGGCGCTGCTCGCGGAGGTCGGGCTCGATGCGAGTCTGGCGGCGCGACGGCCGGCGGCGCTGTCGGGCGGGCAGCGGCAGCGGGCGGCCCTCGCCCGAGCGCTCGCCGCTGACCCGGACGTGCTGGTGCTGGACGAGCCCGTCTCGGCCCTCGACCCCTCGGTGCGCGAGCGGGTGCTCCGGCTCCTCGCGCGGGTGCAGGAGGAACGGCGGCTCACGATGGTCTTCGTCTCCCACGACCTCGACGTCGTCGGCGCCGTCGCGGACGACGTCCTGGTCATGCAGGACGGCCGGATCGTCGAGCAGGGGCCCACGGCGGCGGTGTTCGCGGCGCCGCAGCATCCGTTCACCCGGGAGCTGCTCGCGGCCAGCGGCCCCGTCAGTCCGTGACGGTGATCCCGAGCCCGGCCGCCATCACCGGGGCGAGCTGCTGCACCTGCACCGACGAGAGCGTGGTGCCGCGCAGGCTCTGGACGTCGAGGTAGGAGAGCGCGTCGAGGCCGCGGAGGTCCACATCCTTCGCGCGCAGGCCCCGGGGGTCGACCTCGTCGCTGCGCGTGGCCTGGAACCGGACGCGCGTCAGTTCGGCCTGCGGGATGTCGATCGTGCGGACGGCGCATCCCACGACGTCGACGTCTTCGGCGCGGGCGGCGCCCAGATTCAGGTAGTCGATGCGCACGTCCCGCAGCTCGAGCTCCGCCACGCGGGCGTCGCCGAGGTCGAGGGTCCCGATGCGGCCGCCCGTGATCCGGAGTCGACGGATGCTCGCGTTCCGCAGCCGGAGCGACGCGATGCGCGGTTCGGGCAGGTCGACGTCGAGGAGCGTGGCCCCGGTGAGCTCGATGCTGTCGGCGTCTGCCTGGACCGCGCACTGCTCGAGCGTGGCGTACGCGAGGTCGACGGTGCCCGTGAGCTCCAGCGCGGCGGCGAGGAGGTCAGCCCGGCGCGCGGCTTCACGGGGCTCCAGCACGGGTGGGAGGTCGGGCGCGGACACACGGGGTGCGGTCGGGGAGTTCGGCATCCCCCGAGGCTATGTCCTCCCTCCGACACCCTCACTCCTCCGTGCTCCTGCTCCGGTCCCAGGTCGCAGATCCTCGCCGCGTCGCCCCCTCTCGCGCATCCCCTGCGACAGGAGTCACAATCGGCGACCTCACCCCAGCCCACCCCGGGACTGCCCCAGCTCCGTGGCTCCGGGCCTCAGCCTGCGGGAGGTCGCTGATCTGCGCCGCGTCGCAGGCCCTCGGCAGGTTCCTCCGACGGGGGCGTGAATCTGCGACATCGAGCGGGGGTACGGAGCAGAGGGACTCGTGCTGCACAGGAGAGGGAGTGGGGGAGTTGTGCACAGAGGGTGGGAGGAGCTGACCGAGACAGGGAACGAGGGAGGGGTGGGGAGCAGCATCGAGGGCATGAACGGGATGAGGCGGGCGCGGCTGCTGCAGGCGATGCGCGAGGTCGACGGAGTCGCACGGGTCGAGCGGCTGCGGGACCGCGGGGTCAGTCGGTACGACCTCGAGATGGCGGTCGCGGAGCGGATGATCCGGCGGGTGCGGGTCGGGTGGGTGGCGCTGCCCGATGCCGATCCGCGTCGGGTGACCGCGGCCCAGCACGGTGTTCTGCTGACGTGCGTGACGCAGGCACGGCGGCTGGGCATCTGGGTGCATGACGAGAGACCGCGCCTTCACCTCGCGGCCAGTCCGGGCAGCCGGGGCGGGAAGCCGCAGGAGGCCCGCGTGCACTGGGCTCGGCCACTGGTCCCGCGACACCCCGATGCCCTGGAGGACCCGATCGAGAACGTGCTGAGCCTGGTGTCCACGTGCGAGCCGTACGAACAGGCGCTCGCGACCTGGGAGTCGGCATTGAACAAGGGACTCGTCGATCGAGAGAGGCTGCTGCGACTCCGCTGGGGACCGCGCGGGCGGCGGCTCCTGGCCGAGGCGCTGCCGTTCGCGGATGCGGGGCTCGAGACCTACCTGCGCGTGCGACTGCGCTGGCTCCGGCTGCCGCTGCGCTTCCAGACGTGGATCGCCGGGCACAGGGTGGACGCCCTGATCGGCGAGCGACTCGTGCTGCAGATCGACGGCGGCACGCACGTCGGAGTCCAGCGCGACCAGGACAACTGTCATGATGCGGAGCTGAAGCTGCGCGGCTACCACGTCATCCGTCTGGGCTATCACCAGGTGATGGACGAGTGGCCCGCGGTGCAGGACCTCCTCATGCGCGCCGTCGCCCAGGGACTGCATCGTGCTCGCACGGCGTGATGTCGCAGATTCCGCCCCGGGTCGCAGGGATGTCTCCAGATCCTGCGACGTCGAAGAGAATCCGCGGGAGGAGGAGCACGCGTACAATGGGCACACGAGCATCGATCCGGCCATCACCGGGGAGCTCTCGGAAGAACGGTCCGGCGACGGACTCAGTAGAACCGAGCGGGGCAGGCCCGTCATAGCCGCAGTGAGAGTGGTCCGTGGGTCTCTGAGCTTGGCGAGGGGACGCAGGGGCACGCGAGGTGGTACCGCGGTCCGCGAGGATCGTCCTCGCAGCAGCATCCGCCACGACGACCACTGCGAGAGACCATGACCTACCCGCGCTCCTCCTTCGGCCCCGCCGCCGACCCTTCGACCAGCTCAGGGACCCAGGGGTCTGTGGCGCCGAGCCCCCGCTTCCCGCAGATCGAGGAGGAGGTGCTCGACTTCTGGAAGACCGACGACACCTTCCGCGCCTCCATCGAGCAGCGCGAGGGTGCTCCCGAGTGGGTGTTCTACGACGGCCCTCCTTTCGCGAACGGTCTGCCGCACTACGGCCACCTGCTCACGGGCTACGCGAAGGACGTGTTCCCGCGCTTCCAGACGATGATCGGGCACAAGGTCGACCGCGTCTTCGGATGGGACACCCACGGGCTCCCCGCCGAGCTCGAGGCGATGAAGCAGCTCGGGATCACGGAGAAGAGCGAGATCGAGGAGATGGGGATCGACGTCTTCAACGAGAAGGCGCGCTCCTCGGTGCTGAAGTACACGCGGGAGTGGGAGGACTACGTCACCCGCCAGGCCCGGTGGGTGGACTTCGAGCGCGGCTACAAGACACTCGACCTGGGCTACATGGAGAGCGTGCTCTGGGCCTTCAAGACCTTGTACGACAAGGGGCTCGCCTACGAGGGCTACCGTGTGCTCCCGTACTGCTGGCGCGATGAGACGCCGTTGTCCGCCCACGAGCTGCGCATGGACGACGACGTCTACCAGATGCGACAGGACCCGTCGGTCACGGTCACCTTCCCGCTCACCGGCGCGAAGGCCGAGGCGCTCGGGCTCACCGGCGTGCGCGCCCTCGCCTGGACGACGACCCCCTGGACCCTGCCGACCAACCTCGCGCTCGCCGTGGGGCCGGACATCGAGTACGTCGTGCTGCCCGCCGGTCCCGCCGGCGCCTCCGACGTGCACCAGGGGCGCGCCGCTCCCTCGGCCGACCAGCTCGCGGTCGAGGCCTCCGCGCACCGCTACCTGCTCGCGAAGGATCTGCTCGGCGGGTACGCCAAGGACCTCGGTTACGAGAGCCCGGAGGACGCGCTCGCCGCGGTCGACGTCACGCTGCGCGGTGCAGAGTTGGCGGACGTCACCTACGACCGCCTGTTCGACTACTACGCGGACGAGGAGACCTACGGCACGGGGAACGCCTGGCGCATCCTCGTCGACGACTACGTCACCACCACCGACGGCACCGGCATCGTCCACCAGGCACCCGCCTACGGTGAGGACGACCAGCGCGTCGCCGGCGCCGCGGGCATCCCGACGATCCTGTCGCTCGACGACGGCGGGCGCTTCCTCCCGAACGTCACGGATGTCGCTGGCGAGCTGTGGATGGACGCGAACACCCCGCTCGTGCGGATCATCCGCGACAACGGTCGCCTGGTCCGGCTGCAGAGCTACGAGCACTCCTACCCGCACTGCTGGCGCTGCCGGAACCCCCTGATCTACAAGGCCGTGTCGAGCTGGTTCATCCGGGTCACCGACATCAAGGACGACCTCCTCGCGAACAACGAGCAGATCACCTGGGTGCCGGAGAACGTGAAGGAGGGGCAGTTCGGCAAGTGGCTCGAGGGCGCCCGCGACTGGTCGATCAGCCGCAACCGCTACTGGGGCTCGCCCATCCCGATCTGGAAGAGCGACGACCCGGAGTACCCGCGCGTCGACGCCTACGGCTCGCTGGAGGAGCTGGAGCGCGACTTCGGCACGCTGCCGCGCAACCCCGAGGGCGAGGTGGACCTGCACCGCCCCTACATCGACGACCTGACGAGGCCGAACCCCGACGACCCCACGGGCAAGAGCACGATGCGGCGCATCGGCGACGTCTTCGACGTGTGGTTCGACTCCGGCTCGATGCCCTACGCCCAGGTGCACTATCCGTTCGAGAACCAGGAGTGGTTCGACTCGCACTCCCCGGCCGACTTCATCGTGGAGTACATCGGCCAGACCCGCGGCTGGTTCTACGTCATGCACGTGCTCTCGACGGCGCTGTTCAACCGCCCGGCGTTCACGGGCGTCAGCTGCCACGGCATCGTGCTCGGCAGCGACGGCTACAAGATGTCGAAGTCGCTGCGGAACTACCCCGACGTGTCCGAGGTTCTGGACCGCGACGGGTCCGACGCGATGCGCTGGTTCCTGATGTCGAGCGCAGTGCTCCGTGGCGGCAACCTCATCGTCACCGAGGAGGGCATCCGGTCCGGCGTGCGGGAGTTCCTGCTGCCGCTGTGGAACTCGTGGTACTTCTTCGCGACGTATGCGAATGCTTCGACAGGCTCGGCACCCCAGGGAGGCGGGTACGAGGCGTCGTGGCGCACCGACTCGACCGACGTCCTCGACCGGTACATCCTCGCGCGGCTGGGCGACCTCGTCCGCGAGGTCCGGGCCGATCTGGAGGGTTTGGACTCGACCACCGCGTCCGCGCGGCTGCGCGACTTCGCCGAGGTGCTGACGAACTGGTACATCCGCCGTTCGCGCGACCGGTTCTGGGTGGGCGTGACGGACGACCCGAAGAGCCGCGAGGCGTTCGACACGCTCTACACGGTGCTGGAGACGCTATGCCGCGTGGCCGCGCCGCTCGTCCCGCTGATCAGCGAGCGCGTGTGGCAAGGTCTCACCGGCGGGCGCAGCGTGCACCTGCAGGACTGGCCGGATGCGGATCAGTTCCCCGCCGCCGACGAGATCCGTGACGCCATGGATGCCGTCCGTGAGCTGTCGAGCGTCGGCAACGCGCTGCGCAAGAAGGAGAAGCTGCGCGTGCGGCTGCCGCTCGCACGGCTCACGGTGGTCTCTCCGCTCGCGGGCGACCTCGGTCAGTTCGAGGACATCCTCCGCGAGGAGCTCAACGTGAAGACCGTCGAGCTCGTCCCGCTGACCGACGAGGCGGCGGGGGAGTACGGCATCAGCCACCGGCTGAGCGTGAACGCCCGCGCTGCGGGTCCGCGCCTCGGCAAGGACGTGCAGAAGGCCATCCAGGCCGCGCGCTCGGGTGACTGGTCCGAGACCGACGGCGTCGTGACCGCCGGCGGCATCGCGCTGGAGCCCGCCGAGTACGACCTCGTCCTCGAGACCACGGGTCGCCCCGAAGGGGAGGCCCTGGCCATCGTCCCGTCCGGCGGGTTCGTCCTGCTCGACACCGAGACGACGCCGGAGCTGGAGGCCGAGGGCATCGCCCGCGACGCCATCCGCGTCGTGCAGGAGGCGCGCAAGAACGCCGGGCTCGACGTCAGCGACCGGATCGTGCTGGCCCTCAACGCCGCTCCCGCGGAGGCGGCGGCGCTGGAGACCCATGCCGACCTCATCGCCGCCGAGACGCTCGCCGTGGCGTTCGCCGTGCAGCCGACCGATGACCTCGACCGGCTCGTCGACGAGGTCACCAGCCCCGGAGACGGCGTGCATCGGAGCGGGGCGAAGGCTCTCGGGGCGGGGAAGGCGCCGCTCCTCGTCACGATCGACACGAACCTGGAGAAGGTGGGCGCATGAGTGCGAGAGACCGGGCCGACGCCGTCTACGAGACGCTGCTGAGCCGTGCCGGGGAACGCTGGGTGCAGCCGCGCAAGGAGCGGACGGCGCGGATCCTCGAGTACCTCGACGATCCCCAGCGCACCTACCGCGTCATCCACATCACCGGCACCAACGGCAAGACGTCGACCGCGCGGATGATCGAGAGCCTGCTGCGCGCCCATGACCTGCGCACCGGGCTGTTCACGAGCCCGCACCTGGAGCGCTTCACGGAGCGCATCATGATCGACGGCGAGCCGATCTCCGATGAGGCCGTCGCCGACGCCTGGGACGAGATCGAGCCGTTCGTGGGGATCGTCGACGCCGAGCTCGAGGCGGCGGGGGAGGCCCCGCTGACGTTCTTCGAGCTGCTCACGGTCCTCGCCTTCGTCGCGGTCGCCGACGCGCCCGTCGACGTGCTCGTGCTCGAGGTCGGCATGGGCGGCGAGTGGGACTCCACGAACACCGCGGACGGCGACGTGGCGGTGTTCGCTCCGATCGACATCGACCACGCGGACCGCCTGGGACGCACGATCGCCGAGATCGCCCAGGTCAAGGCCGGCATTATCAAGGAGGGCGCCGCCGTCGTCTCCGCCCAGCAGCCCGCCGAGGCCGCCGAGGTGCTGCGCCGCGTGGCCGCGGAGCGCCATGCCACCATCGCCTTCGAAGGCGAGGACTTCGGGCTCGCGGAGCAGAAGCTCGCCGTCGGCGGTCAGCTCCTCACCATCCGGGGCCTTGCGGGGCAGTACGAGGAGGAGTACCTGCCGCTGTACGGCGCGCACCAGGGCCACAACGCCGCGCTGGCCGTCGCCGCCGTCGAGTCGCTCATCGGCGGCGCCGGCCAGGCGATCGCCGGCGGCGTGATCTCCGACGGACTCCAGGGCAGCACGTCTCCCGGCCGCCTGCAGCTCCTCGGCATCGCCCCCACCGTCATCGTCGACGCCGCGCACAACCCGCACGGAGCTGCGGCGCTCGCCCAGGCGCTGGACGACAGCTTCGACTTCGACGAGTGGGGCCTGGTGCTCGGCGTCCTCGCGGACAAGGACGCGGCGGGTATCGTCGCGCGGCTCGCGCCGGCCGCCGCGCACGTCTTCGCGACCGCGCCGGAGTCGGACCGCGCCAGCGATGCCGACCTCATCGCCGATCTCGTCGAACAGGCCGGACAGCGCGCCACCGTGCACCCGTCCCTCGCAGACGCCGCGGACGCGGCCCGGGAATGGGCGGCCTCGTCGGATCGTCGGGCCGTGGTCATCGCCGGCTCCGTTGTGCTCGCGGGCGAGGCGATCGCGCTCTCCGAGGAGGAGGACTGGAAGTCGGGGTGGCGCGCATGAGTGCCGCCGCCGCCCCGCGTCGACCGCGCGCCCCGCGCACCCTCGTGCAGAAGCTCGCGCCGGTGGTGCTCGGCTTCGAGGCGATCGTCGTCTTCCTCGTCGGCCTCACCATCTTCGGCCTGAAGGCTCTGCCGGCGGGCATCGAGCAGTGGTGGGGGATCGTGGGCGGTGCCGTCGTGGCCGTGGCCTGCGTCGTCATCGCGGGCATGATCACGAAGCCCTGGGCGATCCCCGCCGGGTGGATCGTGCAGATCGTGGTCGCGCTGTCGGCCATCGCCGTCCCAGCGGTGCTTCTCGTCGTCCTGATTTTCGGCGGCATGTGGGCATATGCGACCATCATGGGGGCCCGCCTGGACGCACGACGCCCCAGCGAGTCTCCGACCGCGCAGAATGCAGACACAGAGAGTGAATGACATGGCCACCGAAGAAACCCTCGTCCTCGTCAAGCCGGACGGTGTCGCCCGCGGCCTCACCGGAACGATCCTCGCCCGCATCGAGGCGAAGGGATACGCCCTCGTCGACATCCGCCTCGTCGAGCCCGACCGCGACCTGCTCGCCGCGCACTACGCCGAGCACGAGGGCAAGCCGTTCTACGAGCCCCTGCTCGAGTTCATGATGTCCGGCCCCTCGGTGGCGATCCGTCTCGCCGGCAACCGTGTCATCGAGGGCTTCCGCTCCCTCGCCGGCACGACCGACCCCACGACCGCCGCGCCCGGCACCATCCGTGGTGACTTCGGTCGCGACTGGGGGCTCCAGGTGCAGCAGAACCTCGTGCACGGCTCGGACAGCCCCGAGTCGGCCGCCCGCGAGCTGGGCATCTGGTTCGACTGACCCCGATCCTCACGACGAAGCCCGTCCGCCGGAATGGCGGACGGGCTTCGTCGTTCTCACGGAGAGATCAGAAGAGGATCTTCGCCATCTCGCCGAGGAAGTCGAGTCCCTGCAGCTGCGCGAGGAAAATGATGAGCGCGTACGCGATGACGGTCGCCAGCGGCACCCACGGCATGAGCTTCTCGGCGCGCGCACGGACCTTCGCGTTGCTCGTGAAGGTGCCGTTGCGGGCCAGATGGACCATCGTGGCGAAGAAGGTGGGGATCGTCACCGCCCAGGTGACCATGCACCAGGGGCAGAGCACGAAGAGGCTGTACAGGCTCTGCGCGATCAGCCAGCACACGAGGCCGAAGGCGAAGGTGATGCCCGCGCCGAACGCCGCCCAGAACCATCGCGGGAACCGTGCCCCGGCGAGGATCGCGACGCCGACGACGAGCGGCGCCATCCAGCCGGTGAGGCCGATGATCGGGTTGGGGAAGCCGAACACCGATCCCTGCCACGACTGCAGGTTGACGCTGCACTGGATGAACGGGCTGAGATCGCACCCGAGCGCTTCCTGCGGCTTCTCCAGCAGTGCGAACTTCTCGACGGTGAGCTGGAAAGCGGCGTACCAGCCGATGACGCTCGCGATGATCAACCACACGGCATAGACGACGGGGCGGGTGCGCTGCTCGCTCATGCTCAGGATTATCCCAGCGACGGCTATGGAAAGGGCGAGAACCGCCCGGAGAAAACGGGCGGTGAGCGACGGGATGCCGCGATCGGACCGATGTGGTGCGATAATGACCTGTGATGCGATGAACGGCGTTGCCGCGACACGCGTCGAGCAGACTTCGGGGCCCATGCCCCACGCGACCAGAGCCATGAGCCGGTCGCAGGCCGATTGAGTTCGCGGCACCCGCGGGTGCCGCATGAGATTTCACGGGACACGCAGTGGACCGTGCCAGGGAGCACGCCAGAGATGGCCGATGAGAACAATGACAACAACGCCCCCGCCCTCGACGCCCCGGCTGATGCCGCGGAGCCGCTGACGGCGCCCACCGAGGCCGCAGAGCTCGAGGCGGAGAGCGAGGCTCCCACGGCGCAGGCTCCGTCCGAGGACGTCCCTGCGGAGTCCGAGGCTCCTGCGGAGTCCGAGGCGCCGGCGGAGTCCGAGGCTCCTGCCGAGCCCGAGGCCCCTGCCGAGCCCGAGGCCCCTGCGGAGTCCGAGGCTTCCGCGGAGTCCGAAACTCCCGCGGAGTCCGAAACTCCTGCCGAGCCCGAGGTCCCTGCGCAGCCGGAGAAGCCCGCGCCGGTCACCGCCGTGTCGCTCGGACTGCTGCCCGAGGTCTTCGTGTCGCAGGTGTCGACCCAGCTGCACTTCTACGCACCGGAGATCGTCCCGCTTCCTGCACGCCCCGCTCGCGACGACCGTGCGCCGGAGCGCGACCAGGACGAGTCCGGGGGAGGCCGCCGGGGGCGTCGTCGTCGTGGCGGCTCCGAGGGCGACGACCAGCGCGACGAGCCGCGGCAGCGTCAGCGCGTCGTCGAGTACATCACCGAGCCGAAGGCGATCAAGGGCTCGACGCGCCTCGAGGCCAAGAAGCAGCGCCGTCGTGACGGCCGCGACGCCGGTCGCCGCCGTCCGGTCGTGACCGAGGCCGAGTTCCTCGCACGCCGGGAGTCCGTCGACCGCAAGATGGTCGTGCGCTCCAAGAACGGCCGCACGCAGATCGGCGTGCTGGAGGACGGCGTGCTCGTGGAGCACTACGTCGCCCGCAATCAGGACGCCTCGCTGATCGGCAACGTCTACCTCGGTCGCGTGCAGAACGTGCTTCCCAGCATGGAGGCCGCGTTCGTCGACATCGGTCGCGGCCGCAACGCCGTGCTCTACTCGGGCGAGGTCGACTGGGACGGCGTCGAGACCGGCAACCAGCCCCGTCGCATCGAACTGGCGCTGAAGCCGGGCGATCGCGTGCTCGTCCAGGTCACCAAGGACCCGGTGGGTCACAAGGGCGCCCGCCTCACGAGCCAGATCTCGCTGCCCGGCCGCTACCTCGTGTACGTGCCCGGCGGCTCGATGAATGGCATCAGCCGCAAGCTGCCCGACAACGAGCGCGCGCGACTCAAGCGCATCCTCAAGGAGGTGCTGCCGGAGTCGTCCGGCGTGATCGTCCGCACGGCGGCCGAGGGCGCCACCGAGGAGCAGCTGACCCGCGACGTGCAGCGCCTCACCTCGCAGTGGGAGCACATCCAGAAGCAGGTCGAGAGCCAGCAGGCCCCCGCGCTCCTGCACGCCGAGCCCGACCTGCTCGTGAAGATCGTCCGTGATGTCTTCAACGAGGATTTCACGAAGATGCTCATCCAGGGCGAGGAGTCGCAGCGCACGATCCGGGCGTACCTGGAGAGCGTCGCCCCCGACCTGCTCGAGCGCGTCGAGGCCTATGAGGACGACGTCGACCCCTTCGACGCGTTCCGCATCACCGAGCAGATCGAGAAGGCGCTGGACCGCAAGGTGTGGCTGCCCTCCGGCGGCTCGCTCGTGATCGACCGCACCGAGGCCATGACGGTCGTCGACGTCAACACCGGCAAGTTCGTCGGCTCGGGCGGGAACCTCGAGGAGACCGTCACCAAGAACAACCTCGAGGCCGCGGAGGAGATCGTCCGCCAGCTGCGTCTGCGGGACATCGGCGGCATCATCGTCGTCGACTTCATCGACATGGTGCTGGAGTCCAACCGCGACCTCGTGCTGCGTCGACTCATCGAGTGCCTGAGCCGCGACCGGACGAAGCACCAGGTCGCCGAGGTCACCTCGCTCGGTCTGGTGCAGATGACGCGCAAGAAGCTCGGCCTCGGCCTGCTGGAGACCTTCAGCGAGGCGTGCGAGGTGTGTGCGGGTCGCGGCGTGATCGTGCACCACGACCCGGTCGTGAAGCACCGCGCGAACGGCAACAACAACAACAACAACGGCGGCAACGGCAACGGCGGACGCCGCCAGCGCGGGAACGGCGGCAACGGCAATGGCAACGGCGGCGGAAACCACTCCGCCCCCGCCGCCCCGCCGGTGACCCACAGCATCACCGAGGGGGCCAAGTCGGCGCTCGCGCAGATCGCCGCGTCCACGATCGCGCCTGCCGGTGACGCGGTCGCCGAGGCTCCCGCCGCCGAGCCCGCACCGGCTCCCACGTCCGAGCGCCCGAAGAAGGCCCGGAAGAAGCGCGGGGACCGCAAGGGGCCGAAGACGCCGACCGAGGAGCTTCTCGACTCGGTCCTGGACGCGCTCCCGGAGCCGAAGGCGCCGGGTCAGGGTCGTGGACGGCGTCGGGTCACCACCGCCGCGCTCTCCGGCACGCCGGTGTCCGTGAGCTCGGAGGCGTCAGTGGCGCCGGTCGCGTCCGCGGACCCGGAGGCCTGACGCGATCAGGCGGGTGACCAGCTCCCTGCCGGAGACGTGCTGTGCACCGCCGGCGATGAGCCGGGGGACCGCGTCCTCAGGGACGTCGTAGTGATCAAGGTCGAAGGCCCGCGCCGGGATCCCGTGGCTGCGCGCGAACGCGTGCAGCTCGTCGAGGTTGTCGTCGCTGACCAGGTGCGCCCACAGGCGTCCGTGGGCGGGCCAGCGGGGGTCGTCGACGAGTACGGTCACTCCGTCAGCCTACGACCGGCCCCGTCACCCGGCTCACTTTGCGAGGTCGTCCGGCATCCGGTAAAGTAGTCCCTTGGTGCGCATGCCGCCTCGTCCTCGACGGCCGAAGCGGAGAGTCTTGCATTCGCGCCCGTCGTACCAGCGACGCATGCAAGCAACAGTCTTCCCGTGAGATTCTCGGAGCCGCGTGCTCCCCAACGAAACAGGTATGAAGTGGTTTACGCAGTAGTGCGCGCCGGTGGCCGGCAGGAGAAGGTCGAGGTCGGCACCATCGTTCAGCTCGACCGTGTTCAGGCTGCCCAGGGCGACAAGATCCAGCTGCCCGCCGTGCTGCTCGTCGACGGCTCCACGGTGACCACCGACGCCGACGCGCTGGCGAAGGTCACCGTCACGGCTGAGGTCGTCGGCAACCTCCGCGGCCCGAAGATCGTCATCCAGAAGTACAAGAACAAGACCGGCTACAAGAAGCGTCAGGGCCACCGCCAGGAGCTCACGCGCGTCAAGATCACCGGCATCAAGTAAGACCGAGGAGACCAGGACATGGCACACAAAAAGGGCGCAAGCTCCACCCGTAACGGTCGTGACTCCAACGCACAGCGCCTCGGCGTGAAGCGCTTCGGCGGTCAGCAGGTCCTCGCCGGCGAGATCATCGTCCGCCAGCGCGGCACCCACTTCCACCCCGGCGCCAACGTCGGCCGTGGTGGCGACGACACCCTGTTCGCTCTGGCCGCCGGTGCGGTCGAGTTCGGCGCGAAGGGCGGCCGCAAGGTCGTCAACATCGTCGCTGCTGCTGAGTGATCACAGCACCACGCTAAACATCCGGTTCGGGGCGGGCTTCGGCTCGCCCCGTCCGTGTATCTGCCGTCAGGCACCCTGAGCAACCGAAGGACTCGCACATGGTCACGTTCGTCGACACCGTCACTCTGCACCTGCGTGCAGGCAAGGGCGGCAACGGCTGCGTCTCCGTGCACCGGGAGAAGTTCAAGCCCCTCGGCGGTCCGGACGGCGGCAACGGCGGCGACGGCGGCGACATCGTGCTCGTCGCCGACACGCAGACCGGCACGCTGCTGTCGTACCACCACTCGCCGCACCGCTCGTCGGGCAACGGCGGACCGGGCATGGGCGACCACCGCTCCGGCTTCGACGGCGAGACCCTGGAGCTCCCCGTCCCGGTCGGCACCGTGGTCAAGAACCCGAACGGCGACGTCCTGATCGACATGATCGAGCCGGGCGAGCGCTTCGTCGTGGCCGCCGGCGGTCAGGGTGGACTGGGCAACGCGGCCCTGGCGACCCCCAAGCGCAAGGCTCCCGGGTTCGCTCTGCTCGGCACCCCGGGCTTCGAGGGCGATGTCGTGCTCGAGCTCAAGACCGTCGCCGACGTGGCGCTCGTGGGCTACCCGTCCGCGGGCAAGTCGAGCCTCATCGGCGCGATCTCGGCCGCACGGCCCAAGATCGCCGACTACCCCTTCACGACGCTGCACCCGAACCTCGGTGTCGTCCAGGTGGAGGACTTCCGCTACACCGTCGCCGATGTGCCCGGCCTCATCGAGGGCGCCAGCGAGGGACGCGGGCTCGGACTCGAGTTCCTGCGGCACGTGGAGCGCTGCTCCGCCCTGCTGCACGTGCTCGACTGCGCGACGCTGGAGCCGAACCGCGACCCGATCTCCGACCTCGACGTCATCCTCGCCGAACTGGCCGCGTACGAGGTGCCGGAGGGGCAGACGCCGCTGCTGGAGCGCCCGCAGTTCGTGGCGCTGAACAAGGTCGACGTGCCCGAGGCGCGTGACCTCGCCGACCTCGTGCGTCCTGACCTGGAAGCCCGTGGTTTCCGGGTGTTCGAGATCTCCACGGTCTCGCACGAGGGGCTGCGCCCCCTCACGCTCGCCCTCGGCGAGCTGGTCGAGCAGCACCGTAAGGAGACCGCGGTCGAGGCGCCGCGCGAGCGCGTCGTCATCCGGCCGAAGGGCTCCGTGAAGCCGTTCACGATCCGCGTCGAGGGCGGCACCTACGGCAACATCTACCGCATCCTCGGCGAGAAGCCGGTGCGCTGGGTGCAGCAGACCGACTTCCAGAACGAGGAGGCTGTGGGCTACCTCGCCGACCGTCTGGAGAAGCTGGGCGTCGAGGACGAGCTCTTCCGCCTCGGCGCCGTGCAGGGGTCGACGGTCGTCATCGGCGAAGGCGACAGCATCGTCTTCGACTGGGAGCCGACGATGAGCTCCGCCGCCGAGCTCATGACCGCGCCCCGCGGCACCGACCCGCGTCTGGCGCCGAACGCCCGCCGCACCACGTCCGAGCGGCGCGAGCAGTACTACGAGCGCATGGACGCCAAGGCGCAGGCGCGCGCCGAGCTGGAGGCCGAGCGCCTGGCCACCTACCGCGAGGACGAAGCGTGACCGCACGCACGCGCGCCGACCTCGCGACGGCGACGCGGATCGTCGTGAAGGTGGGCTCGTCGTCCATCAGCGGCGAGTCGTCCTGGCGCATCCCGGTGCTCGTCGAGGCGCTGGCCGCGGCGCATGCCCGCGGAGCAGAGGTCGTGCTCGTGTCGTCGGGAGCGATCGCCTCCGGCATCCCCTTCCTCCGCCTGGACGCGCGGCCCACCGACCTCGCCACGCAGCAGGCCGCGGCTGCGGTCGGCCAGAACATCCTCGTCTACCGGTATCAGGAGGCCCTGCGGCCCTTCGACATCGTCGCCGGTCAGGTGCTGCTCACCACCGGAGACCTCGAGAACCCGACGTCGCGGTCGAACGCGCGTCGCGCCATGGAGCGTCTGCTCGGGCTGCGCATCCTGCCGATCGTGAACGAGAACGACACCGTCGCGACACAGGAGATCCGCTTCGGCGACAACGACCGGCTCGGCGCTCTCGTCGCCCAGCTCATCGAGGCCGACGCGCTCATCCTCCTCAGCGACATCGAGTCGCTGTACACGCGCCCGCCGAGCGACCCCGGGGCGGAGCCCATCGACATCGTGGCCCCCGACGCCGATCTCTCCGGGCTGGAGTTCGGCGCCACCGTCGTCAACAGCGTCGGCACCGGGGGAGCGGCCACGAAGGTCTCCGCCGCCCGGCTGGCCGCGGCTTCCGGCATCGGCGTCCTGGTGACCAGCGCGGACCTCGTCGCCCAGGCGCTCGCGGGTGCCGACATCGGAACCTGGTTCGAGCCGGCCACCTCCTAGACTGGGCGGATGACCGACCTCACCCCTCAGACGCGCCTGGAGCGGGCCAAGGAGGCCTCGCGGGAGACCGCCGCTCTCACCAGCGACGACAAGGCGCGGGCGCTGGAAGCCGTCGCCGTCGCCCTCGAGGCGAACGCCGCCCGGATCATCGAGGCCAACGAGCGCGACGTCGCGCGCGGGCGTGACGACGGCATCGGCGAGTCCCTCATCGACCGGCTCCGCCTCGACGAGAAGCGGGTGTCGGCTCTCGCCGCCGCCGTCCGCCAGGTGGCCGCGCTGCCCGATCCCGTCGGCCGGGTGGTGGGTGGCCATCGGATGCCCAACGGCGTGGCTCTCGAGCAGGTACGCGTCCCGTTCGGGGTGGTCGGCGCGATCTACGAGGCGCGTCCCAACGTGACCGTCGACATCGCGGCGCTCGCGCTGCGATCCGGCAACGCCGTGGTCCTGCGCGGAGGCAGCGCCGCGCGCGACTCGAACACGGTGCTCGTCGACGTGATGCGCGCCGCCCTCGGTACGGCGGGCGTGACGCCGGAGGCGATCCAGACCGTCGACGACTTCGGGCGCGACGGGGCGAAGGCGCTCATGCACGGCCGCGGCTTCATCGACGTGCTCGTGCCGCGCGGCAGCGCCGGTCTCATCGAGACCGTCGTGACGGAGTCGACCGTGCCGGTCATCGAGACGGGCGCGGGGAACGTGCACATCCTGCTCGACGAGAGCGCCCCCGACGACTGGGCCTGCGACATCGTCGTGAACGCCAAGGTGCAGCGGCCGAGCGTGTGCAACGCGGTCGAGACGGTCCTCGTGCACCGGCAGGCCGCCCCGCGGCTGATCCCCCTCGTCGCGAGCGCGCTCATGAGCGAGGGTGTGGCAATCCACGGCGACGATGTCGTGGCGGGCCTCGTCGCCAACGTGATCCCGGCCACGGAGGAGGACTGGGCCACCGAGTACCTCAGCCTCGACGTCGCCATGAAGGTGGTCGACAGCCTCGACGACGCTCTCGACCACATCCGCCGATACAGCACGGGTCACACGGAGTCGATCATCACCACCGACGCGCGCAACGCGGAACGCTTCCTGGGCGAAGTCGACTCCGCGGTCGTGATGGCAAACGCCTCGACCCGATTCACCGACGGGGCCGAGTTCGGCTTCGGCGCTGAGGTCGGGATCTCGACGCAGAAGCTGCACACGCGCGGCCCGATGGGGCTCTCCGAACTGACCAGTACGAAGTGGCTCGCGCGTGGGGCAGGTCAGACGCGCGGGTGAGGGCTAGACTGGGGGACGCTGTATCCCCACAGGACCCCCGAGACAGCACGCCACGAACGGAGTCAGGATGAACCTCGTCGCACAGATCGCGATGGCCGCCGCAGAGACCGAGCACCACGGCAACGTGGCCCTCGAAACGGTGATCTTCGGAGTCATCGCCGCGATCGTGTTCGCCGCGCTCGGTCTTGTGACGCTGTCGTACAAGAATGTCGCGAACCGCCACTCGGCGAAGGCCGAGGCCTGGGCGGCGAAGCACGGCAAGGAACACGAGGCGGGACACGGCCACTAGGCCCTCATGAGCACCGCGACCACGCGCGCACCGCGCATCGGCGTGATGGGCGGCACCTTCGATCCGATCCATCACGGCCACCTGGTCGCCGCCAGCGAGGTCGCGCACTCGTTCGATCTCGACGAGGTGGTGTTCGTCCCGACCGGTCGTCCGTGGCAGAAGGCCGACGTGACGCCCAGCGAGCACCGCTACCTGATGACCGTGATCGCCACGGCGTCCAATCCGCAGTTCACGGTCAGCAGGGTCGACATCGACCGCGCGGGACCGACGTACACGATCGACACCCTGCGGGATCTCAAGGCTCAGCGTCCGGACGCCGAGCTGTTCTTCATCAGCGGTGCTGATGCCGTGGCGCAAATTCTCAGTTGGAGAGACCATGATGAACTGTGGGAGTTGGCCCACTTCGTCGCGGTCTCCCGCCCAGGACACGTTCTGAGCATCGACGGCCTCCCGAGCGACGACGTCAGCCAGCTCGAGGTGCCGGCGCTGTCGATCTCGTCGACGGACTGCCGTGAGCGCGTCCGTGACGATCAACCGGTCTGGTACCTCGTCCCCGACGGGGTCGTCCAGTACATCGCGAAGCATCATCTGTATCGGAGCAAGGCATGAGCACATCGGATCAGCGAGGTCCGCTGACGCGGAAGCAGCTGCGGGAGATCCGGTTGACGGGATCCACCCCGATCATCAGCGAGGAAGAGGCCAAAGCCGCCGCGGAGTCCGCTCCTCCCGCCCAGCCGCTGCCCCGCGCCGCCGAGCCCGTCGTCGTCCCCCCGGCGCCGGTCGCCGAAGGCCCGGTCGAGCCCGGTGCCGCTCCGCTGACCCGCCGCCAGGCGCGGGAGCAGGAGAAGATCAAGACCGCCTCGGTCCCGGCTCACGGCACGGAGGATCACGCCGCGCACGATGTCGCGGCGGATCAGCAGCCGGCGGCACCGACGGAGGAGGACGACGCCGTCGATGACGAGGTCGCCGCGGAGCCCGTCAGCGCCGCCGACGTCGCCGACACCGTCGGCACGGTGCCCCTCGTCGAAGACGAGGGCCCGCAGACGGAGTCGGCCCCGTCGGATCTGTCGGAGGTCCTCGGTGTCCCCGCGGAGGACGAGGCCTCGGACGAGGATCTCCTCGAGGAGGAGGGCGACGACGACATCGAGCCGGGCGAGCGCCCGACCGTGAGCCCCACGTTCGGGGAGGGCGTGCTCCAGGAGGACGCGCCCGCCGAGCCCGCGCCGTTCCGTCCCTCATTTGACGAGCTGCTCACCTCGAACGACTCCGGGGGCACCCAGCACTCGGCACCGAACGCCCTGATCTTCACGCCGTCAGCCGGTGAGGGGTCGCTGTCCGGGCCGGTGGCTTCCACGGGCGAGATCCTCGTCACGGGGTCCTACGAACTGCCCAAGGGGCTCGGTTCGCAGGGGCACGCTCACGGCACCACGGACGGCAAAGAGGTCGACGCCGTCCTCATCGACGGGGAGCTCCCGCCCGCGTCGTCCCCGACTCCGATCGCGGCGAGCTCCGCGGTCAGCACCATCAAGCCCGCCGGCGAGGTGATCCGTCCGCCGGCACCCGAGAAGGGCAACCGGCTGATGCTGATCGCCGCCATCGTCGCGGGCGCCCTCGCGCTGGGCCTGGGCACGGCCCTGGTCATCGCCTTCACAGGAAACGTCTTCTGATGCAATCACCCGAAACCGCCGAAGAGATGCTGCGCATCGCCGCCGACGCCGCCGTGGCCAAGGGCGGTGAGGACCTCGTCGCGCTGAACGTCTCCGAGCCGCTTCCGCTCGTCGACATCTTCCTCCTCGTGACCGGCAACAGCGAGCGGAACGTCGCCGCGATCGCCGACGAGATCGAAGACCGTCTCGTCGAGTCCGGTCACAAGCGCGTGCGCCGGGAGGGGCGTGCCGAGGCGCGCTGGGTGCTGCTGGACTTCGGCGACCTCATCGTCCACGTCTTCCACCAGGAGGAGCGGGTCTACTACGGCCTGGAGCGTCTGTGGAAGGACTGCCCGGTCATCCCGCTCGAGGTCGCCGAAACGTCGGCCGACAACGCCTGACATGGCCACGCACCTGCTGACCGGTGCGGGGTCGGGCATCGGCGCGGTCCTCGCCCGACGGCTCGTGGAGCGCGGCGACGACGTCGTGGTGCTCGCGCGCGACGCGGGACGGGCGCGACAGATCGCCGAGGAGCTGCCGGGGGTCTCGACCCTGGTCGGTGACCTCGCCCAGCCGGGACGCCTGTCGTGGGCGCTCTCGAAGCAGAGCCTGCCGGATCGCATCGACTCCCTGGTGCACGCGGCAGGCGTCGTCGATCTCGGAACGGTGGGGGAGCTCACCCCGGCGCTCTGGGACCAGCAGCTCGCCGTCAATCTCGTCGCTCCGGCGGAGCTCACCCGGCTCCTGCTTCCCGTGCTCCGGGTCTCGCGGGGGCATGTCGTGTTCGTGAACTCCGGCGCCGGGCTTCGGGCGAGCCCGGGGTGGTCGGCCTACGCGGCCTCGAAGCACGGCCTGCGGGCTCTCGCCGACGCGCTCCGGCAGGAGGAGGCCGAGCACGGTCTCCGCGTGACCTCGGTGTATCCGGGGCGGACGGCGACGCCCATGCAGGAGCGGGTGCACCGGCAGGAAGGTCAGGAGTACGACGCGGCGCGGTTCATCACACCGGAGGCGGTGGCGACGACGATCCTCACCGCGCTCGACCTGCCGCGGGACGCCCACCTGACGGATCTCACGGTGCGTCCCCAGGGCTGAAAAGGCCGATCCCCCCATTCTCCTGCATCTCGTCGCGAAGGTGTCAAGGCCCTTCCCTTCCCCGGCGGGGTATCGGAGGCTCGTCATCAGAGAGTCCTGGAGGGCCGACTGATGTCAGAAGTTCCTGATCCCCGTTTCGTGCTTCACCGCATCACGCCGTCGGAGTGGGTGATCAACGATCTGCGCTATCCCCCGAACGACCCGCGTCATGTCGTCGCCTGCGTGTACGAGCTCGCCGACACCGAGGTCGAGGTGACGTGGCTGCGCGATCTTCCGCTCGCGATCCGATACGGCACGGCGTTCGAGGTGCTGGAGGAGGTCGAGCGGATGCAGGGGGCGAGCCGGGCCACACGGCCCATCTCCATCCCGCACCGTCCGCCGCTGCTGGCCACCTAGTCCGCTCGGCACGACAGATGGGCGCCCCTCGCCGAGGTGGCGCCCATCATCGCTGTCGGAGTCAGTCGCCTTCGCCGGTGGTCGCGGCGCGGTCGGCCTCCGCGCTGTCGATCCGTGCGTCGTCGATGTCCTCGTCGAGCACCTCGTCGCCGTCGACTTCGCGCGTCGGGACGTCTTCCTCGTCGCCGTCCGCGATCGGCGGGAGAGGTGGGATCGGGGGAGTCGTGTTGGACATGTCGTCTCCTTTCGTCGGACGCCCTCTGTCTACGCGCGCTCGCGTCTGCGGGGGAGGTGGTTGACGGGGCATGCCGGCGGCCGCTAGGAGGTCACGCAGCATCAGGTGATCGGGCCACAGCAGGCAGGTCGTCCCCGAGCGCGGGCCTTACGGCGTCAACGCCTGATGCGGTGCCTCGGCAACCGACCCGGGTACGCAAAAACCCCCGGCGGACCGAGGGTTTTTCGTGGACCTGAGGGGACTCGAACCCCTGACCCCCTGCATGGCTTGCGTGCAGTCTGGTCTTTTCTGGTTGTTGTTGATCTGCGATGGACTTTAGCAACTGCCGTGGCTTCGGTGTCGGCAACAGTCGGGTTGGTTACCGTTAGTTGCTGCTGTTTAGCGTGAGTAAGTCGGGACTTCTCCGGTGTCTGGCTGGCGTGGATCCTCGCCAGTAGCCGCCGGGTTCACGCTCTCCGAGGGCATGAAGGCCGGTGACCGCGACACCGCGGCGGCCGCGTACAACATCCCGAAGAACGAGCTCGCCAAAGGCACCCGCATCGGACTCCGCGTCACCAACACCGGTGACGTACCCCTGAAGGACGTTGCCCTCACGGACAAGACCCACCAGGGCGCGTCCGGGTCCGTGACGGGCATCATCTGCACCGTCGACGGCAAGACCGTCGCCGGTGACAAGATCGGGAACCTCGCGGTCGGCGAGTTCGTCGACTGCAAGGGCACCCTCACCGGTGTGAAGGACGGCAAGACGCACGCGGACACCGCGACCGCGTCCGGCAAGTCCATCTACTCCGGCAAGAAGGTCACCGACGAGGGCCCGTGGTTCGCGAAGACTCCGGCCGTGGCCGGGTCCGGAGCGTCCCTCGCGGCGACGGGTGGTGCCGTCGGCGGTGCCGTCGCCCTCGGCGCCGGCCTTATCGCGCTCCTCGGTGCAGCTGTCGCGACGTTCACGCGTCGCCGCAGCAGACCTCCTCGCGGAGCTGACACCCCCAGGAAGCGGGTGGTGCGTCAGGTCACACCTGGTGCATCACCCGCTTTCGCGTCGGGCACGTGCCAGGGAGCGAGCACGGTTCCGCCGCTCCGGGTGTCCGGGGGGCGAGGACGTGACGCTGACGGGGGGCTTATCCCCAGTTAAAGGAGGTCGGGAGAAAGCGGGCGGTGACGGCACGCGGGGAGGCGCCAGATGTTGCGGCGGTCAGCCAATGCCATGCGGTGCCGCCTGACCGGGCCTCGCGCGGAGTGCGAGGCTCCGATCCTGGTCGCTTCCAATGAGAGCGCGACCGCGTTCGATTCCGAGTCGGTCGGCGAAACGGACGATGAGGACGGTGTAGCCCACGACGCCGATGGTGGAGATCAGTAGTCCGGGGAGTCCGAGGACGCCGTCGCTGAGATCGATGCCCATCGCGTTGAGCAGCATCACGAGGATGTTGTTGACGACGTGGAGAGCGATGGCAGCTTCCAGGCCGCCAGTGCGCCAGGTGAGCCAGGCGGCGGCGACGGCGAAGACGGTCACGTCGAGCATGCCCCAGAGGTCGTAGTAATGCCCGAAGGTGAACAGCGGGATGGGGAGGAGGATGGCAAAGACGGGGCGGCGGAGCCAGGCACCGACGAGCTGCATGAGGTAGCCGCGGAAGACATACTCTTCCGCCATTGCTTGGAACGGGATCAACACGATTACGAGAACGCTCAGCAACCAGACGTTCGGATGGGTGAAGTCGACGCGGGTAGGCGCGCCCATGGCCAGCCGGAGCCCCAGAGCGGCCAACAACACGATGGGGAGGACGCTCGCGGCGATGATGACGCTCACCCCGAGCCATCTCATGCGCAGCCGGCCGGTGACGGACGACAGGTACCCGACGCCGCGGCCCTGAACGAGCCTGGAGGCGAAGAAGAGCGCCGGAAGCATCAGAATAATCGGCACGACCGTGATGACCAGAATCATCGGGTTCTCCGGGTCGGCGATCCGCGTCGTGGCGGGCATCTCCGAGACCTCCCCATCCGAGCCCAGGGTGGAGCCGACCTGCATCTCTGCAGCGATGAAGGCGGCGATGAGGAGAGCAAAGACAGTGATTCCGAGGATCCCAGTGACGAGAGGGCTCCACCACCGATAACCAGGGCGCAGGCGCGCCAGTCGATGAAACGCCATGAGTGGCTCTTCCGGGGCGCCGGCCGAGTGGTTCTGGCCATCGGTGCTTTTCGTCATGCTTCCTCCTGGGCGAACCAAGTCGCCGCACTATGCTGATGATGCGTAACACGTTAGCTCCGAGTCTACGGGTTTTCCAAGTTGGAAAGTATTCGATGTTGCTGTTATGTTTCCGGCATGGAAAGAGAATCGCTGGGGAACGGGGACCACGACGACCGTCAGGGTCGAGACATCGATCCGAATGCGCTGCTTCTGCTGGGGACTCGGGCCGCATCCCGGGCATTGCAACATGTGGTGTCGCCGTGGTGGGTGTACGTGCTCACCGCCGTCATCTGGGGGGCGGCCTTCTCCGTGGTCTTTGCAACGAAGGCGTTCTGGGTCATCGCGCTGGCCTTGGCGGCTATCGCCCCGGTTGTGACATGGCTGAAGACACGGGTGACGGGAGTGAAGATCTCGGACCGGATGCAGTTGAGCGCGGTTCGCGGTTCCACGGTGGGGTGGCTGGTGGCTGCGATCGGTGTCTACCTAGTGCTGCTGATGCTTGGGACCGTCTGGAGCGAATTCTATGGCTGGGGTTGGGCCCAGTGGGTGCTCGGCGCACTGGTGGGGCCCGTGTGGGCGTTCGCCGAATGGCGCATCGACGTCGGAATCCGCAAGACGCTTTTGGAGGCCGCATGATCGATACGGACGAGGTGATTCATTCGCCGAATCGCCTCCAGATCTGCGCCTACCTCAACTCGGCGGAACAGGCGGAGTTCGCCGTGCTCCGCGATCTGCTGGGAGTCGCGGACTCCGTTGCGAGCAAACACCTCACGGTGCTAAAAGAAGCCGGATACGTGAGCGTGTCGAAGGCCCGAGGCGTCGGACGGCCGCGCACGTGGGTGCGGATTACCGATGAGGGCCGCGCCGCATATTCGCGTCATGTCGCGGCGCTGCACAAGATCATCGGAACACCCCCGCCCGACGGGTCCACCCAGGAGCAGGACCATCCCTCACCGCCTGAGTGACCAATGGTCGCCCTGTCTTCCTCGCAGGAGATGGGACCAGCCATCCAGAAACTGAAATTATAGTCATTACCGTCTTTCGAAAGAGGTCTCAGGTTGCGTTCCATCGGTCTTCCTGCCGGAGTAGTGCTCATGTTGAGTGCGGTCACGGCATCCCTCACTGGATGTAGCGTCAATGCTGCGTCGGTTGTCAGTTCATGCCATGGCGACATCTGCACGGTGAACCTCAAGGGTGCTCCTGCAGAAATCGAGATTGACGGAGGGCCTGTTATCCGCCTTCTGCAGAGCGATCGAGCCGAGTCTCGCTTCGCCCTCGACGCCCTCGTGGTGTCATGCAGACAAGGCGAGACTGTAGTAGCCGGCCTGTACAACGCCATCTGCACTCGGGTATCACAGGATGAACTGACCCTTGAAGTCAGCGAACGAGCACGCGTTTCGGGCACACACTTCGGTCATCGCTAGGAGCCAGCCCGTGGGCGGTGCAGGTGGCGTCGTCGCAGCGTCGTCCTTCGCCGTTCCGAGCCCTGGTGCTGTTACTGGTGTTCCTGCTCGCCCCGGGGTGGAATGCTGACCCCGGCGGCTGTTGTGTTTCGGTCGTGTGACGGGACATTCACGAACGTGACCTCGTGAGGCCGTGCCGAGGTACCGCTGGAGTGAGCCGCGCCGCCTTCGTCATGTCACGGCGCCTGCGCAAGATCATCGGAACGCCCCGCCCGAAGCATATAGCGATATTCTCGCCCTATGGTCGAAACGAGTGATTCTGCACATCGGAATACTGCACATCAGAATATTGCACGGTTGACCAAAAGGTTAGGATGGACAGCATTCTTCGGAATCGTGATAATTCCCATCCTTGTGGCGGTGGTATTCTCTAACGCTGGCCCCAGCGAGGAGCCAATCGCATTCGTGAGAATGGCTTTCGCGCAAGTGGCTGCGGCAGTGTGCAGTTTTTGCGCTGCCGCTGGGGTACTGTTCTACGCCTGGTCTGAGAAATTGCCGCGCTCAATAGTCGCGACATACGCGGTGATCCTGATAGCTGTGGCATCCGCAGCGATTACGACACTGTCGGGGTTGGCGGAGCGTCTCATCCTTAGCGTGGCCTCATAGCAGGGTGCGCGAGTGGGGCGGCCAGAGCCCCCCAGATTCTCGAGGCCGCATCGCACGGCGCAAGTCGCCGGTGAGGATACACTGGCAGCTCAGCATGCTCAGCACGTGGGCGCTCGTTGCTTTTCGTCCGAGATGGTTAGAACTCGTCGAAAAATCGTGAGTAAGTCGTGAGCGGCCTCGAAACGGTGCTCCTCAGAAACGCAAAAACCCCTGGATCACCAGGGGTTTTTCGTGGACCTGAGGGGACTCGAACCCCTGACCCCCTGCATGCCATGCAGGTGCGCTACCAGCTGCGCCACAGGCCCAGACGCTGCTCCGGGAACCCCGGGCAACGTGAAAACACTACTACACGATTCGGCATCCGCACCAATCGGGGCGGGCCGCCCGGGCGCGTCGTGGAGCCCGGAACATCCATCCACGCCCGAGCGTTCGATCCATCGTGGACATCCTCGACAGCCTCGTAATCGGTGCCGGCCAGGCCGGACTGTCCGCGTCGTTCCATCTGCGGCGTCGGGGAGTGGAGCACCTCGTCGTAGACGCCGACGAGCGGGCCGGAGGAGCATGGCAGCACCGGTGGGACGCCCTCACGATGCGTGACGTACACGGGGTGGCCGAGCTTCCCGGTGACACCCCGCCGCCTCGAGACGTGCGTCGGGCGAACGTCGTGGTGCCCGCGTACTTCGCCGCCTACGAGGAGGCGCACGACCTTCCGGTGCTGCGGCCGGTCCACGTCCGTCGGGTTCGCGACGACGCGGGTGTTCTCCTCGTCGAGGCGGAGGAGGGGGAGTGGCGCACCCGCACCCTCGTCAATGCGACCGGCACCTGGACGCAGCCTTTCGTCCCGCACTACCCGGGGATGGAGACGTTCCTCGGGGAGCAGTTCCACACCGTCGACTACCCGGGCCCGGAGCACTTCCGCGGCAAGCGGGTGCTGGTCGTCGGCGGCGGTGCGTCCGCCGTGCAGTTCCTCGGTGCCCTCGCCCCTCTCACCGAGACCCTGTGGGTCACCCGACGCCCGCCCGTCTGGCGCGACGACGACTTCACGCCGGAGGCCGGTGCCGCCGCCGTCGCGCTCGTCGAGAAGCGGGTGGCGGCCGGGCTGCCCCCGGAGAGCGTGGTCAGTGTCACGGGTCTCATGCTGCGCCCCCAGGAACGGGAAGCGGAGCGCCTCGGCGCGTATGCCGACCGTCGCCCGCTCTTCCAACGCATCGAACCCGACGGCGTGCGCTGGGCCGACGGATCGTTCGAGCGGGTGGACGTGATCCTGTGGGCGACGGGGTTCCGGCCGGCCATCGGCCACCTCGCCCCGCTCCACCTGCGCAGTGCCGCGGGTGGGATCCAGCTCGACCGCGGCGGCCGCGGTACGACGGCGGTGGCCGACCCCCGGGTGCAGCTCGTCGGGTACGGCCCCTCCGCGAGCACCATCGGCGCGAACAGGGCGGGGCGGGCCGCTGCGGCCGGTGTCGTCCGGGCGCTCGCGAAGACGGGAGCCGTGGTCTCGTCCTGACCGTTTCGTCGTCCGGCGCGTCCTGTGGATACGCTGGGAGGCATGCTGCGCATCATCCTGACCGTCGTCTGGCTGCTGCTCTCCGCGTGGCTCGTGGTGTGGGTGGGGGAAGGCCTGTTCGGCGTGAACCAGCGGGAGTCGATCCTCCCCTTCGCGAGCGGTGACGGCCTGGGCGGACCGATCGTGATCGGCGTCGCCTGGGGCCTGCTGCTCACCTTCGGCGGATCGATGTCGGGTCTGGCGCGGCGCAAGAAGGTCCGCGGGCCGACGCAGATCGGCGTCGGCGCCGTCGTCGAGATGTCGCGCACCGGCGTGACCGTGAACGACGTGCCCCAGTACGACCTGTTCATCCGGGTCAGTCCCAGCGTCGGCGACGACTTCATCGGACAGCTGCGCATGCTGCTCGACGCCGGTGACGTCGGAGCGCTGCAGGTGGGGCAGCCCGTCCCGGTCCGCTACAACGTCGACGACCCCGACACGGTCGAGCTCGCCGACCTCAGCGACCCGAGCGTCCGAGAGGCGATGCTGCAGTGGCGCATCGACCGGGGCCTCATCGACCCGTCCCAGGTCCGCGCGCGTACGACGGGGACCCAGGTGCCCGCGTCCGTCGTCGAGGTGCGTCCGACCGGACGGCGCCGTGAGGGGCAGAGCGAGCTTGCGCTGAAGGTGCTCGTGGCCCCCGAGGGAGCAGAGCCGTGGGAGGCCGACACCACCGTGTTCGTCTACCCGCAGGCCGTGTCGCGCCTGCAGGTAGGGGCACCGATCTGGGCGTTCTACCGGCGGGAGGACCCGCGCACGGTCGCCGTCACCCTCGAGAAGGAGGCGGCACGATGAACCCCCTCGACACGCTGATGTGGCTGGTGAACTTCCCCGCCGCGCACGGCTATGCGATGGTCTTCATCGCGGCGTTCTCGATCCTCGGGCTGTTCGCGGTCTCCGCGCGAGGCACGACCGGAGGCGGCTCGCTGCGGGCTGTCCGTGAGCGGGAAGGCCTTGTTCCGGCGGGCACGCGATCCAGGGGGAACATCGGCGGCTCCGTGGTCCGCGTGTTCTTCCGCGTCCTGGCCTTCGTGATGCTCGGTTCCCTCATCATCGGGATCCTGAGCCTGACCGGTGTCCCGGTGACCCGCGCGTACATCTTCGAGAACGGTCGTCCCACGACGGGTACGGTCGACGGGGACTGGGTGACGTTCACGGCGGCCGACGGCACCGAGTACACGCTGGAGAGCGACTTCTTCACCCCCGCCGTGTACCCGGACCGTGACGCGTGGATCCCGACCGGGACGCCCGTCGTCGTGCGGTACCTCCCCTCGCATCCGCAGGCCTTCGTCATCGACACTTCGCAGACCCCGGGCTGACGTCAGTCGAGGCGCGTAGGGTGAAGACATGTCGCGCATCCTCGTCTTCGGCGGCCACGGCCGCATCGCCCTGCTGCTCGCCCCGCTCCTCGTCGCCCGCGGTCACGAGGTCACCGGGGTGATCCGGAACCCCGATCACGTGACGGAGGTGGAGAACGGCGGCGCGATCGCGCTCGTCGCCGACATCGAGACCATGGACATCGACGCCCTCACCGAGATCCTCCGCGGACACGATGCCGTGGTGTGGTCGGCGGGTGCCGGAGGCGGGAGCCCGGAGCGTACGTACGCGGTCGACCGCGACGCGGCGGAGCGGACCATGGACGCGGCGGAGCGCGCGGGCGTGCGACGCTACGTCATGGTGTCGTGGATCGGCTCCACGGCCGATCACGGCGTGCCGGAGGGCGACTCCTTCTTCCCGTACGCCGACGCGAAGTGGGCCGCAGACGAGCACTTGCGCGCTTCCGACCTCGACGGGACGATCCTCGGCCCCGGCACGCTGACCTTCGATGACCCGACCGGTCGCATCCGCATCGATCCGGAGGGGCGCGGCGAGGTCTCCCGCGCCGACGTCGCGGCGGTGATCGTCGCGACCCTGGAGGACCCGGGCACGATCGGGCGCACGATCCGCTTCGGCAACGGCGACGAGGAGACCTCGGTGCCGATCGTCGAGGCGCTCGCGCGCTGAGGGCGATGAAGCGGAGTCGGTCACTCGGGCGCCGGGCACGGCGAGGTGCCGGCGCCGCGCTCGTCCTGGTCGCCCTTGCCGGTGGCGCCTCGCTGTCGGCCGTCGCGCAGTCCAGCGCCGAGTCCGCTGAGGCGGTATCGGTGCAGGCCGCAGAGCCCGGCGCGGTCCGAGAGCAGGCCGCCGCTCTCGTCGCGGACATGAGCACCGCGGAGCAGGCGTCATCCATCGTGATGGGACATATCGGCGGGACCGATCCGGCGGCGCTGCGTGCCTACATGCAGTCGGGGCTCGGCGGATTCATCCTCATGGGCGGGAACATCCCGGCCACGGAGGAAGAGCTCCGCACACTGACGGCGGCGCTGACCGTCGACCCCGCCCTCCCGCCGTTGATCGCCGTGGACCAGGAGGGCGGCATCGTCTCGCGCCTGCCCTGGGACACCTTCCCGGCGTCGACGACCCTGAAGAGCCGTCCGGTCGCCGAGACCTCGGCAGCCTTCGCGGCCCGCGGCGCGCTCGTCGCCCGCGCGGGGATCACCGTCGACTTCGGCACGGTCGCCGATGTCCCTGCCGACCCCGGCTCGTTCATCTTCGGGCGGGCCCTCGGCACCGATCCGGAGAGTGCCGCCGACCGCACCGTGGCGGCGACCACGGCCCAGGAGCACTTCGTCGCGTCCACGCTCAAGCACTTCCCCGGGCACGGAGCGGCGCCGGGCGACTCCCATCACGTGATCCCGAGCACCGGCATGACGAAGGCCGCCTGGCGTGAGACGGACGCCGTCCCGTTCGCCGCCGGTATCGACGCCGGTGCCTCGGTGCTCATGTACGGCCATCTCGTGTACACCGCCGTGGACTCCCGACCGGCGTCGCTCTCCGCGGAGTGGCATCGCATCGCGCGGGAGGAGCTCGGCTTCGACGGCGTGGCCGTGACGGACGACCTCGGCATGCTGCTGTCCTCGGGGGACCCGGCGTACGCCGACCCCGTCGCGAACGGTGTCGCCGCAGTCGCGGCCGGCAACGACCTCGTGCTCATGATCGCGGGGTCCACCGCCCAGACCGCGACCGACATGGCCGCGGGGATTACCGCGGCGGTCGACGCCGGGACGCTGCCCGCCGAGCGTCTGGAGGACGCGGCGACCCGGGTGCTCACCCTGCGTCTGCAGCTCGCCGCAGCGTCGTCGTCGTGGGCCGTCTGCGGGGACTGCGCCGCCGGCTGACGCTCAGGCGGCGGCGCGCTCGTCCGGGCCGAGCCAGGCGGTGAGGAGGGAGGCGCGGAGGGCGGCGCCACGGTCCGCGAAACCACGCTGGCGCCGGACGTACTCGGCCTTGCCCTCCGGCGTCTCGATGCGTACCGGTTCGACGTCCCACGCCGACAGGTCGTACGGGGCGGCCTGCATGTCGAGCAGCCGGATGTCGCGCGCCAGCTCGAACGCGTCCAGCAGCAGCTCTCCGGGAACGAGCGGGCCGAGCTTCATCGCCCACTTGTACAGGTCCATGCCGGCGTGCAGGCAGCCGGGCTGTTCGAGGAGGGGCTGATCCTCTCTCGTCAACGCCGCCCGGTTGCGAGGCACCGCCTCCGGAGTGAAGAACCGGAAGGCGTCGAAGTGCGTGCAGCGGAGATCGTGTGACTCCACCACGGCATCCGTGCCCGCCTGCCCCAGCCGGAGGGGGACGGCATGCCGATGCTCTGCGGCGCGGTAGACCATCGCCCATTCGTGCAGACCGAAGCAGCCGAACTGCCCGGGACGGGAACCCGTGCGGCGCAGCATGAGGGCGACGAGGCGAGCGAGCTCGGGCTTCTCGGCGGCGAAGCGCTCGGCATCCGGCGTCACGCCGTCGGGGGTGACCCCGGGGGCGTACCAGCGCCATGCCACCCGCTCGGACGCGTCCGCCAGCTCCACACCCGCTCCGGGGTGCCAGCGGCGCAGCTGCGCGGGCTTGTAGCCGTAGTAGGTGAAGAGGAAGTCCCACACCGGGTGCTTCTCGCCGCGCGCCACACGGTCTCGGTGCGAGGCGGTCAGCGCGTCGGCTCGTTCCCGATGCGCGTCCTCGCGCCGAAGCCAGTCGTCACGGGTGAGGATCATGTCAGTGCAGGATGCCGGCGTCGCCGAGCTGGTCGCGCAGGCCCGCGCCGTCCTCGGCGCTCACCCACGGCACCTCGTCCGCGTCATGGGATTCCATCTCGGCACGGCCGCCGGCGAGCACCGCCTCGGCAGGCAGCAGCCGCCGGATCGCGACACCCGCGACCGAATCCGGGTGCTCCTCCTGGAACTGCGTGTAGATCGCCTCGTCATGCTGACCGTCGTCGCCGATCAGGAGCCACTTGACGTCGGGGAACTCGGTGGCCAGTCGCCGGAGGTTCGTGAGCTTGTGGTCGCGCCCGCTGCGGAACCAGCGATCGTGCGTGGGGCCCCAGTCGGTCAGCAGCAGCGAGCCGGCGGGGAAGAGGTGACGACCGAGGAACCGCGACAGCGTGGGGGCGACGTTCCAGGCGCCGGTGGAGAGGTAGACCATCGGAGCCCCCGGGTGCTGCCGGAGCAGCTGGTCGAGCAGCACGGCCATCCCCGGGACCGGGATGCGGGCGTGCTCGTCGACGACGAACGAGTTCCAGAAGGCGATGAAGGGCCGGGGGAGCGCCGTGACCATGACCGTGTCGTCGACGTCGGAGACGACGCCGAACCGGGTGCTCTCCGCGACGACGAAGGCCCGCGCCTCGATCGGCTCCTGTCCCTCGACGGTGATCGTGAAGGTCTGCCAGCCGGGTTCGAGGTCGGCGCGGATGACGGTGTCGATGACGCCGCCGCGGTCGGCGACCACCCGATGCGTGCTGTCGCCGACATGCACGTCGACCGAGGCGAAACCCACGGGGATGCCGACGAAGCTGCGCCAGCCGCGGATGCTCGCCGGTTCCCCGTCGCGGCCTCGGCGCTGCGGCGGGACGATCAGCACGCGACCGAGAACACGGACCCACCCGGGGCCGCCGTAGCCCGGGAAGGGCAGCACGGTGGCGCTCCGGCCGCGGCGGCGCGCTCGTCCCTCGCGCCACACGTGCAGGCGGTGCTCGAGACGGGCGAACCAGTGGATCCTGGGCGCCGGGGGTGCGGGGGCCATTGCCTCAGTCTTTCATGTCGGCGTCGGACTCCGCCGCCGGGGCCTCCAGATGACGAGCTTCGAGACGGTGCAGCAGCCGCTTGCCCAGGTAGGCGAGCACGAGGAACAGGGCGATGACTCCGACGAAGAGGTAGCCCGCGAAGTGCACGCGGTCAACGAGCTCGCGGAAGCTCCCGGCCGCCAGCGAGGTGACGCTCACGTACGCCGAGGCCCAGATGATGCAGGCCGGGGTCGTCCAGGCCAGGAAGCGCCGGTAGGGGTACTCGCTCATCCCCACCGTGAGGGGGACGAGGGAATGGAGGACCGGGAGGAAGCGGGAGAGGAAGATGGCGATGCCGCCGCGTCGGGCCAGGTAGTTCTCCGCGCGCACCCAGTTGTGCTCGCCGATCCGCCGTCCGAGCCAGGAGGCACGGATGTAGGGGCCCAGCCAGCGGCCGAGCCAGAAGCCGATGCTCTCGCCGATGAGGGCGCCGACGACGACGGCCACGCCCATCGCGATGCCCTCGAGGGGAGTGGCGACCCCCATCGAGGCGATGATGACGATCGTGTCGCCGGGGACGACGAGGCCGATGAGGATGCTCGTCTCCAGCATGACGGCGAGACCTGCGACCAGCGTGCGCGTGACCGGATCGATCGACTGCACGGTGTCGAGGAGCCAGAGCAGGAGGTCGTCCACCCCATGAGGATACGGGAGCAGCCGGGTCCTAGGCTGGAAAGGTGCCCGACCGCCTGACCCCCCGAGCCCTGCCGTCCTGGGTGGCGCCGGAGCGGCTTTTCGCGGTGCTCGCGCAGCGGCACGCGGACGTGTTCTGGCTCGATGCGGGCGCTGACGCCGCCGAGGGATGGAGCTTCCTCGGCACCGGGGTGGCGGAGCCGCTTCCGGAGGACGTGCGCCTGGATGCCGGGTCCGTCGAGGCCGGGATGCCGCCGTTCCGCGGGGGATGGGTGGGCTGGCGTGATTACGAGAGCGGAGCCGCCCGCGCGGGAGCTCCGGTCGCCACCGAGCCGGAGCCGGAAGCCCGGACGTGGCTGCGCGTGACCACGGCCGTAGCGGTCGATCACGCCGCGCACCGCCTGTGGTTGCTGGCCGCGGAGGAGGAGAGCGGTGAGGGGGAGCGCTGGCTGCAGTCCGTTCTGCGCGACGCCGGCTCCGAGGCGCCGACGCCGCGGGTGCTGGAGGACCGACACGTCGCCGAGGCCCGCCACACTCCCGCCGCGTACGAGCAGCTCATCGACCGCTGCCGCGACCTCATCCACGCCGGGATCGCCTACCAGCTCTGCCTCACGACGCGGTTCACCGTGCCCGGGGTCCACGACCCCGTCGCGGTGTACGGGCGGCTCCGGGCGGCGACGCCGGCGCACCACGGGGGATTCCTGCGCATCGGGGGACGTGCGCTCCTCAGTGCCAGCCCTGAGCAGTTCCTCCACGCCGGCGGTGGCGTCATCCGCACCCGTCCCATCAAGGGCACGCGTCCTCGGGGCGCCGATGCCGCGACCGATGCCGCGCTCGCCGCAGAACTCGCCGCGGATCCGAAGGAGCGGGCCGAGAACGTCATGATCGTCGACCTCATGCGCAACGACCTCTCCCGGGTCTGCGTTCCGGGGTCGATCCGCGTCGAAGGCCTCTGGGAAGTCGAGACCTATCCGGCCGTGCATCAACTCGTGAGCACGGTCAGCGGCACGGCCGCGGAGGGGATCACGGTCGGGGCGCTGCTGGAGGCGGCGTTCCCCGCCGGAAGCATGACCGGAGCACCGAAGCTGTCGGCGATGACGCAGCTGCACGACCTCGAGGGCGCCCCTCGCGGCGTCTACGCCGGCTGCTTCGGCTACATCGGCGTCGACGGTGCTCTCGATCTCGCGATGGTCATCCGCAGCATCGTCGTGGACGAGGAGGCGGCGTTCGTCGGCGCCGGTGGCGGGATCACGTGGGGATCGGTGCCCGCGGCCGAGGTGCGTGAGGTCGCCACGAAGGCCCGCGCCCCGCTCGCGGCGCTGGGCGCGGAAATGCCCGCCACCTGGCGTTCCGATATCCTGAACTGATCCCGTTTTTCCCTTCAGATTGGTCGTGCGTTCGTTGTCCGAGAACATGTCCACCGCTCCCGTCGACGAGGAGTTCTCCTCGCCGCACGCCATCCAGGCCAAGTGGCAGAAGTACTGGGCGGAGCACGAGACGTTCCTCACGGGCGGAGACGACGACACCCGGCCGCGGCGCTATGTGCTGGCCATGTTCCCGTACCCCTCCGGCGACCTGCATATGGGGCACGCGGAGAACTACCTCTACTCCGACATCGTCGCCCGCTTCTGGCGTCACCGGGGCCACAACGTCTTGAACCCGATCGGGTGGGACTCCTTCGGGCTGCCGGCGGAGAACGCCGCGATCCGCCAGGGTGCTGACCCGCGCGAGTGGACGTACCAGAACATCGCGCAGCAGAAGGTGGGCTTCCAGCAGTACGGCGTCTCCTTCGACTGGAGCCGGGTGCTGCACACGTCCGACCCCGAGTACTACCGCTGGAACCAGTGGCTGTTCCTGAAGATGTACGAGCGGGGCCTGGCGTACCGGAAGAAGAGCCCGGTCAACTGGTGCCCGAACGACCAGACCGTGCTGGCCAACGAGCAGGTCGTGGACGGGCGCTGCGAGCGCTGCGGCTACGAGGTCGTCAAGAAGAAGCTCACCCAGTGGTACTTCCGCATCACCGACTACGCGGACCGCCTGCTGGACGACCTGAACCAGCTCGAGGGGTTCTGGCCGCACAAGGTGCTGCAGATGCAGCGCAACTGGATCGGCCGCTCCGTCGGCGCCGACGTCGACTTCCGCATCGAGGGGCGCGAGGAGCCGGTGACGGTGTTCTCGACGCGCCCCGACACCCTGCACGGTGCGACGTTCTTCGTCGTGGCGCCCGACGGCGACCTGGCCGCCGAGATCGCCGCGGAGGCCGAGCCCGAGGTGCGCGAGCGCTTCCAGGCCTACCTGGCCGAGGTGCAGAAGACCACCGACATCGATCGGCAGTCCACCGACCGTCCCAAGACGGGCGTGTTCCTGGGCCGCTACGCGATCAACCCGGTCAACGGCGAGAAGCTGCCGATCTGGGCGGCCGACTACGTGCTGGCCGACTACGGGCACGGCGCCGTCATGGCGGTCCCGGCGCACGACCAGCGCGACCTCGACTTCGCACGCGCGTTCGACCTGCCGGTCAAGGTCGTCGTCGACACCACCGCTCCGGTCACCGGTGCCATGCCGGTCATCGAGGTGGACGAGGACGGCGTCCCGATCGATGCGGACGCCGCGCTCGACGAGCAGAACCCGGCGAAGACCGGCGTCGCGCTCACCGGCGAGGGGCGCATGATCAACTCCGGTCCGCTGAACGGACTGTCGAAGCGCAACGCTATCGCGCGCGCCATCGAGCAGCTGGAGGCCACGGGGACGGGTCGGGCGGCGAAGAACTACCGCCTGCGCGACTGGCTGATCTCGCGTCAGCGGTTCTGGGGGACCCCGATCCCGATGCTCCACACCGAGGACGGCCGTATCGTCCCGGTGCCGGAGGACCGGCTGCCGGTCAAGCTGCCGAGCGTCGAGGGCCTCGACCTCAAGCCGAAGGGGACGTCCCCGCTGGGCGGCGCCGAGAGCTGGGTGCGGACGACTGACCCGGAGACCGGCGACCCGGTGCTGCGCGATCCGGACACGATGGACACCTTCGTCGACAGCTCCTGGTACTTCCTCCGGTTCCTGTCGCCGAACAGCGACACGGTGGCGTTCGACCCCGCCCAGGCGGCGCGCTGGGCCCCGGTGGACTCGTACATCGGCGGTGTCGAGCACGCGATCCTGCACCTGCTGTACGCACGCTTCATCACGAAGGTGCTCTTCGACATGGGGCTGATCGACTTCACCGAGCCGTTCTCCAACCTGATCAACCAGGGCATGGTGCTGCTCGACGGACAGAAGATGTCGAAGAGCAAGGGCAATCTGGTGCTGTTCCAGGAGGAGCTCGACGCCCACGGTGCCGACGCGCTCCGCGTCGGTCTGGCCTTCGCCGGTCCGGTGGAGGACGACAAGGACTGGGCGGACGTGTCGACCACCGGTGCGCAGAAGTTCCTCGCGCGCGCCCTGCGGATCGCGCACGAGGTCGCCAGCCCCGTCGACGTCGTCTTCGACGGAGGCGACGCGGCGCTGCGCCGTGCGACGCATAAGCTGCTCGCCGAGGCGCCCGCGCTGGTCGAGCAGACGAAGTTCAACGTGCTCGTCGCCCGTCTGATGGAGCTCGTCAACGTGACCCGCAAGACGATCGACGGCGCTGCCGGTGCTGCCGACCCCGCCGTCCGTGAGGCGGCGGAGACCATCGCCGTCATGCTCGACCTCATCGCCCCGCACACCGCGGAGGAGATGTGGGAGATCCTGGGACACGAGCCGTCCGTCGGACTCGTGTCGTGGCGCTCCGCCGATCCGGCGCTGCTCGTCGAGGACACCGTCACCGCGGTCGTGCAGATCGGCGGCAAGGTGCGCGCGCAGCTCGAGGTGCCGGCACGCATCGGCGAGGCCGAGCTCGAGGCGCTGGCGCGAGCCGATGAGCGGGTCATCCGGTCGATCGGCGATCGCGAGATCGTCAAGGTCGTCGTGCGAGCCCCGAAGATCGTCAGCATCGTCGTCAAGGGCTGAGCCACGGGGGTGCTCCGCGGTTCCGTGGACCCGGACGCGAAGGGATGATGTCGCGTTCACGTCGCGACCGGGAACGGCTGTCCTCCACGACGAGTCCCTTCTGAGTGTCTTTCCACGGGCACTGGCTTCGGGGGCGGGAAGGGGCGGAGCGGGCGCATAGTGTGACCGGATGACCTCGTCCCCGCCTCCACCTCCTCCGCCTCGTCGGGGGCTCCGCCTCGGCCTCGGTGCGGCGGTCGTGCTGGCGATCGTCGCGCTCTCCACGGCCGTCGGCCTCGGGCTGGTGCGCGGCCAACCGTCGTCCGTCGATGCGGTCCCGCTCGCGGAGAGCTCGGCGTCGGTCGAGCCCGAGCCCGCGCCCGCGGAGATCTACGTGCATGTGCTCGGGGCGGTCGAGCGCCCGGGCCTGTACGTCCTGCGCGCCGACTCCCGGGTCGTCGACGCTCTCGCGGCCGCGGGCGGGTCGACGGATGCCGCCGACCTCGCGGGGGTCAACCTCGCCCGACGGGTCGAGGACGGGGAGCAGATCCTCGTGCCGGTCGTGGGTGCCGTCGCCGACCCCTCGTCCGGGCCTCCCGGCGACGGTACCGTCGATCTCAACACGGCGGATCAGACGGCTCTGGAACAGCTTCCGGGAATCGGGCCGGCGCTGGCCGAGCGCATCGTCGCGTGGCGCGAGGAGAATGGTCGCTTCCGCACGGTGGACGACCTCCTGGCGGTACCGGGGATCGGGGAGAAGGTCTTGGAGGGGCTGCGAGACGGGGTGCGCGTGTGAGCAGTTCCTCTCGCTGGGGATCGCAGGTCGGCGGCGGTGGTCGCGGCGGGCGGAGCGGGCATCGGCGCGACTCTAGCTTGATCGGATGCAGGAGCTGCCGCGTTCGTCCCCGGGCTCCGAGCGGGGGATCGGCGTGACGCGTGATCTGCGCCTGCTCCCGGTGGCGGTCGGTGCCTGGGGTGTGGCCCTGGTCTGCGTGTTCATGCCGGGAGCGGCGGGGTGGGTGGCGGGTGGATGCCTGGCGGCCGCGGGGATCATCGGCGCCGCGCTCGCGATCCGGCGCCGCGCAGTCGCGACGATCGGGGGACTGGCCATCGTGGTTCTCGCGACGGCGGCGGCCGTGGCGTTCACCGTGTTCGCACAGTCCGCGGACCGTGACGCCGTGCACGCGTGGGGAGGCAGAGCCGTCGAAGCGGTCGGTGAAGTCTCGTCGTCGGCGTCCGTGGGACGCGATGGGCGTCTGTGGATGGACGTGCAGCTGCGGGGCATCGGTGCGCCCGGGGCCGTGGCGCCGGCGGTCGGTCCAGTGCGCATCGGCATCGAGGAAGCGGAGGGGTTCGTCCTCGGTGCGCAGGTTCGGGTGACCGGAGAGAGTGCGGAAACGGATGCGGGGGAGCGGGCGGCCCTCGTCGTCTTCGTCACCGCGGGAGCGGTGGAACGGTCTGCACCGGGCGTCTTCGGATTCGCTGCTGACCTCCGCCGGTCGTTCGTCGAGCGCGCCACCCGACTCCCGGAGCCCGGTGCGGGCCTCCTTCCCGGGCTGGCCGTGGGCGACACGACCGCTGTGCCTGCCGCAGTCGACGCCGACATGCGCACGAGCGGCCTCAGCCACCTCACCGCCGTATCCGGAGACATCGGTCGTTTGAGAGGTGGGTAATGGCTGGCTGCTATTTTCGCGCGCCTTCAGCCAAGGAGAGCCACCGCTCTCGACTTCTCGCGGGAGCCGATGGCGGCGTTCAAGGGCGGCGTAAACGATGACGGCTCAATCAGCGCTGGACGCGAGTGGATCCGTCGTGTTCACCTGATCCGCACCGCCGCCAGGCTCCGCGGTTTGCCGACGTTATTATCGCGTGGGGGCGTTTCAAAATGGAGGGCAGAGGTCGAGGACGCGGAAAGCGTTCTCCCGGCGTGATGACGCGGGTCGGCGCCGTCGCAGCGCAGAGCCTTTTTAGGGCGGAGGACGCCGCCCTAAAGACCGATTACCCGTGCCTTCATCGCCGTGGCCTGTTCCGCCGTGATTGCGCCTGAACGTTCGAGGGCCACAATGCGCTCAATCTGACTGGTGAGGTCGGCATCGTCGCTCGGTGATGGCGTCGCCGGGGGCGACGAAGAGACCTGCGACGAGCGAGCGTCTCGCTCCATCCCGTCCGCGATCGCATTGATCCGCTGAGCGATCGATCGAGCAGACCCAACGCTCTGAACCGGGATGTTCATTGAGAAAGTCCACTCGCGGGAGCCGACGTGGAACTCGGCTTGTCGAGTATCCGTCTTCTCCTTCTTTCCGAACGCCAACGCGGGAAGGAGGGCGGTGCCCGGAAGCACCGACCCGATGAGACCTGCTGTCATCGATGGGCGTGACGTGACCTGGACCTGGCCGTCCAGGAACACCTGCGCCTGCGTGAACGCGTCGATCGGGCGCGCCTCCGCACCCCGATGAACGCGGTCGTCGAACACCGTGAGTTTCGGGGAGAAGTTCGCGGAGACGACGATCCCGACCATAGTGGGGACGTGTGCTCCCATTGATCGGCGCAATTCGTTCAGCTGACTAGTCGCCAACTCGACGCCACCCTTGATCTTCTGGGATTTGGACCACACCAATAGCGCATGCGACATCGCGACTTCTGCGGAGCGATCGCCGCTCTCTATGACTGTTCCGATCGTTTCTACTCTTCGAGACAGTGCCCTTCGGAATACGTCCTCTACAGCTGCCGTCTTCTCGGCGCGCGTCACTTTACCTGTCGAGAGGGTCCGGCCTGTGGCTGTCTCGAACTCCCGTGCAAGGCGTTCTACAACGAGGGGGGATTGAGCAGTCAACTTGGATGGCACACCAATGAGCATCGCTTTGCGGCCCTCGCGGATGCGGATTCCGGTGGTCAAGACTTCAAGCGTCGAAAGGTCATCCCACGGCACGACCCGCGGCTTATCGCCGACGAGCCCGCGGCCGAGCCAAGTGGTCCCCTCGAGGTGTATACCCTCGGGGCGAATATCGATGATCACGCCGGATGCGGCGAACGGGAAGAGTGCAGCCTCTGGTTGAGGTTCTACAAGCGCCTCCATCGTCGTCGGCTGGTCGATGGGACCTGTGTCGATCCTGCTTGGAGATGTGACCTGTCGGTGCTGATCAAGCCACTGCGTGCCGTCCCAGTACGTTTCCCAAGCCGGTCCATTCGCATACCAGCCCGCTGCAGCTCCACCCACGATGCTCCCCTTCGAGACCGCCCCAATGACGGCATCCCACAGCGAGAACTTACTACTTCAGCGGTCGCCTCCGCTCAAGATTGCCACCCAGATCGTCGTGTGAAAGGACGTCGTCGACCGATCTGGAACGGCAGACAGAGAGGTACCCCGTGGTACGAGGTAGCGGATGGACGGCAGATGGGCACGATCCGGTCGAGACCGATACGCGCGCATGACCAGGGCAGCGGCGGACGAGCTTGAGCAAGTCGTCGAGTTATGACGTGGTTGGACAGGTCAATCGATGCACTATGCCCGATCTGACAGTTGTGGGCGCGCTGTACCGTCGTAGCGCGTGCAGATGATGCGGAAGGCGTGACGTGATGCGATAGAACTGGACGATGCAGACTGCGTCCGACTGGGCGACACTGGCCGCGTCCGTTTGAGTGGTGGTCTTTCGCTTCGTTGCGATGATCAGCTGTCGTTAGTTTAGGCGGCGGTGAT